>CALRQP020000001.1:0-272100 GCA_943370355.1 Sphingomonas paucimobilis
CGTCCGGCCGGATGGAGGTGACGAGGGAAATCGACGGCCGGGAAAAACGGCGGCGCGAATGGCCTGCCTGAGTGGGGGAGATAAGCGGGGGCGGGCGGGGTGTCAACGGGGGTAATAGCCCCTCTCCCTTGAGGGGAGAGGGCGACTCGCCGGCAGGCGAGCGGGGTAACGGTGGAAGCGGTGGCTTCTCGTCATCGCACTGGCTTCCACCCTCACCCGCTCAGCGCCCTAACGGCGCTGAGTCGCCTCTCCCCTCAAGGGAGAGGGGAAGGTTCAGAACGGCCGCACGATCACCAGGATCACCACCAGAATCGTCGCCAGCGCCGGCACCTCGTTCAACAACCGCAGCGTTTTCTCCGCATAGGGCCGTTCGCCTGCTGCGAACTTCTTGCGCGTGGCCGACAGCCAGCCGTGATAGCCCGACAGCGCGAGCACGATCGCGATCTTGGTGAGCAGCCACCCCTGCGCCCAGCCGATGTTGAGCGCCAGCGCGAGGCCGAAGCCCCAGACGGCATATATGCCGGGATTGATGATGATATTCATGATCCGCCGCTCGCGCTCGATCCAGCGGACATCCTCGGGCGTGCCGGGCGGGCTCGCCATATGGTAGACGAGGAAGCGCGGCAGCATGAACAGCCCGGCGATCCAGAAAATCACCGCGATGATGTGCAGCGCCTTGACCCAGGGGTAGGCGTCGCCGAGCCAGCCGATCATCCCCGCAGTCCCTTCAGCAGCTGGTGGACATGCTCGACCGGCGTCTCCTGCAGGATGCCGTGGCCGAGGTTGAAGATGTGCGGCCGCGCCGGGAAGGCAGCGCGGATCGCTGCGACCGCCTCGTCGAGCGACCGCCCGCCGGAGATCAGCGCGAGCGGATCCAGATTGCCCTGCACCGGTAGCCCTTCGGGCAGCGCCGCATTCGCCCAGACGGAATCGACCGTCTCGTCGAGCCCGACCGCATCGACACCGGTGCCTTCGGCATAGCGCACGAGTTTCGCACCTGCGCCCTTGGGAAAGCCGATGATCGGCACCGCCGGATGCCGCGCCTTCACGGCCTTCACGATCGCCGCATTGGGCTGCACGACCCAGCGCTCGAACTGCGCAGGGCTGAGCGTTCCCGCCCAACTGTCGAACAGCTGCACCGCCTCTGCCCCGGCCTCGATCTGCCCACACAGATACTCGACCGTGACCTCGGCGATGCGGTCGATCAACGACCCGAACGCCGCCGGATCGGTATAGGCGAGCCGCCGCGTCTCCGCCTGATCCTTCGAGCCATGGCCCGCCACCATGTAGGTTGCGACCGTCCACGGACTGCCCGCGAAGCCGAGCATTGTCACGCCCTCGGGCAGTTCGGCAACGACGCGACGCACCGTCTCATAGATCGGCGTCAGCAGTTCGGGCTTCGGCACCAGCTGCGACCAGTCGCCATTCGACAGCGCCGGCTCCAGCTTCGGTCCCTCGCCGACACCGAAACTCAGGCCCTGGCCCATCGCATAGGGCACGATCAAAATGTCCGAGAACAGGATCGCTCCGTCCAACCCGAAGCGGCGTAGCGGCTGCAACGTGATCTCGGCGGCGGCGGCGCTGTCATAGACGAGCGCGAGAAAGCCGCCCTTCTCGGCCCGCAGCGCGCGATATTCGGGCAGATAGCGCCCCGCCTGGCGCATGAGCCACACCGGCGGCGGATCGCGTCTCTCGCCCTTCAAAACGGCGAGCAAGGCTTTGTCGGTCACGGTCCCCCCATCACTCTTCTGCTAATCTCTTTATCTAAGAATAAGGGAGAAGCGGTAGTAGAGCGTCTGGCAACGGGGTTTAAACGCCATCCGCGATTCCGCCAACAGGCAAGCCGCGCCGCGACTCGCGGAGAATCAACAGGCTGGCCGCTTCCCCCCGTTATCCACAGGCGGCGCTTTTGCGCTGTCCCCATGTGGATGGAGTGTGAGTCCGGCGTGGGCCGAGTCCGTGGCCGCCGGTGCTTGCCCGCAGGCAGCGTGATGCCTAAGCCTGTGGGCACAGCTTTATCCACAAGCGGGGACGTGTGAGCCGGCTTCATCTGCATCTGGTCTCCGATTCGACCGGCGAGACACTCGAGGCGATCGCCAAGGCGGGCCTCGCGCAGTTCGATGGCGTCGAGGCCATCAAACATTTCTGGCCGATGGTCCGCTCGGAAGGTCATCTCGATCGCGTGATCGAGGAGGTGGCGAAGCGGCCCGGCCTTGTCCTCTATACCCTCGTCAATCCGAACGTCCGGCGGCGGCTCGAGATGCGCTGCGGTGCGCTCGGCCTGCCAATGGTGTCGGCGCTCGATCCGGTATTCGATGGCCTCAGTCGTGTGCTCGGCCAGGCCGCCCAGTCTAAGCCCGGTCGCCAGCATCTGATGGACGCCGCTTATTATGCGCGGGTCGAGGCGATCCATTATACGATCGCGCATGACGATGGGCAGGCGTCGGAGGATTGGGAGGAGGCGGATATCGTGCTCGCCGGTGTGTCGCGCTCCTCGAAAACGCCGACCTCGATCTACCTCGCCAATCGTGGCTACAAGACTGCGAATATCCCGATCGTCCCGGAAAGCCCGCCGCCGGCCAATCTCTACACTTTGGTCAAACCGCTCGTCGTCGGCCTGACCACCGCGCCCGAACGGCTCGTCCAGGTGCGCCGCAATCGTGTGCTGGCGATGGGGAGCTCGACCGAAAGCGACTATGTCGATCCCGATGCCGTCAACAAGGAACTCGCCTATGCGCGGCGCATGTTCGCTGACAATGACTGGCCGGTCATCGACGTGACGCGGCGCAGCATCGAGGAAACCGCCGCGGCGGTGATCAACCTGCATCAGCAACGCGCGGAAAATGGACTGACCCCGGCATGAAACTGATCCTTGCCTCCACGAGCCCGGCGCGCCGCGCGATGCTAGACGCTGCTGGCGTGCCGTTCGAAGCGGTCGCGCCGCAGGTCGACGAGGTCGAACTCAAACGCGCGCTGCTGCAGGAAGGCGCGAGCCCGCGCTCGCTCGCCGATGCGCTTGCCGAAGCGAAGGCCGTCAAACTGTCGCGGCGGCTGGGGCCGGACGTGCTTGTGCTCGGTGCCGACCAGGTGCTCGAAGACCCCGGCGGCTTCGCGCTCGACAAGCCCGAGTCTCTCGCCGCCGCGGCAGAGCAGCTGCGCACGCTGCGCGGCCGCAAGCACAAGCTGTTTTCCGCCGCCGTGATCGCCGAGGACGGCCGCGCGGTCTGGCGCGACGTCGGTAAGGCCAAGCTCAAGGTGCGCGACTTTTCCGACGCCTTCCTCGCCGACTATCTCGCGCGCGAGGGCGAGGCCGTTCTCGGCTGCATCGGCAGCTACCGCCTCGAAGCGCTCGGCGCGCAACTGTTCACCGACATCGACGGCGACCATTTCACCATCCTCGGCCTGCCGCTGCTCGCCGTGCTGGATTATCTGCGGGTGCGGGGCGTGATCGGGATATGAGCACCCACGCCCTCGCCACTCGCGTCCCCTCCCCCTTGGGGAGGGGCAGGGGTGGGGCCATCCCCTTCGCCCCATCCTCAAATGTTAGCACATGCCTCAACCACCCACCCCTACCCCTCCCCAGCGGGGAGGGGACGCTCACCCCACGAGCCCACCACCCATGACCCGCCCCTACGCCGAGGTCATCGGCGACCCCATCGCCCACTCCAAATCCCCGCTGATCCACAATTTCTGGCTCAAAAAACTCGGCATCGACGCCGAATACCGCAAAACCCACGTGCGTCCCGACGAGCTGGCCGATTATTTCACGCGGAGACGCGGAGACGGAGCGTGGCGTGGGTGCAATGTCACCATCCCGCACAAACAGGCGGTGCAGACACATCTCGATGGCCTTGATCCTGCGGCCAAGTCGATCGGAGCGGTCAATTGCATCGTCGGCAATGCGACCGGACTGACTGGGTTCAATACCGATGTTGCGGGGATCACCGAATCGCTGCGGGCAGCTGGATTCTCAGGCGAGAGCGCCGTGTTGATCGGGGCAGGTGGGGCCGCGCTCGCTGCACTCGCCGCCTTTCGCGACCTTCGCATCACGCAAGTCACTGTCGCCAATCGCAGCCTCGAGAAGGCGCGCGCCCTTCACCCGAAGGTCGTCGGGATCGATCAAGTCCGTCCCGCCGCCGACCTGCTGTTCAACGCGACGAGCCTCGGAATGACCGGCCAGCCGCCCCTCGATCTCGATCTCTCAGCTATGCCCGAGACGGGAATCGTGTTCGACGCGGTTTACGCACCCCTAGAAACACCCCTCCTCGCTGCCGCCCGAGCGCGCGGCCTCCGTACCATCGACGGCCTGCAAATGCTCATCGGTCAGGCCGCAGCCGCCTTCGAACTCTTCTTCGGCCAACCCGCCCCGCGCGAACATGACGCCGAACTCCGCGCGTTGCTGACCGCATGACGTCTCCGCGCCTCCGCGCCTCCGCGCGAGCTTCCTCATGATCATCGTCGGCCTCACCGGCTCCATCGGCATGGGCAAATCGACCGTCGCGGCGATGTTCCGCCGCCTTGGCGTCCCCGTGTTCGACGCCGATGCAGCCGTTCGCCTCATGCAAGGTCCCGGCGGCCACGCCCTCCCCGCCATCGAAGCCCGCTTCCCCGGCACCACCCATGCGGGCGGCCTCGACCGGATCAAGCTCGGCGCAGCGGTGTTCGCCGACAACGGCGCGCTCCGGGATCTGGAGCGCATCCTGCACCCGCTGGTCGGCGCGTCGCAGGCGCGGTTCATGGCGCAACACCGGGCGAAGGACATCGTCGTGCTCGACGTGCCGCTGCTCTTTGAAAAGGATGGCTGGCGCAAATGCGATCTGACCGTCGTCGTCTCCGCTCCGGCCCGGGTCCAGCGCGCCCGCGTGCTCGCACGCGGCGGCATGACGGCGGACAAGTTCGCGGCGATCCTAAAGACCCAGATGGCCGATGCGCAGAAGCGCCGTCTCGCCGATGTCGTCATCGAAACCGGGCGCGGGCGAAATCACACTTGGCGCGCGGTCCGGCGCTTGGTCGCTTGCCTCGGTGACTCTGGCGGCGCTAGACTCGGGCGATGCGGGAAATCGTCTTCGACACCGAAACCACGGGCCTATCGCCGGCGGATGGCCACCGTCTCGTCGAGATCGGCTGTATCGAGCTGATCCACCGCGTCGAGACCGGGCGGCATTTTCACCGGCACCTGAACCCCGAGCGCGACGTGCCCGCCGAAGTCGTCGCGATCCACGGCCTGACCGCCGAATTCCTCGCCGACAAGCCGCGCTTCGCCGACATCATCGACGAGTTTCTCGACTTTGTCGGCGATGCGCCGCTCGTTGCGCACAATGCCTCGTTCGATCTCAACTTCCTCAACGCCGAACTCAAGCGCTGCGGCAAGCCGCCGGTGTTTGCCGAGCGCGCCACCGATACGCTGGCGATCGCACGCACCAAATTCCCGGGCGCCAAGCATAGTCTCGACGCGCTGTGCACGCGGTTCGCGATCGACCGGTCGATGCGCACGCATCATGGCGCGCTGCTCGACGCGCAGCTGCTCGCGCAGGTCTATGTCGAACTCATGGGCGGCCGGCAGATCGGCTTCGAACTCGCCGCAGCCGAGGTGGAAGAGGTGTCGGTCACGATCGAACGCACCTTCCATGCTGCCCGCGCCCACCACGCCTCGCCGGCCGAACTCGCAGCGCATGCGGCGTTCGTCGCGAAACTGAAAGACCCTGTCTGGCTCATGGCCTGAACCTCCTTGCCAGCCGTACGTTGACTCCCCACGTCATGCAGGCATAGAGCCGCCGCCTGTTCCGGGCGGTGCGCTGCCGCAACAGCCAAGGAGGGATCGCATGGACATCCGCGTTTCAGGTCATGGAGTGGACGTCGGCGAGGCTTTCCGGACTT
Organism: Sphingomonas paucimobilis; assembly: GCA_943370355.1. Taxonomy (GTDB): domain Bacteria; phylum Pseudomonadota; class Alphaproteobacteria; order Sphingomonadales; family Sphingomonadaceae; genus JADCGM01. Next base: position 5,878 of record CALRQP020000001.1, read on the forward strand.
TGGCGACCGACCGCTTGCAAGGTCTTGCCGAAAAGCTGCATTCGCGCGCCGTTTCGGCCAATGTGACGCTGCAGCCCGGACCGCATGACGCAGGCTTCGTCTGCGAAATCGTGCTGCCGGTGAACGGCATCGTCATGAAGGGCTCGGCGCGCAATTCCGAAGCCGGCCAGGCGTTCGCCGCTGCGGCCGACCGCATCGAGACCCAGCTCCGCCGCTATTCGAAGCGCCTCAAGGATCGCCACTCGGCCGGCTCCGGCGCGCGCGGCGCGGTTCCCGATGTCGAATTCGACGCGGGCTACACCGTCTTCCAGGCTCCCGAGCCGGAAGAGCCGGGCGACAATCCCGTCATCATCGCCGAGACGCGCGCCGACATCCCGGACAGCAGCGTCTCCGACGCGGTGATGATGCTCGACCTGCGCAACACCACGGCGCTTTTGTTCAAGAACAGCAAGACCGGCGCGATGAACATGGTTTACCGGCGCGAGGACGGCAATATCGGCTGGGTCGAGCCGCGCGGCTGATCCTGGCATGACGCTCTCCGAAATCCTCGACCCTGCGGCGATCGTCGCGGACCTGCGCGCGGCGACCAAGAAGCAGCTGCTGACCGCGCTTGCGCAGCGTGCGGCGGCGCGCACCGGGTTCGACGAGGCGGCGATATTGAAGACGCTGACCGAGCGGGAAAAGCTTGGCTCGACCGGCTTTGGTGGCGGTTCGGCGATCCCGCACGGCAAGCTCGACGGTCTGCCGCAGGTGTTCGGCCTGTTCGCGCGGCTAGTGACGCCCGTCGACTTCGATGCGATCGACGGCCAGCCCGTCGATCTCGTCTTCATGCTGCTCGCGCCTGAAGGCGCGGGGGCCGACCATCTGAAGTCGCTGGCGCGCGTCAGCCGCATGTTCCGCGACGCGGCACTGGTGTCGAAGCTACGGGGTTCCACCTCGGCCGATGCGCTTTATGCTATGCTGACCAGCAGCGAGGGTCAGCCGCGGCGCGCGGCCTGAGCGAAGGGGCGGCCATGACCGACGAACGCGAAGCAAAGCGCAGTACGGTCGTTCTGGCCGGATCGATCATACACATGCGCCGCACCTATCCCTGCCGCATCCGCGACGTGTCGGTCGGCGGCTGCCGCGTCGAATGCGACACCGCCTTCCCGCTGGCGACGCCCATCCATGTTGAACTGTCGCGCTTCGGCCGCTTCCCCGGCGTCGTCGCCTGGGTCGAAGGGCGCTTCATGGGCATCGTCTTCGCCGAAGGCACGGCTGCCGCACTCGCGCGGTTCGGCGACAGGGCGGTGGGACTCGGCATCGCCGAAGCGGCCAGCAAGTGAACGATCGCCATTTCCGGGCACTTGAGGCGCTCTATGCGTCTGCGCCGGTCAACTCGACCTTCGCCTCGCGGCTCGAGGTCATCGGCGAAGGCCGGACCCGCATCGAATTCGAGGTGACGCCGGCGATGTTTCATGCTGCCGGCGCCGCGCATGGCACGATCTATTTCAAGATGCTCGACGACGCGGCTTTCTACGCCGCCAACAGCCTCGTCACTGACATGTTCGTGCTGACGACGGCGTTCAACCTGTTCCTGACGCGCCCCGTCCCCGAGGGGCCGCTCGTTGCCGAGGGCCGCTGGGTCAGCGGGCAGCGCCGTGTGCTGATTGCTGAGAGCTGGCTGACCGATGGGGAGGGCGAGGAAGTCGGGCGCGGTACCGGCACCTTCATGCGCTCGCGCATCCCGCTCGCCTCGCTCCCCGCCTACGCCGACCGGTTCGGCGCATGACGCCGCGCCTGTCGGCGCAGCTCTGGGTCAACGCCTTGATCCGCACCGTCAATTCCGCCGGCGGCTTCGCCACCGTCATCGCCAAGGGCGACGCCTCGGCGGGCGGCGTCATTCTGTTACTGGCCAGTCACGATCAGCCAACACGAGTCCTGCAACGAGTCACGGCGCCCGACGGCGGCTTTCTTTGGCAGCAGGCCCTATCCGCACCCAAGGAACGACACGTCGAAGTCGAAGATTATCTTGCCCGGCAGCGCCGCCGCGATTCGGACCTGTGGGTCGTCGAACTGGATATCCCGTCTCCAGAACGGTTCATCGCCGAACCGATCCTCGTTGGTTGACTGGCTGGAACCCCGCCGCCAAAGCCCGATCATCTTTGAATGAGGTCTCGCGTCCGGCAGGTTTTTTGGGACGCGCGCACCAGTCGGGGACAGGAGATGCAGGCGATAAGCGGTTGGGACCGCGGCCAGCACCCCTCCGGTCGCCGCACATCAGGTAGGGTGAATGCCAATTTCGTTACGTGTCGCTTTGATGAGCGCCAGCGCGCTTCTTGTTGCCGCCGCCTCGCAGGTGCCAACTTCCGCGCTTGCCGACACGCTGCCTGGGCAAACGCCGCAGGAACTCCAACTCGCCGTCTTCTCGCCCGCCCCGGTTCTGCCCACGACAATCGACAGCAATGATGCCGCCGATGCCAGCGTCGTGATGCCCGAGGACGAGGCCAAGCCCGAACCCAGCTCGCTGCGCGAACTGGTCAGCTCGATTGCAGCCCTTCCGTCGGCCGAACTGTCCGACGACGTGCGCTGCCTCGCGACCGCCGTCTATTTCGAGTCGAAGGGTGAGCCCATCGAAGGCCAGCTCGCCGTCGCCCAGGTTATCCTGAATCGCGTCGAGTCGGGCCGCTTCGCGTCCAGCGTCTGCGGTGTCGTGCGTCAGCCGGGCCAGTTCAGCTTTGCCTATCGCACGCCGGCGTCGGGTGCCGACTGGCGCGTCGCCCAGGCCGTTGCCGTTGTTGCGGCCACCCGCAACTGGCGCGAAGTTGCGCCCGATGCGACCTACTTCCACGCCAAGCGCGTCGCGCCGGGCTGGCAGGGCATGAAGCGCGTCAGCGCCATCGGCAACCACATCTTCTACGCCCGCCGCTAGGCGCAGTCTGTCGCGAGCGGCGAGCAGCGCCGGGCTTCCGTTCCCGCCCTGTTCTGTTAGTCTGCCGCGATGACCACGCTTGCCGACTCGCCGCCGCTCGTTGCCGCTGATGTTGCGCGTGGCGTCTGTCGCCTGCTGCACCGGCAGGGTGCGGCGTCGCTGTGCGAAGTGCCGCTCGGCAATGGCCGCCGCGCCGACGTGCTGGCGATCGATGCGAGCGGGCGGCTTACGCTCGTCGAAATCAAGGTGTCGATGGCCGACCTCAAGGGCGACCTCAAATGGCCCGATTATCTCGACTATTGTGATCGCTTTTTCTGGGCTGTGCCCGGCGACTTCGCGCGCGACCTGTTCGATACGCCGGCCTTCATGCCCGAACGTGCCGGCCTGATTGCGGCAGACCGGTTCGATGCGGCGGTGGTGCGCGATGCGCCATGGGTTGCGCTCAACGCCGCGCGGCGCAAAGCTGAGACACTGCGATTCGCCCGGCGGGCGGCCAGCCGATTGCAACAAATCGCCGATCCCTATCTGCTTGGCGACGCCTGACCCCTACTCGTCGCAATTCCGCTAAGCCGTTCTTGCATAGCGATGAATTGCGGGATTAGCAGGGAACCATCAGGGGGGAGCGGACTTTGCGCGCGATTCTTGGGTGGCTTTGCTTGGCGATGGTGTCGGTGCCGGTTTCGGCTCAGACAGGATTGTTCGGCGCGGATGAATATCAACGGACCGGTGTGTCGGCGCTGACCGTGCAATGGCAGGCGATGAATGCCCGCCGGGTCGACCCCTGCCAGCACTATCATGAACTCGCGTCAGTCCCGGCCAGTGAAGCCGTCGGCCCCGCCGCAGGCGGCCCCTCGGCGAGTGAGCGCACAACTTGCGATACCGGACGTCTGGAGCGCCTCCGCCGGGCCGCACGCGCTGCCGCCGCGCTGCCGCCGCTGTCGCGGTTGCAGCTGATCAACCGCACGGTCAACACGATCCCGTACCGGGAGGACTCGGTCAATTACGGCCGTGCCGACTATTGGGCGACACCGGCCGAATTCGTCGCGCGCGGCGGCGACTGCGAAGATTATGCGATCACCAAGATGGCCCTGCTGCGCGACGCGGGCATCCCGGCCTCGGCAATGCGCATTGCGATCGTGCGGGATCTCGACCTCAACGCCTCGCACGCGGTCCTCGAAGTCGATCTGGGGACGGGCCGCTATGTGCTCGACAACCAGTCGCGCGATCTCGTCCCGGCCGACAAGGCCGGACGCTACATGCCAGTCTATGCTGTGAGCGACAGCGGCTGGTGGATGTTCATGCCGACCAGCTGAGCCGTTTAGCGCGGGCTGCGTTTCGCCAAAATCCGCTGCAACGTCCGCCGGTGCATCTTCAGGCGGCGCGCCGTCTCCGACACATTGCGCTCGCAAAGCTCATACACGCGCTGGATATGCTCCCAGCGCACGCGGTCGGCGGACATCGGCTCGATCGGCGCGTCTGGACGTTCGCCCAGCCCGGCGTTCAATGCCTTCACAATATCGTCCGGGTCGGCGGGCTTGGCCAGATAGTCGATCGCCCCCGTCTTGATCGCCGCAACCGCCGTCGCGAGATTGCCGTAGCCCGTCAGCATCACCGCCTTGACGTCGGGATGCATGGCACGAAGCTCGTCGATGAAATCGAGGCCATTGCCGTCGTCCAGCCGCATGTCGACGACGGCATAGGCGGGCTTCGACTGCGCGGCGACGATCCGCGCCTCGGCAATGCTGCCTGCCGAGAGCACCGTGAAGCCGCGCCGTTCAAGCGTCACGCCGAGCCGCTGGCGGAACGCATTGTCGTCGTCCACCAGCAGCAACTGGCCAATCGACGGAAGGGGCAGATCGTCCATGTTCGTTCCTTTACCCTGCGGCTTCGGAGTCGCTGACATCGATATGATGCCGTGGCCAGACGGTTTCGACCAGAGCCCCGCCTGTCGGCGCATTGCCGAAGCTTACACGCGCCCCCGTCCGCTCCAGCAAGTTGGTAGCAATGAACAGGCCGAGGCCGAGCCCGTGCACTTCCGTCCTTGTGCCCAGGAACGGCTCGCCGAGGTGTGGCAGCAGTTCCGGCGGGAAGCCCGGGCCGTCGTCCGCAACGGTCACGCGCACCTTTTCGGCACCCGGATCGATGATGATGCTGACCCGGCCCGCCGCATGGCGGACGGCATTGGCGACATAATTGGAAAAGCCATGCATGAGCTCGGGCAGGCGCTCGACCATGACGGGTTCTCCGCGCCGCAGCTCGACGATCACAGGAACTGGCGAGCGCGCGAAATTGGACGCAACCTCGTTGAGCAGCGTGTCGAGCGGGACGCGCTGGAACGGGTGCTCCGCCTCGGCGCGTCGGGCGATGCCGGTCAGAATTTCGCGCGACCGCTTCGCTTCGGCGACGAGCAGCTCGATGTCGTCGCCAAATTCGGGATCGTCGCCGAGGCTGTCGTGCAGCTCGCGTGCGATCAGCGTGATCGTGCCGAGCGGTCCGCCCAATTCATGCGCCGCGGCTGCGGCGAGTGACCCCAGCGCCGACACGCGTGACTCCCGGTCGAGCGCATCCTGTGTCGCGACCAGCGCCCGGGCGCGCTGCCGCGATTCCGCCGACACCCGCGTCGCATAAGTGACGAGGAAGCCCATGCCGAGCGTCAGCGCGACGAACATGCCGAGCTGGTAAGTGTTCGGCAGCAGGATCGGCTCGCCCGACCAGGGCAGCGGCAGCGGCCATTGCCAGAGCGCGAACAGCACGACAGTCGACAGCGCCACGAGCTGCATCGCCGCACGGCTGCCGAGCAGCGTCGCGCCGATCGTCACGGGCACCGTCAGCAGCACCGTGAACGGATTGGTGATGCCGCCGGTCAGGAACAGCAGGACGCCGAGCTGCACCATGTCGAAGGCGAAGTGCAGCAGCGCCTCGCCGCCGGCCAGCAGGGCGTTGCGCGCATAAAGCGTCGACAGCCCGAGATTGAGCACGATCGAAGCGCCGATCGCTGCCAGCGCCGACGCGATCGGCAGCGGGAATTGCAGCACGAGGCCGACCACCGCGAGCGTCGTCAGCTGCCCGAAAATGGCGAGCCAGCGCAGCGTGACCAGCGTACGCACGCGGACGCCCGGCGCTCCGAGCGCAGTGGGCGTGAATGCGGCGGCTCGCTCCATTCGCCTTGTTATGAAGCGGAAATCTCCGGCGTGGAAGCCCGCTGCTTCAGCCGTCGTTCAGCTCGCTTGGTGTCATGCCTTGCCGCATCCATCCCGCGCGCCTAAAGGCCTGCCCCGAACTCATGGCGCCCGCTCCTCCCCGCACCCCCCGCAAACCGCCCGCGTCGCGCGGCGAACGCGGTGCCGTGGCCTCGGCGCTGATCACCCTGTCGAAAATCGCGCTCGGCGCGGGCGTGCTGCTGGCGATCATCCTCGCTGTCGCTGTCGCGATCGCGATGGCGTCGCTGCCCGGCTACCGCGAGATGATGAAGTCGCCGAACGGGCAGGCCGTGCAGGTGCGCGCCGCCGACGGATCGGTGCTCGTCTCGGTCGGTCCGAGCTATGGCGACTGGCTGCCCTATGCCGAAATCCCGCAGGTCATGGTCGATGCGATGGTCGCGGTCGAGGACCGGCGCTTCTATGCCCATCCCGGCGTCGATCCGATCGGCATCGCGCGCTCGCTCTACACCAATCAGGTCACCGGCTCGCGGCAGGGCGGCTCGACGATCACCCAGCAGCTGGCGCGCAACATCTTCCTGACCTCGACCCAGACCTATGGCCGCAAGATTCGCGAGGCCGTGCTGTCGCTGGCGCTCGAACAGCGCTTCACCAAGAAGCAGATCCTCGAACTCTATCTGAACCGCGTCTATTTCGGCGGTGGCGCTTACGGAATCGACGCAGCGAGCCGTAAGTTCTTCGGCCATGGCGCGAAGACGCTCGACCTCGAGGAAGCGGCGATCATCGCCGGCCTCGTCAAGGCGCCGTCGCATTATGCGCCCTCGTCCGATCCGGCCGCAGCCAAGGAGCGCGCCCGCACCGTGATTGCGGTCATGGTCGACGCCGGCAAGCTGACGCCCGGACAGGCGTCAGCGGTCGATATCGACGGGCTCGCCTTCGCGCCGCAGCCGCGCCAGAACAATGTGCGCTATTTCACCGACTGGGTGCTCGGCCAGCTCGACACGCTGACCGATGAAACCGTCGAGCCGCTCATCGTCCAGACCACGCTGATGCCCGGCATGCAGCGTGCCGCCGAAGTCGCGATCCAGACCGGCACGCCCGAGGGCGCACAGGGTGCGCTCGTCGCGATGTCGACCGATGGCGCGGTGCGCGCGATGGTCGGCGGCAAGGATTATGTGTCGTCGATCTACAATCGCGCCGTGGCGGCGCAGCGTCAGCCGGGATCGGCGTTCAAGCTGTTCGTCTATCTCGCGGCGCTCGAAGATGGCGTCGAGCCCGACGATATCGTCGTCGACGAGCCGATCAGCTTCGGCAATTGGAGCCCGCGCAACTCCAACGGCAAATTCCTCGGCGAAATGACTGTGCGCGACGCCTTCTCGCGCTCGGTCAACACGGTCGCCGTGCAACTCGCGTCGCGCGTCGGCTTCGACACCGTCGCCGACATGGCGCGGCGCTTCGGCATCTCCACGCCGATCAGCCGACTGCCGTCGATGGCGCTCGGCACCTCGGATGTGACCCTGCTCGAACTGACGACGGCCTATGCGAGCGTCGCGCGCAGCGGCATCGAGGCGCGGCCCTATGCGATCACCCGCATCACCACCTCGCGCGGCCGGGTGCTGTTCACGCATGAAGCGCCGGAATCACGCACGCTGGTCGCGCCTTGGGTCGCCGCAAAGATGACCGCGCTGATGCAGTCGGTCGTCGAAGGCAGCGGCGGGACAGGCATGGCCGCCGCGATCGGCCGTCCGGTTGCGGGCAAGACCGGCACGACGAGTTCGAACAAGGACGGCTGGTTCCTCGGTTTCACCGGCGACCTCGTTGCCGGCGTCTGGATGGGCCGCGACGATGCCAAACGTGTCCCCGGCCTCGCCGGCGGCCGGGCACCGACCCGCGCCTTCGCCGTATTCATGCGCGCCGCGACGCGTGGCTTGCCTGCACAGGACCTCAACACCCAGGTACTTGCGCCCGAAGGCGGCGAACCCGACGAAGAGACCTACGGCCTCAATCCGGACTCCCAGACGTTCGACGACGGCTCGGTCCCGCCCGACCCCAACGCGCCGCCGCCTGAGGAAAGGCCACAACCGCGGCTCGACGACAAATTCCTCGACGACGTCCTGAAGGACGGCCAGCCCGCGCCGCAGCCACAGCGTTAGGCTGTTCGCCCGATCCAGTGCAGGCCCGGCCCCTGCGCCTTCAGCCAGCGCCGCGCCGCGCCCATGTCGCCGTCATAAAGTTTCTCGGCGAGCGCCCAGAAGTCCGGGCCATGGTTCAGGTGCACGAGGTGCGCGACCTCATGCGCGACCACCGACTGGCGCACCTCCGGCGGCGCAAGGATCAGCCGCCAGCTGTAGCTGATCGCCCCCTGCCCGGTGCAGCTTCCCCAGCGCGACGCCGTATCGCGAATCGCGATTCGATCAACTGGTACGTTAACCCGTGATGCCAGCACCCGTGTTTCAGGCTCCATGACCGCTAATGCGCGCGCGCGCAGGAAGCGTTCGATTCGCCCATTCAACCCGTCGAGCGGCCCGCCTGCAATCAACAATTCGCCCTCGATCGACACCTTGCGCGGCCGCCCGGCTGCCCAATCGACCCGGCGCTCCACACCCTCGACCGGAACTAGCGCATCCGGCGCGAACGGCCGCGCCAGCGGCCAACGCGCCACGCGCGTTTCGATCCAGTCGGTATGCGCGTCGAGAAAGGCGAGCAGCTTGGCCGAACTGGTCCGGGGATGCAGGCTTACCCGCAATACGCCGCGCGCGGCATCGGCGCGCAGGCTCAGCCGGCTGCGGCGGTCGGCGCGAAGTTCGACGGGCACCGCACGGCCCGCACCGCGCCACAGCAGCGGCTCAGAGGACACGGTCGATCAGATGATGTTCGAAGTCGCCGGCATCGTCCTCGCTGACCGTCCAGCCGCGCACCGACTGGCCGGCGGCATGCACGCTTTCCGGATCGCCGCTGATCAGCGGATGCCAGGGATAGAGATCCTTGCCCTCGGCGAGCAGCAGATACGCGCAGGTCGATGGCAGCCAGTCGAGGTCGAGAATCTTCTCGGGCGTCAGCCGGACGCATTCGGGCACATGGGCTTTCCGGTTGCGATAATCCTTGCAGCGGCCCGTGCGCCGGTCGAGCAGGCGGCAGGCGACATTGGTCGCGAGCATTTCGCCCGTCTCCTCATCCTCCAGCTTGTGGACGCAGCATTTGCCACAGCCGTCGCAGAGCGATTCCCACTCCTGCCGGCTCATGTCGCGCATCGACTTTTCGCGCCAGAAACTCATCGGACGTATTTCACCAGTTCGGCCGCGACATCGTCAGCGGTCGGTTGCGCGACGAAGCTGACTGGCTTGCCGTTCGGGTCCATCAGATAGGCCATGGCGCTATGGTTCATCAGATAATTCGCGCCGCTGCCCTGCTTCGATGCGAACACCCGATATTCCTTGAGCACCGGATCAATCTGCGCGCGCGTGCCGGTCAGGCCGACCAGCCGGGGATGGAAGGCAGCGGCGAACGCCTTCACCGCTGCCGGCGTGTCGCGCTCCGGATCGACCGTGATGAACAGCGGCACGACCTTGGCAGCGATGTTGGGATGGCTCTTCTCGACGATACGCAGTCCTTGCGCGATGTGCTGCATGTCGGTCGGGCAGACGTCGGGACAGAAGGTGTAGCCGAAATAGACCAGCCTCCATTTGCCCGCGAAATCGCTGTCGCGCACCGTCTTGCCGTCGCCATTGGTCAGCGCGAACGGCCCGCCGATGTCGCTGCCGGTCAGCGGTCCCTCGGGCACGGACGGCGCACCGCAGGCGGCGAGCGCTGCGAAAACGGCGAGAATCAAAATGCGGCGATGCGTACGCATGGATTGGCGGTGCGGCTCTGTGCTAGGGAATCGAAACTATCTTCTACCGGGGGTTTGCGATGTTGACCATGCGTGGCGCTGTCACGGCGCTGGTGGCGCTGATGCTGGCGGTCCCAGCCGCCGCCCAATTCTCCGACACCTATAATTTCTTCAAGAATGTGAAGGACCGCAAAGCCTTCGAAGCGGTGAAGATCATCACCGAGGCGGGGTCCGCCGTGGTCAACCTGCGCGATTCCGAAAGCGGCGACACCGCGCTCATCATGGTCACGCGCGGCCGCGATCTCGGCTGGGTCAATCTGCTGATCTCGAAGGGTGCCGACGTCAACGGCAAGGCGAAGGACGGCAGCACCGCGCTGATCGTCGCCGCCAATCTCGGCTGGTCGGACGGGGTGCGCGTGCTGCTGGCGCAAGGGGCGAGCATCAATGCGCAGAACAATTCAGGCGAAACGGCGCTGATCAAGGCTGTTCAGGCGCACGACCTGCAAACGGTGCGCGTGCTCGTCGACGCGGGCGCCAATGCCGACAAGAGCGACAGCGTTACCGGCAAGTCGGCACGCGACTATTCGCTCGACGAACGGCGCTATTCGGCAATCGCCAAGATCATCAAGGATGGCCCGGCCGGCGCGGCGGCAGCCGCCAAATAGTCAGAGGCCCAGAACCTCGACCTTCGGCCAGCGCGCCGGCCAGTTCTTCGCTGCCATGCGCTGACGATAGAAGCCCATGTTCGGCTCGCCCGCGTCGGTCGGCCGCACACGGCAAGCGAACAGGTCGTCGAGCCCGTGCGGTGCGCAGATATCGATGAGGCCGCCCCGCAGCCGCACACCAACCGCCGTCGGCGTTTCCGCGAAATGCCGGAGCCCGTCCTCGCTGTCGCGATAGGGCGAATTGCCGGTCTTGATATGCATGCGCGCCTGATTGCGAACCTCCCAGTTCGGTCCGGAGCATAGGCGTCGTAGTTCGGCTTCGGCGGCGCTTTCCCGCTCGCGCGAAACGTCAGCCACGTCGAAGAACAGCACATCGACGTCAGCCCAGTCCGTCGCAACGGCACGGCCGTGCAGCACGTCCCAGACCGTCGAGCGGATCGCCCCGGCGGAAATCCACGCGTCGGGCAGGCCGGTCGCCTCGACGGCTTCCAGCATCGCCATCAGCAACGGTTCGCTGCGCAGGATCGTCCGCAGCCGGTCCTCGAGCGTCACGCCCGGTCGAGGCGGCGACCGAGTGTCACCAGCGCCGTGATCAGCCACGGCAGCACGAGCAGCGACAATGCCACCTTGGCGATCATCTGGCCGATCAGCAGCCCGCCGATCGGGAAGACGCCGGTGAAGGCGATGCTGACAAATAGCAGCGTATCGACGATCTGCGACAACGCACCGGCAATCGCCGCGCGCAGCCAGAGAAGGCTGCCATCCCGCCGCATCGCGCTGAACAGCGTCACGTTGAGCGTCTGCGAAATGCCGTAAGCGATGATTCCCGCCGCCATCAGGCGCGGACTCTGCCCGAGCACCAACTGGAACGCCGACAGCCGCGCCGGGTCCATCGCGGGTGCCGGCGGCAGGTTCAGCACCAGTTCGATCAGCGTCATCGACATCAGCAACGGCACGAAGCCGAAGCGCACCAGCCGGTTGGCAGTGTCGCGGCCATGCAGTTCCGCCACCGCACTCGACAGCACGACGAGCGTCAGGAAGGCGAAGATGCCGGCCTCGACGGCGAGTCCGGCCGGCAGCGCGACCTGCTTGTTGCCGAGCACACCGGCGATGCAGGTCATGCCGCCATAGAGGACGCCGAACAGGAAGAGCGAGCGCGGGATTTGCATGGCCTATGCGACTAGCCGACCGCCACAACGCCGTCGAGCGGCCGGCGTGCCAGCACCGCGAACCGTCCGGTCAGGAAACCGGCGGCGAGCAGGCTGGCGACAACCACCGACCAGACGCAGCCGGCGATGCCCAGCCCAAGCGTGTGCGCGAACCACCAGCCGAGCGGCAGCATCACGACCGTGTAGCTGACGACATGCGTAGCGGTCGGCCACCAGATGTCGCCGCGTGCCCGGCAGGCGTTGGCACCGACCACCTGCAGGCCGTCGGCGACGAAGAACAGGCTCGACAGCGCGATTGCCGGCGCAACGAGCGCGATCAACGCGGGGTCGCGCGTGTAGAGTGCCGAAAAGGGTGCGGCCCAAATCCAGACGATCAGGCCGATGATACCGGTCAGCACGGCCGTCACCGCAAAGCCCAGCACGCCGTTGACGACGACGCCATGCCGGTCGCGCGCGCCAACACTGCGCCCGACCAGCACCGCCGTCGCAGAGGCGAGGCCCAGCGGCCCCATAAAGATGATCGCCGCCACATTGAGTACGATCGCCCAGGCCGCAGCATCGAGCGCCGCGAGCAGCCCCGCGATGATGCCCATGCCGGCAAAGGCCGCCGACTCGACGAAATAGGACGCACCGGCGCCATAGCCGATGCGGCGCTGCTCGGCGGCGCGGCCGTCCTCGGCCCGCCGCTCGAACACGCCATGCTCGCGCGCGCCGCGCCACTGCCAGACATAAAAAATTTGCATCGCCAGCAGTGCGCCGCGCGACCCGAAGGTCGCCCAGGCCGCCGCGACCGCGCCCGCCACCGGAAGCCCGGAATGGCCCGGCACCAGCCACAGGTTCAGCACGAGATTGACGATATTCGCCAGCCACATCGCCACCATGCCGGGCGTGGGCTTGCCGAGCGCTTCCAGCCAGAAGGTCACCGCACAGGAGACGAGATAGAAGGGCAGCGACAGCGCGAAGATCCGCAGCGCATGGCCCGCCCCCGCCGCAAGCGTCGGCTCCAGCCCCGTTGCCCGCAGGAACAGCGGTCCTGCGGCCATCAGCGCCGCCATCGAGGCGAAGCCGATCCACAGCGCATAGGAGCAGCCGCGCCGCAGCACGAGGCCCGTATCCTTCGCGCGGCCTTCCCCCACATAGCGCGCCGTCATCACCTGCACGCCGGTCAGCAGGCCGACCGCCATGGTCAGGACGACACTCGTCGGCCCCCAGCCCAGTGCATGATAGCCGAGTTCGGTCGAGGAATAGCGGCCGACGACGATCGCATCGGTCAGCCCCATCGCCATGATGCCGAGGCGCGCGAGGATCACGGGGCCGGCGAGCCGCAAAAGCTCCCCCAACCTCGATCCCGTCGTCTGCCCCGTGTCCACGCCGCTCTCCATTCGCGAAAGCGCGCGAACCTAGTCAGCGGCGGGCGGAAGGCAATCCACCGCGCACTAAGCCGAGCAGGATGAGGCCAATCAGCAACAGGCCGAGCACCGGATAGAAGCCCGCCTGCTGTGTGCCGATCCACAGCGTGAACAGCTGGATCAGCGTCGGCGCGAGCCAGTAGGTCAGATTCCCCGACAGCGTGTAGAGGCCGAAGAATCGCCCCGAGGCCTCAACGGGCACGAGCGCGACGAGCAGCGTCCGGCTCGACGCATATGTCGCGGTGATCCCGGCCGCGTTGACGAAGCCGACGAGGATATAGGCGATCTCCGGTGCCGTGCGAAACATCGGGCCGTTCCACACCGCGACGCCAGGCTGGATCCCGACATAGAAGAGCGCGTCGGGCCTGAGGCCGAGGATCGCGATCTGCGCGACGAGAATCATCAGGATCTGCAGCCGCAGCGCCTGCTTCGCACCGAACCGTCCGTCCGACCAGGCAGCCAGAAATCCGCCGGCCACCGAGAAGATACCCTGGAGGATACCGAAGGTGAGCAATTCCTGCGTGCGCCAGCCCAGCACGCCGGCCGCATAGACGCCCGAGAACAGGATGATCGCGACTGTCGCGTCGGCATAAACCATCCGCGCAGCAAGGAACGTCAGTGCATCACGATGTGCCCGCGCGTCGCGGATGAGTGCGATCAAGTCGCCCATTCCAGCCCGGAACGCGGCCATGACCGACAGGCCGGTCCGCGGTGCGTCGGGCGTCCAGAAAAACAGTGGCAGGCAACCGATGGCGATGATCGCAGCCGCGATCGGTCCGGTAATGCGGTCGGGCTCGTGCATCGCCTTGTCGAGCCCGAACAGCGGCACCGCTGGCAGCGTGAAGGCGAACAACACGAAGATCAGCGCCGCCATCGCGATGGCATTGCCGAGCGCGAGCGCGAGGCCCGATGCGCGGTGCTCAAGGCCCGGCGCTGCGCGGGTCAGCAAGGAGTTCTGCCCAAGGTCGCAATAGGCGTAGAGCACGGTCACGATCGCGCCGATCGCGACGACCATTGGCACGGTCAGCCCGCTGCCATCGGGTCGCGCGAACCAATAAAGCGCCGTGAACCCCGCCAGTAGCGCCGCTGCCACAGCCAGGAAGGGCTTGCGCGGTCCGTAGCGATCGAGTGCCGCCCCGATCATCGGCGAGGTCAGCGCCACAATCCAGCCGCCCCATTTGCCCGACGCGGCGACCGCAGCCTGACCTTTGACTGGATCGCCGACCACCACAGTCGCGAAATAGGGCGTGAACACATAGATGGTGACGAGGATGACCAGCGGGATGCGCGCCGCCTCGAACAGCGCCCAGGCAATCCCGCCGGCTGACAGCTTTTGTGGAGATTGCACCGTACCCATTGATGGCGAGGCTAGGCGGGTGTGTCCTGCCCCGCCAGCGGCAAGAGTCGCTAGGTGCGCAACCGAAACGTAACGCGAACGCCACGTGGATGTCACGCGGAGTCTGTAAGCGCGACTCGCAAGGGCAGGCCCACCCGGGCCGCACTGCAGAAGGGGAACGCCGATGGCGACGCAGTTGCGCGCCGATGCCGGTTATCCCGCGCCTGTCACGGCGCGCGGCACGGCATCGAACCCTCCAAAGCTCCCCGACTGGTTCCACGAGCCCGACCCCGCTGAACGTCGTCACAAGCTCAAGTTCCGCACCGTCTGGATTTCCGACATCCACCTCGGCACCGCCGGGTGCAATGCCGACCTGCTCATCGACTTCCTGAAGTCGATCGAATGTCAGCAGCTCTACCTTGTCGGCGACATCATCGACGGCTGGCGGCTGAAGCGCGGCTGGTATTGGCCGCCGCGGCACAATGACGTGATCCGCCGCATCCTCAAGATGGCGAAGCACGGCACGCATGTCATCTACATTCCCGGCAATCATGACGAGGCCTTTCGCGACTATACCGGCCTCAGCTTCGGCGATGTCGAACTCGCCCAGGACGCGATGCATGTGACGGCGGATGGCCGGACGCTCTGGGTCGTGCACGGCGACATTTTCGACGGCGTCGTGCTCTACGCGCGCTGGCTCGCCTTCCTCGGTGACTATGCCTACGAACTTCTGCTCAAGGCCAATATCGCGTTCAACGGCATCCGGCGGCGGTTAGGCCTGCCCTATTGGTCGCTGTCGGCACACTTGAAAAAGCGCGTCAAGAACGCCGTCGAATATGTGTGCCGCTTCGAGGAAGCGGTTGCGCATGCCGCGATCGAACGCGGCGCCGACGGCATCGTCTGCGGCCATATCCACACCGCCGAAATTCGCGAGATCGGCGGTATCACCTATTACAATGACGGCGACTGGGTCGAAAGCTGCACGGCGCTCGTCGAGCACGCCGACGGCCGCATGGAAATTCTCGACTGGGCCGCGCGCGTCCGTGCCGCAGCGGCAACGGCAGCAACGGCGAAGGTCGCGAATTGAGAATTGCCGTCGTCACCGACGCTTGGACACCGCAGATCAATGGCGTGGTTCGCACCCTGACCACGACGGTCGAGAAGCTGCGTGAGCGCGGCATCGAAGTGTTGACGATCACGCCCGACCTGTTCCGGACGCTCCCCTGCCCCACCTACCCGGAAATCCGCTTGGCGCTCGGGGCAAAGCGGCGCGTGTCGCAAATGCTGTCTGACTTCCAGCCGGCCTCGGTGCATATCGCGACCGAAGGCCCGCTTGGCTGGGCGGCGCGGGGCTGGTGTATCGCCAACGGCCATCCGTTCAACACGTCGCTGCACACGCGTTTCCCCGATTATGTTGCGGCGCGGACTGGCCTGCCCGCCGAATGGTTCTGGCGGCTGCTGCGCCGCTTTCACGCGCCCGCCGAACATATCCTCGTCGCAACCCCGCGTTTGGCGGCGGAGATTGCCGGGCGCGGGCTGCCACAGACGCATATCTGGTCGCGTGGCGTCGATCTCGCGCAATTCTCGCCCGATACCGCGCCAGCGCCCGCGATGGCCGGACTGCCGCGCCCAATCCAACTGTGCGTCGGCCGGGTTGCCGTTGAAAAGAACATCGAGGCCTTCCTGTCCGCCGACACGCCCGGCAGCAAGGTCGTCGTCGGCGATGGTCCGGCGCTGGCTGAGCTGCGGGCCCGCTTCCCGAACGGTTATTTCCTCGGCGCCCTGCACGGCACGGAACTGGCGGCCGCCTATGCCGCTGCGGATGTGTTCGTCTTCCCGAGCCTGACCGACACCTTCGGCCTCGTGCTGATCGAGGCGCTCGCGACGGGGACCCCGGTGGCGGCCTTCCCGGTTCATGGTCCGCTTGACGTCATAGGCGCCAACGGGACCGGCGTCGTGCGCGGCTGGACGCACAAAGTCGGTGCCTTATCAGAGGATTTGGCCGTGGCGATCCCCGCAGCACTGGCGGCGCGGCGCGAGGATTGCGCTGCCTATGCGCGCCATTTCAGTTGGGATGCATCCACCGATCAGTTTCTCGCGTCGATTATTCCGCCGCCGTTTGCTGCGGCCGCCTGATCTCTGTTCACGCGACCGCTGGCCCCCACGAACAGCCAGGATTCCAGTAAGTTGGCGATCCGCAGCGTCGCGCGCCCATCGCCATAGGGCGAGACCACGCTGGCCATCGCCGCGTGCTGCGCCGGGTCATCGACGATGCGACGCACCGCTGCGAAGATCGTCCCGGCTTGCGCGGGTACGAGGCGCGCGTTCCCGCTTGCAACGCTTTCTGGCCGCTCAGTCGTCCGTCGCAACACCAGCGCCGGACAGCCGAGTGCGGGGGCTTCTTCTTGGATGCCACCCGAGTCGGTTAGCACCAGCCGGGCGTGCTGGAGCAGATAAATGAGCTCCGGATACCTGACCGGCGGCAGCAGATGGACGTGACGCACCCCGCCGAGCGCTTCGACGATCCGGTCGTGAACGGCTGGGTGCGGATGTACGGGGATCAGTATCTCGAGATCGCCATCCGCAGCCAATCGTCCGACGGCCTCAATCATTGCCGCGACGGCCGGCCCATGATTCTCGCGGCGGTGCATGGTCACCAGCATATGGCGCCGCAGGCTGCCCAATTCTGCTATGTGCGTCGCGACGGGTTCCGCGAGTGACGGGTCTCTATCAAGCCGCGCCGACATCTGGAGCAGCGCGTCGATGCCCGTGTTGCCGGTCAGATGGATTTGCGCCGGCTTCACACCCTCCGACAGAAGTGCACTTTGGGCTGCAACCGTCGGTGCAAAATGCAGCACGGCGATCTGCGCGATCTGACGGCGATGGAATTCTTCGGGAAAGGGATCGGCCAACCTGCCGCTGCGCAAACCCGCTTCAACATGCGCGACCGGGATTTGTGCATAAAAGGCGGCAAGAGCACCGGCATAGGCAGTGGCAGTATCGCCCTGCACAACGATCATATCCGGTTGTTCATTGCGGTACACGGCAGTCAGTGCCGGCAGCGCGCGCGCCATGAAGGCATCAATGGTCTGGCTCCGGCGCATCAGGGCCAAGTCAATGTCTGGCACCAAGTCAAAATCCGCCATCGCTTGATCGAACAGGTCGCGGTGCTGACCGGTCGCGCAAATGGTGACGTGGAGTTCGCGTCGGCGCAGTTCCAGAATCAGCGGCGCAAGCTTGATAGCCTCGGGCCGTGTCCCCGCCACGACCATCAGCCTCTTTTTGGACTCTATGGGATCCCCCCGAACCATGAGGGGACGCTAGCAGGCCGATTTGCGAAAAGAAGCCGTCCGACTGGACGGGTTGCGATTGTCCGCGCGGCTATTCGCCGAGGAAGCGCTCGCGGATATTTTGCGCGATGCGTGAGGGCCTGAGCGTTTCCGCATCGAGGCAGCACCAGCTCGATTTGACCTCGGCCAGCACGGTCTCGCCGCGCTTGATCACGGTGTCGTAGAAGGCGCGCGCGCCCTGCACCTTTTCGAGAATCACCGTCGCGATGACATCGTCATCGAGAAAGGCGGGCTTGCGATAGGTGATCTCATGCTTCAGCGCGACCCACAGATGCCGTGCCACATCCTCGGCGGGCGCGAGCCGCTCCCAATGACTGATCACCGCCGCCTGAACCCACTTCAGATAGGAGGCATTGTTGACATGCCCCATGAAGTCGATGTCCGCAGGATCGATTGCGATCGGATAGTCATGCGGCAGGGCGGTGGCGGTCATTTGGCTAGGATAGCACTCGCCAGCGGATCACACATCCAGATTCGCCACGCTCAGCGCATTGTCCTGAATGAACTCGCGCCGTGGCTCGACCACATCGCCCATCAGTTTGGTGAACAGCTCGTCGGCGACGTCGGCTTCCTTCACTTCGACCTGCAGCAGCGAGCGGTTGGTCGGGTCGAGCGTGGTTTCCCACAATTGCTCGGCATTCATTTCGCCGAGGCCCTTGTAGCGCTGCACTGACAGACCCTTGCGGCCGGAGTCGAGCACGGCGTCGAGCAGCTCGGTCGGGCTGCGGACGGTGACATCGCCGAGCTTCGACGGCAGCAGATAGGTTTCCGTTTCTTCGGCGGCGAGGCCATGCAACTTGCGCGCCTCGGCCGACAGCAGCAGCGCACGGTCGACAACATAATGGTCGGTGACGCCGCGCAAGCTTTGCTGGACATGATAGCCGCCATCTTCGGCGGCCTGCGCCGTCCAGCCACCGTCCGCATCGCCGGCGTTGAGCCAGGCCGCCGCCTTGGCGGCCGCCGCATCCTGCGCAGCCCGGTTGCCGTCGAGCGCCGGATCGAGGCCGCCCGTCAGCGCGAGCGCCTCAACGACCCAGGGATTGTAGCGTTTGGGCACATAGGCGGTCAGTGCCCGCGTGCGCCGCGCATGCTCGACGAGCGCGCGCAGGTCCTCGCCCGAACGCTGCCCGGCCGGAGTCGTCAGCACCAGCGTGCCGAGGCCCGTCGACACCAGATATTCGTCGAGCGCCGCATTGTCCTTGAGATAGACCTCCGACCGGCCGCGCTGGACTTTGTAGAGTGGCGGCTGTGCGATGTAGAGATAGCCGCCCCGGATCAGCTCGGGCATCTGCCGGTAGAAGAAGGTCAGCAGCAGCGTGCGGATATGTGCGCCGTCGACATCGGCGTCGGTCATGATGACGATCTTGTGGTAGCGCAGCTTCTCGATATTGAACTCGTCGCGGCCGATGCCGGTGCCCATCGCCTGAATAAGCGTACCGATCTCCTTCGAGCCGAGCATACGGTCAAAGCGCGCCCGCTCGACGTTCAGGATCTTGCCGCGCAAGGGGAGGATCGCCTGATTCTGCCGGTTGCGGCCCTGTTTGGCCGATCCGCCGGCGCTGTCGCCCTCGACGAGGAAGAGTTCGGACTTGGCCGGATCTTTTTCCTGGCAGTCGGCGAGCTTGCCGGGCAGTGACGCGACGCCAAGCACCGACTTGCGGCTCGCCTCGCGTGCTTTGCGCGCAGCCTCGCGGGCAATCGCCGCGTCGATGATCTTCTGCACAATGACGCGGGCGTGCGCGGGATTCTCTTCGAGCCACTCGGCCATCTTATCGGCCATCAGCGACTCGAGCGGCTGGCGCACCTCGGACGAGACGAGCTTGTCCTTGGTCTGGCTGCTGAACTTCGGGTCGGGCAGCTTGACGGAAATGACTGCGGTCAGTCCCTCGCGCATGTCATCGCCGGTCGGCGCGACCTTCTCCTTTTTCAGGATTCCCGACTTCTCGGCATAATTGTTGAGCGTCCGCGTCAGCGCGGCGCGGAACGCCGCCATATGCGTGCCGCCGTCGCGCTGCGGGATGTTGTTGGTGAACGGCAGGACCTGCTCATAATAGCTGTCGTTCCACTCGAGCGCGACCTCGATGGCGACGCCGTCGCGCTCGCCGCGCACCGAAATCGGCGCGGGAATCAGCGCAGTCTTGGTGCGATCGAGATAGGCGACGAACGCTGCGATGCCGCCTTCATAATAAAGTTCGATAACCTTGGTCTCGGCATGCCGCGCATCGGTCAGGAACAGCCGGACGCCCGAATTGAGAAAGGCGAGTTCGCGGAAGCGGTGCTCGAGCTTATCAAAATCGAACTCGACGATCTTGAACGTGTCGGGGGAGGGCAGGAAGGTGACCTGCGTGCCCTTCTTGCCGTTCGATGGGCCGACATCGGCGAGCGGCGCGACCGGCTCGCCGCGGCGGAATTGCATGTAATGCTCGCGCCCGTCGCGCCAGATGCGCAGATCGAGATATTCGCTGAGCGCATTGACGACCGACACGCCGACGCCGTGCAGGCCGCCCGACACCTTGTATGCATTGTCGTCGGAGTTGTTGAATTTCCCGCCGGCATGCAGCTGAGTCATGATGACCTCGGCCGCCGAGACGCCCTCCTCAGAATGGATGCCCGTCGGGATGCCGCGGCCATTGTCCTCGACGGTCACCGAGCCATCGGGGTTGAGCTTGATGTCGATGCGGTCGCAATGCCCGGCGAGCGCCTCGTCGATGGCGTTGTCGGACACCTCGAACACCATATGGTGCAGGCCCGAACCATCGTCGGTGTCGCCGATGTACATGCCCGGCCGCTTGCGCACGGCATCGAGGCCGCGCAGCACCGTGATCGAATCCGCGCCGTAATCGCTCGTCTGCTTGTTGTCGTCGCTCAACGCATTCATCCTACCATCAACTGCCCATCGCTCACCGCGACGAACGTGGCGAGGCTTTCGAGCCCCGCGAACAGCGACCGGTCGGTCCCGGTCATCCAAACCTGCGCGCCCATTTCGACCAGACGGCCGAACAGCGCCTCGCGCCGCGCCGCGTCGAGATGCGCCGCAACCTCGTCGAGCAGCAGCACCGGCGCCCGGCCCCGCCGTTCCCCGACCTGCGCCGCATGCGCGAGCACCAGCCCGAGCAGCAGCGCCTTCTGCTCGCCGGTCGAGCACATCTCGGCCGGCTGGTTCTTGCCGGCATGCACCACCGCCAGATCGCTGCGGTGCGGGCCTGCCGTCGCCCGGCCTGCCGCCGCATCCTGACCGCGGCGCTGCCGCAGTTCGGTGGCAAGCGCCGATACACCATCCTCTAGCGCATCCGCCCCCCACCCGTCCAATCGCACACGCGCGCGGGCGAAGGGCCCGTCAGGCGTATCGGCGAGCCGCTCGGCCAGTGCCGCCACGGTGTCGCGCCGCGCCGCCGCCAAAGCCTCGCCATGTTCGGCCATCTGCCGCTCCAGCGCCGCCAGCCAGCCCGGATCGGCGCCAGCATCTTCAGCCAACAGCCTGTTCCGTGCCCGCATCGCCGCATCATAGCGCGCCGCATGGCTCGCATGGCCCGGATGCAGTGCCAGCGTCAGCCGGTCGAGGAAGCGCCGCCGCCCCGATGCGCCCTCGCTGAACAGCCGGTCCATTGCCGGCGTCAGCCACAGGATCGACAGCCATTCGCCGAGCGCCGCGATTGGGGCAGCGGCGCCGTTCACCCTCACCTGCCGCCGCTCGCGTGCCGTGGCCGTCGTGCCCGTGCCAATCTCGACGGCCCCGCCGCTGTCGATGGTAGCGGCCACCGCCCAATGCCCCGGCCCGCCGGTCCGCGCGACCTCAGCCAAGGCGACGCCGCGCAACCCGCGCCCCGGCGACAGCAGCGAAATCGCTTCGAGGAGATTGGTCTTCCCCGCCCCATTTTCGCCGGTCACGACAACGGGGCCGGCGCTCACCGACACGCCTTGATCCAGATAGGAACGAAAGTCGCGGAGCGCCACATGCGCGACATGAGCGCTTGCTGACTCCCTCCCCTGCTTGCAGGGGAGGGTTGGGGTGGGGTGCGCGCGGCTGTCTGCGGCGGCCGGGTGATTCCCCTGCACGTCGCCAATCCGCGTTTCCCCCGTCAACACCCCCAAAACCGATCGAGCGACCGCTTCGGGATCGGCGAGTACGTCACCATTCCAGAACCGCAATACACGCCAGCCCTGCCCCTCCAGCCAAGCCGTTCTCGTCCGGTCATACTCGGCCTGAGCCGCATGTCCCTCACCATCCAGCTCGACCGCGAACCGCTCGCTGCGGCACGCCAGATCGACGATGTAATTCCCGACCCGATGCTGCCGCGTGAAATGAAAGCCATATTGTTTGAAGTCCCGAAGCTGCGCCCAAAGCGCCCGCTCGGCAGGGGTCGCTTCGCGCCGCAATTGCAGCGCACGCGCATCGATCAGCTGGTCGCGAGGCGTCTTGGTCAAGGCGATTCACATTCGCACGCCCGGCGCGTGGAAGCCACCCCACCACAACCCTCCCCTGCAAGCAGGGGAGGGAGAATCACACCCGCATCGGCATCAGCACATAGAGCGCCGGGCTACTCCCGTCTTCGCGGATCAGCGTCGGCGCGGCGGCATCGGCGAGGTGCACCTCGACCTGGTCGGCTTCGATCTCATTCAGGATGTCGAGCAGATATTTCGAGTTGAACCCGACTTCGAACGCCGGGCTCGTATAGTCCGCCGCAACATCTTCCGCTGCCGTGCCATTCTCCGGCGACGTAACCGACAGCGTCACCCGGTCGCGGTCGAGTGCAAGCTTCACCGCGCGGGTCTTCTCGCTGGCAATGGCAGCAACACGGTCGACCCCCTGCGCGAGGCTCTTGGTATCGACCTTGAGCAGCCGGTCGTTCGCCGTCGGGATGACCCGGCTATAATCCGGGAAGGTGCCGTCGATGAGCTTCGAGGTCAGCACGGCGTTGCCGAGCGCGAAGCGGATTTTCGACGGGCTCAGCTGGATTTCGACATCGCCCTCGGCCTCGTCGAGCAGCTTGCGCACTTCGGCGACGCATTTGCGCGGGATGATGATGTCCGGCATCCCCGTAGCGCCATCGGGCGTCGCGATCTGTACGCGGGCGAGCCGGTGGCCGTCGGTCGCGACCGCGCGCATGCCATGTTCCGACACATGCAGGAAAATGCCGTTCAGATAATAGCGCGTTTCCTCGGTCGAGATTGCGAAGCGCGTCTTGTCGATGAGCTGCTTGAGCGTTTCGACGGGGAGGCTGAACTTCGTCGGCAGGTCGCTTTCGGCGATCACCGGGAAATCGTCGCGCGGCAGCGTCGCGAGCTTCGAAGTGTAGCGGCCCGCTGTCACCGTCATGCGGTTCTCGGCCACCGACAGTTCGACCTGGCTGCCCTCGGGCAGTTTGCGCGCAATGTCGAACAGCGTGTGCGCCGACACGGTGGTCGCGCCCGGCGTCGTAACGATCGCACCGGCCAGTTCGACCACCTGCAGGTCGAGGTCGGTCGCCATGAGTTTCAACCCGTCGCCGGTCGCCTCGATCAGCACATTCGACAGGATCGGGATGGTGTTGCGCCGCTCGACCACCGACTGCACATGGCCGAGGGACTTCAACAGCGTCGCGCGTTCGACAGTCGCCTTCATTCTCGCCCTCTTTGGATCACGCCCCGAAATGTAATATGACTATAGCGGGGGCAGGGGCCGCGCACAGCCCGAAAATGGGGCGTCAGCGCCGTGTCAGGCCATGCTGACCCATTCGCCACAGCAGCACATCGATGCGGTCCTGGCCGAAGAAGGGTTCGCCATCGAACACCATGAGCGGGACGCCCCAATGGCCGCTTGCTGCCTGCGCGGTTTCATTGACGGCGATTGCCGCGTTGAGCCGTTCGGCCTCATTCTTCTCCATCGCATCCAGCATGGCCCAGTCGAGTCCGACACCCGCCGCCGCATCGGCCAAATGATCGCCTTCATGCCAGTTGGGCGTGCCACCCCAGACCATCCGCGCGACAGCGTCGGCGAAGCCCATGCCGTCGCCCAGCTCGCAGGCCGCTTGGCCGAGGCGGGTCAGCCGACCAATGTACGGCTGCTCCGCTGCGATTTCGCGGGTCGCGATGTTCTGGACGATCGGGTCGGGGTTGGGCGATGCGAACTTGAGCCCCTGCATCTGCGCGAGGCGGTAGCAGTCCCGCCCGACATAGAACATCCAGCGGGGATCGATCTTCTCGAAGAAGCCCGCCTCGCGCACCGCAAGCGGCCGCACCGGACGGAAGTTGACCGTCACGTCATAGTCGCGCCGGATCTCGATAAGCCGCGGCGTCGCCAGATAGGAATAGGGCGAGCGGTACGACCAGAAGACGTCGAAGGCGAGTGTCATGGCATTCCCCCTGCCAATTGTTGGCCGGGACCATAGCGATGCCTACCCGCCTTGTCGAAGCTGGCTAAACCGCCACCTCATAATGCGCCTCGGTCTTGGCGCGGACTTCGTCTGCCGTCACGCCGGGCGCGAGCTCGACGAGCCGGAACGGCGCGCCCTTGGCAGGACGCGAGAAGACGCAAAGCTCGCTGACGATCATGTCAACGACGCCTTTGCCGGTCAGCGGCAAGGTGCAGGCGGTCTTGAACTTCGCTTCGCCAGCCTTCGAATTATGCTCCATCAGCACGATGATGCGCTTCACGCCAGCGACGAGATCCATCGCGCCGCCCATGCCCTTCACCATTTTGCCCGGGATCATCCAGTTGGCGATGTCGCCATTTTCGGCGACTTCCATCGCACCGAGGATCGACAGGTCGATATGGCCGCCGCGGATCATCGCGAAGCTGTCGGCGCTCGAGAAATAGCTCGAGCGGCGCAGTTCTGTGATCGTCTGCTTGCCGGCATTGATCAGGTCGGCATCGACCTCATCCTCATAGGGGAAGGGCCCCATGCCGAGCATGCCATTTTCGCTCTGCAGCGTGATGTCGATGCCGGGCGCGATATGGTTGGCGACCAGCGTCGGCATGCCGATGCCGAGATTGACGTAAAAGCCGTCCTGCAATTCCTTCGCGGCACGCGCCGCCTGCTCGTCGCGGGTCCAGGCCATTATGCTACCTCCCGCTGGCGCACGGTGCGCTGTTCGATGCGCTTCTCATAGTCACGACCGACAAACAGCCGCTGCACATAGATGCCTGGCGTGTGGATGCAGTCGGGGTCGAGCCCGCCCGGTTCGACGAGCTCCTCGACCTCGGCGACGGTGACCTTGCCCGCCGTCGCCATCATCGGGTTGAAATTGCGCGACGTCTTGCGGAATTGCAGATTGCCGTACGGGTCGGCGCGCCACGCCTTGACGATGGCGAGGTCGGCGACGAGTCCGGTTTCCAGGATATAGGTCTCGCCGTTGAAATCCTTATGCTCCTTGCCCTCGGCAACGAGCGTCCCGACACCGGTCTTGGTGTAAAAGCCGGGAATGCCCGCGCCGCCGGCCCGGCAGCGCTCGGCAAGCGTACCCTGCGGGTTGAATTCCAGCTCCAGTTCGCCCGCCAGATATTGCCGCTCGAACTCCTTGTTCTCGCCGACATAGGAGCTGATCATCTTCTTGATCTGCCGCGTCTGCAGCAACAGTCCGAGGCCGAAGCCGTCGACGCCCGCATTGTTCGAAATGCAGGTCAAATTCTGCGTACCCGCGTCGCGGATCGCCGCGATCGATTTCTCGGGGATGCCGCAGAGGCCGAAGCCGCCCGCCATGATCGTCATGCCGTCGAACAACACGCCCTCAAGCGCAGCCGCGGCGTCGGAGAAAATCTTGTCTGCCATGAACCCGCCCTCTAGTCGGCACGTGCTGCCTTGGCTAGGCCCGCATCATGACAAGTCCAATCCTCTACATCGCCCGCCATGCCGAAACCGTGTTCAATGCGGGGGCCCGCATGCAGGGCATCAAGGCGCACACGCCGCTCACGCGCGCGGGCTGTGCGCAAGCCGAGGCGATGGGGGAGGCGCTCGCTGCGCACCTCGGCCGCCGTCCCGATATCGACATCTGGGCCTCGCCCGCAGGACGGACGCTGCAGACCGCCGCGATCGTCGCCGAGCATATTGGGCATGACTATTTCGACATCCGCACCGACGACGCGCTTATTGAGATCGGCGTTGGTGCTTGGGAGGGACGGCGCTACGCCGACATCGTTGCCGAGCAGGGCCCGATTGTCGATGCCGAGCGCGGGCTGTTCAGCGTGCGCGCGCCCGGCGGCGAATGGTACCCGGAAATCGCCGAGAGGTTGATCGGGTGGCTCGACCGGCTCGATCCGGCTCGTCCTGCCATCGTCATTACCCACGGCATGACCGCACGCGTGCTGCGCGGCCACCTTGTCGGCGGCACGCCCTATGAACCCGGTTGCGTCCCCCTCGCCGACGGCGCGCCGCAGGGCACGGTGTTCCGCGTCGAAAATGGCCGCGAAGAGGCGATCTTCGTCGGCTTCGGCGCGCACAAGATGCAAAAAGGCTTTTAGCCGATCCGCCACGGCGGGAAGCGGCGGTTCTCCCCGGCGCGGTACAGGCAGATTTCATTCCCGGCCGGATCGAGTAGCCGCGCCTCCCGCCACAGCCAGTCCTCGTCGCGCGGTTCCTGCAGGAAGATGACGCCCGCCGCCGCCAGCCGCGCCACGTCCGCATCCAAATCGTCGCACTCGAAATAGACGATCGTCCCCCGCCCGCCCGGAAAGCCGGTCCGGTGTACCGAGAAGGTCGCCCCGCTCGGACATTCGAACCGCGCATAATCGGGTGGCGCATCGACGATCTGCGTCAGCCCCAGCAGCCGGTAAAATTCGACCGACGCGGCGTAGTCGTCGAGCGGCACGGTGACCTGGTTGAGGTTCATTCCACCTCCAATGCTGGCTTTTTTGCGGAAATCGCCTACATGGCGCGGCAATGCAAATCCCCGGACATATCGATCCCGTTCCCGTACCGCGCGGCCCCGTGCCGCAGCGCGCCGATGGGCGCACCGACATCGTCGGCCTGTCGAAGGCCGAGCTGGCGGCAGCGCTCGTCGCGGCGGGCATCCCGGAGAAGCAGGCCAAGATGCGGGCCAAGCAGGTCTGGCACTGGGTCTATCATCGCGGCGCGACCTCGTTCTCGGTGATGACCGACATCGCCAAGGACGTGCGCCCCGCGCTCGATGCGGCGCTCGTGATCGGCCGGCCCGAGATCGTCGAAGCGCAGGTGTCGACCGACGGCACCCGCAAATGGCTGCTGCGCTCTCCGGACGCGCAGGACTATGAGATGGTGTTCATCCCCGACGCCGACCGGGGGACGCTGTGCGTGTCGAGCCAGGTCGGCTGCACGCTCAACTGCCGTTTCTGTCACACCGGCACCATGAAGCTGGTGCGCAACCTGACCGCAGGCGAGATCGTCGGGCAGGTCATGCTCGCGCGCGACTCGCTCGGCGAATGGCCGTCGCAGCCGGAAGGGCGCATGCTGACCAACATCGTCATGATGGGCATGGGCGAGCCGCTCTACAATTTCGAGAATCTGAAGGCCGGGCTCGCCATCGTCATGGATGGCGACGGGCTGGCGCTGTCGAAGCGGCGCATCACGCTGTCGACGTCGGGCGTCGTGCCGATGATGGCGCGCGCGGGCAAAGAGATCGGCGTCAATCTCGCGGTCAGCCTGCACGCGGTCACCAAGGAAGTCCGCGACGAGATCGTTCCGATCAACCGCAAATATGGCATCGAGGAACTGCTGCAGGCCTGCGCCGACTATCCGGGCGCCAACAATGCGCGGCGCATCACCTTCGAATATGTGATGCTCAAGGACAAGAACGACAGCGACGAAGACGCGCGCGAGCTGGTCAGGCTGATCCGCCACTACCACCTGCCTGCCAAGGTCAATCTGATCCCGTTCAATCCCTGGCCCGGTGCGATCTACGAATGTTCGGACCCCGACCGTATCGCGCGCTTCTCCGAGATCATCTTCCGCGCCGGCATCTCCGCACCCGTCCGCACCCCGCGCGGCCGTGACATCATGGCGGCGTGCGGCCAGCTCAAATCCGCCTCGGAAAAGATCAGCCGCGCCGACCTCGACCGGATCGCGGCGGAGAAATCGGCGGCACTGGAGTCGTCCGACTTGGCGCTCACCGCCGCAGCCTAGGAATGGATATGCGGGAGAAGATCGGGATCGCCGACTATGATTCCGTCGTGTCCGGCATCTACGATGCAGCGCTTTCGCCGGGGCTCTGGGACGTCGCGCTGACCAATCTGGTCAACCGCTTCGGTCATGACCGCTGGGATATCGCGATGCTCCTCTGGGAGCGGCTGTCACCTCCCGCCGGACGATTTCTCGGAGCGAGCGGCGTGCATGTCATGGCCCGCCAAGGATATGTGCACGCATTTGCCGGAGTCCACAGCTGGAGCGTTCGCGGTCACGCACTTCCCGTTGGTGCGGTCGTCCATTCCGACCGGTTGATTCCTCGGGAGGAATTCCACCAAACCGCCTTTTACACGGACTTCCTCCGACAGTTCGACCTTGAAGTCGGCGTCATGGCGCTGCTCGACCGGCATGCGAATGATCACCTCTGCCTGTGCCTGCCCGGCCCGGACAATGGACCGACAGATCGGCTGGAGGCCGCTGTCCGCCTGCTGGTGCCGCACCTGCAAAGGGCGGTCCGGATCGCGCGCCGGATCGGTGAAGCCGAATTGTCGGCCGCGAGCGCCAGAGCCGTGCTCGACGCCGCTCCGTCAGCGGTGCTGATTTGCGACGCTGACTTGAACCTTACTTATGCCAATCCGCTTGGCGCGGCCCTGATCGCCGACGGCTACCTGGGCCGGCGCGACGGCCGCATGGTGCTGATCGATCGGCGTCAACAGGATCGTCTGAAGCGGCTCGCTGACGGGGACCAACCGCGGTGTTGTGCCTTTGCACTCGAGCCGGACGGGCTGCCGCCAGTTGGCGCAATGGCCGTGCGTATCGAAGCGCAGGACGCAGTTGATCCAGGGCTTGGCAATGCGCGGGTGATGATCGTCGCAGGGCGCAATCACCGGGCATCCTTCGCCAATGTCGATCACCTTCGCGACTGGTTTGGCTTGACCGCGGCGGAGGCGCGGCTGGCGGCAACTTTGGCAGAAGGCGGCAGCCTTGAGGATTTCGCGGCAACGCGCGGGGTATCGCTGAATGCGGCGCGTTTCCTGTTGAAGGGCGTATTTGCGAAGACCAACAGCAACCGCCAGCCGCAGCTCGTCGCCAAGCTCCAGGCGACGCCACTGCAATGGCATATCGGCGCGGTTTCGGCCGAACTTCCCGAGCCGATTGCGGGCTAGTGGCCTCCCCTACCCGTTCGGGTAGCGCATGCAGCTAGGTAGCTTGGCATGAGCGCGCATCGGATAGCGACTGGCCTAACGTTGCGGGTCCGAAAACAACCGGAGGTGACGGCACGTTGATCGGGGCGCATTAGCAGTTTATTAATTTTCGCCGGACAAAGCGGGGGTTTACACCGCTCTGACGCGTATCATGGATACGCCGCAGTCCGGCTGTCGTTGTGCACAGTTGCGTAAACATTTCCAAAATTGAGCCTTTTATGGTTTTGGGGAGATACGCAGATGATGGCACTACCGGTTCGCGCGCGGAGTCTCCTTTCGACGGCCCTGATCCCGCTTTCGCTGGGACTGACCATGGTTCCATCGGCTGCTTGGGCGGCCTGCGCGCCGGGCACCGGAAACAATGTCATCTGCACCGGCAGTGATGCCGACGGATTTCTGGCGAGTCAGCCTACGACAATCACCGTGAACACAGGTGCAAATGTCGACGGGTTGCTGTTTGCAGGCTCGCCCGGAAGCGTGACAAACTCCGGAACGGTTGGTGTCGGCGGGAATACTGCGACGATCATCATCGCCGGCGGCGGCGGTACCGTCGCGAACCAGGCTGGCGGCACGATCAACGGCGGTGTCGTGCTGACGGTATCGACTGGCACCGAAACCAATACCTTTTCCAACGCCGGGACCACGAACGGCGACATCACCGGCACCGGCGGGATCCTCAACGTCAACAACACCGCAGGCGCGATCAACGGCGGGATCACATCGCCAGGCCAGGTCAATGTGACCAACAGCGCCGGAGCAACCATCGCCGGCAATTTCGCACTCGGCGATCTTGACGATGTCGTGACGAACAACGGCACCATCACCGGGACGATCAATTTCGCGCTCGGCAATGCGACCTTCACCAACGGTGCTGGCTCGGTCCTGACCGGCGACATTCAGGCGGGCGGCAATACGACGCTGACGAACGCGGGTTCGATCACCGGCAACATCACGCTCGGCGCTGGCAATGACACGATCTCGACGACCGGCACGATCACCGGCAATATCAACATGGGCGGTGGCAACAACACAATCGGATTTGGGTCGTCTGCTGCGCTGCCGACAGGGACGATCACCGCCGATCCTGCGGGTCTGAACACCATCAACCTGTTCGGTTCGGGCAGCGATACGCTATCGATCGCCGTCACCAATTTCGACGTGCTCAACAAGAGCGGAACCGGCAGCTGGCTCGTCAACGCGCCGATCCTGCTTGCTGGCGGCATCAATGTCACCGGCGGCACGCTGGCAGCCAGCGACGCGGATTTCCTCGACGGCAATCTGATCGTTACCACGGCACCCGGCACGGTCGGGTTCACCAATGCCTCGGCCGGGACTTTCTCGGGCGGAATTTCGGGAACGGGCGGCGTATCGGTCGGCGGCGGCGGCACCGCGACGACGCTGTTCACGGGCACAAATACCTATACCGGCGGCACCACGATTACGCAGGGGACCTTGCAGGTCGGCAGCGCGACCGCACTGGCGTCCACCGGCGCTGTTACGGTCACTGCGCCCGGTACGTTGGTTGTGGCGACGGCTTCGACGATCGGCGACTACAATGGCAACGGTTCGACCGTTCTGCAGACCGGGCTGCTGACCGTCGGCGGCGCGGGCACCTACAGCGGCGTGATTTCGGGTTCGGGCAGCCTCGTCAAGAACGGGTCGGGCACGCTGACGCTGTCGGGCGTCAACACCTATTCGGGGACGACTACCGTCAGCGGCGGCAATTTGGCCCTGTCCGGCGGCAATGCGCTCGCCGACACACACAATGTGACGGTTACCGCACCCGGCACACTGACGATCCAGACCGCTGAAACCTTGGGCAGCGTACAAGGCGACGGTGCCGTCGTTCTCAATGCCGGCCTGACAACCGGCAATGCTTTCAACCAGACTTTGAGCGGCGTGATCTCGGGGTCGGGCGGGCTGACCAAACAGGGTGCCGGCACACTGACTGTCACCGGTGCCAACACCTATTCGGGCGGAACCTCGGTCGTCGGCGGCATTCTGCTGGGCAATGCAACGTCGCTGCAAGGCGCCATCGCGGTCAGCGCGCCTGCCGAAGTCAGCTTCGATCAGGGTACCGACGGCACGTTCGCAGGCAGCCTGTCAGGGACGGGCATCGTCTCCAAGATAGGCAACGCCAAGCTCAAGCTGACCGGTGACAACAGCCTGCACAGCGGCGTTTTCGAACTCGATTTCGGCACGGTATCGATCGGAGCTTCGAACAATATCGGGACGGGCCTGCTCGATCTCGATGGCGGGACGACCTTCCAGACGACCGCGACGATGCGGCTCAATAACCAGATTTCGCTGAACGCGATTCCCGGTGCATCTGGGGTCACCTTCCAGACCGATGCGGGAACCACCTCGCTGGCCGGCGTCATTGGCGGCACCGGCGGACTGGTGAAAACCGGCGCAGGCACGCTGTCGCTGTCCGGCACAAACACATATTCGGGCGGCACGACCGTCAATGCCGGTACGTTGCTTGGCACCACGAACTCGATTCAGGGCAATGTTCTCGTCAACCAGGCCGGAACGCTCGCCTTCTCCCAGAATTTCAACGGCACCTATGGCGGCCAGTTGACCGGCACCGGCGCGGTCAATGTGCTGGGGTCGAACGTGCTGGCTTTCGGAGCGCCCACCGGCATCTCAATCGGCAATGTCACCTTCAGTGGCGACAACAGTGGCTTCTCCGGCGGCGTAAACCTCATCGGTGGCCGGCTCATCGTGTCCGCGGCAAACAACCTCGGCACTGGTGCGATCACGCTCGATTCCGGCATTCTGACGACGGGCGCGATTACCGTCGCAAACAATGTGACGCTGGCAGCCGGCGGTGGGTCAATCGGGGGCGGCGCAACCTTCTCCGGAGTCATCTCGGGCTCTGGCTTCCTGATTTCCGGCAATGCGACGCTGTCCGGTGCCAACACGTTCACTGGCGGGCTGTTCGTCGCCGGTGGCACGACGACGCTGACGGGCGGCGCGGCCGTTGCAGATTCCAATACCGTTCTGATCAACGCCGACGGCACCTTGAACGTGGCCGCCGCGGAGACGATCGGCAGCCTCGCCGGAACGGGCGGGACGACCCTCGCAGCGACGCTCACGACCGGGGCCGATAACACATCGACGACCTACTCCGGGGCGGCATCGGGTGCCGGCGGCCTGACCAAGGTCGGCACCGGCAATTTCACCCTGTCCGGCACGAACAGCTACACCGGGACGACGACGGTTAACGGCGGCACGCTGACCGTCAGCGGCGGCGCGGCCATCGCCAACACGGGGGCAGTCGTCGTCGGGACGGGCGGGACATTCGCAGTCGCGGCGGCCGAGACGATCGGCAACCTGTCGGGCGCTGGATCGACTGTATTGTCGGCCGGTCTCACGACGGGCGACGCGTCGAGCACGAGCTATGCCGGGGTGATTTCGGGCACGGGGCCGCTGACCAAGCAGGGGACGGGTTCGTTCACGCTGACGGGTGCGAACACCTATTCGGGCGGCACGACGGTCAACGCCGGTTCGCTGATCGGAGATACCAAGTCGCTGCAGGGTGCGGTGCTGGTCAACGCGGCTGGCACGCTGACTTTTGCGCAGCCGACCGACGGCACCTTTGCCGGGTCCTTCTCGGGCGCTGGCGTCGTCAACAAGAATGGCGCGGGCGTGCTGACGCTCAGCGGCAACAACAGCGCCCACATCGGTCTGCTCGATATCGATGCAGGAACGATCGCGATCTCGGCGGCCAACAACATCGGCACCGGCGTGCTTGAGATTGACGGCGGTACGACGTTCCAGACGACGGCAGGCGTGTCGCTTGGCAATGCGGTGACGCTGGCCGGAGCCGGCGGCAGCACCGTGCAGGTCGATACCGGCACGACGACGCTGAGCGGCGTGATCTCGGGCAACGGGACGCTGGTCAAGGCCGGGACGGGCACATTGTCCCTGTCGGGTGCCAACACCTATAGCGGCGGCACCACAGTCAATGCTGGCGTTTTGACGGGTACCAGCACGAGCCTGCAGGGCGCGATCCTGATCAATGCCAATGGCACCGCCAACTTCAACCAGGCAGTTGCCGGGACCTATGCCGGCAATGTGACGGGCAGCGGCATCCTGTCGAAGACCGGTGCCGGGACTCTGACGCTCAGCGGGACCAACAGCGCCTTCACGGGCTCGACCGAGATCGACGGCGGGGTGCTGGCGATCGGGACCGCGGCGAACATCGGCACAGGTCTGCTCGACTTCGATGGCGGCACGTTGCAGACCACCGGCGCGATGACGCTGGCCAATGCCGTGCTGCTGTTCTCGGCGGGCACGGTACAGGCGGATGCGGCGACGACGCTCAGCGGCGTGATCAGCGGCACAGGCACAATCACCAAGACCGGTACGGCGACACTGACGCTCTCGGGCGCCAACACCTACACCGGTGACACGACCGTCAATGCCGGAACCCTCTCCGTCACCGGCGGATCCGCCATCAGCGACAGCGGACTGGTCGTCGTCAATGGCGGCGGCACATTTGATGTCGCCGGCAGCGAGACGATCGGCGGACTGAATGGCGCGGGCGCTGCGACGCTGCAGGCGGGCCAGACCCTGACCATTGCGGCCGGCGGTGCCTTTGGTGGCGCGATCTCTGGCGCTGGCGGCCTGACCAAGAGCGGGGCGAACAGCCAGACACTGTCAGGCACGAACACCTATACCGGCACCACCACGGTCTCGGGCGGGACATTGGCGCTGGCTGGCGGTGCTGCGATCGTCGACACCGGCAGCGTCGTGGTCAACGGCGGCACGCTGAGCCTTCTCACCGCTGAAACCATTGGCAATCTGTCGGGTACCGGCGGCACCGTTTCGCTGCTTGCTGGCCTGACGACGGGCGACGCCTCGGATACCAGCTATGCTGGGGTGATTTCGGGGCCGGGTTCACTGACCAAGCAGGGGACAGGAACCTTCGCTCTCTCAGGCGCGAATACCTATAGTGGCGGAACAAGCATTACGGGCGGTGCGCTGCTCGGGAATACCACCTCGCTGCAGGGTGCTTTCAACGTTGCATCCGGAACGACGCTCATCTTCCAGCAATCGACCGGGGGTATCTTCGCTGGCACCGTGACGGGCGCAGGAAATCTGACGAAGCAAGGTCCGGAATCACTCTTTCTGACCGGCAACAATAGCGGGCTGTCAGGCACGACCCGGATCGCACAGGGCGTCCTGGAAATCGATGCGGCCAACAACATCGGTAGCGGCGTCATCAGCATCGATGGAGGAGCCTTTCTTCAGCTTGGCCAAGGTTCGGCGCCAGCGCCGATTTCCCTGGCGAATCTGATCACGTTGACCGCCGTGCCTGGCACAACGGGTTCGACTGTGACGGTGGTGGCCGACACGACCTTGTCCGGCGTCATCTCCGGAACAGGGCGGCTCATCGCCAATGTTGTGGGAGCGGGCACACTGACGCTGTCCGGAGCGAACACTTATTCGGGCGGCACAACCGTCAATACGGGTGTCGTGACGGGCAACGCCACGTCGCTGCAGGGGGCGATTCTCATCAATTCACCGGGGACCGTCATCTTCAACCAGGCGACAGCAGGCACCTATGCCGGCGCGCTCTCCGGTAATGGCACGTTCTCCAAGAGCGGTGCGGGGACCCTGACGCTGACCGGCACGAACAGCAGCCATAGCGGCGCGATCGGCCTCAACGCCGGAACAGTCGCGATCGCATCGGCCGCGAACATTGGCGTGGGCGCAATCTCCTTCAATGGCGGCACGCTGCAAACGACCGGTGCGACGACGCTGGCCAATTCTGCAACGCTCGCGGCGGGCGGCGGGACCGTCCAAGCTGATGCGGCGACGACATTGTCAGGCATCATCTCCGGGACCGGGACGCTGACCAAGACCGGAACCGCAACACTGACGCTCAGCGGAGCAAACAGCTTCACCGGCGATACCACGATCAGCAACGGGACGCTCTCGGTGACCGGCGGGTCGGCCATCGCCGATACCGGCAATGTCCTCGTCAGCGCTGCTGGCACCTTCGATGTCGCGGGCAGCGAAACCATCGGCGGACTGAATGGGGCAGGCGCAGCGACGCTCCAGTCTGGCCAGACGTTGTCGATCGCGGCGAGCGGTGCGTTCGGCGGGATCGTCTCTGGCGCGGGTGGGTTGACCAAGAGCGGGGCTGGAACCCAAACACTGTCGGGCGTGAACACCTACACTGGCGCGACCACGGTGAACGCCGGAACGCTGGCGCTGTCGGGCGGCGCTGCGATTGCAGACACAGGGTCAGTCGTGGTCAACGGCGGCACGCTGAGCGTGCTGGCGGCCGAGACGATCGGCAATCTCTCCGGCACAGGCGGAATTGTCGCGCTGAGCGCGGGCCTGACGACGGGCGATCCATCGAACACCAGCTACGCGGGTGTGATCTCCGGAGCCGGTTCGCTGACCAAGGTCGGCACGGGCGATTTCCGCCTGACCGGCGCAAATACCTATTCGGGCGGCACCAATGTGCTTGGCGGCACGCTGTTCGGCGACTCGACCTCGCTGCAGGGCAGCTTCGTTGTCACCGCGCCGGCCGAACTCAGCTTCGACCAGGCAACGGCGGGCACCTTCGCTGGCACCTTCTCCGGCACGGGCAATGTGTCGAAGATCGGCGCGGGCGTGCTGACGCTGACCGGTAACAACAGCCTCCATAGCGGGGTGCTCGAACTCGATGTCGGCACGCTGTCGATCGCAGCGGCTACCAACATCGGCACCGGACTGATCGACATGCTGAGCGGTGCGACGCTGCAAACCACGGCGGCGCTGACGCTGGCGAACCAGGTCTTGCTGACGGCCGTTCCGGGGACGGCGGGTGCGACCTTCCAGACCGATGCGAATACAACCCTGTCGGGCGTCATTTCGGGTACGGGCAAGCTGGTCAAGACCGGTACGGGCACGCTGACCCTGTCGGGAGCCAACAGCTATTCTGGCGGGACGACCGTCAATGCCGGCATCGTTGCGGGCGACACGACCTCGCTGCAGGGCGATATCCTGCTCAATGCGGCGGGCACGGTAAGCTTCAATCAGGCCGCGGCCGGCACCTATGCCGGTGCCCTGAGTGGCAGCGGCGCGGTCGCCAAGACCGGCGCGGGCACGTTGACGCTGACCGGGACCAACAGCGGGCACAGCGGTACGACGACTGTCAGCGGCGGAACCTTGGCAATCGGCGCTGCTTCGAACATCGGCACGGGCGCTCTGTCGCTCGGTGGAGCCACGCTGCAGACGACGGGTGCATTGACGCTCGCAAATGCGGTGAGCCTGGTGACCGGCGGCGGCACCTTCCAGAGCGACGCCGCGACGACGCTTGGCGGCGTCATCTCCGGAAGCGGCGCGCTGACCAAGACCGGCGCTGCCGCACTGACCCTGACCGGTGCCAACAGCTACAGCGGCGGCACGACGGTCCAGACCGGCACCCTGATCGGCAACGCGACGTCGCTGCAGGGTGCGATCGCGATTGCGGCGGGTGCGACCACGCAGTTCGATCAGGCGGTCGATGGCACCTTTGCCGGGACGTTGTCCGGCGCAGGCTCATTGAGCAAGACCAATGCGGGCGTCCTGACGCTGAGCGGCGACAACAGCGGCCTGACCGGAACCACAAGCGTAACGGGCGGCCAGATTTCGATCACCGCCGCCAATAATCTCGGCACCGGCGCGGTCACGCTCGACGGTGGCACGCTGTGGACGCGTGCGGCGCTGACCAGCAGTAACGCCTACACGCTGGGTGCCGGTGGCGGCACCTTCCGGATTGGCGCGGCGACGACTCTGTCGGGCGTGATTTCGGGGGCTGGTGCGCTCACCAAGACTGCGCCGGGAACGCTGACACTGACGGGTGCCAACACCTACAGCGGCGGCACGACCGTCAGCGCCGGGACCCTGGCCGGTAACGCGACGAGCCTGCAGGGCAATATCGCACTGGCGACCGGCACGACACTGAGCTTCGCACAGGCGGCTGCCGGAACCTATGCCGGCAATCTGTCCGGTGCAGGCAGCCTGACCAAGTCGGGTGCGGGTGTGCTGACGCTCACGGGCAACAACAGCGCCCACAGCGGCACGACAAGTGTGACCGGCGGTACGGTAGCGATCGGCAGCGCGACGAACATCGGCACGGGTGCGCTGACACTCGACGGCGCAACGCTGCAGACGACCGGTGCCTTGACGCTGGCGAACGCGGTCACCGCTGGCGCTGGCGGTGCAACGGTTCAGGCGGATGCTGCCACAACCCTGTCAGGTATCGTATCGGGCGGAAGCGTGACGCAGACCGGTGCCGGGACGCTGACTCTCTCAGGCCCGAACACCTTCACCGGTCCGCTGACACTCGCGGGTACGGGCGGTACGACGCTCTCGGGCGGCGCAGCGGTCGCCGATGGCACCGCAGTGGTCGTCAACAGCGGCACGCTGACGGTCGCCACGGCGGAAACCGTCGGCAGCCTCGCGGGCACCGGCGGCGCGGTCGTGCTGACGGCGGGCCTGACCGCAGGCGGCGACAACAGCTCGACCAGCTATGCCGGTGTCATTTCCGGTGCGGGCGGGCTGACCAAGACTGGAACCGGCAACCTGACCCTGTCGGGTGCGAACAGCTACGCCGGCGGAACCACGGTTTCGGCTGGCACGCTGACCGGCAACACCACCTCGCTGCAGGGCAATGTCAGCAACGCGGCAACGCTCGCCTTCAACCAGAATTTCGACGGCACTTATGCCGGCGTCATTTCGGGCGCGGGCATCGTCACGACGGCAGGCACGGGCACGATCACCTTCACCGGAGCGAGCACCAATACCGGCCCGCTCAATATCGCGTCGAACGTCGTGTTCGGCGGCGGCAGCGCGATTGGCGATACCGTCGCGGTGACGGTTGGCACCGGCTTCACGCTGACACTGGCCGCGAGCGAGACGATTGGCAGCCTGGCGGGCGGCGGAACCGTGGCGGCACCCGGCTTCACCCTGACGACGGGTGGCAACAACAGCTCGACGACGTTCAGCGGCACTCTGACGGGCGGTGCGCTGACCAAGACGGGGACCGGCACCCTGACGCTCAGCGGCACCGACACGCTGACCGGAGCCCTGACCGTATCCGCAGGGGGCGTTACAATCGCCACGGGCGGTGCGGTGACAGCGGCCTCGGCCTCGACGGCGGCCGGGACGACGACGATGGTTGCCGGGACGCTCACCGCCCCGACCGCCAATGCAGGGACGCTTAACATCGTGACGGGCGGCAATGTCGTTGGCGCGCTGACCGCTTCGGCAGGATCCACGACGATCAACAACGGCACGGTGACCGGCAATGTCATCAATGCCGGGACGCTGTCGGGCTCCGGCACGGTGACCGGCACGGTGGTCAACAACGGCGTCCTGGCACCCGGCAACAGCCCCGGCATCTTCAACATCGCCGGCGGCTTCAGCCAGGGCGCGGGCGGATCGCTCAATGCCGAGATCACGAACTCGGCAGTCGCGGGCGTCGGCTATGACCAGATCCGGGTTACTGGCGCTCCTGGCACGGCGGTGCTCGGCGGTACGCTCAATATCCTGAAGGCAGCAGGTGCTTACACGGCTGGGACGACCTACGACCTCGTGACAGCAACGGGCGGTGTGACGGGCAGCTTCGCGACCATCACCGGCGCGACGATCACGCCCTTCCTGAGCTTCAGCTCTGCGATTGTTACCACGACCACCCCGGCGCAGGCATTCCGCCTGACGGTTGCGCGCACCAACTATGCGACGGCGATCGCGGCAGGGGCAAATGCCAACCAGCTCGCCGTGGCGGCAGGGGCCTTCGCGGGCGCGACCGGTGCTACCGGCGATTTCGGCACGGTGATCGGCACGATCGACAACGGCACCGTCGCGCAGGCGCAGGCGCTGTTCCAGACGGCGTCGCCGGAATTCTACGGGGCCTTTGCGACGGCGCTGCAGGATCAGAACAGCCTGTTCAACCGGCAGATCGACCAGCAGTTTGCGGCGGCCTATGGCTCCGGCATGGCCACAGGCACCTGGGCAACCGTCTATGGCCAGTGGGGCAATGGCGACAGCGACGGGTTCCGCGTCGGCAGCGACTCGGACATCAAGGGTATCGCAGGCGGCGTTCACTTCGGGTCGGAGAAGGGAATGCTCGGTGTGGCGGTCGGCTACTCCAAGGGCGATCTCGACTTCGGGACTGCCGGGAACAGCGGCAATGCCGACAGCCTGCATGTCGCGGCTTACGGAGCCTATAAGGCCGACAAGCTCGTCGTCGATCTGAAGGTCGGCTATCAGGACGGCAAGCTCGACGCCACGCGGACCTTCGGCAACGGCGCGACCATCGCCCGGACGGCAACCGCCAATTTCGACGGCAAGCTGTTCAACGTGACCGGCCGTGTCGGCTATGACATGGGCAGCGATACGGCGACGATCCGGCCCTATGCCGGGATCGATTTCCGCAGCGGCAGCGTGAAGGCGTTCACCGAAACCGGCGGCACGGCCAGCGGGCTTGCGCTGGTGGTCAACAAGATCGACGCCGACTCGACCAAGGCGGTTGTCGGGATCGATCTGGCGGGCAAAATGGGCACGGTCTCGCCCTATGGCCGCCTCGCCTACAGCTATGAACTCGGCAACAACGACCGGGCCATCGCGGCGCGCTTCGCGGGTTCTGCGACCAGCGGCTTCACCGTGCAGGGCGTCGAGCCCGGCAAGTCGAACTTCGATATCGATGCCGGTCTCGATTTCTCGATCAGCGACAAGGCCTCGATGTTCGTCGGCTATCAGGGCCGTTTCCGCAGCGATCTGAACAGCCACGGCGCCAATGCGGGGTTCCGCGTCGCTTTCTGACGCACCGCAAGGCTCGGACCGGGAAGAGCGCC
Source organism: Sphingomonas paucimobilis (assembly GCA_943370355.1). Taxonomy (GTDB): domain Bacteria; phylum Pseudomonadota; class Alphaproteobacteria; order Sphingomonadales; family Sphingomonadaceae; genus JADCGM01. The sequence continues at coordinate 45,824 of CALRQP020000001.1, forward strand.
CTTCGGGGCGCTCTTTTTCGTTGGCGGTAACGCATCGGCCCGTCCCGGCGAATGGACCAGCGACGAAACGAACCGGGGTTGAAATGACTCAAGCCATGGACCCATTTTGGTCCGCCGCCGTTTCGAACGGTGTGGGGATTTAGCAATGTGGCTGTTCGATAGATTCATGTCAAAGATCGTCCGCGAGGGCGAACTGACCGTCATCGATTGGGACGGATCGACCAAAGTCTATGGCACGCCATCCGATCGCGTGCGGCCGATCACCATCCGCTTCACCGAAAAAGGTGCCGCCGACCGGCTCGCGCGCAGCCCGCGGCTTGGCGCGGGGGAGGCCTATATGGAGGGCCGCCTGACTGTCGAGGGCGACGATATCATGGGCCTGCTCGACCTCGTGCTCGGCAATGCACCGTGGGAGCGCGGGGGGGCAGCGCGCGGTGCGATCAACAAGCGCGGCAAGAAGCTCATCACCAAGCTCGACCAGTGGAACTGGGCGCGGCGGTCAAAGCGCAATGTCGCCCATCATTATGATCTCAGCGACCGGCTCTACGATCTCTTCCTCGATGCCGACCGGCAGTACAGCTGTGCTTATTTTACTGACCCGGCGAACAGCCTCGAACAGGCGCAGTCCGACAAGAAGGCGCATATCGCGGCGAAACTCTATCTGAAGCCCGGCCTGCGTGTGCTCGACATCGGCTGCGGCTGGGGCGGCATGGCGCTGTACCTGAACAAGGTCGCAGATGTCGACGTACTCGGCGTGACGCTGTCGGAAGAGCAGCTCAAGGTCGCCCGCCAGCGCGCCGCCGACGCGGGCGTCAGCGACCGCGTCAAATTCGAGCTCATGGACTATCGCGACCTGACCGGCAGCTTCGACCGCATCGTCTCGGTCGGCATGTTCGAACATGTCGGCGTGCCGCAATATGAAACTTTCTTCCGCAAGACGCGCGACCTGCTGACCCCCGACGGCGTCATGCTGCTGCACACCATTGGCCGTTTCGGCGGCCCGGGGATCACCGACGCCTGGACCGCCAAATATATCTTCCCCGGCGGCTATAATCCGGCGCTCAGCCAGATCGTCGCGGCGAGCGAGAAGGCGAAGATGATCGTGTCGGACGTCGAGACGCTGCGGCTGCATTACGCCCACACGCTCGACCATTGGTACGCCCGCACCGTCGCCGCCTCGGACGAGATCGTCCGCCTCTACGACGAGCGCTTCCTGCGCATGTGGAAATTCTACCTCGCCGGCGCGGCGGGTGGATTCCGCTACGGCGGTATCTGCAATTACCAGGTGCAATATATCCGGCAGCGGAGCGCCTTGCCGATTACGCGGGACTATATGGCGGAGAGGGAGGGGGCGCTGCGAGGTTAAGCAGTCGGCTAACGGGATGGTGTCCGCAATTGGGTGGTTTGCGGAACTAGATCGCAGTCTCCGATTTGGCCAGATCATCAGCTTCAGCCAGCAGTTCTCGGAGGACAGCCACGTCTTCGACCGTGACTGGAAGGGCGATTGCCGCCGCTCTCTGTCGAATAACCTCCAGCTGCGGATTGGCAATGCGCACGGAGGTGAAGTCGTCCCAATCCCAAGCTTCGCCGCCGTGCTCGATGAAGTTCCGCAAGTAGGTTGCGACTTCCCATGCGGAGCGATTCTCCTTGAGGTCGAAAATGTACGACACCAGCGTCGCTAACGCAGAGAGCGATACGGCGACGATGACCAACGGGAGCTTCCACAAGATCGAAAATGCGCGCGGCATGGGGCGAACTTCGGGCATCGCGCCAATGTCCGCAATGGAGTCGTTGGCGGACACTGCAGCTTTGAGATGACTATTCGGGGTAGCGTTCGGCAATCGACGCCATTGACGCGCGCACCATCACTTCCAGCGCGCCCAGATCCACGTCGGCCAACTTCGACACATAGATGCACCCCTTACCGGGCTTGACCTTGCCGAGCGCCGCAACAAGGTCCGGCCGGTCCTCTCCGGTGCCTTTCACATAAAGCACCAGCGCCGACTTACGCGGGCTGAAGCCGACCTTGCACATCTCGCCGCTGTGGCCGCTCGCATAGGTATAGCGATATTTGCCAAAGCCGACGATCGACGGACCCCACATCACCGGCGGCTCGCCGGTCACGCGCGTCATGAATTCGCACAGCGCGAGGCCGTCGGCGCGGCGATTGGGCGGCTCGACCGTCGCAAGGAAATCATCGACGCTGACTGCACCCGCTTTGGTCTTCAGCTCATAGGCCATGACTACCTCCCGCGCCGATCATGCCGTGTCCCGCGCACTGCGCCAAGACACGCCGATGTTGCCCCTGCCCCCCTCAAGCCCTAGAGGCTCGCGCAACGAGAATATCGCAGCCGGGACGAACAGACGATGACGCATGACGTGAAGAAAGTGGTGCTCGCCTTTTCGGGCGGCCTCGACACCTCGGTCATCCTGAAATGGCTGCAGCAGACCTATGGTTGCGAGGTGGTGACCTTCACCGCCGACCTTGGGCAGGGCGAGGAGCTGGAGCCGGCGCGGCGGAAAGCTGAACTGCTCGGCGTGAAGCAGATTTTCATCGAGGATCTGCGCGAAGAATTCGTGCGCGACTATGTCTTTCCGATGATGCGCGCCAATGCACTCTACGAGGGGCAATATCTGCTCGGCACCTCGATCGCCCGCCCGCTGATCGCCAAGAAGCAGATCGAGATCGCGCGGGCAGTCGGGGCCGATGCGGTGAGCCATGGTGCGACCGGCAAGGGCAATGACCAGGTCCGCTTCGAGCTCGGCTATTATGCGCTCAACCCCGACATCAAGATCATCGCGCCGTGGCGCGAATGGGACCTGACCTCGCGCGAAGCGCTGATCGCCTTCGCCGAGCAGCACCAGATCCAGATTCCGCGCGACAAGCGCGGCGAGTCGCCCTTCTCGACCGACGCGAACATGCTGCACACCTCGTCGGAGGGCAAAGTGCTCGAGGATCCGTGGGAGGAGGTGCCCGATTATGTCTATTCGCGCACCGTCAATCCCGAGGATGCGCCCGACACACCCCAATATATCACCGTCGATTTCGAGCGCGGCGATGCCGTGATGATCGACGGCGAGCCGATGTCGCCGGCGACCGTACTCATGACGCTGAACGAACTCGGCCGCGCCCACGGCATTGGTCGCCTCGACCTCGTCGAGAACCGCTTCGTCGGCATGAAGTCGCGCGGCATGTATGAGACGCCGGGCGGCACGATCCTGCATGCGGCGCACCGCGGCATCGAGCAGATCACGCTCGACCGGGGCGCTGCACATCTGAAGGACGAACTCGCGCCGCGTTATGCCGAGCTCATCTACAATGGCTTCTGGTTCAGCCCTGAGCGCGAGATGCTCCAGGCGGCGATCGATCACAGCCAGTCGCATGTGACGGGTACGGTGCGGCTGAAGCTCTACAAGGGCAGCGTCTCGGTCGTCGGCCGCAAGTCGCCGATGAGCCTTTATTCGCCGAAGATCGTCACCTTTGAGGACGACGCCGGCGCCTATGACCAGCGCGACGCCGAAGGTTTCATCAAGCTGAACGCACTGCGGCTGCGGCTGCTCGGACGGCGGGACGGGCGGTGAAGACCGCAGCGGTCAGCGATTTCCTCGCGAGCTACGCCCGCGCCTGGGCGGCGTTCGATCTCGAGGCGATCCTTGCGCATTTCGCGCTGCCGCAGCTGATCGTCGCGATGGGCCGCACGACCTTCCTCGAGACCGAGGAGGAATTGCGCGAGCATCTAACGACCGTCATGACCCTCTACACCGACAATGGCGCAACCGGCATCGAATCGACCTCGGAAGAGATCGACCCGCTGCCCGACGACGCGGCTCGCGCGCGTTGCGGCTACCGGCTGACCGGCGCGGATGGCGCGACCTTGCTCGATTTCCACATCTCGCTGACCATCGTCGCCGACGATGACGGCATCCCGGCCATTGTCGCCGTCGATGCCGATGAGGAGATCGCCGCCCAGCAGGCCGCGCACTGGAAATCCCCAGCTTAAGCACTCGTTTACCTCGCCCGTTTACCTCGTATCTCCGGATCAGACGGGGAGAGTCGAATGACGGGCAAGCGGGCGGTGATCATCGGGGCAGGACCCGCAGGATTGACCGCGGCGTGGGAGCTTTTACGCACCACTGACATCCAGCCGGTCGTCATCGAGGCCTCGAGCGAAATCGGCGGCATTTCGCGCACCGTCAATTTCGGCGGCAACCGCATCGACATCGGCGGGCACCGCTTCTTCTCGAAGAGCGACACGGTGATGAAATGGTGGCTCGACGTGCTGCCATTGGAAGCGCTGAAGGCCGGTGACGAATCAATGCTCGACGGGCTCGACGCGCGCATCTCCGCCGACAGCCCCGACGAGACCGACGAGATCATGCTGGTGCGCAGCCGCACCTCGCGCATCCTGTTCGGCGGCAAGCTGTTCAAATATCCGCTGTCGCTGTCGCCTGACACGATTTTCAAGCTCGGGCTGTGGAAGACCTTCATTTTCGGGCTCAGCTACCTCAAGGCACGGGTCCGCCCGATCAAGCCTGAGAAGAGCCTCGAAGACTATATCGTCAATCATTTCGGCCGCGCGCTGTTTGGGCAATTCTTCAAGGAATATACCGAGAAGGTGTGGGGCGCGCCGTGCAGCGAGATTTCCGCCGAATGGGGCGCACAGCGAATCAAGGGCCTGTCGATCACCAAGGTGCTCGTGCATGCCGCCAAGGGTCTGCTGCCGCGCCGCAAATCGCTCGCCCAGTCGGATGTCGAGACCAGCCTGATCGAGCGCTTTCTCTATCCGAAATATGGCCCCGGCCATCTGTGGGAGTGCGTCGCGAAGCGGATAGAGGCGAAGGGCGGCGCTGTACTCATGCAGCGCGAGGCCGTCGGCATCGAACATGAAAATGGCCGCGCCGTCGCCGTGATGGTGCGCGACCGGCTGACCGGCAAGGTCGAACGCTTCCCCGCCGACGCGGTGATCTCGACGATGCCCGTCAAGCATCTGGTCAGCGCGATGACACCGGCCGCACCGGCCGAGGTCAAGGAGGTCGCCGACGGCCTCGTCTACCGCGACTTCATGACCGCGGGCCTGCTCATCGACCGCATCGAGCTCAACGGCGGCGCACTCGCCCACGAACTGGCTGCCAAGGTACCCGACAACTGGATCTACATCCAGGAACCCGGCGTGAACGTCGGCCGGCTCCAGATTTTCAACAATTGGAGCCCCTATATGGTCGCCGATCCGGGCAAGATCCTCATCGGCCTCGAATATTTCGTCAACGAAGGCGACGAGATCTGGTCGCTCGCCGACGAGAAGTTCCTCGACCTCGCCGTCGCCGAGATGGCGAAGCTCGGCATCGTCCGGCCCGAGGCGGTCGCCGACCGCTATGTCGTGCGCTGCCCCAAGGCCTATCCCGCCTATCTCGGCAGCTACGACCGGTTCGACACGATCCGCAGCTATACCGACAGCTTCGCGAACCTGTTCCTCGTCGGGCGCAACGGCATGCACCGCTACAACAATCAGGATCATTCGATGCTGAGCGCGCTCGCGGCCGTCGATGCGATCCGCGAGGAGTCGGCGGCCAAGGCACCGATCTGGGACATCAACACCGAGCAGGATTATCACGAGGCGAAGGCAAAGCTCGCCGTTCCGGCCCAGCAGCCGGCGGCAGCGCCCGAGCCGCGCTATGCTCGCGCCGCCTGAGCGGGTCATGACCGCCTCGCGGCTGCGCGAGCGCCGGCTGTTGCAGGTCGGCGGCGCACTGCTGGCGGTCAGCCTGTTCATCCTGACGCGGCCCTATGGCGGCATCTGGCACGACGCGCGGCTCTATACCTTCCTCGCGCTGTTCCGGAACGATCCGAGCCTCGGCAGCGACCTGTTCGTGCGCTTCGGTTCGCAGGACAGTTTCACGATCTTCTCACCAATCTATGCGGCAGCGATCCGCACCTTCGGCCTCGATCATGCGGCGATCCTGCTGCTCGTGGCGGGGCAGGCGCTGTGGCTCAGCGGTGCGTGGCGGTTCATCCGCAACCGCCTGCTGCACGGCGCGCCGGCGCTTGCCGCGCTCTGTCTCAGCATCGGCGCGACTTCGGTCTACGGCAGCTTCGACGTCTTTCATTTTGCCGAGCCGTTCCTGACGCCGCGCCTGTTCGCCGAAGCGCTGGCCCTGCACGCACTGGCCAGCCTCGGCGGCGGCCGCCGGCCGATGACGGCAGTGCTGCTGTTCGGGCTCGCGGCGGCGCTGCACCCGATCATGGCGCTGCCCGGCGTCGGCGTCGCCGTACTCGCAGCCATCGCCGAGCAGCCGCGCCGGGCGTGGTGGCTGCTCCCGCCCGTCGCGCTGTTGCCGTTGCTCGCTTTCGCAGGCATCGCGCCGTTCGACCGGTTGCTGGAGATCATCGACCCCGTCCGCCGAGCCGCCGTCATCGGCCGCGCGACCGATCTGTTTCCGTCGCAGTGGCAGCCCGCCGATTGGGCCAATCTCCTGTCGGCGCTCGCCGTAGTCGGTGGCGCTACCGTCGCGGCCGGGGGCGCACGCCGCCGCCTGCTCGGCGCGGCGTGCGTGGTCGCAGCGGGCGGTGTGGCCGCGACCTGGCTGTTCGCTGACCGGCTCGGCAGTCTGCTGTTCCTGCAGGCGCAGCTGTGGCGCTGCGCCTGGCTGTTGCAACTGCTGGTCGGCCCCGCACTGGTGCTGCTGGCGCTGCGCTTCCGATATCGCGGGCCGGGCCTAGCCCCGGTGTGCGCCATGGCGATGGCGCTCGTCGCGCCGTGGAGCCTTGGCGCGCTGCTGCTCGTGCTGGCGGGTGCTGGCGCGGCCATCCTGGATCTTGCGAGGCGTCCGCTGCCTTTGCCTCGCTCGGCATGGCAGGGGCTGGCGGCTTTATCGATCCTGAGCCTGATCGCAGCGTCCACCGGCCACGACCCCTTCGTCGCCCTTGGGCTCGATCCGCTCGGCTACACCAAGACGGCCCGGCCCGATGTCTGGCACGTCCTGATCGGCGCGGCCAGCGCGGCGCTTGCAATCGCTGCCCCAAGGCGGCCCGCGCTCGGCCTCGCCGTCGCTGTGCTGCTGCTGTTGATCTCCGTCCAGCTTTGGGACGTCCGGACCGCCTGGGGCCGTTATCTGACGAGCGCGCCGCAAAACTTGCCGCAGTTCCGGCCCGGCAGCCAGATTCTCTGGGGCGACGACCCCGGCCCGGCCTGGTTCCTGCTTGGCACGCCAAGCTATGTGACGCTCATGCAGGGCGCGGGCCTCGTATTCTCGCGTCCGATGGCGCTCGACTACTGGCGGCGCGTCGATCATACGCAGGGCCTTATCGAAGGCTCGCGCACCGTCTTCCTTGGCGGCCGCCGCCCCTGTTCTGACTTCGAGCGACCGGTCACGCCCGATCGGCTTGCCGCGATCTGCCGGATCGGCGGTCCCGATACGGTCATCCTGCCGCAACGCGTGGCAGGCGTCGCGATGACAAGCTTCAGCACGCCTGCCGAGCGCCCAGTCGCCTGCCTGCGCAACGGCACCGACTCGCACGCCGCCGCACAACGCTTCTTCGTCTATGACTGCGCCCGCGTGCGCACGGAGGTTCGCTGATGTTCGCCGCCATGATCCGCTACGGCTTCGTCAGCGTCGCCGCGCTCGCTGTCGATGTGGGGATATTGCGCGTCCTGACCGAAGTCGCCGGGCTCCATTATATGATCGGCGCCTCGGCCGGGTTCGGCTGCGGCCTGATCGTCAACTACGCCCTGTCCCGCAAAACGGTTTTTGGAGCGGCGGGGCCGATGCAGGCGCGGGAATTCCTGATGTTTGCGGGCGTCGGCGCGCTGACGCTGGTCCTCACCCTCGGCATCATGTCGCTGCTCGTCGAGACCTTTGGCGTGAATTACCTCGTCGCCAAGGCTGCCGCGGTCGGCCTGTCCTTCGTCTCGAACTTCGCGCTGCGCCGCCGTTTCGTCTTCGGTCAGAGCGCGAAGGCGCTGCGAATTCCGTCGATGACGAACTGAGCCGCCAGTGCAGCAAGGATCACCCCGAGAAGGCGCGTGACCATCGCCTCGGTCTTGCGCCCGATCAGCCGCATCAGCGGCGCGGCGAGCAGCAGCGACACCAGGGTCAGGATCAGGTTGGCCGCGAGCGCGCCGCCAAGCACTGCCGTCTCGATCCAGCCGTGGCTCCGCGAGGTCAGTAGCATCACCGCGGCGATCGACCCCGGCCCGGCGATCATCGGGATCGCCATCGGGAACACCGAGATATCCTCCGCCTCCAGACCCGCCTCGGCACCCTTGGCGACTTCTTCGGCCCGTGATTCCCGTCGCTCGGTCCGCTTCTCGAACACCATGTCGATGGCGATCAGGAACACCATGATGCCGCCTGCAATGCGAAACGCGTCGAGACTGACACCGAGCGCATGGAGCAGCGCCTCGCCGAGCAGCGCGAAGAACAGCAGGATTCCCCCTGCCAATGCTGTCGAACGCCACGCCATCGCGCGCCGGTGCCGCAAACTGGTGCCGTTGGTGAGGCTCGCGAAAATCGGCGCAACGCCCGGCGGGTCGATGACGACGAACAGCGTGACAAAGGCGGAGATGAACAGCGTGAGCATCGTCCGACCCTACGCGACGCTGCGGGGACGTGCCAGCGCGCTGCTACAGGATTGACGGCAAATTTAACCCGATATAATGATGATATCATATTTACGGAGGATGCCATGATCGATTCCCCTTCGCCGAACAGCCTCAACGCCAGCCAGGAGCGGCCTGCCGCCTCGGCCAGCGGCTATCTAATGTTGCTGGTGCTTGTCGCCGCCATCCTCCTGCTGCCGGTCGGCCTCTTGATGTTGGCAGCAAGCGATGGCGCGCTTGCGCCGGTGATGTTGCTGATCGCAAGCGCCCTCGCGATCCCGATCGTCGCGCCAGGCTTCTACATGCTGCAACCCAATCAGGCGGCAGCAATCACATTGTTCGGCAGCTATCGCGGCACCGACCGCACGACGGGCCTGCGCTGGGTCTGGCCGTGGATGGTCCGCCGCAAGATTTCGGCGCGCGCCAACAATCTGATCAGCGAGCGCATCAAGGTCAACGATCTGCGCGGCAACCCGATCGAGATGGCCGCACAGGTCGTCTGGCGCGTCACCGACACCGCGCAGGCACTGTTCGATGTCGACGACTATCGCGCCTTCGTGGTCGTCCAGATCGAGGCGGCAGTGCGGACGATCGGCTCACGCTATCCTTATGACGACTTCGAGCATCAGGAGGTCACGTTGCGCGGCAATCATGACGAGGTCGGTGAACAGCTGCGTGCCGAGCTCATGGAACGGCTCGCCGTCGCTGGCATTACCGTCGACGAATGCGGTTTCACCCACCTCGCCTATGCGCAGGAGATCGCCGGCGCGATGCTGCGGCGGCAGCAGGCGGAGGCCGTCGTCGCGGCGCGCAAGACGCTCGTCGAGGGCGCGGTCGGCATGGTCGAAATGGCGCTCGACATGCTGTCGGCGAAGAATGTCGTCGAACTCGACGACGAACGCCGCGCCGCGATGGTTTCGAACCTCATGGTCGTGCTGTGCGGGGAGCGCGACACCCAGCCCGTGGTCAACACCGGATCGCTCTACCAATAGCATGTCCGTCGCCCGCAAAGCCTTTCCGCTCCGCCTCGACCCGGCGCTTCACGCGGCGATCGAGCGGATGGCGGCGGCCGAGCTGCGGAGCGTCAACGCCGAAATCGAATGCCTGCTGCGCGAGGCCTTCGCGCGGCGCGGTATCAAGGTCGCACATTCCAAGGGCCCGAAGCGTGGGCGCCCGCCAAATCGCGATGACAGTGCTTAGAGGTCGGGCGCTGCCAGCCCGGCGCGCGCGTGCGCTGCCACCAGCGTGTTGCGCAGCAGGACCGCGATCGTCATCGGGCCGACGCCGCCCGGCACGGGGGTAATGCAGCCCGCCACTTCGGCGGCTTCGGCGAAGGCGACATCGCCGATCAGGCGGGTCTTCTCGCCATTCGGAACCCGGTTGATACCGACGTCGATGACGGCAGCGCCGTGCTTCAACCAGCTGCCCTTGATCATCTCGGGCCGGCCGACCGCCGCGACGACAATATCGGCTCGGCGCACCACGTCGGACAGGGCCTTGGTGCGCGAATGCGCGACCGTCACCGTGCAATTTTCGGCGAGCAACAGCTGCGCCATTGGCTTGCCGACCAAGTTGGACCGCCCCACGACGACCGCATCGAGACCTGACAGGTCGCCCAATGCGTCCTTCAGCAGCATGAGGCAGCCGAGCGGGGTGCAGGGCACAAGCCCGGCGCGCCCCGCGACAAGACGGCCAACGCTCATCGGGTGAAGGCCGTCGACATCCTTCGCCGGATCGATCGTCTCGATGACGGCGATCTCGCGGATATGTGCGGGCGCGGGGAGCTGGACGAGAATACCGTCGACCCGGTCGTCCGCATTGAGTTGACGGACCAATGTCAGAAGGTCGGCCTCGCTGGTTTCAGCGGGAAGACGGTGCTCGAACGACTCCATGCCCGCAGCGACGGTCGCGAGGCCCTTGTTGCGCACATAGACCTGACTGGCCGGATCTTCGCCGACCAGCACAACGGCGAGGCCCGGCTTGCGCCCGGCTGCTTCCACGAATGCCGGCACGGCGGCAGCAACGCGTCCCCGCAGCCCTTCGGCGAAGCTTTTTCCGTCGATGATCTGTGCCGTCATGCGCTGTCCTTCGTCAGACGTTCGAGGCACGCCGCCAGTGTGGCGGCGTCCCCCTCGATCCGCAGACGCTTTACGCGCGACGTGGGGCCTGACGCCAGAGTCACATCACGCTTGGGAACGCCCGCCGCGTCCGCAACCAAGGCGAGAACCGCCGTATTCGCCGCCCCGTCCGCAGGGGGCACGCTGACCCGCACGGCAAGCAGGTCGCGCCCGTTCGCGTCGGTAACCAGTCCGTCGATGCGGTCCCGCCCGCCTTTCGGCGTGACGCGAACGCTCAGCAGCAGGCCGCCCGCGACGGGCGTCCACGCCGGCATCAGTTGAGCAGCAGGTCGCTCCCGACGCCGCTCAGCAGCATCTGCGCGCCCTTGAACGCGATAAACAGCACCAGCGGTGACAGGTCGATGCCGCCGAGATCAGGCATGATACGCCGGATCGGCCGCAGCATCGGGTCGAACAGCCGGTCGAGTCCGCGCACCAAGCCGCGCACGAACTCATTATGCGTGTTGATGACGTTGAAGGCGATCAGCCAAGAGATGATCGCATAGGCGATAAGCAGCCAGATGCCGACCTGCAGGATCAGGATCAGGATGCCGATCAACGCGCCCAACGTACCGCTCATGCCACTCTCCCGCCGAATGGCTGCGATCTAGGGCGTCCATGCCGCTGCTGCAATGGTCGCCCCAAAAGCAAACGGCCGCCACTCCCTGTCAGGAGCGGCAGCCGCCTGATTGTTCGATGGACTTAAAGCGCCTGGAGGCTCGTTGCCGCCATCTTGCCGCGGCGATCCTGCTCGAGCTCGAAGCTCACACGCTGACCGTCGCCGAGATCGCGCATGCCCGAGCGTTCGACCGCCGAGATGTGCACGAACGCGTCAGGCTGGCCGTCATCGCGCTGGATGAAGCCGAAGCCCTTCTGGCCGTTGAAGAATTTGACGGTGCCCTCGTAACGGGTGCCATCCGAGGGAACCCGGTCGCCACGGTCGCCGCCAAAACCGCCGCCAGCTGCGCGCGGCGGGCGATCCTCGAAGCTGCGCTCGGGGCGCGCACGCGGTTCGACGATCTCGCCTTCAATGACCAGATCGGTCGCCGAAATGCGGCCGTTGCGGTCGGTCAGCGTGAAGGCCAGCTTCTGGCCCTCGCCGAGTTCGCGCAGGCCGATCTGCTCGACCGCCGAAATATGCACGAACACATCTTCGCCGCCATCGTCGCGCACGACAAAGCCGAAACCCTTCGCGGCATTGAAGAATTTCACGGTACCGGTCGCCGTGCCGACCGCGATGCCCGGCGAGAAGCCGCCGCCGCCAGCGCGCGGTGCGCCGCCGAAGCCGCCGCCGCCACCGCCGAAGCGCGGAGCGCCGCCGCCGAAGCGATCGCCACCACCGCCGCCGCCGCCGAAGCGATCACCGCCGCCGAAGCCGCCGCGTCCGCCGCCGCGCGGCTCGAAGGGATCAAAACCGCCGCGATCTGAGTCAAATCCGCGCTCGCGCTTGTCGAAGCCGCCGCCCCTGCGGGATCCGCGCCCGCCTTTGTCGAAGGTCATTGTAAAAAAAGTCTTTCGTATCTCTTGTCAGTAACGACGGCCCGTTCCGCCGCCGTCCGGCATCAACGCCCGTGGCCAGCAAAAGGCTGGTCCAGCAAAGGGCAATAGCGGAAAATCTGATTCGGTGCGAGAGACTTATCCCCAAGCCCGGGAACGGCACCCGCCGGGCTGGCGTTTCGGCAACAGTGAGGTCTGGGGCATGGCATTGGTCATTCTTCGATGCGGCGACGCCGAGGCGGAGATTTCGCCCGAAGCCGGCGGTAGCCTCGCGGCGTGGCGGTGGCAGGGCGAAGACCTCATGCGTCGTGCCGCCAGCGATGCGATCGAGCGCCGCGATCCGCTCGGCTTCGCGATGTTCCCGCTGGTCCCCTGGTCCAATCGCATCGCGCATGGCCGCTTCAGCTTCGGCGGGCATGATGTGCAACTGCCGCTCAATTTCGGCGATCATCCGCACGCCATTCACGGTCATGGCTGGCAAAGGCCCTGGGATGTCGTCGATGCCACCGCAGCGGAGCTTCTGCTGGCCTACGACCATGTGCCCGACAGCTGGCCTTGGGCTTATCGCGCGGAACTCCGCTATATACTCGGCGGCGACAGTCTCGCCATCGACCTGTCGGTCGAAAACCGCGCGGACGAGCCGATGCCTGCCGGCCTCGGCCTGCATCCTTACTATGTCCGCACACCTGCCATGCAGCTTCATGCTCACCTCGACGGCTGGTGGGACACCGACACGTACATCATGCCGGCCGACTACCGGCCCGTTCCGGCGAAGACCGACTGGTCGGATTGGCTGCATGCGTCCACGACTACGGACAATGTCTTCTCGGGCTGGGACGGTACGGCCGATCTGGTCTGGCCCGAGCGAAATCTCGCCATGAAGATGACTGCGAACGAACCCGCGCAGTGGATCGTCGTTTATTCCCCAACCAGCGAGACCATTGCCTGCATTGAACCCGTCACCCATCCGACTGACGCGATCAACCAGCCGGAATTACCCGGCCTGCGCATCCTGCAGCCCGGTGAACGCTTTGCTCTGAGCACGAACTACCAACCCCGCCGCTATCTCTAAAAATTGATTCCAATCAATGCCGCTCTGAAGCGCCGGTCCTATCGACCGGGCATTGCAGGCCGGCGCGATCGGCGTTGGGAGAGACCATGGCTTTCACCGCTTCAGACCCAGACAGCAAGCTGATCAACCTCGCGAACGATCATCAAGTCCAACTCGCCATTTGCGAATCGCTCGAGGCCCTGGCCGATGGGTTGCCGCAGCTGCCGCCGCCCGCCGTTGTCGCGGACATCGTCGCCTGCCTGACCGACGTCGCCTGGCCGCGTTCGCTATTCGACGAGTCGATGGGCGTCTATCGCGACATGCCGCCGACCGCCGTCTTCGCCCGCCAACTGGCCCGCGAGTATCAGGAGATCGACGCATCGCATGCGCGTGAACTCATAGGCGAACTTGAACTCCTTGCCGGTCACAAAGCCGCGCCGCATCCCGAAGAGCTTGGTTATGAATTGCGCTGCCTGTTCGAGGGCCGCCGCCGCGCAATATCCTTCGAGCGCCTTGCCCTTCTGGCGCTGCTGAGGGTCTGACTGTGACGGTTCAAGGCCGGCGATGCGTGGCCACCGCAACCGGAGTTGGTCAAGAAGTTGGGCGTCAGGCCGCTCTATATTGTTGATCTGCAATGAAGCTCTGCAGGGCTGAATAGGTCATGGGCCGCCCGATAAGGTATCCTTGGGCTGCATCGCATTGGAAGTGGCGCAGCTTATCAAGCGTAGGCTGGCTTTCTACGCCCTCGGCCACGACCTTGCAGTTGAGGGAGTGGGCAAGCTGGATGGTAGAATTCACGAGGACGGCAGAGCTCTCGTCCCGCAGCATCGCATCGATGAACGTGCGGTCGATCTTGATCTCATTGGCCGGCAGCATCTGAAGATATTCCAGAGTCGCCAGACCGGTTCCGTAGTCGTCGATCGATACCGAGACACCCATCAATCGGATTGCCTTCAACATCGTGACCGCCGACTTTTTGTTACTGAGTTCGGCGGTTTCGGTGATTTCGAGCGTCAGCCGTTGCGGGGCGAGACGATGCTTTGCCAATATGCCACGGATGCGCTCGACGAGCTCGCGATCGTCGAGCATTCGGGGCGACAAATTCACGGCGATGTCGAATTGGATGCCTCGGGACTGCTGCTCGGCCGCAAAGCGGATGGCACCCTCCAGGACAAAGTTGGTCAGGCCGCTGATATTATCGTGCTGCTCGCAGGCTGCGATAATCTCGTCAGGACAGATTTCTCCTTTGGTTGGATGTGTCCAGCGGATGAGCGCCTCGGCACCTGATATCCAGCCGGTTTTTAGGTCCAGCTTCGGCTGATAGGCGATCCAGACGTCGCCTTGTATCATGCCAACATTGAATTGTGACAGCAGCGAGCGCTGCCATTCCGCTTCCTCCGGCTTGATCGCATCATATCCGAGCCAGCGCATATTCTTGGCATCGGCGCGATCCGCGGCGGCCAGCGCACTATCGACGCGGCTTGTCGTTAGGCGACCATGGGTTGAATCAACACCGAAGCAGACTGACAGGTCGATCGGATTGCCGTTTACCGGAAGGCCATTATTGAAAAGTGCATGGAGGGCACCAAGTTGGTCGCTGAGTGCCCACGCCATGTCGGCCGGCACAACCCATCCAAACGTTCCGTTCTCCCCATGAAAAAGCTTCTGTAGACCCGTGCCCAACGAAAGGCGCGCGCGCACCAAACGCGCGAGTTCCGCGATGTTGTCTGGCGTCAGGGACGCTGCCAATGCGGGGAACCGCTTGATCTTGGCGACGACCACGATGTCGTTTGGCGCGAGAGAGATTTGGCGCAGCGCCGAGAAATTGTCATATCCAGACACTTGATCCGTGGAGACATCGCTTTCGCGCAGTCTCGCTCGAATTCGGCCAACGCTCACGATCGCGAGCAGGATCATTGACGGTACGATGTCGACAAAGATCAGGTGCGCCTCAAGGTAGACTGGGAACACGATCAGCGCGACGAGTGCCGCAGCAAGCGCGACTCGTCCGGCGTGTCGGGAGGACGCGTTCTTGGCGTAGATGCCAACGGCTGTCGTGAAGAGTAGCGCATACAGCCAACCGAGATTAACGGGACGTCCCTGCAAAAGCGTTTCCGCGCCGATGACGTGAAAATACACGCCCGAGACAGGACCATAGCCTGGCATCAAGTGAACGTCTTCGAGGGCATTCCAAACGACACCCACCAGGACCTGGCGTCCACGAATGGCTTCGGGAGGCACCTTTCCCTCGATGACATCCTTGGCACTGATTGTTTTGATCGATTTCAGGTTGAACGAGTAGTCGAGCGGAAACGTCTCACCGGCAGCACCGTCACGGCCGCTGAAGATCGATGAGTAAGAGCGACGTGATAGGTTTCCCGCGTCGACGGCGTAGGGCAACTCCCAAATCTGACCAAATGCGTTAAATTTGACATCGACCGAGGCCAGATGAGCGAGTTCCGCGAACGCCGGCCGCGGCTCGATTATCGTTGCTTTTCCGCTTTGGCGGTCAAAATGCCGTTGGGTCGCTATGTAGACATGGCCTCGGGCCGCCGCGAGCGCATCCGCGAGTGCTTTCTCGTCGCCCGGCGCCTCTTTGCCGTTCAGGTAGAAATCAAGGCCGATCCGCTTCGCGCCCATTGCGTTCAGCTGGTTGACGATCTTGGCGTGCAGATCATAGCGCCATGGCCAATTGCCATATTTTTGCACACTCGCCTCATCGATACCCACAACAACGATATCGCCCGACACAGAGTGCAGATTCAGCTTGTTGCGGGTGGCGCGCAACGATTGATCGATTGGTGCCCCGAGATCGATTGCGCCGCAACAAAGCGCCACGACAAAGGCCCAGAACAGCCAGCGGCCCATCTTGGGCCGTAGACGTTGCTTCGGCATCTTCCCTGTCACGCGCATTTTTTCGATCCTTGCCGTCCGATGATTAGGAGCGACCGGTAATCAAACCGTTAACGATACGGCTCGATAGTTCTTAAGGGCGCAGTTGCGGGTGATAAGGCCTGCGCGCACCCATGCGCCGCACGCGCGCCGTGCCCATCTGGCCTACTTGCTACAGTCGGCAGGTCATCGGCTTGACGTGTTCTGGCTGACTTCGCGACAAATGCGACGGGCAGGCGAGCGCTCACTTCATTCGATAGTGCTGCTTGAGCAACCTAAACGGGAAATTAATACCTTGTTTACCATGCCTGTTTACCCTAAGACAAAGCGCCGAATCGCCGTTTCGAGCGGTCGGGGTCGAAAGGGGTTCAAACATGGCGCGCAACATGAAGGGACAGCCCACTCGTGGGATCTGGGAGTGGATATTTGGTGACGGCTGGGGCGGACTGGCGAAGTAACGCCTTGCCTCCATTGCCGATATGGCGATGAAACAAAGGCCCCGGCGACGCCGGGGCCTTTTTTGTTTAATTGGGTAGACTGCGCAACAACGGTCGCGCCGCTGCGATTGTTCTCTGGCGAGGCACAGGTTGCTCGAAAGCGCTAAATGCTAAGCTTGCACCAGTGCACTTGCGCCGCCTCAGCGAATTGTTCGCTGCGCAAGCACCTTGCTGCTAAGGTTATCGCCTCCATCAGACATCGCGTCCCGACGCTGCGCACTCGGGCATTGAAAAGCTGGTCAAGGAAGGTCAAAATCGGCATCGAATGCAGGTAAGGTGCAAACTGAGTTTCAGACTATCGAGCTGATGTGCAGCGGCCGCACTCTAAATGGCTGGAACGATGGCCCCGTAGCTCAGCCGGATAGAGCGACGGTTTCCTAAACCGCAGGCCGGAGGTTCGAATCCTCTCGGGGCCACCATTCCATTTCTTGTCAGGCTTGAACTGCCGGTCAAAACGGCTTGGTCGCGCCGAGGAAGCAGATGCCGGCGATGGTGATCCAATAGAGATAGGCGAGCGCGCGGCCATAGCCGATCTCGCGCGCCAGTGCGGCCTCTTCGGCGGCATCCGGGCCCGCTGCGAGGCGGCGGAACCGCACGGTCCAGGCACGCATGATGAAGCGGAGGCCCAGGCCGATCACTAGGGTGAAGGCGTAGAGAAACATCTTTGCGGCATACCAATAGCTGCCCTCGCTCACGAGCAGCGGTCCGTGGCCGAGCCAAGACGATACGGCGACGATCATCAGGCTCGGGATGAGCAGGTAGCGCAGCGCCTCGTCGATCTTGGTCAACCGGATCCCGGCATCGGTTTCCCGCTTGAAGAACGCGGTCCACGTCAGGGCGAGCCAGGCGACCATCGTACCCCAGATCAGCGTCAGCCAGTGACCGCCGTAAGGCTGCAGACCGTAAAGGTTGCCCATATGCAGGCCGAGTGGCAACAGCATCAGGATGCCGGTGCGGGCGAGGATATCGATGCGGTAGGCGGTTTCCATATGGCGTCGCCGTTCCTCGAGCGACAGCTTGGGATTGACCACATTGTAGGAGGTCTGGAACACGCCCCATTCGCCGCCCAGCCAATAGACCATGCAGAGGATGTGCAGCCACCGCAGCACGTCGAGTTCGGAAATGCTCATCGCTGTCCCCCCAGGCAGACGGCGTCAGATATCGCCGATTGGCGCAACGCGCGCAACAATTTGTCCGGACAAATGTCCGACAACAAAAGACGCTCGGTAGTGTTGGCGTACTAGAACCCCGCAACTGCTGGCTGAATTCCGTCCCTTCCCCGATCTGAAGGCGGTCCTCAACAGACTTGCCCGGTCTGACCGCTAGGCGGAGCGCTTGCCGCTTTGGTGCAATCGGCTATGCCGTGATGATGCTCCTGCAACGTACCCGCTATGCGCTCCGCTCGCTCATCATGCTCGCCGCGCGCAGCGACGGTCCGCCGGTACAGACGGGCGAGATCGCCGACACACAGAATGTCCCCCGCAAGTTTCTCGAATTGATTCTGCTCGACCTGAAGTCGGCGGGGATGGTGTCGAGCCTGCGCGGGCGCAACGGCGGCTACCGTCTCGCGCGGCCGGCGTCGGACATATCCTTCGGCGAGATCGTCCGGCTCCTCGAAGGACCGCTGGCGCTGGTCCCCTGCGCGAGCGCGAGTGCCTATGCGCCCTGCGGCGATTGTGTCGATGAGGCGCGCTGTGCGATCCGCCATGCGATGATCGAAGTCCGCGAGGCAACCGCGCGCACGCTCGACGGTTTCAGCTTGGCGGATGCTGCGCGGACCGAGCAAGCGATAGCGGGGCTTTAGGATACCGGGTCCAATTCTTGTTTGTCTATCGTTGCGGTAGGGTATTTACTTGCTGGCACGTTGAGGACGTTGGAGGGATTCGGGAGACGCCATGCAAAGCAGGTTGATCATCGCAGCCCTGATGGCGCTTTCGGCGGCGATGCCAGTGCGCGCACAGCCGGCCGAGATCTCGCTATTGAACGTGAGCTACGACCCGACCCGCGAACTCTATGAGGATGTGAACGCGGCCTTCGTGAAGAAGTGGAAGGCGGAGACCGGCCAGACCGTGACGATCCGCCAGAGCCACGGTGGCGCTGCCAAACAGGCCCGGGCGGTCATCGATGGCCTTGAGGCCGATGTGGTGACGCTTGGCCTCGCCTATGACATCGACGAAATTGCGGCGCGCGCCAAGCTGCTGCCGGCCAACTGGCAAACGCGGCTGCCGCAGAATTCGACGCCCTATTATTCGACGATCGTGTTCCTCGTCCGCCACGGCAATCCCAAGAAGATCAACGATTGGGACGATCTGGTGAAGCCGGGCGTTTCGGTGATCACGCCCAATCCCAAGACATCGGGCGGCGCACGCTGGAATTATCTCGCGGCCTGGGGCTTCGCCAAGAAGAAATATGGGACCGAGGCGGCGGCAAAGGACTTTGTGACCAAGCTGTACCGCAATGTGCCGGTGCTCGATTCGGGCGCGCGGGGTTCGACGACGACCTTCGTGCAGCGTGGGCAGGGCGATGTGCTGCTCGCCTGGGAGAATGAGGCGTTTCTTGCGGTCAAGGAGCTCGGCGTCGGCAAGTTCGACATCGTGATCCCCTCGGTGTCGATCCTCGCGGAGCCGCCCGTCGCGCTTGTGGACAAGAATGTCGACAAGCACGGCACGCGCAAAGTGGCCGAGGCCTATCTGCGGTTTCTCTACACGCCCGAGGGTCAGGAGATCATCGCGCGCAACTATTACCGGCCGCGACTGGCCAGCGTCATCGACCGCTACCGGTCGAAATTCCCCAAGGTGACGCTGTTCACCATCGATCGCAATTTCGGCGGCTGGCAGAAGGCGCAGGCAGCGCATTTCAACGACGGCGGCCTGTTCGACCAGATTTTCAGCGAGGCCAAGCGCTAGCCGCGCGGCCTGCCCCAACCCAGATTTAGGAACGGAGAACGGATATGCATTTGCAGCCGATCAGGAGAGGTGTGTCTGCATTGTTGCTGGCTTCGGCCGCGCCGGTTTGGGCTGAAACGGCTCCGGCCCCGGTGCAGGTCGCTGCTGCCGAGGCGGCGGGGGACAGCGACAGCGGCGACATCATCGTGACTGCGCGCCGCCGCCAGGAAACCGCGCAGCAGGTGCCGCTGGCAATCTCGGTCGTCACATCGGACAGCATCGAGGCGACCGGCAATTTCAACATCGTGAAGCTGCAGCAGCTTGCCCCGACCTTGCAGGTCTATTCGTCGAACCCGCGCAACACCGCCGTCAACATCCGGGGCCTGGGCGTACCGTTCGGGCTGACCAGCGACGGCTTCGAGCAGGGCGTCGGCATCTATGTCGACGATGTCTACAATTCCCGCGTCGCGGCGGCGACCTTCGACTTTCTCGATGTCGAGCGGGTCGAGGTGCTGCGCGGACCGCAGGGCACGCTCTACGGCAAGAACACCACCGCCGGCGCGATCAACATCACGACCAACCAGCCGACCTTCGACTTCGAAGGCCGCGCCGAGGTCACCTTCGGCAATCTCGAATACAAGCAGGCCAAGGCGGCGGTGTCGGGGCCGCTGTCGGACAAGGTGGCGGCGCGCATTGCGGTCGCGACGACCAGCCGGCGCGGGACGATCTTCAACGTCACCAGCAATCGCTACATCAACGAGCAGGACAATCTCGGCATTCGCGGCCAGCTGCTGTTCAAGCCGAACGACGATCTCCGGATCACGCTGGCGGGCGACTATAGCGAGCAGCAGCCCGAATGCTGCGGCACGGTGTTCGTGCGCGTCGGTCGGACCCAGCGGGCGCTCAACCGTCAGTATGACGCGCTCGCTGCGGCGCAGGGCTATACGGTCGTGAGCCGCAATCCATTCGACCGCCTGACGGACATCGATGCGCCGCTCAACGCCGGCAACAAGATCGGCGGCGTGTCGCTCAAAGCGGTCTGGGACCTTGGCCCGGGTACACTCACGTCGGTTACGGCATGGCGCTTCTGGGACTGGAAGCCGGAGAACGACCGCGACTTCACCGGCCTGTCGATCGTCTCCGCGTCGAACAACCCGTCGCAGCAGGATCAATATTCGCAGGAATTCCGCTACAATTATTCGGGCGAGACGGTCGACTTCGTGCTCGGCGCGTTCAGCTTCAACCAGCGAATCGACACGCAGGGCCTTGAGCAGCAGGGCATCAATGCGAGCAAGTGGAATCTCTCGCCGTCGGCATCCCCGACCAATGTCGCGAATATTCCCGCGACGCTCGCCGGCCTGACGGCGCGGAACACCCAATATCTGAAGAGCGACAGCGCCGCGCTGTTCGGCCAGGTCAGCTGGAAGGTCACCGACGCGCTGACGATCCAGCCTGGCGCACGTATCAACTATGACAAGAAGAGCGGCTTCTATCAGCGGGTCGTGACGACGGGTGCCGGGACGGTGATCACCAGCTGCGCACCTGCTGCGACAACCGGTAACGCCGTGCTGACCGCGCAATGCGGGATATACCAGCCGCAGCTCAGCGCGCCGTCGGTCAGCGACTGGAATTTCAGCTACGATCTCAATCTGAACTACAAGCTCGCGCCCGACGTGCTCGCCTATGCGACCTATGCGAAGAGCTTCAAGACGATCGGCATCAACCAGAACGGCCTGCCGCTCGACGCCAGCAATCAGCCGATTACCAGCGCAGGCACGGTCAAGCCCGAGTCGGTCAATCATTTCGAGGCCGGCATCAAGACTCAATTCTGGGACCGGAAGGCGACGCTCAACCTGACCGCCTTCCGCACCGACATCCGGAACTATCAGGCGACGGTGACCAACGGCCAGCTTGGCGTGCTGCGCGGCTATCTCGCCAATGCGGGCAAGGTGCGCTCGCAGGGCCTCGAGGCGGACTTCTCGGTGCGGCCGAGCGAGCGCTTCACCGCTTATGCGAACGGTGCCTACACGGACGCTAAATATAAGCGCTTCGTCGATGCGCCCTGCCCGCCGGAGCTGTCGGGCGGCACCACCGCCAGCGCCGCGAATCCGGCGAGTGCGCCGGGAACCACAGGCGGCTTCAGCCCCGCCAATTGCGATATTTCGGGACAGCGCCTGCCGGGCGTCTCGAAATTGGCGCTGTCCTATGGCGCCGAAGTCAATGCGCCGGTCACGCTGCTCGCGAAAGAGGGGCAGGTTTATGTCGGCGTCGACGGCAATTACCGGTCGAACTTCTCGTCGAACCCGTCGCCGTCCGCCTACACCTATGTCGACGGCTATGCGATCACCAACTTCCGGGCCGGCTTCCGGACCGAGGGCGGGATCGACATTTTCGGCTGGGTCCGCAACGCCTTCGACACCCAATATTTCGAACTGCTGCAGGTCGCACCGAGCAATGTCGGCCTGATCGCCGGCCAGCCGGGCGATCCGCGGACCTTTGGCGGGACCGTGAAGGTTCGATTCTAGCGAAATTTGGGAAAAGGGGGCGGGGCCGCATCCCGTCTGGTCGATCTGGGGGCATTGGTGGAGACGTCCGATGTCAGATCAAGCGAATGCCAAGTCAACCGCACCGGCCATACTGACAGTGCCCGGCCTCAACAGTTCGGGGCCGGCGCATTGGCAGACGATCTGGGAGCAGACACGCGACGCCTGTTTCCGGGTCGAACAGCGTGATTGGGTAGACCCCGACCCCGAGGAATGGGTGGCGACGCTGCACCGGGAAATCTGCCGGGCCGGCGAGCCGGTGCTGCTCGTTGCGCACAGCCTCGGCTGCTGGGCGGCGGTGCAGTGGGGCGAGCGCTTCGGGCTCGACGGCCGCGTCCGCGCCGCGCTGCTCGTCGCGCCCTGCGATCCCGAGCGGCCGGATGCGCTTCCCGCCGTCGCGCGGTTCGGGCCGCTGCGTCCCGCACCGCTGCCCTTCGCCTCGACGGTCGTCGGCAGCCGCAACGACCCTTATGCCACGCTGGGGCGGGCGCGCGCCTTCGCCGAATATTGGAGCAGCGGCTTTGTCGATGCCGGCGAGGCCGGACACATCAATGCCGCCTCCGATCTCGGCGACTGGCGGTTCGGGCAGACGCTGCTCGACGACCTGACTGCGCAGACCGGAACACCGGCGCTGTGCGAGCGGCACCGCCGCGTTGCCAAGCTCCGCGCCGAGGTCAATGCGCTGTTCGGGCCGCCCCCCGTGCCGCCCGGCTGAGCTGCAGGCGCGCTCGCGTGCCGGGCCCGGCTTGGCCCCGGCATAGTTTTCCTGAATCGCATGGCTCGCACTGACCTGTTAGGAACCGGCCGATGAGTTCGGCCCTTCGTCTTCGCGAGCCGTCGATCGTGCCGGGTTTCGGGCTCACGCTCGGATTCACCCTGCTCTATCTCGGCCTGATCGTGCTGCTGCCGCTGTCGGCGGTATTCGTGAAGTCGGCCGGCCTGAGCGTCGACGGGTTCGCGGCGGTCGCCTTTTCCGATCGCGCACTGGCGGCGTACCGGCTGAGTTTCGGCACTTCCTTCGTGGCAGCGGCGATCAATGCGCTGTTCGGGCTGCTCGTCGCCTGGGTGCTGGTGCGCTATGAGTTTCCCGGCAAGAAGGTCGTCGATGCGCTGGTCGACCTGCCGTTCGCGCTGCCAACTGCGGTCGCGGGCATCGCCTTGACCGCGCTCTATGCGTCGAACGGCTGGGTGGGATCGCTGCTCGAGCCGCATGGCATCAAGATCGCCTTCACCCCGGCCGGCATCACCATCGCGCTGCTGTTCATCGGCCTGCCCTTCGTGGTCCGCACCGTCGAGCCCGTCCTCGCCGACCTCGGCCATGAGGTGGAGGAAGCCGCCGCCAGCCTCGGCGCGACCCGGTGGCAGACCTTCCGCCGCGTGATCCTGCCGTCGATCCTGCCCGCGCTGACGACGGGCTTCGCGCTCGCCTTCGCGCGCGGCGTCGGAGAATATGGCTCGGTGATCTTCATCGCGGGCAACATGCCCTACAAATCGGAGATCGCGCCGCTGCTGATCATTACCCAGCTCGAACAATATAATTATGCCGGTGCGACGTCGATTGCGGCGGTGCTGTTGCTCGCGTCCTTCGTGCTGCTGCTCGCGATCAACCTGCTCCAGGGCTGGGTCCGGCGCAGGAGCGGCGGCTGATGCGGGTCGCGACTGTCGAAGCGCCGTGGGTGCGTGTGCTGCTGATCGGCGCGGCGCTCGCCTTCCTGTCGGTTGCGCTGCTTCTGCCGCTCGTGTCGGTCTTCGCCGAGGCGTTGCGGCAGGGCTGGAGTGCCTATCTGGCCGCGGTCGTCGAGCCCGACGCGATTTCGGCCATGCGGCTGACGCTCACGGTGGCGGCGATTGCCGTCCCGCTCAATGTGGTGTTCGGCATTGCCGCGTCCTGGTGCATCGCCAAGTTCGACTTCGCCGGCAAAAGCCTGCTCATCACGCTCATCGACCTGCCCTTCTCCGTGTCGCCGGTCGTATCGGGCCTGATCTATGTGCTGCTGTTCGGCGCGCAGGGCTGGTTCGGGCCGTGGCTGCAGGCGCATGACATCCGTATCGTGTTCGCGGTGCCCGGCATCGTGCTGGCGACGGTGTTCGTGACCTTCCCCTTCGTCGCGCGCGAGCTCATCCCGCTGATGACCGAACAGGGCAAGGAGGATGAGGAGGCGGCGCTGTCGCTCGGTGCGTCGGGCTGGCAGACCTTCTGGCATGTGACGCTGCCCAATATCCGCTGGGGGCTGCTGTACGGTGTGCTGCTATGCAATGCCCGGGCGATGGGCGAATTCGGTGCGGTCAGCGTTGTCTCGGGGCATATCCGGGGCGAGACCAACACCATGCCGCTGCATGTCGAGATTCTGTACAATGAATATAATTTCGTCGCCGCCTTTGCGGTCGCTTCGCTGCTCGCCGGGCTTGCGCTCGTGACGCTGGTGGTAAAGGCGCTGCTCGAATGGCGCTTCCGCGACGATATCGCCGGATCGGGTCACTGATGACAGTCGCAGTCGCAAATATCAGCAAGCGCTTCGGCAGCTTCACCGCGCTCGACAATGTGTCGCTGCGCGCCGAGCCGGGCGAGTTCCTCGCGCTGCTCGGGCCGTCGGGGTCGGGCAAGACGACGCTGCTACGGATCATGGCCGGGCTCGAAGCGCCCGATGCGGGGATCGTCACCTTCGACGGTGTCGATGTGTCGGACCGGACGCCAGCGAAGCGCGCGGTCGGCTTCGTGTTCCAGCATTATGCGCTGTTCCGGCACATGACGGTTGCGCAGAATATCGCCTTCGGGCTGTCGGTGAAGCCGCGTCGCGAGCGCTGGCCGCAGGACCGGATCGATGCGCGCGTCGCCGAACTGCTCAACCTCGTCCAACTCGCGCATCTGGGGCCGCGCTACCCGTCGCAACTGTCGGGCGGGCAGCGGCAGCGCGTCGCGCTCGCGCGGGCGCTCGCGGTCAATCCGCGCATCCTGCTGCTCGACGAGCCGTTCGGTGCCTTGGACGCCAAGGTCCGCAAGGACCTGCGCCGCTGGCTCAAGCGCATCCATGCCGAAATGG
The DNA here is from genome assembly GCA_943370355.1 of Sphingomonas paucimobilis. Lineage (GTDB taxonomy): Bacteria > Pseudomonadota > Alphaproteobacteria > Sphingomonadales > Sphingomonadaceae > JADCGM01. Next base: position 70,944 of record CALRQP020000001.1, read on the forward strand.
GCCTGACCAGCGTGTTCGTGACGCATGATCAGGAGGAGGCGCTCGACCTCGCCGACCGTGTCGTCGTGATGAACCACGGTGTCATCGAGCAGATCGATACCCCGGCGCGCGTCTACGATCATCCGGCGAGCGCCTTCGTCTGCGACTTCCTCGGCGATGCCAATCGCTTCGATGCGGTGGTCAATGAGGGCGGGGTGCGGATCGCCGGACAGTTGCTGACCGCCCCGACCGAAGGCGATGTGCGGCCGGGCGCAGCGGTCGCGTTCGTGCGGCCGCATGAATTCGACGTCGTCCAATCAGGCGATGGCATTCCCGTCACGCTGCGGAGGCTGTCCCATGCCGGTGCGCAGGCGGCGATCGAGGCCGAGACTGCGGATGGCGTCGCGATCGAGGTCACGGTCGATCATCTGCCGGCATGGGCGAGTACCGGCGGAGCGGCTATACTCGCCCCAAAGCGGCTCCGGGTGTTTCCGGCGTAACGCCGCCGCAAGGAAAGGCCCCGGCCCGATGAAATATCTGCACACGATGATCCGCGTGTCCGACGTCGATGCCACGCTGCGCTTTTTCGAGCTGCTCGGGCTCAAGGAACTGCGGCGCTTCGACAATGAAGCAGGCAAATTCACGCTGATCTTCCTCGCCGCCCCCGGCGACGAGGACGCGCAAGTCGAGCTGACCCATAATTGGGGCGAAGGCGGCTACACCGGCGGCCGCAATTTCGGCCATCTCGCTTATGCGGTCGACGACATCTATGCCGCCTGTCAGCGGCTCATGGACGGCGGCGTGACGATCAACCGGCCGCCGCGCGATGGCCACATGGCATTCGTAAAATCCCCGGACGGCATTTCGGTCGAATTGCTGCAGGCGGGGCCTGCGCTGACGCCCGCCGAGCCCTGGCTGTCGATGCCCAATGTCGGGAGCTGGTGATGGGCTTGGAAATCGTCCGCATCCCCGTCCTCAGCGACAATTATGTCTGGCTGGCGCATGACGCGGCTTCGGGCGAAACCGCCGTCGTCGATCCAGCCGTGGCCGAGCCCGTCCTCGCCGAAGCCGAGCGCCGGGGCTGGAAAATCACCCAGATTCTCAACACGCACTGGCACCCCGATCATGTCGGTGGCAATGCGGCGATTGTCGCGGTGACCGGCGCGTTCGTGACCGGACCGGCCGGTGAGGCATTGAAGATTCCCGAGATCGGCCGCGCGGTCAGCGAAGGCGACGAGGTCCGCATCGGCGTGAGCATCGGCCGCGTCATCGACGTGCCGGGGCATACGGCGGGCCACAACGCCTATGCGTTCGAGGACGCGGGCGCGCTGTTCTGCGGCGACACGCTGTTCGCAATGGGCTGCGGGCGGCTGTTCGAAGGCACCCCGGCCCAGATGTTCGACTCGCTCGGCAAATTTGCCGGGCTGCCGGGCGACACGCAGGTCTATTGCGCGCATGAATATACCGAAGCGAACGGCCGCTTCGCACTGACCGTCGAGCCCGACAATGCGGCCCTGGTCGCGCGCATGGCGGACGTCCAGCGCCTGCGTGCGGCGGGTGAGGCAACCGTGCCGACAACACTCGCAGCGGAACGCGCGACCAACCCCTTCCTGCGCGCTGCAACGCCCGACGAACTGGCCGTTCGACGGTCAGCGAAGGACAATTTTCGCGGCTGAGTGTCGGAATTCTTTACAGTTGGTTAATGCGATTCCGAAACGATCGTTGAAATCAAACGGTTTTTCCGGTTGGCATTGTTCTTGCGTTAACCTTTGTATCCGTTCGGGTGGGGTGACCATAGCGGATATGCGACTGGCCTTCGGGCACTCGCGTACAAAGGGGCGGCGTCTGGGGGCAGGCGCCGCCCTTTTTCCGTTTTGGGGCCGGGCCGTGCGTCACTCGCGCGACGTGACGCGTTTTCTGCTATGCTCGCGTTCCACGGAGGTGTTCCATGTCCAAGCTCATTCTGCCCGCCTTGCTGCTGCTGACCGCCGCTGCGCCCGCTGCCTTTGATGCGCCGGCGTCGGGGCCTGCGCTGTCCTGCCTGCGGCAACGCCAGATCGACACGGTGAAGCCCGTCAACGAGCGGACGGTGCTGTTCGTATCGCGCGGCGGTCAGACCTATCGCAACGACCTGCCGGTCAGCTGCCCGGCCTGGGCGCGCGGCGACGTCGGCTACACGCATAGTTCGAGCCAGGATCAGCTGTGCCGCGGCGAGATCGTCAATCTGTTCGAGCGCGGCAGCGGCTTCCAATATGGCGGCTGCACGCTGGGCGCGTTCACACCGCTCGCGTCCGCCGCCAAATAATCAGAGCACGTTGGCGGCGAGCGCCTTCGCCGCCGCCTTGCCGGCATCCGAGGCCGGTTCGGCTTTGACAGCGGCTTCCCACCGCGCCTTGGCGGTGTCGGTATCGCCCTGAATGCCCGCGAGGTTGCCGGCCTCCAGCAATATGTCGGCATCTGACGGAGCCAGTTTCAGCGCGGCGTCGATGTCGCGCTGCGCATCGCCGAAGCGCCCGTCCTTTCGCGCCAGAGTCGCGCGAAGCAGCCAGCCGTCGGGATCGGCTGGCACCAGTTTGACGGCCTTGTCGAGATCGTCCTTCGCCTCGGCGAGTTTGCCGAGGTCGGCCGAGGCGCGGGCTCGGTCGATGAGCACTTCGCCGAGCCGGGGGCCGTTGCCACCAGCGGCGAGCGCGGCATTCAGATATTCGAGCGCCTTTTCCGGGTCGCCGCCCAGCATCGCGGCGTTGCCGGCCTGGCTCCACAGATCGCCGGCGATCGGGCTTTTCGCCTGCTCCGCTGCCTGCGCGCCCTGCTCGAAGGCGAGCGCGCCCTGCGCATATTTGCCGACGGCGACATAGGCGATGCCGAGACAGTGGCGCGCGGGGATACCGCCGCCCGCGAGGCGCCACGCCGTCGCCGTTTCGATCGCCTTGGCCGGGGCTGCCTTGGCTTCGGCGAGGCACTGCTCATAGGTCGTCGCCCCGGCCGGCGCCGCGAGCAGCAGGGATAGCGCAAACAATCGGATCACAGCGTCTCCAGCAGGGCGTCGAGCGTCGCCGTCAGCAGGGCTAGATCCTGCGGCCGCGACAGCCGGTGGTCGCCATCCTTTATCAGCATCACCTGCACCTCGGATGAACTGAGCCGGTCGGCGATCTCGAGCGCGGTCTTCCAAGGTACGTCGGGATCGCGCTGGCCCTGTAACAGCCGGACTGGCCCGTCGAACGGGATCGGTCCCCCGAGCAGCAGATTGGCCTGCCCCGACCGCCAGAATTTCGCAGTGGTGAGATAGGGCGTGTCGGCATAGGCGGAGGGTTCGTAGATCGTCTCCCCGGCCTCGAACCGCGCCCGGTCGGCGTCACTGGTGCCCCATTCAGTGAAGTCCGGCGCGGCGGCGATCCCGACCAGCGCGGCGCAGCGCGCGCCGAGCGCCTGCGCGGCGAGCAAAGCGATCCACCCGCCCATCGAGGAGCCGACCAGCACGACCGGTCCGTTCGAGATATGCCGGATGACTTCCAGCGCATCGTCGCGCCAGCCATCGAGCGTGCCATCCTCGAACCTGCCCCCGCTCGCGCCGCATCCCGAATAGTCGAGCCGCAGATAGGTCTGCCCGCGCGCGACCGCCCACGCGTCAAGCGCCTCGGCCTTGCTGCCCGTCATGTCGGACATATAGCCCGGGAGGAACACAACGGTTGGCGTGCTGCCGGGACGGTGGCGATAGGCGAGGCGGGTGCCGTCGCGGGTCAATGTCTGGTGGTCGCTCACACGAACTCTGTAGCAGCTCAGGTGGCGGTTCGCCCATGGGAACGCGACGGGTTGCTTGCTTGACAGGCGGTTGCTCGGCCATAGGGTGCGCGCCCTCAAGCTTAGGCAGGAATTTGAAGTGCCCGACATGATCCGCATCACGCTTCCCGACGGTTCGACGCGCGAATTGCCGCGCGGAACCACCGGCGGCGACGTGGCGCGCAGCATCGGGCCGGGGCTGGCGAAGGCGGCGATTGCCGCGAAGGTCGACGGCGAGATCGTCGATCTGGAGCGGGCCATCGAGCGTGACGCGACGCTGGCGTTGATCACGGCGAAGGACGAGGCAGCGGCGCTCGAACTGGCGCGGCACGACTATGCGCATGTGCTTGCCGAGGCGGTGCAGTCGCTGTTCCCGGGCACGCAGATCACCTTCGGCCCGGCGACCGACGACGGCTTCTATTATGACTTCGCGCCGAAGGATCGGCAGTTCACCGAGGACGACCTTCCCGCCATCGAAGCCGAGATGCGCAAGATCATCGCGCGCGACGAGAAGCTCGTGCGCGAGGAATGGACGCGCGACCAGCTCATCAGCCACTTCAAGGCGCATGGCGAGACCTTCAAGGCCGAATGGGCCGCCGAACTGCCTGAAGGCGAAGCGCTGACCATCTACCGCGCCGGCGAGTGGCTCGACATGTGCCGCGGCCCGCATCTGCCCTCGACAGGCAAGCTCGACCCCGCCGCGTTCAAGCTGACGCGCGTGTCGGGCGCCTATTGGCGCGGTGATCAAAGCAACGCGATGCTGTCGCGCATCTATGGGACCGGCTGGCTCAACAAGAAACAGCTCGACGCGCATCTGGTGCGGCTCAAGGAAGCGGCCAAACGCGACCATCGCAAGCTCGCGGTCGAGATGGACCTGTTCCACCTCCAACAGGAGGCGCATGGCTCGGTGTTCTGGCATCCGAAGGGCTATCTGCTGTGGCGGCAGCTCGAGGCCTATATGCGCCGCCGGCTCGATGCGGCGGGCTATGTCGAAGTGAAGACGCCGCAGATCATGGACGCGCGCCAGTGGGAGCAGTCGGGTCACTGGGGCAAATATCGCGAGAATATGTTCGTCATCCCCGACGAAATTCCCGGGGTCGATGATGATGCACCGATCCTGTCTGGCAAAGCCGACCTCATGGCGCTGAAGCCGATGAACTGCCCCGCGCATGTGCTGATCTTCCGGCAGGGCATTACCAGCTACCGCGAACTGCCGATCCGCATGGCCGAATTCGGCTGCTGCCACCGCAACGAGCCGCATGGCGCGCTGCACGGCCTCATGCGCGTCCGCCAGTTCACACAGGACGACGCGCATATCTTCTGCCGCGCCGACCAGCTCGTCGAGGAGGTAGGGGCGTTCTGCGACCTGCTCGATACGATCTACAAGGACCTCGGTTTTCCAAACTATGCGATCAAGCTCGCGCTGCGGCCTGAGAAGCGTTTCGGCACCGACGAGATGTGGGACTGGTCCGAACAGTCGCTGCGCGATGCGGTCAAGGCGACGGGTCGCGACACGGCCGAGTTCGGCTGGGAAGAATTGCCGGGTGAAGGCGCTTTCTACGCACCGAAGCTCGAATTCCACCTGACCGACGCGATCGGCCGGACGTGGCAGGTCGGAACGATTCAGACCGATACGGTGCTGCCCGAACGGCTCGATGCAACCTACATCGGCGAAGACGGCGCGAAGCATCGGCCGATCATGCTGCACCGCGCGATCCTCGGGTCGTTCGAGCGGTTCATCGGCATCCTGATCGAGCATCATGCCGGCCGCTTCCCGCTCTGGCTTGCACCGGTACAGGCCGTCGTCGCGACGATTGTCTCGGACGCCGACGAATATGCGGCAGAGGTGGTTGCAGCGCTGACCAAGGCCGGGATCCGCGCCGAGTCCGACACGCGCAACGAGAAGATCAACTACAAGGTGCGCGAACACAGCCTCGCCAAGGTCCCGGCGCTGCTGGTCGTCGGCAAGCGCGAAGCCGAGGAAGGGACCGTCGCGGTGCGGCGGCTCGGCAGCGAGGGTCAGCAGGTGGTGAAACTCGCCGATCTGGTCGCGCAGCTGGCATCGGAAGCGCTGCCGCCGGACCTCGCCGCATAGCGTTCGCGCAACAGCGGCGGAGATTCGCGGCAGCGGCCTTTCGTTGCCGCGCGATCCGCATTACATAGCGCGCAGTGCTTTCGGGCCCACAACAGGAGTTTCGACCATACCACCACCCTTCATGCGCCGCGGCATGGCGCCGCCGCCGCCGCTTTCCGGACCGCGCTTCAACGAGCACATCACCGTGCCGAAGGTGCGAGTCATCGACGAAAACGGCGAGAATCTCGGCGTCCTCTACACCAAGGAAGCGATCGAGCAGGCAGCCGAGGTCGGACTAGACCTCGTCGAGGTGTCGCCGAACGCCGATCCGCCGGTGTGCAAATTCCTCGACGTCGGCAAGTTCAAATATGAGGCCCAGAAAAAGGCCGCCGTCGCGCGCAAGTCGCAGAAGACGCAGGAGATCAAAGAGATCAAAATGCGTCCGAACATCGACGATCATGATTATCAGACCAAGATGAAGGCGATGCACCGCTTCATCGACGAGGGCGACAAGGTGAAGGTCACCCTGCGCTTCCGCGGTCGCGAAATCTCGCAGGGTCAGCTCGGCATGGTGCTCATGCAGCGCGTCCAGGCCGACATGGCCGAGACCGCCAAGGTCGAGCAATATCCGAAGATGGAAGGCCGTCAGATGCTGATGGTCATCGCACCGAAGCAGTAGCTGCTACGTTCGCGGGATGCCGACCCAGGTCGGCATCCCGCGAAGCGCAGGCTAGGGCTCCCTTACCTCGCTGGCAGCGGTCCACACATGCACTGAAAACAGCGACTGCGTGTCCGTCCAAGCCGCGACCGGCTCCCAACCGCTGGCGCGGGCGAGCAAGCGCGCCTCTTCGAGCGTATATTTGTGGCTGTTTTCGCTGTGGATCGTTTCGCTCGCCGCCATTGTCCAACGACGCCCCGCAGCATGGAAGGACAGGTCGCGGGTCGCCACCAGGTGCATTTCGATGCGGCCGAGCACGGCGTTCCAGTCGGCGCGGTGCTCAAATGCTGCGATATCGATATCACCGTCGAGTTCGCGATTGATGCGGTGGAGCAGGTTCAGGTTGAACGCCGCCGTAACGCCCGCGCTGTCGTCATAGGCGGCTTCGAGCAGGCGCGGGTTTTTCTTGAGGTCGATGCCGATCACGAGCCGGGACTCGGCGCCGAGCGTTTCGCGAAACGCGCGCAGCAGGTCGACCGCCGCGGCGGGTGCCATATTGCCGATCGTCGAGCCCGGAAAGAAGCCAAGCATCGGCCGGTCCGCCAAATCGGCGGGCAGTGCGAGCGGGTGGGTGAAGTCGCCCGCGAGAGGCCGCACATCGAGACCGGGGTGCGCGGCGGCGAGGTCAGCTGAACTCGCCGTCAGGAAGTCCGCCGATATATCCACGGGCACGTAGGCGCTCGCGCGGACGTGGCGGAGCAGTAGCGGCGTTTTGACCGACGATCCCGATCCGAACTCGACGACGACGCGGCCCGTCCCCGTCATCCGCGCGATGGTCGCGCCATGGTCTTCGAGCAATCCGACCTCAGTCCGCGTCGGATAATATTCGGGGAGAGCCGTAATTTCTTCGAATAACTCCGATCCGCGCTGGTCGTAGAAATAGCGCGCGGGGATGACCTTCTGCGGCTGGGCGAGTCCTGTCCTGACGGCACGCGCGAAGTCACTGTCGATCAGGGTTGTGGTTTCGCTCATGTCGCATCCTTGGCGAGGCGCAGGCCGCTGAACTGCCAGCGGGCATGCGGCGGAAAGAAGTTGCGATAGCTGGCGCGCATATGCCCCCGCGGCGTCGCGCAACTGCCCCCCCGCAGCACGAACTGACCGCACATGAACTTGCCATTGTATTCGCCGACCGCGCCGGGCGCGGCCTTGAATCCCGGATAGGGAAGGAAAGCGCTGGCGGTCCATTGCCAGACATCGCCGAACATCGATGCGGATCCGCGCGGTGCGGCCGGACCTGCGGTGTCCAGTTGGTTGCCGCCAGACGCGTCGGTGTCCGAGGCGGCCGCTTCCCATTCGAACTCGGTTGGCAATCGCGCGCCCGCCCAAGCGGCGAAGGCGTCCGCCTCGAAATAGCTGATGTGCGCGACCGGGGCGTTGGGGTCGCGCAGTTGCTCGCCAGCCAGCGTGAATGTGGCGTCGCCGCGCCAGTAGAGCGGTGCTGCGATGCCCTCGCGCCGGACCCAATCCCAGCCTTCGGACAGCCATAGCGATGCCGTCGTGTAGCCGCCATCGGCGACGAACTCCGCCCATTCGGCATTGGTCACGCAGCGGCTGGCCAGCCGGTACGGCCGCAGCAGCACCTCATGCGCGGGGCCTTCGCAGTCGAACGCGAAGCCGTTGCCGTCATGGCCCACGCGAACGATACCACCTGCGTGGCTGGTCCAGCTGAGGGGTGACGCTTCGGCGGCACGCAACACGCCATCCCACATCGCGGGCGCGAGCGGATTCTGCGCGAACAGGTGCAATATGTCGGTCAGCAGCAGTTCCTGATGCTGTTGCTCATGATTGAGCCCGAGTTCGACAAGACTGCGCGCCGCCTCGGGAAGGGCATCCCAATGATCTTCGAGCGCCGCATCGACATGGTTACGCCACACAAGCACGGTTTTCAGATCGGGGCGGGTCAGCAGCCCCCGCTGCGGCCGGGCGTGGCGCGGCCCTTCTGCCTCATAATAGCTGTTGAACAGATAGCCGAAGCGCGGATTAAACGGCTGATATCCAGGCGCGTGATCGCGCAGCAAGAAGGTTTCGAAAAACCATGTCGTATGCGCCAGATGCCATTTGGCGGGCGAGGCGTCGGGCATCGACTGGGCGCTCGCATCGGCGTCCGAAAGCGGCGCGGCAAGTGCGACGCTCAGCGCCCGAACGGCGCGCAGCCGGTCGAGCAACGTCATGTCCTTATGTGCAACCGTCGCCAATCCACCCTCCGAAGCCGATGGGCGTAACGACCCTAGACAGCGACAGGTTGCACCGCAATGACAATCTGTTCACGTCTCGTTCTGGATTTGCGTGTGATCAGCGATTGGCGCCGGGCTTCCAGAGGATGTCGGCGCGGCCATTGTCGTTCAGCACCCGCGCCAGTACGAACAGGTGATCGGACAGCCGGTTCAGATAGGCGAGCGCGTCCGCATTGAGCGGTTCGACAGCCTGTGCGGCAACGGCCAGCCGTTCGGCTCGGCGCACAACCGTCCGCCCGAGGTGCAGATAGGCAGACGCAGCCGAGCCGCCCGGCAGGATGAACGAGGTGAGCGGCAGCAAGTCGCTGTTCATCGCATCGATCTCGGCTTCGAGCCGTGCAACCTGGGCCGGGACGATCCGGAGCGCGCCGGCAATCTCGCCGGGTGTCGCAAGATCGGCACCGAGGTCGAACAGGTCGTTCTGGATTCGCTCAAGCATCGCGTCGGCACCACTCGACGTCGTCAGCCGCGCCAGGCCAATCACGCCATTGGCCTCATCGACCGTGCCGAACGCCTCGATCCGCAAATCGTTCTTCGCTCGCCGCGAACCGTCGACGAGGCCCGTCGTGCCGTCGTCGCCGGTCCGCGTGTAGATTTTGTTGAGCTTGACCATCAGTTGTTCCGGAGCACCAGGAACAGGATCATCACGAAGATGATCGTGAGGAACTGGAACAGCACGCGGTAGCTCATCAGCTTGTTCGACCGTTCGCCGGTCAGGTCCTTGCCCCGCGCCATGTTGACGACGCCGAGCACCAGCGCGCCGAGCGTCGCCAGCGCGCCGAGAACGATGAGAATCACAAATGAGGTCTGCATCAGTCCCTATTGAGACAGACGGGCGGGCTTGTCACGGGCAACAGTCATTTCGACTGAAAAACGAGCCGGGTCCGCAACGAAATTTGCCATTTGCTTTTGAAAAATCCGTGGGTTAGCCAGTGCGCGCCTGTCCTTGGAGACAGGGGGCAATAAGGACAGTTTCATGGCGTTTGTTGGTATGCGTGGCGTTCGCGGCTTCGGTTCGCTTGTCTCGGTTCGTGGCTTGCTCGTCGGAACGGCGTTGGGTTGCTCGCTAGTCGCGCCGGCGTCGGCCGAGAAGGTCGTATTCAACGGCAGCGGCAATTTTTCGGCGACTCGCACGGATACGCTGACGGACAATGCTCAGGTCGTCGATGTCCGGACGACGACGGGCAACATCGTTTTGAACTTCGCCAACTTGCAGGCTGCGAGCGCCCCGAACGGGTCGGCCTTATTCGCAAATGTGTCCACTGCGGGCACGATCGATGTAACGACGGGCACCGTCAACGTGACGGGCACCAACGTCACCAACGGCATCAATATCGCAGGCACCAACGGCAATATCACGCTCAATGCCGGCACGACGACGGCGAATACCAACGCCAACGACCGGGCGATCAACGTGACGACGCCGACCGGCAACATCACGATCAACTCGACGACGGCGAGCGGCGGCCTGCGCGGCATCTCGACGAGCGACGGCACCGGCGCTGCGCTGCCCAATGGCGTCACGACAATCGTTAGCGGCACCGCGACGGCGAATTCAGGCGCGAACGGCGGCGTCGATGCCATCGTCGGACAGGGCGCGACGGTCAACATCACCTCCGGCACCGCCACGACCACCAACGCGGCCGCAATCAACGGCGCGGGCATCTTCGTTCAGGCGGGCGCGGGCGGCTCCACGATCAAGTCGACCACGGTCAGCGTCGCGGGCCAGAACCAGTCGGGCATCGAGGTCAACTCGTTCGCGGGCGGCGGCAGCAACATCGACTCGGGAACCGTCACGGTTTCTCAGGGCGGCAAGGCCATTTACGCGAAGACCGGTGGCGCGGCGGGCGCGAATACGATCAAGAGTGCGACCGTCAACCTGACCGGTGCGGCGACCGGTATCCAGATCGACGCGGGTACCGGTGCGAGCAGCATCGATTCTGGGACGATTTCGGGTGCCACCGCCGGCCAGATCGGAATTGTCGTCAACGCGGGGACGGGCACAACCGCCGTCATCTCGGACAATATCAACCTGACGGGTGCCAACAGTGCCGGCATCACGGTCAACGGGGGTACGGGCGCGACCGGCGCGGTAACGATCACCAGCAACAAGATCAACGCGCTGAGCCAGCCCGCGATCAGCTACTCTGCAACCGCAAACGGCGGCACTGGTGGCGGCGCAGCTACCATCAACAGCACGGCGATTACCGGAACGGCGTCCGGCACCGGCGCGATCAGCGTCAACAACAATGCCGCGACGACGATCACGAGCGGCAGCATCGCCCAGACGGTCGCGACCGGTGGTGTGAACTCGTTGCAGGGGGCCGGCATCTCGGTCATTTCGCAAGCCCCGACGCAGACGTCGACAATCAACAGCGGCAGCATTGCCCTTACGGGAACCGGCAATAGCTTCGGTATCCAGATGCAGGCGGTCGGCGGCGGCGCGGGCATCATCAACAGCGGTTCGGTCTCCACGACGGGCAACGGCGGCTACGGCGTCCTCGGCTACTCGACGAGTGGGGCGATCACCGTCGCGACCACCGGCGACGTGACCACGGTCGGCACGACCCGATATGTGACCGGCGTTGTCAGCGCCGCCAACGCGCGTTTCGCCGACGGCCTCCAGGGCTTCAGCCAGACCGGCGCGATCACGCTGTCGAGCGCCGGCACCGTTTCGACGGCCGGCGTCAACGCCCGCGGTATCGCGGTTGAGGCCGGCCGCTCGCTCACCGACTTCGGCAATTCTCCCTCGCCGACGGCAAGCACGGCCGCGCTGTCGATCACCAATAGCGGCACGGTGAAAACCACCGGCACAACGGCCGATGGCATTCTCGTCAAAGGTGACAATGGTGCCGTCACGATCGCCAGCAACGCCGTTACCGCTTCGGGCGCCAATTCGGTCGGAATTCGCGCTACCACAGACGCGGGTGCGGTCAATGTCACCAGCTCCAACGTCAGTTCGAACGACACGTCGATCCGGATCGTCACCAACTCGGGTGCGATCAATGTCAATTCGGGCACCACGCTGGCCACGGGTGCGGGCAGCCGCGGCGTGCATGCCCAGTCGACGAGCGGCAACCAGACGGTGACTTCGGCAAGCGCGACTGCGGATCAGCGCGGTATTTTCACCGGCGCCACCACCGGCGTCACCACGATCAACTCGACCACCGCGACCGCGACCGGCACCAACAGCCCGAACGCGATCGTCGGCCAGGGCGGCACGGTCAACCTGACCAGCGGCACCGCGTCGAACAGCAATGCGGCGGGCGTCAACGGCGCGGCGATCTTCGTCAATGCCGGGACCGGCGGCGCGACGGTCAATGCGGGCACGACCTCGGCAGCCGGCAACGGCGGTTACGGCATCCAGGTTGCCAGCCAGGGCGCGCTGAACCTCTCCAGCGGCACGACGACGGCGGCCAATGGCTTTGGCGTGCTGGCATCTTCGACCGGTCTTGCGACAGTCAACGCTACCAACACCACGGCGGCCGGCAATGGCTTTGCGGCCGTCGATGTGACGGGTGGCACGGGCGTTGTGCTGAATGTCGGCTCGGCCATGTCGTCGGGCGCAACTGTTACGGTCGGTGGTCAGGTGCAGGAAGGCGATGCCGTCTATGCGGAAGCAACCACTGGCACGATCAACGCCACGATCGGTTCGGCGACGGCGACGGGCGCTGGTTCCAACGCGGTCAGCCTGATCGCCAATGGAACGGGCGGTGCTGTTACCGCCAACATCGCTGGCGCGCTTGCCTCAACCAGCGGCACGGGATTGTTCATCGATCCGCCGGGCGCGGTGTCGGTGACAGTCGGAACCGGCGCGAGCATCACGGGCGCTGTGGCCGGCATCAACACGACGGGGGCGAGCAACAGCCTCGTCAACCTCGGAACGATTTCCAGCGGCTCGGGCCCCGCGATTTTGGCCTTTGGCACGACGTCGCTTGACAACTCGGGCACGCTGACCGGCGGTACGGGTTCGGTTGCGGTTCAGCTTGGCGCGTCGAACGACATGGTGACCTTGCGCACGGGCTCGAACGTCACCGGCGCGATTGCCGGCGGTGGGGGTGTGGACGCTGCGGTGCTGGCGGGCACGTCGAACGCTGCGACCGCGTCGCAGACGCTGGCGCGGTTCACCGGCTTCGACAGCCTGACCGTATCGAGCGGTTACTGGACCGCTGCGGCGACTGCGAGCGCGTTCAACCGGGCGACGATCGCGTCGGGCGCGTCGTTCGAGGTCGCCAATGGCGGGGCGGGCTTTGCTGGCCTCGTCGTTCCGAGCATCGCCGACAATGGCACGCTGGTCGTGCGCAGCTCGCAGGCGTCTGCGGGCTCGACCTTCGGCGCGACGACGGTGACCGGGACCGGCGGGGTGCTGTTCACCGGCGCTGGCACCGTCACGCTCGACGGTACCAACAGCCTGACCAACACGGGCCTGAACACGGTGGCCGGCGGCACGACGCTGCTGCTGACCGGCACGCAGGGCGGCAGCTTCGCGACCGCGTCCGACGGCAGCTTCCAGATCGGCAATGGCGGCACGACGGGGACCTTCACCGGCAACCTCGCCAACAATGGCACGCTGCTGCTTAATCGCTCGGACGATTATGCGCTCAATGGTGCGATCACCGGTACGGGCACCCTGACCAAGCAGGGCGCGGGCAAGGTCACCTTCGGGACGGGCTTTGCGTTCACCGGCACGACCAACATCGTCGCGGGCTCGATCAAACTGTCGACGCCGGTTGCAGCGACGACCGAGCTCGATGTGCGCGGCTCGGGCCAGCTCGACCTGTCGGGCACCACGCAGACGGTTGCGGAACTCGCCGGCAACAGCACGGCGGCCAGCGTCAACATCGCGGGCGGTTCATTGACCGTGAACCAGGCGACCAACACTGCCTTTGCTGGCAACCTCACCGGCGCAGGCAGCTTCGTGAAGACCGGGACCGGTTCGCTCAACTTCACTGGGGTCAACACCTACACAGGCCCGACCTCGGTCAACGGCGGACGGCTGGCGATCAACGGCAGCATCGTATCGCCGACGATGGTCAACAGCGGCGGCACGCTCGGCGGTACCGGTACCACCGGCAATGTGACGATCGGGTCGGGCGGCACCTTTGCGCCGGGCAACTCGGTCGGCACGATCAATGTCGCCGGCACGGTCGGCTTTGCGGCGGGCTCGACCTTCGCGGTCGAGGCCAACACCATAGCTGCCGACCGTGTCGTTGCGACAGGTGCTGCGACGATCTCGGGCGGCACCGTTGCGGTCACGCCCGACCTCAGCCTCGGGGCGTTCGGCAAGACCACGACCTATAATATCCTGACCGCCTCTGCGGTCACAGGGACGTTCGCCAGCGTCACCTCGAGCAACGCCAGCCTGCTGCCGGTGCTCAGCTACTCAGCGACCGGCGTCAACCTGACGCTCGCCAATGCGGCGCTGAGCTTCGGCGGCATTGCCACCAACAACAACCAGCTCGGCGTCGCCAATGCCGTGCAGAGCCTCGGGTTCGGCAATGCCGTGTTCAACGCCGTGCTGATCCAGCCGACCGCAGCGGCGGGCCAGGCGGCGTTCGACAATCTGTCGGGCGAACTGTTCGCAAGTGTCCCCTCGATCCTCATGGACGAAGGCCGCCGGGTACGCGGCGCGGTCATGGGCCGGGCCGCGGTGCGTGGTGACGGCGCGGGCGTCTGGGCCACCGGCCTGGTCAACAATGCCCGCTCCGACCAGCGCGGACCTGCCGCCTCGACCGACACCGACCGCAAGGGCGTCGTCTCGGGGCTCGACTATGGCCGCGGTTACTGGCGCGTCGGCGTCGGTGCGGGCTATGTCGACAGCAATATCGATATCGCCGCACGTGCGAGCCACGCCGATGTCGAGACCAAGCTGGTCACCGCTTATGGCGGCATGAGCTACGGCAAGCTGAACCTCAATGCCGCTGCCACCTACAGCTGGCACGACATCGACACCCGCCGCGGTATCGCGGTCGGCGCGCTCGCTGGCACCGCGACCAGCAGCTACAAGGCAAAGACGTTCCAGTTCACCGAGGAAGCCTCTTACGCGCTCATCGACACCGGTGCGTTCCAGGCCGCCCCGTTCCTCGGCATCGGGCTCATCCGCAACCACAGCGATGCGGTGATGGAAGCCGGGACTGCCGCAGCGCTCGGCATCGCTGCCAACACCCGCAAGGTCGGGTTCGGCACCGGCGGCCTGCGCATGGGCGGCAATGCCCGTGTATCGGACGGGGTGACACTGCTGCCGCACATGTCATTGTCCTACACCCATGCCTGGGGCGAGATCACCGGCCGCTCGCTCGCAGCGTTCGGCGGCACGGGGTCGACGTTCCGCACCGCGGGTGCAGTGCTCGGCCGCAACACGATCAACTCCGAGGGCGGGTTCGACCTCGCGTTCGGCAACAACGTCCGCATCGGCGCAGGTGCCTACGCCTCAGCCGACAAGAGCTGGGACGATTACGGCGCAAAGCTCACGCTGGGCATCAACTTCTGAGCCAAAGGCCAGACCGCCAAACTAACAACCCCGGGGTGAAGACCCCGGGGTTTTTCTTCGCCAAAGACCGATTGCCCGCAGGATATCAGCCGCGTTCGGCCGCCATCAGATCGTGCAGTATGACAGCGGGATCCACGCCGCCGGACCGCAAATCATCGAGGGTCGCCGTCCGGTCGCGCTTTGCCAGCCGCTTGCCGTCCGGTCCGGTCAGCAGGGGGTGGTGGCGGTAGCGCGGCGTCGGCAGGTCGAGCAGCGCCTGCAGTAAGCGGTGGACATGCGTTGCCTCGAACAGGTCGATGCCGCGCACGACATCGGTGACGCCCTGCAGCGCGTCGTCGACCGTGACGGCCAGATGGTAAGACGTCGGCGCATCCTTGCGGGCCAGCACGACGTCGCCGAACTGTTCCGGACGAGCCGGGGCGTCGCCCGCGCCCGCATCGCGCCAGCTGAGGGGACCGCTGCGTAGCACTGCTGCGCCCATGTCCAGCCGCCAGGCATGCGGTTCGGTTGCCGTTCGCCGGACCCGGGCTTCGGCATCCAGGTGCCGGCACGTCCCCGGATAAACCGCGCCGTCAGGCCCATGCGGCGCCGTCGCGGCTGCGGCGATGTCCTTGCGCGTGCAGAAACAGGGGTAGGCGAGCCCCTCGGCCTTCAACCGGTCGAGTGCCGCCGCATAGTCTGCGAGATGTTCAGACTGCCGCCGCACCGGCCCGTCCCAATCGATGCCGAGCCAGCGCAGATCCTCGAAAATGCCCTCAACGAAGTCCTCGCGGCACCGGCCCGGATCGATATCCTCGATCCTGAGCAGGAAGTGCCCGCCCCGTTCGCGCGCTAGCCGGTGGCCGAGCAGCGCCGAATAGGCATGGCCCAGATGCAGCCGCCCGGTCGGCGAGGGAGCGAAGCGCGTGACGATCACGGCCACACGCTAACTGCCAAAAACTTCAGCCTCAATATCCGGCACTGTCATTGAGCCGACACACGACATGTTGTAGGAGGGTGCCGAGTGTGAGCCAGACGGTCGCTTTTCGACCGACTTGGGTGCGACAGGTCCGGGCGGGCAGCGGCAAACAGCCGGGAGCCATTGCGCGTGTATCACCCAGATATCCTCTCTCCGCCCGAAGCCTGCCCAGCCCTCGTCCTCAACGCCGACTATACGCCGCTGTCCTATTATCCGCTGTCGCTCTGGTCGTGGCAGACGGCGGTGAAGGCGGCGTTTCTCGAGCGCGTCGACATCGTCGCACAATATGACCGGGTGATCCGCTCGCCGTCGTTCGAGATGCGGCTGCCGTCGGTGATTGCGCTGCGCCAATATGTGAAGCCGTCGACGCACCCGGCGTTCACGCGCTTCAACCTGTTCCTGCGCGACAAATTCGCCTGCCAATATTGCGGCGTGCGCGAGGACCTGACCTTCGACCATGTCGTACCGCGCGCCTATGGCGGCCGCACCACCTGGGAGAATGTCACGACGGCCTGCGCGCCCTGCAATTTGCGCAAGGGCGGTCGTACGCCGGCCGAGGCACATATGATGCCGCAGATCCGGCCGTTCCAGCCGACGACGCATCACCTGCAGGAAAACGGCCGCGCCTTCCCGCCGCACTTCCTGCACGCGACGTGGCGGGATTACCTCTACTGGGATGCCGAACTGGAGGCGTAGCGCCCGTAGGCCGCGCTCGCTATGCTGCGACGCAGCAGCAGGAGCGTCGCCGGAATGCCAAAGCAGGATGACCGCGAAGAGCTGAAATTCCTCGGGCGGGTGCTTGGGGACGTGATCCGCTCGGCGGAAGGCGATGATGTGTTTCACCGGATCGAGGCGATCCGGCAGGCGGCGGTCAGTGTGCACCGGGACGGCGGGGCGGCGGCCGGGCGGACGCTCGGCATGCGGCTCGATACGCTCAGTGCCGACGACACGCTGCGCTTCGTGCGCGGCTTCATGCTGTTCTCACTGCTGGCGAATCTCGCCGAGGACCGGGCGGCGACGGCAGTTCGTGACGACATCACCGTCGCGCGCGCGGTCGAGGAACTGATGGCGGGTGGCGTCGACAAGGACGCGATCGTCGCGCTTCTCGACGGGGCGCTCGTCGCGCCGGTGCTGACCGCGCATCCGACCGAGGTGCGGCGCAAATCGGTCATCGACCTCGAAACCGAGATCGCCCGGCTCATGGCGGCGCGCGAACAGGACGCGGAGGGCTGCGAGGCCGACCTGATCCGGCAGGTGGCGATCCTGTGGCGGACCCGGCCGCTGCGCGCGACGCGGCTGGTCGTCAAGGACGAGATCGACACGGCGCTGTCCTGGTTCCAGACAACCTTCCTGCCGGTGCTGCCGAGGCTGTTCGCGCGCTGGGAGGCCGCAATAGGTGCGCCGCTGCCGAGCTTCCTCAAGGTCGGCAATTGGATCGGCGGCGATCGCGACGGCAATCCGAATGTGTCGGCCGAGACGCTGAACTATGCGCTTGAACAGGGCGCGCGCGTTGCGATCGGCCATTATCTGGACGAACTCCATGCGCTGGGTGCGAAGCTGTCCATCTCGACGAGTCTCGCCCCGGTCAGTGCCGATCTGGCGCGGCTGGCAGAGACCAGCGGCGACGATTCGGCGCAGCGGTCCGACGAACCCTACCGCCGGGCGATTACCGGCATCTACGCGCGGCTCGCGGCGACGTACCAGCTGCTGACCGGACGGCCCCCGGCGCGCCCGGGCAGCGTTGCGGCTGCGCCTTATCCCAACGCGGCTGCTTTGCTTGTTGATCTCGACATCGTGCGTACTAGCCTCGCCGCTGATGACGCGCTGCTGACGGGCGGGCGCATTGAGCGGCTGGTCCGGGCGGTGCAGACCTTCGGCTTCCATCTGGCGACGCTCGACCTCCGGCAGAATGCGGACGTTCATGCGCGGGTCGTGGCCGAACTGCTCAAAGTCGCGGGGGCCGCGCCCGATTATGAGTCGTTGGACACCCCGGCGCGCATCGCACTGCTGCGCGGAGAGCTTGGTCACGGCCGGCTGCTGACCAATCCCTTCGCGGCCTATTCGGAGGAAACACAGGGCGAACTGGCGATCCTGAAAGCCGCCGCCGCCGCGCATGCGCGCTTCGGGCCCGAGTGTATCAAGCAATATATCGTGTCGAAAACGACGGGGGTGGTGAACCTCCTTGAGGTGCAGCTGCTGCTGAAGGAAGTCGGGCTTTACCGGCCCGGCAGTCCGCCGAGCTCGGCGATCATGTCCGTGCCGCTGTTCGAAACCATCGAGGATCTGGAGGCTGGCCCCGCCGCGATGGCGGACTGGTTCGCGATGCCGGAGATGCGCGCGCTCGTCGCAGGCCAAGGCGACGTGCAGGAAGTCATGATCGGCTATTCCGACTCGAATAAGGACGGCGGCTATCTGACCTCCAACTGGTCGCTGCACGAGGCAGCGACAGCGCTGGTGCCGGTGTTTGCGGCGGCGGGTGTCCGGATGCAGCTGTTTCACGGACGTGGCGGCGCGGTCGGGCGCGGCGGCGGCTCGGCGGTCGGGGCAATCCGTGCCCAGCCAGCGGGCACCGTTCAGGGCCGCATCCGCATCACCGAGCAGGGCGAGATCATCGCGTCCAAATATGGCAATCCGCAGGTCGGCACAGCGAGTCTGGAGGGCATGGCGGCGGCGACGCTGCTCGCGAGCCTTGGTCCGCCGCCCGCCGAGCCGGATGAGCTGGCCCGTTTCCGTGCGGCGTTCGCGGGGATCAGCAGCGCGGCGTTCCGCGCCTATCGCGGGCTCGTCTATGAAACCGAAGGCTTCAAAACTTTCTTCCGTGCCGCGACACCGATCGCCGAGATTGCAGATCTGAAAATCGGCTCCCGCCCGGCCAGCCGGACCAAGTCCGACCGTATCGAGGATCTACGCGCGATTCCCTGGGTGTTCAGCTGGGCCCAGGCCCGCGTGATGCTGCCGGGCTGGTATGGCGCGGGCACGGCGCTGTCGGGTTTTGCCGATCCGGCGCTGCTCAAGGAAATGGCGCAGGGCTGGCCGTTCCTCGACGTCGGCCTGTCCAATCTCGAAATGGTGTTGGCGAAGTCGGACATGACGGTTGCCGAACGCTATGCGGCGCTGGTGCCCGATACGGCGCTGCGCGACCGGGTGTTCGGCGCGATCCGTGATGAATGGCACCGGGCGCGCGATGCCGTACTGCTGCTAACTGGTCAGAGCGAATTGCTTGATCGTCAACCGGTATTGCAGCGCGCGATCCGCATGCGCCTGCCCTATATCGAGCCGCTTAACCACCTGCAGATCGAACTGCTCCGCCGTCACCGCGCCGGCGACAGTGACCCCCGCGTGCGCGAGGCGCTGCATCTGACGATCAACGGCATCGCGGCGGGGCTCAGGAACAGCGGGTGAGCGTTCGCCCCTCTCCCCTCAAGGGAGAGGGGCGAACCAGCGCCGCAGAAGTTCGGCGTATATGTCCGTCAACGTCTCGATATCCTCCACCCGCACCACCTCATCCACCTTGTGCATCGATTGGCCTGGCAGGCCGAACTCGACCACGGGGCACATTCGCCGAATGAAGCGGGCGTCGGAGGTGCCGCCGGTGGTGGACGCTTCGGGCGTCAGGCCGGTGACGGCCTCGACTGAGGCGGCAATCGTCGCCGACAGCGGTCCCGGCTCGGTCAGGAAGGCTTCGCCGGAAATGCGCACGATCACCTCATGCGCCGGGGCGTGGCGCGCGACGACCTCGCGCAGCCAGGCTTCAAGATCGGCACCGCGCTGCCGGTCGTTGAAGCGGATGTTGAGGCGGGCGGAGGCTTTCGCCGGGATGACATTGGTTGCCGGATTGCCGACTTCGAGATCGACGACCTCCAGATTACTGGCATCGAATTGGGCATGTGCGTCGTCAAAGGCACGGGCTTTCAGCTCGGCGAGAATGGCGACCAGCCGCGTGATCGGATTGTCGGCACGCGCCGGATAGGCGACATGGCCTTGCGCACCAAACACGCTGATCCAGCAGTTGAGCGACCCGCGCCGCCCGACCTTCATCATGTCGCCGAGCCGCTGCACACTGGTCGGCTCGCCGACGAGGCAGGCATCGGGGATGTGGCCCTGCGCTTCCATCCAGCGCAGCAGCTCGTCGGTGCCGTGCGTTGCCGGGCCCTCCTCGTCGCCCGTGATGATGAAGCTGATCGAGCCCGGCAGATCACCGGCGCGCGACACGGCGGCGACGAACGCCGCGATCGCCCCCTTCATATCAGCGGCACCGCGGCCGATCAGCAGACCATTCTCGATGACGGCCGCAAATGGGTCGACACTCCAGGCCGCCCGGTCGCCGACCGGAACCACGTCGGTATGGCCCGCGAAGGCGAGGTGCGGGCCTTCGGTGCCGCGCCGGGCATAGAGATTGCGGACAGGCCCATCGGGCGAGCCTTCGCCGCACAGCTGATGGTGAACCGTGAAGCCCAGCCCTACCAGCACATCGGCCAGCAGCGCCTGCGCGCCGCCGTCTTCCGGCGTGACGCTCTGGCAGCGGATTAGTGATTGCGCGAGGGCGAGTGGATCGACGGTCATGTTCATCTGTTATCCGCGCGGGTGCAGCTTGTCGAAGCCTGTTCAGGCGGGCGCCCACCCTGCTAAGACCACGTAACGAGAGGATACCGGACGCGATGAGTTTCAAGCCAGTGCGCAAGGCGGTGTTTCCGGTCGGCGGGCTCGGCACGCGCTTCCTGCCCGCGACCAAGGCGGTGCCGAAGGAAATGCTGCCCGTCGTCGACCGGCCGCTGCTGCAATATGCGGTCGACGAGGCGCTGGCCGCCGGCTGTGAGCAGATGATCTTCGTGACCGCGCGCGGCAAGAATGCGCTTGAGGATTATTTCGATGTCGCGGGCGAGCTCGTCGCGAACCTGCGCGAGAAGGGCAAGACCGCCGAGCTGAAGGTGCTTGAGGACACGCAGCTGGGGCCGGGCGAAATCGCCTATGTGCGGCAGCAGGAGCCGATGGGCCTCGGCCACGCCGTCTGGTGCGCGCGGCATATTGTCGGCAACGAGCCTTTTGCGGTGCTGCTGCCAGACGAGTTGCTGTGGGAGCCGGGCAACCCGTGCCTGAAGCAGATGGTTGGTGCCTATGAGCAGGTCGGTGGCAATGTCATCGCAGTGATGGAAGTGCCGCAGGCGCATACGGGCCGCTACGGCATCATCACGCCGGGCAAGGTGGACGGACCGCTCACCGAAATGCTCGGCATGGTCGAAAAGCCCCAGCCCGCCGACGCGCCATCACGGCTTGCAGCCGTCGGCCGCTATATCCTGCAGCCCGAAGTCATGGCCATTCTCGGCCAGATGAAGCGCGGCGCTGGCGGCGAAGTGCAGCTGACCGACGCAATGGCCGACCTGATCGGCGTGCAGCCCTTCCATGCCTTCACTTTTTCGGGCGCGCGTTTCGATTGTGGTGACAAAGCTGGGCATATCACGGCAAATATCGCACTCGCGCTGGAGCGGCCCGACATCGGACCCGCAGTGCGCGACTGGCTGGAGGCAAACACCTGACCGTCTATCCCCCTTCCGCTGCGCGGATGTTCGCCGAAACCCGCGCCTTCCCCGAATATTTCCGCTTCATGGCCTCGGCCTTCGACTCGCGCGGGCTGGCGCGTGGCGACGGGCATAGCGTGATCGTCTATCCGGGCCTGCTCGCCCATGACGTGCTGACGATTCCCTTGCGCAGCCGCCTTGCTTCGCTCGGTTATCAGCCCTGGGGCTGGACCGGCGGGTTCAATCTTGGCCTGCGCGACGGTCTGCTCGACGCGATGCTGGCGCAGGTCGCGCATGTCGCGCGCGACTCGGGCAGCAAGGTGAGCCTGATCGGGTGGAGCCTTGGTGGCCTCTATGCGCGCGAACTGGCGAAGCGGCTGCCCGAGCAGGTGCGCTGTGTGATCACGCTGGGCACGCCGTTCGCGGGCGATCCGACCGCCAACAATGCGTGGCGCATCTATGAGATGTTCAACAGCCACAGGGTCACCGCCCCGCCGATCGACACGCGTCTCAGCGAACCGCCGCCCGTGCCGACCACGTCGATCTATTCGGCCGACGAGGGGATTGTTGCCGCGGCATCGTCGATGAATCCCGAGGGGTCCCAGCTCGAAAATGTCGAGATCAACGGCAGCCACTGCGGACTGGTCTGGAATTCCGACGTGCTGCGCATCGTTGCCGATCGGCTGGCGCAACCCGAAGGCAGCTGGACGCCCTACAGAGGCTGATCCCCGGTCCTGTCAGCCGATCGTCCCGAACGGTTGCAGCCGCTTTGCCAGTGCGCGCGCGCCGTCAGCGTCGCCGCGCTGGAGGAGCGGGAGCACCTGCGCGGCCTCGCCCTTCAGCAGCACGTCGAACCCGTCGCGTGGCGCGAGAGGCTGGGCGCGCAGCAGCAGCTCCTTCGCTTTAGGCGCATTGTCGGCGTCGAGGGACAGCAATGTAAAAGCGTAGAAGATCGGATAGGCGACGGCTTTGGGGTCCAGCGCCAGCGCGCGGTCGAACGACTTGAATGCCTCGCCCTTGCGCGCGCCCATGATCGTCGCTGCAATGAACGGGGTGAGTGTCGCGACGGTCTCGCCGTGCCAGCCGCCGAGCGACGCCCAGGCCAGCGCATTGTTCGGCGCGATCTTGCGCGCCTGCTCCATCATCTTGCGCGCCGCCTTGCCGTCACCGGGGTCGCGCAGCAGCTTGGCGCGGTAGCCGGTGGCAATCGCCGACTGGAGCAGAGCGTCGACATTGCGCGCGTCGCCGCCCATCGCGGCTGCTGCGAGTCTCCCGCCTTGCTCGACGAGCGACAGCGCGCGGGCCTTGTCGCTGGTCCGGTAAGCTGCGAGCGCGAGCAGGCTGCGTGCTGCCAGCAGCTGCGCGGCCGGCGTCGCTTCCTTGGCACCTGCTGCGGCTGCTTCTGCAAACTTGCCATCCCGAAACAGCGACGCGGTATCCGCGCGCGCCGTGGCCGCCGTCAGCAGCAGGGCGGTCACAACCGCCACGTTCATCATTCGCATTGGGTCAGCCTCAATTCAGCCACGGAGGGGCAATAGCCCTATGTGACGGTAAACTCGGGGGTTGTCATGCGGTTCGACCGCGCGTTCAAAATCATTGCACCGCTGGTGCTGTTGCCGCTGCTGGGCGGTTGTGTGGTCAGCGCGGCCAAGGCTGTCGTCACCGCGCCGTTCAAGGTAGCCGGTGCCGTCGTCGACGCGGCAACGACGAGTCAGGATGAGGCCGACCTCAAGCGCGGCCGCGCCGCTCGGAAAAACCAGGAAGAGCAGCGCAAGGCCGACAAGAAGGCCGCCAAGGAAGCCCGCAAGGAAGCGCAGCGCAACCGCGACTAGGGTCGCGCCGTTTCCCGCTTGCCGCTCGTCGCGATCAGATAGAGCCCGCCGGCAATCAGCGGCAGGCTCAGCCATTGCCCCATATGCAGGCCGGTGTTCGCTGCGAACTCGGTGAGCTGCGCGTCGGGTTCACGCACGAACTCGATCGCGAAGCGGAACAGCCCATAGACCAGCGCGAAGGTCCCGGTCAGCAAGCCGGTGCGGTAGCGTGCGTCGGTTTTGTGGAACAGCCACCAGAGGATCGCGAACAGCACGGGGCCTTCGAGCACCGCCTCGTAAAGCTGGCTCGGATGGCGTGGCAGCGGCCCGCCGGTCGGGAAGATCACGCCCCACGGCAGGCTGGTCGGCCGCCCCCACAGCTCGCCATTGATGAAATTGGCGACGCGCACGAAAAACTCGCCGAACGGCACGCAGAGCGCGACATAGTCGGCGAAGCGCAGGAAGTTGAGCTTGTTGACGCGGCAGAAGCCCCATTCGGCAATAACAACGCCGATCAGGCCGCCGTGGAAGCTCATGCCACCTTCCCAGAGCTTCAGCGCGTCGAGCGGATTCGCCGCATATTTGGCGGGCTCGTAGAAAAGGACATAGCCGATCCGCCCGCCGAGGATGATGCCGATGGTGATCCAGGTGATGAAGCTGTCGATATGCCGTTTCGCGGCTGGCGCGCCGGGCAGATCAAGCAGCCGCAGCATGTACCACCAGCCCATCAGGATGCCCGCGATATAGCCAAGACTGTACCAGCGCAGCGCGAACGGTCCGATCTGGACGATCACCGGATCGAGGCCCATTGCCTGATAGCTGAGGGCGGTCTGCATGAAATGGATAGGGTAAGTCATTTTTCCCTTTGCCCGCCGATTTTGGCCGCACCATAGTCGCGGCCAATCAGAACACCAACGGGGAGAGGGTGAACGGCATGGCCGACCTCGAACAATTTCGCGCTGAAACACGGGCCTGGCTGGAGGCGAATTGCCCGGCGGAGATGCGCACACCGATGAGTGCCGAAGGCGATATTCCCTGGGGCGGACGGCGCTTCAAATGGTCGCCGGCGCAGCGGCAATGGCTCGACGCGATGGCGGCCAAAGGCTGGACGGTGCCGACCTGGCCAAAGGACTATGGCGGCGGCGGTCTTAGCAAGGATGAAGCGAAAATCCTCGGCGAGGAAATGCGGCGCATCAAGGCGCGCCCGCCGGTGCAGAGCTTCGGCATCTGGATGCTCGGGCCAGCGCTGCTCAAATATGGCACGCACGAGCAGAAGCTCGAACATCTGCCGCCGATCGCGCGCGGCGAACTGCGCTGGTGCCAAGGCTATTCGGAACCGGGCGCGGGCTCGGACCTCGCCAGCATCAAGACCCGCGCCGACGACCATGGCGATCACTGGATCGTCAACGGGTCCAAGGTGTGGACGAGCTATGCCGACGAGTCCGACTGGATTTTCTGCCTCGTCCGCACCGATCCGGCAGCGACGAAGCACAATGGCATCAGCTTCGTACTGTTCGACATGACGACGCCGGGTGTTTCGACCAAGCCTATCAAGCTGATCTCGGGCTATTCGCCCTTCTGCGAAACTTTCTTCGACGATGTGAAGGTGCTCAAGAAAAACCTCGTCGGCACCCTTAACCGTGGCTGGGACATTGCCAAATATCTGCTGACCCACGAACGCGAGATGATCGGTGGCATGGATATGGGCGGGTCAGGTCCGCAGCTCGGCCAGCTTGCGGGCAAGCTGATCGGCAGCGACAGCGACGGCCGCATCGCCGATCCGCTGCTGCGCGGCGATCTCGTACGCGCCGACATCGACGGCCTCTCCTTCCTGCTGACGATGGAGCGCGTGAAGGACGAGGCGAAGGCCGGGCAGGGTGTCGGCGCGCTGTCGTCGATGCTCAAATATTACGGCACCGAACTCAACAAGCGGCGGCAGGAGCTCTACATGTCGGTGCGCGGCTCGGATGGCCTGCAATGGGAGAGCGAGGCAAGCCGCAACGGTGCACAGGCGCGCACCTGGCTGCGGTCGCGGGCGAATTCCATCGAGGGTGGCACCAGCGAGGTGCAGTTGAATATCATTGCGAAACGGGTCTTGGAGCTGCCGGGGGCGTGACCCCAACAAAGCTGTCATCCCGGCCTTGAGCCGGGACCCAGCGAAGCGAACAACATGCGAGCGAAGCTCGCACCGCCCTCACACGGGCGGGACTGGGTCCCGGCTCAAGACCGGGATGACAGGAAGGGGAGAGGGATTTTGTGCCGCTAATTCTGACCGACGAACAGGCGATGATCCGCGACAGCGCCGACGGCTTTTTCGCCGAGCATGCGCCCGTGTCCGAACTGCGCCGCCTGCGCGATGCGCGCGACGAGACGGGGTTCAGCCGCGAATTGTGGAAGGCGATGGCCGAGATGGGCTTTGCCGGCATCCTCGTGCCCGAAGCGCATGGCGGGGTCGGGCTCGGCCATGTCGCGGCCGGGCTGGTGCAGGAAGCGATCGGCCGCAACCTGTCGGCGACGCCCTTCCTGTCGACCGCCGTGCTCGCCGTGACGGCGCTCGCCGCCGGGTCGGAGGAGCAGCAGGCGGCGCACCTGCCCAAGATCGCGGCCGGTGACGAAATCATCGCCGTCGCGCTCGACGAGAAGTCGCGCCACACGCCGTCGCATGTCGAAACCCGCGCCGAACCGTCGGGCAATGGCTTCAAGCTGACCGGCACGAAGAGCTTCGTGCTCGACGGCCATGTCGCCGACAAGCTCATCGTCGCGGCGCGTACCGGCGGCGAGGCTGACGACAAGGACGGCATCACGCTGTTCCTCGTGTCCCCCGACGCGAGCGGGGTCAGCATCGACCGCACCGTCATGGTCGACAGCCGCAACGCCGCGACCGTCACGCTCGACGGCGTGCAGGTAGATGGTGCGGATGTCATCGGCAGCTTCGGTGGCGGCTGGCCCGTCATCGAGCGTGTGCTCGACGCGGGCCGGGCGTGCCTCGCCGCTGAAATGCTCGGCGTCTCGACCGAGAGTTTCACGCGCACCGTCGACTATCTGAAGCAGCGCGAGCAGTTCGGCGTGAAAATCGGCACCTTTCAGGCGCTGCAGCACCGCGCCGCGCATTTGTTCTGCGAGGTCGAGCTGGTCCGCTCGGCGACGCTGCGCGCGCTGCAGGCGCTCGACTCGGGCGACGCGACCGCACCGATGTTCGCCTCACTCGCCAAGGCCAAGGCCGGCGAGGTCGTCAAACTCGCGACCAACGAGGCGGTGCAGATGCACGGCGGCATCGGCATGACCGACGAGTTCGACATCGGCTTCTTCATGAAGCGCGCCCGGGCGGCGGCGGAAACCTTCGGCGACGCGGCCTTCCACGGCGACCGGCTCGCCCGCATCATGGGGTATTGAGGTGCTGACCGAACTCGACAAGGCGCTCGACGACACCATTGCGGCGCTGTGCGCGCCGGGCGGCCAGTTCGAACTCGACGAGATCGAGATTCGCGGCGCGCGGCTGCCGGTGTTCAAATCTGCGCCGCCGTCGATGCGCGAATATCTCGGCTTCTTCGCTGCGATGCACCGCGACAAGGAGTTCGTCGTCTATCGCGACGAGCGCTTCACCTACGGCCAGATCTACGATCAGGGCCTCGCGCTCGCCGCCGCCGTGCAGGCGCGCTACGGCATCGCCAAGGGCGACCGAGTTGCGATCGCGATGCGCAACTATCCTGAGTGGATCAGCGCCTTCTTCGGCCTGCTGCATCTCGGTGCCGTGGCCGTGCCGCTGAACGCCTGGTGGCAGCCTGAGGAGTTGCGTTACGGCATTGCCGATTCCGGCACCCGGCTGGTCATCGCTGATGAGGAGCGCGCGCGGCGGCTGAACACGTTGGCCGATTTCCACGTCCCCGTCCTGACCGTCCGCACCGGGCCGGGCGTGGCGGAAGAACTGGGCTACGACACGCTCGAATCCGTCCTCGAGAGCGCGCCCGCCGTACCATGGCAACTCGCGCCGATCGGACCCGAGGACGACGCGACGATCATGTACACATCGGGCTCGACCGGAAACCCCAAGGGGGCGGTCTCGACGCATCGCGGCATCGTGCACGGCTCGATGAACTATCTCGTCACCGGCCTCGCGCTGCTGCAGCTGCATCAGGCATCGGGCGGCGAGTTGCCGGCACAGCAGGTGATGCTGCTGAACGTTCCGCTGTTCCACATCACCGGCTCGGTGCCCGTGCTGATGGTCTCCGCCGCGATCGCGCGCAAGATGATCATCATGCACAAATGGGACGCCGGCGAAGCGCTGCGGCTCATCGAGAAGGAGCGTGCGACCTATTTCGTCGGCGTGCCGACGATGAGCCTCGAACTCATGCAGCATCCCGAGCGCGACAAATATGACCTGTCGACGCTCGTCGACATCGCCGGCGGCGGTGCGCCGCGCCCGGCAGAACATGTCGAACGGCTGATCGACGCCTTCCCGGCAGCGCGGCCGCTAATCGGCTATGGCCTGACCGAAACCAATGGCGTCGGCGCGGGCAATATCCGCGAAAGCTACCGCACCAAGCCCTCGTCGACAGGCCGCGCCGCGAAGCCGATGGTCGAACTCAAGATCGCCGACGACGATGGCCGCGACCTGCCGACCGGCCATGTCGGCGAGGTCTGCATCCGCTCTTCGGCGAACGTCCGCGGCTATTGGGGCCGCCCCGAGGCAACCGCCGCCGCGTTCAAGGCCGACGGCTGGTTCCACACCGGCGATCTCGGACGGCTCGACGAGGACGGCTATCTGTTCATCGTCGACCGCAAGAAGGACATCATCATCCGCGGCGGCGAGAATATCTCCTGCCAGGAGGTCGAGGAGGCGATCTACCACCACCCCGCCGTCGCCGAGGCCAGCGTGTTCGGACTGCCCGACGAGCGTTTGGGCGAGATCGTCGGCGCAGTCGTCTATCTGAAGGATGGCGAGCAGGTCGAACCGGCAGCGCTCATCGACTTCACCCGCGAGACGCTCGCAGCCTTCAAAGTGCCCGCGCATCTCTGGCTGTCGCCCGAACCGCTGCCCAAGCTCGGCAGCGCCAAGATCGACAAGGTCGCGCTTCGCGGGCAATATCGCGCCCTGTTCGCAGCCAGCTAGGAGGCCGGAATGTTCACCACCATGCTCGAAGGCACGGCCGAAGACTGGGGCCATATCGCGCGCGAACATGTCGTGCACCAGCAGTCGGTCGCCGCAAAGCAGATCATGGACTCGCTGCGCCGGCTCGAGCCGATCGAAGTCGGCTTCGCCGCCAACCAGCTGACTCATTCGCTGATGGCCGCCACGCTCGCCCGCCGCGACGGCGCCAGCGACGAGGAGATCGTCGCAGCACTCTGCCACGACCTTGGCAAGCTCATGAGCATCCCGAACCACGGCCCGATCGCCGCCGAAATCCTGAAACCATACGTGAGCGAAGACCTCTACCACGCGGTCTATTGGCACCAGGATTTCCAGGGGAAATATTATTACGCGAACTTCGGCAAACCCGCCGACCTGCGCGACCGCTTCAAGGACGAGCCTTGGTACGACACGGCGGTCAAACTCGTCGACCGATGGGACGCCCCGGCCTTCGACCCGAGCTTCGACATCGACAGCCTCGAAAGCTTCGAACCCGAAGTGACCCGCGTGTTCAGCGCGCCCAAGCGGGCTATGTAGTTGCGGGGAGCAGGTTAGCGGCGCTCAGGAGTTGGTGGACCATATTGGTTTGAGCGGCGCGAGCCCGGAATCAGCGTGCACACGAAAATGAACACCGCGAGCGCCGCCCAACCACCCAGACATGCAATGCCAGCGTAGATCAACGGCTCCCACTGCATAATGCCGCCCGCCAAGCAGAGCAGATAGCCTGCCAATCCCAGGACAAGGCTATACTTCACCTGCAGCCCAGTGGCCCCGACATCATGGAGGCGGCGCACCGTAACGGCGGTGCCTGGCATTACTAGAGCGAGCGACGTCAGGCCAAACATCCATCCATGACGCTCTGCTAAGGCACCCGATTGCGAAACGTCCGCAATTGCCGCGGAGAATCCGAGGGCCAGCGAGAAAAGCGTATAAAGCCAATATTCCTTGCGCGACGCCCTGCCCGATAGATCGGCATAGCATCGCAAGGGTCGAAGCATCGCGCGGATATTGCCTGCCATCGTTCATTCCCCCGTGCGCCTTCGACGATAACTGAACGCTGGGGCGATATAAACGGGGTCCGGCCGCTAACCGCCCCCGCGCCCCATGACCGCCTCCAGAGCCGCCCGCGCCACGGCCTTGCACTCGCGGATCTCTCCGACTCGGACGACTTCGTCGAGGCTGGTCAGCACTTCCACCGCCGGGCACTGGCCGCCACGCCGCGCGCCAAAGGTGCGGCCTTCGGGCGGTGGATCGATCAGGGCGCGCAGCGTTTCGAGCCGCGCAATGTCGCGGACAACGCGAGCGGTGGGCGCGCGCACGCCAGCGCTGCTGCCGCGCAATACCATCACATGCCCATCGGAATCGATCAGGCTGACCGTCTGACCGGGACTGATGTTAAGCTCCGCGCCGGCGGCCACCATCGCGCCGCGTCTCAAGGCGGGGTCAGTGGAAGCGGCGACGACATAGTCCCCGCGTCCTGCGCCGCTGCCGCGCCGGCGCTGCCGATAGTCAGAGCAAGTGCGAGCAGGACATTGCGCATCGGGGAAGCCTTTCACTACCGGGGTGCGGAACAAGCGCCGGAAAGGTGGCTTCGAGGAACCGAGCCACGCAGGTCCCGGCGCTCAACTGCGCCGCCGGGCTGCATGTGAAACAAAGTCCTGTCCTAGAGCCCCGCGCATCCGGTAACCTCTCGGCATGAACGCCGACCCTCCCGCCCCTCCACCCGCACCCCCGCCCGCCGCGCCGCCTGCGCCGCTCTGGCGCCGCCTGTTGCCGCTGGCGCTGCTGCTCGTCGCACTCGCGATCTTCCTCGCGCTCGGCGGGGCGCGGCTGCTGTCGTTCGATCAGCTGTCGGCGCGCTATGCCGCGCTCACTGCCTTCGTCGCGGCGCACCGGGTGCAGGCGGCGCTGATCTTCGTCGCCGTCTATATCGCGGTGGTCGCGATGGTGTTCGTGCCCGTCGCATCGGTGCTGACCATTTCGAGCGGGCTGCTGTTCGGCACCTGGCTCGGCGGCTCGCTGACCGTGGTCGGCGCGACGCTGGGTGCCTGCGTGGTGTTCCTGTCGTCGCGCAGTGCGTTCGGCGACCTGCTGCGCGCCCGTGCCGGCGGGGCGCTCGCCAGCCTGCGTGACGGGTTCGAGCGGGACGCCTTTTCCTATCTGCTGGCGCTGCGCCTGACGCCGGTCGTGCCCTTCTGGGTCATCAACCTCGCCGCCGGGCTGTTCGGGGTGCGGCTGTGGCAGTTCTTCGCGGCGACCGCGCTCGGCATCATCCCCGCCACCTTCATCTTCGCCAGCGTCGGCGCAGGCGCGGGCGTCGCGCTCGCTGCCGGGCGCAGCGTCGCCTTCGGCGAGCTGGTGCGCCAGCCGCAGGTGTTCCTGCCGCTACTCGGCCTCGCGCTGCTGTCGCTGCTGCCCGTCGCGGTGAAGAAGCTGCGCGGGCGCAAGGCGGCGCAATGAGCGGTTACACCCACGATATCGCGATCATCGGCGCCGGCGCGGCGGGACTGGTCACGGCGGGCGGTGCGGCGCAGTTCGGCGCGCGCGTCGTGCTGTTCGAAGCCGGCGAGATGGGCGGGGAGTGTCTGAACACCGGCTGCGTGCCGTCCAAGGCGCTGCTCGCCGCCGCACACGCCGCGCATGTCGCGAGCACATCGGGCGGCTTCGGCGTGCATTTCGCCGCGCCGCAGATCGACTGGGCGGCGGTCGGCGCGCATGTCCGCCACGTCGTCGAGACGATCGCGCCGCATGACAGTGTCGAGCGCTTCGAAGGTTTCGGGGTCGAGGTGGTGCGCGCCTATGCCCGCTTCACCGGCCGCGATACGCTCGAGGCGGACGGGCGGACCTTCCGCGCCAAGCGCATCGTGATCGCCACCGGCTCCGCGCCCGCCGTGCCGCCGATCCCGGGGCTCGCCGATGTGCCGTTCCTGACCAATGAGAGCGTGTTTGCGCTCGCCGACAAGCCGGCGCATCTGCTGATCCTCGGCGGCGGTGGGATCGGCTGCGAGCTTGCGCAGGCGCATCGCCGCCTCGGCTGTGCCGTGACGATCATCGAGGCGGACAAGCTGCTGCCGCGCGACGAACCCGAGTTCGTCGCCGTCGTGCGCGCCGCGCTTGTCGCTGACGGCGTGACGGTCATCGAAGGGTCGAAGGCGACCGCGGTATCGGGCGGCGCGGGGGCGCTGTCGGTCACGCTCGAAGACGGGCGGCAGGTCAGCGGCAGCCACATCCTCGTCGCGGCCGGCCGTGCGCCGCGCGTGGCAGGCTATGGGCTCGACGTCGCGGGGGTCGACTATGGCAAGGGCGGTATCAAGGTCGATGCGCGGCTGCGCACCTCCAACAAGCGCATTTTCGCGATTGGCGACTGCCGCGACGGGCCGCGCCTGACCCATGTCGCCGGCTATGACGCGGGTATCGTCATCCGCAACCTGATTTTCCGCCTGCCCGCCAAGGCCGATTATTCGGTCCTGCCTTGGGTAACCTTCACCGATCCCGAATTGGCACAGGTTGGGCCCTCGGAAGCCGATGCGCGCAAGCGGTTTGGCGATAAACTTGTGGTCCTGCGCTCCGGCTTCGATCACAACGACCGCGCCGTCGCCGAACGGAAAACCACGGGCGGTCTCAAGGTGTTGGCCGTCGCCGGCCGCCCGATCGCCGCGACCGTCTGCGGCCCCGCGGCCGGCGAGATCATCCAATATTGGGAACTGGCGATCCGCAACAAGCTGAAGCTCAGCGCGCTGTCCGGCGGCATGGCCCCCTATCCGACTTTCGGCGAAATCTCCAAGGCGACGGCGGGCAGCGCCTTCACCGAAACCTTGTTCTCACCCCGCGTCCGCAAGCTCGTGCGCCTGCTCCTCCGGCTTCCGTGACTTGACCTTCCGCCTGAGCGCCCAGTCGGTCCAGCTGCCCGCCTTCGGGTAGCGCCGCTTCAGCACCGTGTAGCGCCGCCGCGCCCAGCGCGAGTTGCGCAGCACCAGCGCCAGCCCCAGCCCGAACGACAGGAAGCCGAACGGCCCCGGCAGCGGCCAGCCGATCAGCGGCCCGAAGGTCATCAGGATCACGCCCAGCGTCAGCTGCGCCAGCCGCACCGGCCGGCTGCGCATCAATCGCTGGGAGGGGGTGGAGTGCTGCACGTGTCCGCGATCTATGAACCGATCATGGCCTTCGCAAGGCGAACGCTTGTCAAACACCCGTCCGATCGGCCGGGTTGGCGCGATTGTCCGCTTGCCTACTGTTGCCACGGGGCAAGCGGGGGCGGTTCGAATGGTCGCGCATGTGGCGACAGTGGCGTTTCTGGGGCTGGAGGCGCGCACCGTCGACGTGCAGGTGCAGATCGCGCCGGGTCAGCACGCGTTCAACGTCGTCGGCCTGCCCGACAAGGCGGTCAATGAATCGAAGGAGCGGGTCCGCGCGACGCTTGCCGCGATCGGCCTCGCGCTGCCGTTCCACCGCATCACCGTCAACCTGTCGCCCGCCGACCTGCCCAAGGAAGGGTCGCATTACGACCTTGCGATCGCACTCGGCCTGCTCGGGGCGATGGGCGTCGTCGATGCGGAGACATTGGCCGCCTATCTGGTGGTCGGCGAGCTGGGTCTCGACGGCCGGCTGACCAGCGTGCCGGGCGTGCTGCTCGCCGCCCTGCACGCCTCGGCAAATGACCTTGGCCTCATCTGTCCCGGTAGTCAGGGGCCGGAGGCAGCCTGGGCCGGCCGCATCGAAGTCGTCGCGGCGCCCGACTTGCTCGCGCTGCTCAACCATCTGAAAGGCGTGCAGCTGCTCGGCGCGCCCGAGCGGGCAATTGCCGACAGCGTCTGGCACGGCCCCGACCTTGCCGAAGTGAAGGGGCAGGAAACCGCCAAGCGCGCGCTGGAGATCGCAGCGGCCGGTGGCCACAATCTGCTGATGACCGGCCCGCCGGGTGCGGGCAAGTCGCTCCTCGCCGCCTGCCTGCCCGGCATCCTGCCCGACCTGACACCCGAGGAGGCGCTTGAGGTGTCAATGGTCGCCTCGCTCGCCGGCACGCTGGAGGGCGGGCGGCTGCTCCGGAAACGGCCTTATCGTGCGCCGCACCATTCCGCCTCAATGCCCGCGCTGGTCGGCGGCGGCACCAAAGCACGGCCGGGCGAGGTCAGCAT
Source organism: Sphingomonas paucimobilis (assembly GCA_943370355.1). Taxonomy (GTDB): domain Bacteria; phylum Pseudomonadota; class Alphaproteobacteria; order Sphingomonadales; family Sphingomonadaceae; genus JADCGM01. The sequence continues at coordinate 104,767 of CALRQP020000001.1, forward strand.
GGCCCATCTCGGCGTGCTGTTCCTCGACGAACTGCCCGAGTTCAATCGGCCCGTGCTCGACAGCCTGCGCCAGCCACTGGAGACCGGCAGCATCATCATCGCCCGCGCCGCCGCACATGTGCAGTACCCTGCGCGCGTGCAACTCATCGCCGCGATGAACCCCTGCGGCAGCGTTGCTGTCTTGTGATCATTTGCGGTGGGGGTTGTAGGGGGAGGAAGTCCCCCTGGTGGAGTGCCGCCGCTAGAGGGGGCGGATGGATTGAAGTAGAACGTGAATTCTATCTCATCGTCTCCGATCTCGACCTTTTCCAAAATCGTTTCGATCACCAAACGCTTCTCTGGCTTGGAAAGGCTGGGGAAGCGATCTGCCAACCCTTGCGACTCTTTGGCGATCTCGGCCTGTTGCTCGATTGAAGCGGCAAGGCGCTGGCGCTTGATATGGAGCTTGGGAAGCTCGTCTTCCAACTGCTTGTGCCGGTCGCCAAAGGCTACGTAGCGCTTGCCAAAGCCATGCTGATCAAGCGCGCCAGACTGATGCAAGCCAATCAAATGGTCGATGTCCCGATCTACCTTGGCAATGGTGGCCTGATGGGAAATGATCTGACCGTCGAGGTCGGTCAGCGCCCGCTCGGCTGCACTTTTCCGATCCGCTAAATCGGCTTGTGAAAACACATATCGGCGAAGCTCCAGGACGAAGCATTCCTCCAAAATGTCGAGTTCGATTTTGCGCTTGCAGGCGGTGCACGTGTATTTCTCGGTCTTGGACAGGACATACATTTTGCCGCCGCATTGGCAGAAACACAGGCCACCAAAGAGGGTGGTTGCAGTGCGCGGTTGGCGCGCACCGGACAAGCGCTGCTCGGACAACATGCCGTTGCACTCATTCCAGAGTTCCTCTGAAATGATGGCTTCGACCGGCTGATATACCCATTCGCTTTCTGGCTTTTCGAGCCAGCCAGAACCACGCTGCCCTTGCTTGGTATAGTTGGCCCGCTTCCAGCCCTTGGCTGTTGGATCACGCACAAGGCGATCAATGGTGGTGTCGCTCCATTTGCTGCCATTTCGTGTGCGGTGCCCCATGTCATTGAGCATCCGGGCTACCACCTTCTTACGGCGATGCTCATGCAGCAAGGTGTAGATCAGCTTGCGAATAGGTGCTTCGGCAGGGTCAACCAGCAAGCGCTTATCCACCCAACGGTAGCCGTAAGGCGCAGGCCCGCCCAAGGGTTTACCCATTGCTGCCCGAACCGGCACGCTGGCCTGAACGCGGGCTGAGATTTCCTCGCGCTCCCAGTTCGCCATCGCAGCCAGCATATTGTAGAACATGCGGCCGGCAGGCGTTGAGGTGTCGATGCTCTCGGCAAGCGAAACAAGGTCAGCATTGGCTTTCTGGAACAGGTCGGCGAACTCCAGCAGTTCCCGATTATTGCGAGACAGCCGGGCCAGCTTGGAAAAGATCAAACCGCTGATGTGGCCCGATTGCACGTCGGCAATCATGCGCCGGGCTTCTGGGTGGTCGATCACTCGCTTGCCGGAAACGGCCTCTAGCCGGTAAACCTCCGTGACCTGCCAGCCCTTGCTTTCGGCATATGAGCGAGCACGATGCTCATGCACATCAAGGGACTCGTCCTGCACCTGCAAATCGGTGGAGACGCGTAGCCAGATGCCGATCTGCTTCTGCTGGTGTGCCATGCCCAAAGTGTAGCAATCGGGGGGCTGCGCTCAATGGGAATGAGTCGAGTTGAGTCTATTCCGGGATGAGATTTTTGACCTCGGCCTCAGCGGAATACGGCATATTTTCCCGCTCAAGCCGCCGAACTTCGGCGACTATTCTCTTCGCGCGTTCAACCCTTTCCTTGCCCCACTGAGTAGCAGTTGGAACAGTGAGTTTTTCGAATGTCTCCAACAGATAGTCACGTTGATTGCTTATGAAAAAATAGTGTTGATCTACAACCCATTTTTCCAGCGCGTAGGAGTCGAAGACGAAGCTGTTTTTGGCATTCCAGTATTTCATCAAGCGGATAGTTGGCTTTATGAGATAGTGGTTGGCAGTATTTTTAGCCGTCAGGCTGGTATTGAAATCGTTGGGATTAGTTATCTGCCACGCATCGCCGCCCTTAGGGATCTGATAACCGCCCCACGCGCTTGCGAGCGCAGGAACGAGATCAAACTTTATATGATTAAGCTCAAGTACAATCGTCGGCGATGACTGCTTCACGTCCGATGACGAATAATAGGTGTCAACGAACTTTCGAAGTCGGTTGAGGTAAGTCTGTGGGGTGTAACCGCCTTCGGCGAACACGATCATATAATCGATGTCGGAATGGCTATCCATTTTGCGCGGAAGGATCGTGCCCCGCGTCGATGAGCCAAACCGAAAGTGCGAAGTCAGGCCAGTCCCAAAATACGAATTGAGGCGGGTTTGCAATGTGGCGATTGATCGGTTGATCGAATCCTGTTCGGAGGTCGTTAGCACGGCATCGCTGGCACGGCCTGCAAGATAGCTATTTACCGACATACTATTTGTCCACCGCGTGGGTCGCCTCGCCCGCGTCGATTCCTTGGCGGGCCTTAACAAAGTCCGCGTTGCTATACGGAAGGCTGGCCGTGTTCAGTTCATTTCGACGCTTGGTGAACTCGTCCAAACTCGACACGGCAGCTTGTTCATCACAAGCATGATCAATCCTGATCTGACGAAAGACCCGCGCATCATTGCGTAGGCTCAAATACTGATCGCCAGAGCTTTTATGAGCCGAGGATCGCTCCGAAGGCTTCAAGAATGTTGAAAGGGCGGTGAGAACGGCGACCAAGCTTGATATTGAGCCTCCGATCACCGGATATTCCTTAAAAAATGCAACCCCCGCAAAACTGCTCAAAACGACTGCTGGTATACCAAGCCAATAATGATATCGCCCCCACCTGCTTGCCGCATTGAAATGAGACTTTCCCGAGTGAATACAGTCTTCTTCAATACGCAGTAGTTCGCTTCGAATAGCCTCGATCGGGCTAGACGGAACAGCGGCGGTAGTGAGAACAGTATCAGATGGAACAGACATAGAACAAGCATAGCAAATGAGCGCCGTCGGTCAAGGGCACGAGAGCGTGGCCTCTCCCGGAAACACCCGGCTCAGCTCTCCGTCGATCATCTGCACATATAGGCATTGGTTCGGCAGCCTCTGGAGATCGGCAAGCTAGCTGGTGGGTCGAAGCGAGTCGGGGACGAGACGGCTTGAAACAGCCCGAAATCAGGCCCGGCATTCAGGCAATGACAAGAGGTTGTCGTTCCATTTCCCGTCGGCATATGTCCGCAGATATTTGCCGTTGGCACCGTTGACGACACCGATGTTTCCCCGGTTGCCGGACACCAACGTAAAGAACGTATTGGTTTTGGCTTCAATGGACTCGATCACTTGTTGCCGGGTCCAATGCCACTGGGGGCCACCAAGGTGGGTGATGCCCTCATGAGGATCACTGCGGGGCTGTTTGTTGATGCAGGTAACTTGAACGTCTGCCATCGGATTGTCCCTCGCTCAGCTATGAAATCGTATAAGATTTAGGAATTGCGTGTGTCGCGGCCATCCGGCTCACGGGCGACACCCTTGAAGGGCGAACCACCGCTTTTCACTTCCATGAAGTGGCCAGTGCGCTCGTTGCGCTTCTGGTAGTTGCCGTCATCACGCTGAAACTGCGTCCGCGCCGTCACCGCGCCACGGCGGAAATTGTCTCCGGTATTCTTGGCCATAAATTCTCCTGTGCGCCTAATTGAACGTGTAACGCTTCCAAGGGATCGCGTGCTGCGGCACGCCCGCGAGGAATTGGGAAATGTCTGAGCGGCCAAAATACGTGGCCTGACCGCGCGAGTCCTGAGACATCAGAACAATGGGCATGCCCGGAAAATATGGGCTGAAGCTGCGTATCGCTGACGCCGCTTCCTGCCGGTTATCAGTCACATGACGCTTGACCACCACGACCGCAAAGGTCTGGCCCTGCTCCCTTATCACTGCACCTTCCAACTGCATGATAAAATCCCTTCGTCCGATCATTCGCGACTCGAACGGGGGGTTCGGGTGCTGATCCGGATATCGCGCGAGTCGCGGAGAGTGTCAATCACAAACATGTGTGTGTGCATAACAGAAACATTTGTTTGTGACGTTGACGCAGAGACTCGCGTCTGACAAAGATTCCGTATGGATGACAAGGCTATCTACAGACTGCTCGGCAGATCGGTCGCTGCTCGTCGCTCGTCGCTTGGACTGACGCAGCAGGATTTGGCTGACAAAGTTGGTGTCTCGCGCGCATCAATCGCCAACATCGAATGTGGACGGCAAAAGGTGTTGCTGCACCAAGTATATGGCTTGGTCGTTGCCCTGGACCTCAAGTCGATCGTGGACCTTATTCCTACACTGCCGCCCAAGCGTGAATCTGCGGTCACGCCGCAGAGACTGGCAGTATCAGGCAATGTCGTTTCGGATTCCGAATTGGTCGGGATCGAGCAGCTGATTCACCGCGCGCTAGGTGGGCTGCCCGCCGGCGTAGCTCAATGAGCGCCTTACAAGAAAATGCGAGGGAGCAGGCCCGGATAGTCCTGAAGGATTATGGTGATGTGAACGCTCCCGTCCCCGTCGAGAAAATTATCAAAAGACGCGGCATCCGAATGCAGTTCTCCCCGCTTGATCAAGAGCTCTCCGGCATGGCCTTGGTCAAAGACGGAATTTCTGTGATCGGCGTCAACGCGCTGCATCACCCCAACCGTCAGCGATTTACGATGGCTCATGAGCTTGGGCATCATATTATGCACCGTCCACAGATTGAGGGAACGGTTCACATAGATAAGGGCTTTGCAATTCTCTTGCGCGACACTTTGGCTTCGTTGGGCACAGATCGAATGGAGATAGAGGCAAACGCCTTTGCTTCTGAACTTCTACTGCCAAAACATCTTATCGAACCCCATGTTGATGTTGAGGGGTTTGATTTGGACGACATTGACCAGTTGCAGTCTCTAGCAAAACGCTTCAAAGTAAGTCTCTCGGCACTGCAATATAGGTTGCTTGCCTTCTCCTAGATTCGGGAGGCTACGGTGAGCTTCGTTTTTTATGATACCGAAACTACCGGCACCAACAAATTTTTTGATCAGATTTTGCAATTCGGAGCAATTCGCACCGACGAAAATTTAAACGAAATTGACCGGTTTGAAATTCGTTGTCGATTGCTGCCTCATATGGTCATGTCGCCGGGAGCAATGCTGGTAACGGGCGTTACCATTGCGCAGGCGACTGATCCGTCCCTACCCACTCACTATGAGATGGTGCGAGCTATCCGCGCCAAACTGCTTGAATGGTCGCCAGCAATCTTTGTCGGCTATAACAGCATGGCGTTTGACGAGGAACTATTTCGCCAAGCTCAATATCAGACCCTGCACAACCCATATCTCACCAATCGTGATGGCAACACGCGGGCTGATGCCATGATGCTCGTCAAGGCCGTGGCACAGTTTGAGCAAAGCTGCCTGACCATCCCACAAAAATCTAACGGCAGGCCAAACTTCAAGCTCGATCAACTGGCACCAGCGAATGGTTTCGATCATACCAATGCTCATGATGCGATGGCCGACGTTGAAGCCGTAATTCACCTGTGCAAAATCGTGGCCGAAGACGCTTCGAGCGAATGGTCCAATTTTATTCGCTTCTCCCAAAAGGCTGCCGCAGACGCGTTCTTGCTTGATGGTGATGCGATTTTGGTGACCGAGTTTTATTCCTTCGGCGGACAGAAGCATTTCCCGGTGGTCTGTATCGGCGCTGACCGCGAAAATTCGAACAAGCGGCTCTGCGTTGATCTGACTCATGATCCCAGCGGTTTTCGTGCCATGTCGCATGGGCAACTGATTACCTGCATCGCAAACGGGCCAAAGCCGCTTCGCAAAGTGAAGATCAATGCAGCGCCAACATTGCGATCAATCGACGAAGCTCCGTCATGGTGCCTTGGCGGGCTATCGGAAGCGGAGATTGCACGACGGGCGGCAGCCGTCCTATCGGACACGGAGCTAGTTTCGCGCCTACTGGCCGCCTACGAAGGTAGCAAAACTGAGTATGATAAGTCTCCCCACGTCGAGGAGCTTATCTACGGAGGATTTGCCCAACCTGATGATGAAAAGATCATGGAGCGCTTCCATGAAACCCCGTGGGAAGAGCGACACGTCCTTGTCCCGCAATTCACCGACGAGCGTTTCAGATTTCTTGCCGCTCGGGTGATCTATGCCCAGCATCCAAGCTATCTGTCTGCTTCTCTCCAGGCTGAAGTCCGTGCCCACATACGGGAAAGGGTGTTCTTTGATGGAGAATGCGATTGGGGCACTATCCCCAAGGCGCTTGCAGAGTGCGAAGAGAAATCCCCCTCTGTTACGCTGCCTCAGCGCGAGTTGCTAATTCGGTATCGGGAAGCGCTATTGGCCTTCGAAGTCTGACAAGACTATTCCCCGAAAATACCCGGCTCGGCTCTCCCTCAATCATCATCTGCACATAGAGGGAGTGGTTTGGCAGGCTCTGGAGGTCGGCCAGTTCGATGCCACTCCCAAATAGCCGGGTCAGCAATTTTGCATCCTCTGGCCCAGTGCGAAAGGCGATCATCGTTCCGACATTGCCCAGAACGGCCGCCTGAACGTCCTCGTCCAATTGGTGGAGATACTGGTTGGCGAGGATCACACCCAAGGCAGCCTTACGAACCTCCGACAGCATGGTGGCTGTGCCACCGGTCAAGAGATGTTCAAATTCGTCCAAATACAAGAATGCCGGTCGACGCTTGGTCTCTGGGGTATCGAGCCGCGATAGGGCAGCAAGCGCGATAGTCTGAGTGAACATGCTGCCAAGAAAATGAGCGGTGTCGCTACCGATCAAACCACGCGCCAGATTGACGATCACGATCTGGCCCTGATCCATCGCCCGCCGAAACGACACGTCCTCGCGGTGCGTCACCAAGGTCTGCATCATGACGGGATCGGTCAGGAAGGCTCCAACCTTGTTCTGTATCGGCGCGATGGCATCAAAGAGCGTGCGTCCCCATAGTTTCGAGAACTCCACGTCAAAAAAGTAGCGCACCTGCCGGTTGGTGACCTTGGCCGTCACCCGCGCCCGAAACTCCTTTTCCGATAGCATCTTCAATATGTCTGGCAGCGAGGCGCCACCATATTCCAACAGGGCATAGAGCACGTTCCGAAGGATATGCTCCATACGGCTGCCCCAGGACTTTTCACCGAAGTGGTGGCGGAAGGTTTCCAAAAGGCCGGAGACTACGCGCGGGATATATGCCGCGGCGACGTTTCGCAGCGGGTTGTAGCCATACCCGCCGGGGGCATTGGCAACGTCGATGTAGATCAGACGGTGTTGCTGATCCTCCGGCACGCGTGCGGCCAATCGCTCGGCAAGGTCGCCATGCGGATCAATTAATATCATGCCCCGACCGGCAGCAATGTCCTGCATGGCCAAAGCTTCAATCAAGGTGGATTTGCCGGTGCCTGTTTTGCCCAGCACATAGACGTGTTGCAGGCGGTCAGCTTGATAGAGGCCGATAGGCTGGGGAGGTCGCCGGCTGTTGGTCACTGCGAAGTATGAAATGTCGGGATTCATTCCCACATTGTGACTTTGCCAACGACCATTCGGCAGGAGCTACGGCGTCACCTGTGGTGACATTCCGCCTTCGTTTCAGGACTTTGCACAAAGCGCACACTGCTCGTGGTGAGAATCATCTCACCGCTGGGAAAGGCAGTGACATGGATATACGCTACGAAGTTGAACGCCGCTTGCGCGACCACCCGCTCTACAGCCAAGAAGACACCCACGAGGCCACGATCTACTGCAAGCTCTTCGATCCCTACGGAGGCGGTACGTGGTATCTGACCGAGTATGACGGGGAGGACATCGCCTTTGGCTATGTCTCAGGCCTTTTCCAAGACGAATGGGGCAATGTCAGCGTCAAGGAACTGGCATCACTTCGATTCCGGGGCATCCCGCGCATCGAATGCGATCTGTATTTCAAGCCCTGCCAGTTTGCCGATCTCAAAGTGCCCGCCTCGGCATAGGAGGCAACGAACCGCATATTCTGCGGTTCTTTTTTTCTGCGCTTTCGGCATGATGATCGCATGAGCCGAGGATCGCATTACGAATTGGAGGGAGTGCTTCTCTCCGACAATCGCAATCCGATATTGCGCGTTGATGGCGGTGGAGAATGGCGGCTCGATCTATCGCAATCTGTAAGACATTTGCTCGGCAAGCGCGTGCGCGTCGTTGGCGTTCGCAGTGAGTTCGATATGATCGATGTAGTCAATATCGATCCACTATGATGGAAGAGCCACCTCGCTAGCGCCGCTAGGCCGCCATTCGTAACTGTTGGTTATCATTGCATTGTGCTGGAATCGCTACGTCGAGATTATCGTCGGCGAGGATGGCATCGAACCAAATCCCAGGCTGGTCGTTCACGGGCTCCAGCCGCAGGTCGACGTTCGGGTCACTGCATTGCCAGACCACTCCGTCCGTTCGAGAATTATTTCGCTCACCTCCACATGAGGGAATGCCACCTAGCGAAAACAGTGCCAGAAAGGCATCCGACCATTGTATATCAATGGTTTTTTCGCGCCCGCGAAGGTTCGATACTGCCGCTTTTATGCTTTCGCGCTGATCTACCGGATTTTCCATTTCAGGTAGCGTTCTCAAGCGTTTTGCCAGTTCGAGCAGCCTTTCAAGGCGTGTTGATCCATGTGTCTCTGGCTGCTGTAATCGCAGCTCCTGCTCAGCGAGCTCAATGAGATCATTTTGGGTTGCAAGTTTCTGAGCATCATAGGTTTGCCGGTCGATGGCGTCGTCGATGAACAAGGTGGTAAGGCGCTCTTGGCGGGCGACGATTTGCGACTTTCGCAGTGCGAGTACAGCGAGCTCGCGCGACAGCCGACCTTTGCTGGCGCTGAGATGGCCAAGGTAAAGTCGGCGAATTGTCGCGTCGAAGCAAGCTGTGCTCGGCAAGCACTTTAAGGCTTCTTGCAGTCGCGAAATGATTGCGGTTTCGCGTAGGCATGTCGTTGGGCAAGATTTGGTATGGCAGCGATAATAGACGACGCCTTTTTGGCGCTCTGGGACAAGGCTGCGGTTGCAGGTTGCGCACACAATCAAGCGACGTAGCGCATATTCCGCCTTTCCGTTTGGGGTAGAACGCGGAGCCACGCGCGCCACTCGCTGCGCCTGGCAACGATCGAACGCCGCCTTGGAGATAAGCGGAACATGGCTGCCAGCGAATGTCTGACCCTTGGTCGTGATGATCCCATAGTAGTAGGTATTGCGGAACAATTTGCAGATGCCGGATGCTCGAAATGGCTTGCCCGCGCTGTTGCGCAGCCCGCGCTTGGTCATCAATGCGACCAGCGAGTGATAGGTGTATTTCCCAGTAGCGTAGCGCTCGAACGCTTCACGGACGAGCGGGCCTTGAATTGGGTCGATAGTCTTCTGCTGACCACCCGTGCCGTGATTGAGATAGCCAGGCGGAGCAGCGTAGGGAAGTATGCCCTGCTTCAACCTGCCATACATACCCTTCTTCACTTCTTGGCGTAGGTTACGGATGTAGTCGGCGGCTACCACGGCTTGAATATCAGCCGACAACCTGCCGCCGCGCGAAGTGAGGTCGAGGGCTTCATGGGCAAAATGGACATCGATCCCGAGGTCCATAAGGGAAGCCAGCTCGGCCCAATCGGCTAGGTTGCGGGCGCTGCGATCAACCTTGTGAATGATGATGCCATGGGCATGACCACGCTTGAGCCGGGTGAGCAATTTGCGGAATTGGGTACGTCCGCGCTTGGCCGCAGATTCTTGCTCTTCAAACCATTCGCCAATCGAAAGGCCATGCTTTTGGGCATAGCGGATAATGGCGTCCCGCTGCTCAGCTAGAGACGACCCTCGTTCGCCTTGCCTGATCGTCGATACGCGGATGTAAGCAAAATAGTTTCTCATATTTCCGGTGAGTTACCGACTCTGAGTCTATCATTCACACGGGATTTGTCGAATCGCTCCTCGTCTTCAAGCCGACGCATCAATAGATCAAATATGGCCCAAATCTCGGCCATTAGTTTGAGTTTGTCGGCTTCCGTTGCTGTGGGCATGTGTTCTTCGACCACTGGATCAATGTAGGTATCTCGGTTCATCGAAGCAGTGTGCCGGTTCGCCCGATCTTAGCCGAGAATGGGCATTGTCACGCCGCGTGACAGGCTGCCTTCTCTTGGCTGCGTTGCCCGCTTCGTATGCTGGGTGCATGAACATCAAAGACGAAAAACACGACTACATCACCGGACGGATACTGCCTGACGGCGGCATAATCGAACTCGTGCATGACCGTGCGCGCGATCTCACCCTGCTGCTTCACCAGATCGGCGATAGCGTCCAATTGGTGGAGACGCTGCCGCTGGCGTCGGGGTTAACACTGCATCCCGTGCCGGCCGATAACAATCTGATCATTCACAAGGTCGTGGTGTTGCCAGAGGCGGCCAGCGAATTTGGCGAGCCCGCTGATCTGGCCGCTAGCGTTCGGGCCTTCATCAATCGCTATGTCACCTTGCCGGACACGTTCCTTGAAATCGCCACCTACTATGTCCTGTTGTCGTGGCTCTATGACGCCTTCAATGAATTGCCGTATCTGCGTTTTCGCGGCGAATATGGCAGCGGCAAAACCCGCGCGCTCTCGGTGATCGGCCACCTGTTATACAAGCCGGTCTTTGCCAGCGGTGCGACCACCGTTTCCCCAATATTCTACTCGCTCGATCTCTTCCGTGGCAGCCTCGTCTTTGACGAAGCCGACTTCCGTTTCAGTGACGAACGGGCCGAGGTCACCAAGATTTTGAACAATGGTAATCAGGCCGGTTTTCCGGTGCTGCGTTCGGTCATGACAGCCCAGAAAACCTACAATCCGCGGGCCTTCCACGTCTTCGGCCCGAAGGTCATTTCCATGCGCGACTTCTTTCAGGATCAGGCACTGGAATCGCGCTGCCTGTCGCTGGCCATGAGCACTGTCACGCTTGCGCCGCATATTCCGGTGTCGTTGCCGGAGACGTTCCACAGTGAAGCGCGCGCCCTCAGCAATCAGCTCCTGTCGTACCGCCTACGATATCGCAGGGTGACAAAGCTCAGACCCGAGCGTGCCAGTCCGGCGTTATCAGCCCGCTCAAACCAAGTGATATTGCCGCTGCTGTCGCTGATTGATGACGATACAACCCGCGAGCGCATCGTGAACTTTATGCACGATCAGGAAAGCCAGCGCATCGCCACCCGGCTTGAGCGCATCGAATCTGTCGTGCTCGAAGCCCTTTCGACCCTCGCCCTACAGTCCCCACAAAACTCGGACGCCGCCGCACCCGTCAGTGTTGCAGTCGGGGATCTGCGCACGTTCCTCTTAGATGAGCATGGCAGCGAATTTGAGCGCCCGCCGACGGCTCGCTTCCTCGGCAACATACTGCGCACCAAGCTCGGCCTTGCCACATGGAAATCACACGGCGTCTATCGCGTTGGTATCGCATCACTCACTGAGCTTGATCGCTTGCGCGCCCGCCACGGGCTGGAAGAACGGACGATCGGGTAGACATGGGGACATGGGGACATTGAAACGGGGGTATCAGCCAGGACGATTGCAGATGGCGGAGTCCTTGTAGGACATGGCCGGATTGGAAGGGACAACTCCCTGATCGGCGCGGCAACGTCCCCATGTCCCCACGTCCACCCGCTGTTCACAGACAGTGACGCTTTCCATCCTTAGATTTTATCTCAACGATTTGAGATAATACGAAAACGCGAAGTCGCTAACGACTTCGCGCAATCGATATGAAAGAACCATTCAACACCTATTTGCGCCGGGAGCGGCGCAAATATGGTCTCAGCCAAGGTGATCTGGCGTGTATCTTGGGGATACAATCGCGCAGTTTCATCTCAATGCTGGAACAGGGAGAGCGTAGTCCTTCCGCCGATCAGATGCTGGCGCTCAAGCTCCTATTCGGGGCCGAAGACGCCTATCTCTTCCCGGCACTGTATCATAGGATACAAAGGGGGTTTAAGTCAAATATTGTCAGGCTGTTAGCTCAGGATCACAGCCAGTCTCCTATGGCCAAAGCACGCCGCGAACTCTTGCACCGGGCCATCAAAAACGTCGAGTTAGATGGGGTAGTCAGCAAGCCTAGCCTGTGACGCGGCTTGATCCAGCACCGCGCGTGCTGGCCCTATACCCATCAGTGCGAGGATTTGCCTTTGTGCTCTTTGAAGCCCCGCTCTCGCCCTATGATTGGGGCGTGAAAGCCGTCGATCAAAACGACAAGAACTCTGCCACCTTGGCAGCCATCGCTAACCTGATCGACAAATATCGGCCGGACGTTGTGGCTGTCGAAGATAGCAGCGAGGCGCGTTCACGCCGTTCGCTACGCGTGCGTAAGCTCTATCGCCAAATCGCCGCGCTGTGCGAGCAAGAGGTGATAGAACTCTATGCCTATCCAAAAGCAGCAATTAGAGCGGCCTTCAAACAGTTTGCCCCCAAAAGCAAACATGACATCGCCGTGGTGATCGCATCGCATATTCCAGAGTTTCGCTATCGCATCCCGCCCAAGCGAAAAATCTGGCTACCCCAAGACCCGCGCCAATCGCTCTTTGACGCCGCCGCATTAGGACTGACTTTCTATGCAGCGGACGGTCGCAGCTTCAGCGCATAGGTAAAGCCCCGCACGGCGGGGCTTTTTTGTTTGCCTCTGGCATTTCGACTTCATTGGCGTAGCGTAATGAGATTGACAGGAATCGCGAATCGGAAAGTCCCAGCAACGGTTACACATCGAAGGAAAGAGACAGCTCATGCGAAACTTTCGATTGATCTTTTGTAGTCTGTTGCTGGCTCTAGCTGCGTTTTCACCCAAGCCCGCGCTTGCGTGGGGCAAAGCCGGACACCTGACTGTTTGCGACCTCGCCTATCGGAACTTTACGCCTGCAACCCGCGAGAAGCTCAAGGCCATGTTCGCTGACGGCGGTGGGGCCGTCACCGCCACTCGAACCTATACCGCGTTCAACTATGCCTGCCTTGAAGAAGATGCCTTTCCACGCCGGCATCCCGCTGATCACTTCATCAATTTTCCTCGAAATCAATTGAACGTGGCTGGCTCGGCGTGTCCGGGGGCTGGCACTTGCATATTGGCAGGCATCTCGCGTGACTTGGCCGTTTTGCGCAGCCCGTCCAGCACACCAAAGGAGCAAGCCCGCGCCCTAATGGCCGTTGGCCATTGGATTGGCGACATTCACCAGCCGCTTCATATCTCCTTTGCTGATGATAGGGGTGGCAACTACATCACCGCCACCGGTGCATGCGCTACGACGAAGCTGCATTCGGTGTGGGACAATTGCGTCATCGAGCGCCGTATTCTCAAGCGCATCCCAGTTCAGCCTGGCTGGAGTGAATATACACCGGTCTATCGGACGGTTGATCGCTTTCGGACCTTGGAAGCCCGCGACATGGCGTTGATCGCATCGTGGAAGAGCGGCGATCCGTGGCAGTGGGCTGCCGAGTCCTATGCAATCGCGCTCCAGCCGGGCGTCGGCTACTGCACACGTAAGGGAGCGGAGTGTTGGTATTCAGCCGACAAGCGCGTCCATAGCGAAACCGAAACAGAGCGGTCGTTCGTCGTTACCCCGGCATATCTCGATACCTACGAGCCGGTCGTGGAATTGCGGCTGCGCAAAGCGGGCTATCGCTTGGCCCACCTCGTGAACCTTGCGCTTGATCCAGCATATCGGGGGTGACGCTATGGAACTGCTACTTTCTAAATCCCAGAAGTCCGGCCTGATGGGCGGTATCACCTTCATTCTGCATATCAAGACCAAGCTGACAGAGGCCGAGCAGGCCTTGGTCAAGAAATACAAAATGGGCGACGAGGTGGTGTACGAGAAATTGCCGGTCATGGCTGTGTCGGCGGGCCTCGGTGGCATAGCCGGGACAATCACCTCTCTGACCGCCAAGGCGCTCAAGCTGGTCTTCACGGTCAACGATTTGGTCAAGGGCCGCACCATTGAGTGCAAGGACATCTTGGACATGATCGCGGCTGAGGCTCAAATCAGGGACGCAGCCGATGCCTTTTGGACCATTCTGGTATCGGCCACCGATTTCGAAGGTGAGGAAGTGATCACCTATCCGCGCCCGGCTGTGTGAGCTGGTTCGGAGGGTCACCTGAAGCAAAGGAAACCGCTACGCTCCTCCGGGAAGCGGCGCGGCTGAAAGCTGCATCACGCTTTCAATCCAAAGAAGACGTTCGCCAATTCATCATCGACCTCTTGGTTGAGGTTTGCGACGAATCCGACCTGTGTCTGTCGGCCATCGTGGCTGAGCCGCTTGGAAACATCGTCTGGCAATTACTGGTCGACGAACCGTTCCTGTACGATCCAACCGGCGACGGCGACACTGCCACTCTGCGTGAAGGGATGGCCCTACGCGAACGTCTGCGGCGCGTTGTGCGCGTGCTCAGCCGTGAAGAGCATTATCTGGCCGTCTGGCGGCACGCCATAAAATCCAGCCTGATCGGTATCGTGGAAACATTGCCGGTCAACGCCCTGATCGATCCGGAACCTGATGGCTCAGTGCCGTATGCACCGGCCTTGTGCCCCAGCACGCCGCTTTACGAACTGGTCGATGATCTGCCGCTGGTGCTCTCGAAAATCATCATGACGCTTTGCGCCACTGACTTGCAGGAAGCTGGCCTGTTCCAGTCTTTCGATCTGTCTATCAGTCGGCGGCTATGTCTCGCCTCTGGCATACCGTGGATGGAGCGCCTGAGCACCAAGCGCAAAGCCTTGCTGCCGGTTGATCGCCCGCAAATACCGCTCGGCGAACTGACCACGATGTATACCGACGAAACGGTCTTTGAGGGCTTTTTCCAGATCCCGGTGCCGATACCGATACCGCCGGAAGTGCGCTTTGAGCACACCCATATTGTCGGCGGCACCGGGCATGGCAAAACCCAATTGCTGCAATATCTAATCAATGACGATCTGATGCGGGCGCTCGATGACAAGCTGTCCTTGGTCATTTTCGACCCTGACGGCACGCTTATCAAAACGATTTCGCACACCGATTTCTTTGGCGAACACCTCTTCCGTGACCGGGCCATATTCATCGACCCGACCGACATTCAGCATCCGGTTGGCCTCAACCTGTTCGATACCTCGCATCTTGGTCAGATGGACACCCGCACACGCGAGACGGTGCAGAACAACACCATCGAGCTATTCGAGTATTTTTTCGACGCCCTGCTCGGCAGCGAATTGACCGGACGCCAAACCACCCTGTTTCGCTACCTTGGCCTCCTCCTGATGCGGATACCGGGTGCCAACATTCACACTCTGCGCGAGCTGATGGAGGATCCCAGCCCTTACAAGCGGTATTTCGGCAAGCTCGAAGGTAGCGCGCGCATCTTCTTTGAAACGCGTTTCAATGACCCCAGCCTGCGCGAAACCAAAAAGCAAATTCTGACCCGGCTGTGGGGCGTGCTGGCCTCGCAGTCTCTCGACCGCATATTCTCGGCAACACGCAACAGCATCAATTTCGATCACGCCCTCGCCGAAGGCAAAATCATCTTCATTCATACCAGTAAGGAATATTTGGGCGAGGAAGGGTCGCACATATTCGCGCGCCTGATGGTGGCCCTGATCGGCCAATCCCTGATCCGCAGGGCGGCACTAGCGCCTGAAGCCCGCGTGCCAACCTACATCTACATTGATGAAGCTGAGGGGGTTGTCGATCAAACGCTGGTCAGGCTCTTGGCCCAGGTCAGGAAATATCGCGGCGCGATCACCTTCGCTCACCAACACCTTGACCAACTGTCGGCGGCGAACCGGGCCGGGGTGCTTGCTAACACCTCGATCAAGCTCTGCGGCGGTATCAGCGCCAAGGATGCCGCCGTGCTGGCTCCTGAAATGCGTGTGCCAGCGTCGTTCCTATTGGCTCAAAAGCGTGTCGGTGGGGAAAGTCAGTTCGCGCTCTACGCCCGCAACATCACGCCAGCGGCCATGCGCTTCTCGGTGCCGCTTGGTTATGTCGAGAGCATCGATCGGCTGGATGCCGATGAGTATGCCGCGCTGCTTGAAAGCTCTCGAGATCAAACCGCCATCGCGCCGCTCGATCTGACTGAGGAGTCCGAGGAGCTTGAGGAGGCCGCTGATCCGGTTGTCGAAATGGTCATGCCGGAGCCGGTGATTGTGGAAACCGTGCCGGCGGACCTGCAAACAGAAGCATCGCCGCAATACGATGCCCCAGTCCATCACAAGGCAGGTGGCGTCGGTGCTCGTCACCGTGAAATTCAGATGCAGATGAAGGAACTCGGCGAAGCGGCTGGCTTCCGGGTCAGCCTAGAGGAATCGATCCTAGAAGCCTCGGGCCGGGTGGATGTGATCCTACGGCGGCCGGACATGACCGTTCTTGTTGAGGTGTCGGTCACGACAACACGCGAGCACGAATTTTTGAACGTCAAAAAATGCCTCGAATATGGAGGCGATCACATATGGGTGGTGGCCGTCAGCGAGCGGCATCGGGCAGGGCTGGAGCGGTATATTGGTGGGAGGCTCCGGGAAGGCGAGCGGGCGAACGTGTTGTTCCTGACGCCGCTTCAGATGGAGGAAGCGATGCTTGGGCTAATGCCAAGGGGCGCTCAGCGGGAGAGTGTGGTGAAGGGGTATCGCGTGCGGTCGCGGAGCATCCAAAAGAGCAGTCTGTCAACACAAAGGGCGCTTCGCTCTATGTTTACAGTATAGAGCCTCAAAATCTAATGAGCGGACTTTCAGGTAACCATTCAGAATCCGCTTGTCTTTTTCGAGCGAAGGCCAGTGCTCTCTCAATGTGCTGAATCGTTATGTATGGAACGAAGCCTAGCCTCACGCCGCATTGGAACGATTTAATATAATACGTGAGAGTCTCAACGTCACCGGATTGTGCCAGTGCTGCTAGGTGAATAAGGGGTGCCGAACCTAGACTTGATGTTTCTATGGAAGCATATTTATGTATTGCTGATCCTATATCGACTTGATTGGCCCATCGAAAAATCAGGTCGGCACAATTGAGCAAATCGCTCCGCAGAATTACAGAACGATGCGGGCTGTTAATTTCATCCATCGTGTCAATTGCATAAAATTCGGCTACTTTATTATCAGGCTTATGAATATATGTTGCAGCAGAGCAAATCGCTTTTGTCGATATAGAGGCGCGGAACGACAGATACTCATATCCGATATGTCGTTCTATAAAAAAGGACACAACAACGATCAGACCGTGTATATTTAGGCACGGGTATTCATCACCTATGTCATCATGATGAGTGCCCCAACCAAATTCTGTAAGTTGTTGTATTAGTTCAGTGTTTTCCATCTTTATTTTTCGGATAGTCCAGGAAAATTGCGTTCGATAACGGTTATGCCGCTAGGGTATCCTTGATATTTTAAAGCTATCCCCGGCAATAACCCCAAATCTTTGGCAACCTGCCCAACAGGAATAGCATTACCGTTTCTGATCTGAGGATATATGGCCATCTGTCCAATAGAAAGAGAAGCTCCTCCAGTCTTGATCTCAATAATCACCACTTTGTTCTGGTGATTAAGTGCAGCAATGTCTGTCCGGCATCGCCCATCAATCTGGCAAGCTCCGCTAAAAGAGACTTCTTTGAACGAAGTAAACCCTTGCGATTCCAATTCATTCCGCAAGTTAGAAACGATGCTATCGTGATAGCGCTGATATTCGGAAATTGTGTAATTTCTCGGTTTGGTCGATGACTGCGCTTCATGTCGTTCAGCATTTGAGGCGATGACATCTGTGTCTGAGATGACTCGTCGCAAGTTGCTGAGCGTCGATTTCGCAAGGCTAACTCCATCTGCCACCCCGACAACACTCGCCGATAGCGCCACTGAGCGCTGGCAAGCCAACGAGGGGTTTCCGGCGTTCACAGCATCGCGTATTCCTGATGCTTGCTCAGAAAATCCACTCCACGCTGCCTGTGCGGATAGCACCGGATGTCGAATGATACTCCAGACGCTGTTGGCGGTCGCATTAGCGAGACGTTCCCAGCCCCCTGAGCTAGTCACGAATTGGTATGCCGATTCCAAGCTTTCCCCGGTTTGACGAGCAATCGCATACGCACAATCTTTCGTTCCTTGGCTCGCGGTTGCTATCGTGTCCTGCAAAATCGTATTTGATCCTGCCAATTGCGACGGTGTTCCCTGTGGCGACGAAGATGCGTTTGCTGATTGTGCAGGTGTTTTCGATACCGGCGTATTGGCCCGACCCGGATCATCTGCGGTGCGCGTGGGCGAAGTTTGGCGCTGCGCATCTGCCAGCCAGTTTGCCCACCTACCGTCCGCTTTGATCTGCTGGATTTGCGCCGGGCTATACAGAGTCGTCGCTCGCTCGGCGTAGGGAAGGCGTGCGCTCAGCGCCAACTCGTCGGGCGTCAATACATCTTCATAGCGAAGGGTAGCCGGTGCGCTCGATGCTAGCCCGCCACCTTGCTGCACGCTGGAAGGCAGTCCGGCAGCCAATGCCTCTGCCGATCTGACAGGGCCAGGTATTCCGGGTGTTTGATTTGTAGAAGGAGCCGCTGTCCCACCGCCAAATGTAGGCGAAGGCACTTCACCCATTGTAGCACTTTGCACTGGAGACGGCGACGACATCGATCCTGAGTTGTGGAAAACTGGAGCTGACAAGGCCGGGGCTGTTGTGCCTCCAAACTGTGGTGCTGCGACGCCGGAATCTGGTGAGGTAATAGCGTTTCCGTTGCCAAAGCGAGGTGCTGCCACCCCGGTTATCGTTTCCCTTGGCGATGGTCCCGGAATTGTCTGAGATTCACCGGCACCGGAAACAGGGGCAGGAATTGGCGAGGTGGTATTGCTGGCGAACCCAGAGGTCGCACCCCCAAATGAAGGGGCTGGCACGCCTGAAACCGGTGGGGGCAGTGACCTCGCGTCATTGAAGGCAGAAGCTGACCCAGACGTTATCCCATCATTTCGAGCGGGTGATGTGCTTCCCGAGAAATAGGGAGCTTGAGGGCTGGTATTGCCGCCGAAGCTGTTGGTGGCTGGCGGTGTCGGAGGTGAGGTATTGCCCCCAAAGGTCGATGCGGCAGACTGCTGTCCAATGGCAACTGGCGGAGTGGAGACACCGCTTGAAGCAAGGGCGGACGAATGGTTCTGCTGGGCTTGGAATGCCCGAATGGCATCTTCAATTTTGCTCGCCGCTAGCCGTCGATCTGCCTCAGACTGTTCGGCGATCTGCCGCATCCGGTTGGTAGATTCCTGAATGGTCTGAGCTTGAAATTGCGACTGCCGGCCAACCTCTTGCTGTTGCCGTTGCTGCGCCGCGAGGGCTTGTGTGCGGCGCTGCGTTTCGTTTTGGTAGGCAGCCTGTCTCCGGTCGCTTTCCGACTGATCTGATGTTTGCAGTGATTGGAATGTCGATCCTAAATTGGTCTGAACTGACCGCCGCGCCATCTCCTGTTGCTGGCGTTGTTGGTTGGCAGCCACTTGCGCGCGACGCGCCGTTTCACCTTCATAGGCTCCTAGCCGTCTGTCTTGTTCAGCTTGATCGGCACTCTGCTGCGATCTGAACGACGACGCCTGCGCAATCTGAGCCGATTGCCGAGCGGCCTCCTGCTGCTCAGCTACCATCTGTGCCCGCCGGGCACTTTCTCGTTCAATCGCCGCCTGTCTTTGATTTTGCTCCGCTCGTTGTGCTCGGGCGATCAAGCCCTGCTGAGCGATCTGGAATGCATTCTGTAATTGTCGAGTGATTTGCTGTTCGGCCGCCGCGCCCGCGCGCCGTGCCGTTTCTTGCTGAAACGCAAGCCGCCGCCTCTCATCTTCCGCCCGATTGGAGGCGTCAATGCGCTCTTGATAGCTACGGGTATCTTGGGCTGGGCCAGTCGATTGAACCCACTGTTGGTAACTGCGATTATCCTGCGTGAGTCCGTTGGTAATCGACTTCATCGATTGGTCGGGTTCCGGAATCGCTTCCCGCGAAGCAACGCCGACCATTGCAAGTCCAATTTGTATTCGCCTTGCTTCCAGCGACCCATAATATTCGGACTGTGAGACGCCGCGCCCCTGCAAAAAATAATATGAGGTGCCTAAATAATATCTGACACCGGATATTAGCTCTCCTTTACGACTGTTACCTTCCTGTGATTCTCCACTTCTAAAGACTGCGCGCCCGGTTGAAGCTCCTTCAATGAAAAGCTGACCGGTAAATGATACCCCATAATTTGATGTAATCTTTGTTAGACCAAATGGCCTACCGCGACGGAAGGTCGAGTCGACCGTTATAATTTCACCGGGAGAAATGCCAGTTCTTGCTGAGACAATCCTTGTGCCCTCGGCGAAGCCGGTTGGGCAGATTCCCGAATATTTTAACGTGAATTCCGATGTGAACGGATCGGATAGATATAGCAGGCAGTTAGGTATTGCGTTGTAAGGCGTGGGCGTTCGACCGGCAGCGGATAACGCATTCGCGCCAATTGGAAGCAGCAAGGCCAGCAAACACGCGCGCAATGTCGCTTTCATCACCGGCCCCCCAAACCAACAAGCTGGCACTGGTCGGATGAACGATCAAGTCTACTGGCGTTTTGGGAGCGGCCTCATATCTCCAGCTTGGCCGGAAGCTCGCTCAGCAGCGCGGACAACAACGCTTCCGGTCCGATTCCAAGCGCCCGTGCAAATGCAACAAACTCAATCAGGTCAATTCGCCTGATCCCGGTCTCGATCACCGATACATATTTCTGACCCTTGCTGAGCCGCTTCCCAAGTTCCGTTTGGGTAAGACCAGCCTCTTTTCGTGCCGAGACAAGGGCTTGAGTCAGCACCTTGTAGGCATCTCCCTGCATTGATGTCGGCATATGCGGCTGGTTCCAAAAAAGTGCGTCCAGCCGCTTGAGTTACAGACGAATATCGTCTAGACGAAAATCGTCTAAGACGGTTCCATGTGTGTGCGCGGAATGCGGCGCATAATCATGATTCTTCCGTCTTGGCTCACGTCTGACGGGGAGAGCATACGATGAAGCTTGTGCGAATTATCACGGCCGCCGCACTGATGGCCGGAAGCGGGCTGGCCTTGCAGGGCTGCGCTGCAAGCTACGGCCAGAAGATCGAAGCCGACAACGTATCCAAGATCGTCAAAGGTAAAACGACCCGCACCGAACTGATCCAGATGTTCGGCCAGCCCACCCAAGCGATCATCATGCCCGACGGCGGACGCACACTCTACTTCGTCTATTTCCGCAATTCGCTCGGCTCAACCTTCGGCCAGATGGCTCAGATTGCAGCCGGCAAAGGCCAAGCCAAAACCGGCACCAATTTGAGCGTCGTTCTCGACAAGAACGATGTCGTCAAAGACTACGAATTTGCGGCGGGGAATTGAGGCCATGCGCTCACTCCGCAATTCCGCCGCTCTCGCCCTGACCGTGGCAGCACTCATGCTGCCAAGTCAGGCATCGGCTCAGAAAATTGGTGATCGCCGCATTGTAGTCGGATCGCTCGGTCCAACCTGCGAAATCTACCGATACATCACTATCGACGTTCAAGGTCACAAGCGCCTGATGTGGTACGGGCTGGCGAACCTGCCATCTGAGGTCACCTCGGCCTGCGCAAATGCGGTTAACTTGCCCCAGTATTTTGCAAGTCTTCCGGTTGAGACGCTTGATCCGGTTGAAAGCATTGTATCGGCTATCCGGGAAGGCCGGGCAGCCATGTCTAGGCCAAGCGACTTCACCCATGCCTGTGGGTCCAACGGCTTGGTCTACGACGTGTTCGCTGACGGACGCACCCGTCAGCACCCGCAGACCTTGCGCTATCCCAATCGCAGATGCCGACCAAACCCCTATGCCAATCCCTATACAGGTCGCGTCGTCGAGGTCATTCCTAGCGCTGGCGGGGAGTAGGCAACGAAGCGTCCCCCTGATCGCATCCGCACCCGTCCGATTGGCCGGGTGCGGAACGACCCGAAGCAGGTTAGTGTCCGCTCCCTTGGGGGTAGTGACCATGCACCTTCGTTCGATATTTCTGGCGAGCGTATGGGCCTTGGCTGTCGCCAGTGCGCCGATGTCGCCGATCCCAAGCGCCAAGACTGCAAAGCCCATAAGCAAAGCGGAATGCGTTCAGGTGGTCGATACCACGACCGGCAAGACCGTGCTCAAACGTCGGGGTTGCTGTTCACATCACGGCGGCGTGTGCGGTTGCGACCGTGGCAGCGGACATCAGAAATGTTGTGACGGCGCAGTTAGCCCGTCATGCCTGTGCGGAGAGTAGCCAGCCGCTTGTCCGCTGGCTCGCCTTGGTCGGCGTTGATCTCGACCGCCGCAGCAGCAATCATTACGCCTTCACAATTACAGTCTGGTAGCGTGCGATTGGTCTTTGATCCTGTGGGGGACAAGCGATGAAGCGCTACCTGATTGCCGGGCTTATGCTGGCCAGTTCGTCCGCTCCAGTTTTGGCCTGGGGCAATGATGGCCATAAGGCTGTGGCATTGGTGGCCGATCACTACCTCACGGCCAAAGCCAAAACTGCGCTGGCAGCGATACTTGGCCCAAGCGACCCGGATATGCCCTCTGACATAGCAACACGGGCAACATGGGCAGACGCCTATCGCGACTCCTCTCCCAAGCGAAAGGCTGAGACGCGCAAATGGCATTTTTCCGACATACAAGTTGATGGTTCTGCCGGGCTGACTGCCGAATGCCCTTACCTAAACACGCCCTTGGCAGCACCGTTTCCCGGCAAGCCCGACGATTGCGTGGTGGACAAGATTGAGCAATTTCGCCGGGAGCTGAGAACACCGAACATCACGACTAGCGAGCGCCAATTAGCAGTGCAATTCCTGCTGCATTTCGTCGGCGACGTTCATCAACCGCTTCATAGCTCCGATCGCCACGATATGGGCGGCAACGGAACATGGGTGGTATGGAATCAGCGTACCGTTCCCTCCAAACTTCACGGCTTCTGGGATACCGAGGCCGTTCACATGATCGGATCAACCCCGGTCAAAGCTGCGGCTGCCGCTATGGGGCACATCACTGCTTCGACCTGTAAACAAGCGCTGACTAAGGTCAATGATCCGAAGTCATCACGCGACTGGGCAACGCAAAGTTTTCAGGTGGCGAAAGCTGATGCCTATGGCCGTATTCCAACGTCTGCCGCTGGCACGGCACAGGTTTCAACTGACTTCCACCACCCGGAGCATACCGAGACCGTCAGCTACTTTCGGCTGGATGCCGACTACCTAACACACGCCAAGGCTGATGTGCTGGACCAGATTGCACTGGCTGGCCTACGTCTGGCAGCTGTGCTCAATCGCGAGCTGGCTGGGCAGGCGACCGCTTGCCCTGTGGCGAATTAGATCCGCAATCTACATCTGGCTACCCACCAAGCGCGGGGAGCTGGCTGCGAGCAAAATCGAAACGCATACGCTAATCATCGGTGGTATCAGACGGCAGCGTTGCGGGCCGCGATAGCGTCAATTTGGCTCGGGGCTCTTCTCCGGTTTCCGTGCGTACCTTGTTCCACTGCCCTCGGAAAAGCTTCTGCGCTCTAATCTCAAGCATTTCGGCGAGTTCAGCCGTGGGAGTTACCGCAAACGCACGAACATGCTCCGCCATGTCTAGACGGTCAGAATCTTCTCGTCCCAACAGAACGATTAGCCGCTTTGAGCTGCGTGTTAAGGCAACACGAACCTCGGCCTCGCTAGCAGCGTCCGGCGGCGCAACTCGCGCCTCGTATAGGCGCTCACCAAACGCTAACAATTCAGCAAATTCTGTTCGAAAGGTCTCCAGCCATTTGAGCCGTGATGTGCTCAAAATGTTAGCACGAATGGTATGCCGCGTGTTTAGCCCGTTCGATTCCAGTGTTCTCCGTGTTGTTCTGACACCGATCAAGACGGTTACTATGACACCAGCAAAAGTGACCAAAGGGACAATCAGATTTGACCAGTTAAAACCTTGCGCCGCAGCGTGAATCTCCACAAGGGCGTTCACAATTTGCGCTCGATGTCAGACAGCGCGGCACTGTCATTTTTCGACTGAACCCAACTACTAATTTCGAAAGCTGCACTGGAGGGCGGCAGCTCAGTAATGTCGAGAAGCTTGTCCGCGTTATCTGGTGACAGGGGTTCAAACTCCCCGGCAGCGGTCAGCCGGTTCAATCGCTCGATGTCTGTAATCTTCTGATATTTAGAACGACTTGGGTTGCTAATACGCCGCCCATGCTCGCGTTCTTCACATACCAAAAGAACATGAAGGATTTCGTATCCTTGGCTGCCCAATGGCCTAATGAGTTCATCAAAGGAAGGCGTCCAAAAAAGGTCGTCGGCGTGGGTTACGATAAGCTCGCGTCCCGTCGCAACCGACGCATCGAGAAGACGCGCAAATAGAGCGGACCGGAGCTCAGAGAAGCCGCTTTTGCCGAATGGGAATACCGACGTAGCCGCGTCGATAACAAGGTGGTCATGGACTAAAATGGCACCCGAGAGGTTCTGCAATTGGCGCGCCACTGACAGCTTGCCGACGCCAGGAGCACCGTGGAGACATATGAGACGCATAAGCGGGTGGTAGCGTCAGCTGACGTGCCGATCAACCAGCCTTGGGATTTGCCGATGCGTAGCGCCTGCCCAAAAAATGCGTCCCGGCACCCCCCTCGTCAGTGTGCCGCAACCAAGGGACAAGCGTTTCTGGCTAGCTGCCTTTCAGTGACGCCAGTTATTTGCTCTGACCTGACCGCCCAAACCTTGCTAACCTCGCTCTCTTCCGAGCAGCGTCGATTGATCAATACCCATTTCGTCAGCCATCTCCTGACTGGTCAGGCCACGAATTAGGCGTGCATGACGCAGCCGCTCTCCTTCGCATTTAGGCTCCGGTAGCGGCACATAGCCAAGCCATGCGATGATTACCGGGTAGTAGCACGGCCTGCCAATCGGCCCGCCACGCTCCCAATTCACAATCGTCCAACTGTTGACGCCAAGGGCCTCGGCTACGTCACGCTGCCTAAGTTTGCGGGCCACTCGTTCGCGCTTGATGTGATCACCGACACAGACCGGCTCTGGCAATTCGGGCACCGGGATACGGCAAAGGCGCACAATCCGGCTCTCAATCGGCAGGCCAAAACCATGTCGCAAAAGAGCAACGCTAAGATGCCGTTGCGGCCATCTCGGCGATGCGAGCCTCGCCTGCGCCCGCGCCCCGCGCTGCGCCGCCGACTATCAGTCCCGCGTCTCCGGCCCGCTGCTCGACCGCATCGACCTGCATGTCGACGTGCTGGCCGTCAGCGCCGCCGACCTCACCCTACCGCCCCCTGCCGAAACCTCAGCCGATGTCGCGGCACGCGTCGCCGCCGCCCGTGCGATCCAGACGGCGCGCTATGGCCAAGGCGGTCCACGCACCAATGCCGAGGCCGACGGCAAACTGCTCGAAGCCGCCGCCACTCCCGACGACCCCGGCCGCCGCCTGCTCGCGCAAGCCGCCGAGGCGATGCGGCTGTCCGCGCGCGGCTATCACCGCGTGCTCCGCGTCGCCCGCACGCTCGCCGATCTCGCCGGTACCAGCACCGTCGGCCGCGTTCACATCGCCGAAGCGCTCAGCTATCGGCGGCGGGCTCCGGTGAATTAGGGTCGAGTGAGCCGATGGTGGACCCGACTTGCCCGAGGCACGCGGCAAAGACAGCGCGCCGCAGGAAATCAAAGATTGGCAATCACCATCGCTCGGTGTCGCGAATGCCCACCCCCACCTTGACCTCGCCGTCGCCCCCCGCTATGCCCCGCCCCTGATTTCGGCTCGCCCTGTGTGCGGGCCGGTTTGCCGTACACCGAAGGTCTGACCATGAAGCGCACGTTCCAACCGAGCCGTCTCGTCCGCAAGCGCCGCCACGGCTTCCGCTCGCGCATGTCGACCGTCGGCGGCCGCAAGGTGCTCGCAGCCCGTCGCGCCCGGGGCCGCAAGGTCCTCTCCGCTTAAGACAAGCGCGCGGGGCACGGTGTGACCCCGGTTTCCACTTTGACCGAGCGGCGGGACTTCCTCGACGCCAATCGCGGGCGGCGGGTGCCGACGCCCGGCTTCGTGCTGCTCGTCCACCCGCGCCGCGACGACAGCCCAGCGATTCGCATCGGCTTCACCGTCACCAAGAAGATCGGCAACGCGGTGGTCCGCAACCGCATGAAGCGGCGGCTGCGCGAGCTGGCGCGCGAGCTGCTGCCGGCGAGCGGCGTTCCGGGGGCGGACCATGTGCTGATCGGGCGTGAGGGCGGGATCGAGCGGGACTTTGCGCTGTTGCGGGGGGAGTTGATGGGGGCGTTGGCGAAGGTGCGGCCTGCCGTTGCCTTTGGCACCGGCCCCTCCACCCCCCTGTCTGCGCAGAGCGGTCCCCCTCCCCGTTCCGGGGAGGATCTGAAACCAAATCCTCCCCCGCAGGGGGAGGGGGACCAGCCGCAGGCTGGTGGAGGGGTCGACGCGCGCACCGGCGGAGCGGCCGCTTGAACGTGCCGTCCCGTCTCCTCATCGGCCTCACACGCCTGTGGCAGTTGACCTTTTCCGCCGTGCTGCCGCCGACGTGCCGGTTTCAGCCGAGCTGTTCGGCCTATGCGATCGAGGCGGTGGAACGTTTCGGCGCATTGCGCGGCGGCTGGCTGGCGGCTAGGCGCATCGCACGCTGTCATCCCTTCGGGGGTTCGGGATTCGATCCCGTGCCTCCCAAAGCCTGAGGCACTTTCGTGAACGACCAGAAGAACCTCCTCCTTGCGATCGTGCTGTCGGCGGCGGTGCTGCTCGGCTGGACCCTGCTGTCCAACCGCTATTTCCCGACCGCGACGCCGCGCTCGACCGTGGTACAGGACGGCAAGCAGGTGGTGCTGCCAAAGCCCGCCGCCGACCCGGCCGCCGACGGGCCCGCCGCGACCAAGGCGCGCGAGCTGGTGTTCGCCGAATCGCAGCGGGTGGCGATCCGTACCCCCGCGCTTCTTGGCACGATCAACCTGACCGGCGCGCGCATCGACGACCTCGTGCTCGTCAAATATCGCGAGACGATCCAGAAAAATTCGCCGGCGATCCGGCTGTTCTCGCCCTCGGGCGCGCCGGGGGCCTATTTTGCGCAATTGGGCTGGACGGGCGCGGGCGCGCCACCGGCGGATGCGAAATGGACGGCCTCGGCGGCGGAGCTGACGGTCGCGTCGCCGGTGACGCTGACATGGACCAACCCGGCGGGCGTGCGGTTCGAGATCAAGCTGTCGGTGGATGACAGCTATCTGTTCACCGTCGAGCAGCGCGTTGTGAATATGGGCGCGACGCCGCTGAGCCTGCGGCCCTACAGCCTCGTCGCGCGCGACGGGAAGTCGAAGGACCCCGACGCCTGGACCGCGCATGTCGGGCCGATGGGCGTGTTCGACGACATCGTGCATGACGTGAACTGGGACACGGTGACCGAGTCTGGCTCGGTGCCGTTCACCTCGCGCGGCGGCTGGGTCGGCTTCACCGACAAATATTGGCTGACCGCGCTGATCCCCGACCAGCGCGCGCGCGTCGATGCGACGATCCGGCACGGCGCCAACGACCGCTTCCAGGCGAATTTCGCACTGAATGAGACGGTGCAGCCGCGGTCGGCGGCGACGGTCACCTCGCACCTGTTCGCGGGCGCGAAGGAAGTGCAGGTGCTCGACGGCTACCGCAATAAGCTTGGCATTCCGCAGTTCGACAAGGCGCTCGACTGGGGCTGGTTCTACTGGATCGCCAAGCCGATGTTCTACCTGCTCGACTGGCTGTTCCGCATGGTTGGCAATTTCGGCGTCGCGATCATCTGCCTGACGCTGATCGTCCGCACGCTGATGTTTCCGATCGCCAACAAGCAATATGCGTCGATGGCACGCATGCGCGTCGTGCAGCCCAAGATGAAGGCGCTGCAGGAGAAGTGGAAGGACGACAAGCTGCGGCTGCAACAGGAGACGATGGAGCTGTACAAGACCGAGAAGGTCAATCCGCTCGCCGGCTGCCTGCCGATCTTCCTGCAGATCCCGGTGTTCTACGGCCTGTACAAGGCGCTGACGCTGACCATCGAAATGCGGCACCAACCGTTCGTGCTGTGGATCAAGGATCTGTCGGCCCCCGATCCGCTGACGCCGGTCAACCTGTTCGGCCTGCTGCCGTTCACGCCGCCGCATGTCATCGCGCTCGGCGTGCTGCCGATCATCCTCGGCATCTCGATGTGGCTGCAGCAGAAGTTCAACCCGCAGCCGATGGACCCGGCGCAGAAGCAGGTGTTCGCCCTGATGCCTTGGGTGTTCATGTTCATCATGGCGCCCTTCGCGTCGGGGCTGGTCGTCTACTGGATCGTGTCGAACTTCTTCACGGTCGGGCAGCAGTGGTGGCTGACGCGGCAGCATAGCGTGCCGGCCGAGGCGAAGGCGTGACCGACCTCGAGCCCGACGACCTGCCCGAACGGATCGAAACCGCGCGCAAGATTTTCGCCGGGCCGATGGCCTTCCTGCGTTCGGCCCCCGGGCTGGAGTTCCTGCCGCCCGCCGAAGTGCCGGAGGTGGCGTTCGCGGGCCGGTCGAACGTCGGGAAATCGTCGCTGCTCAATGCGCTGACCGGGCGGAATGGCCTCGCCCGCACCTCGAACACGCCGGGGCGGACGCAGGAATTGAACTTCTTCGACATCGGCGATCCGGTGTTTTTCCGGCTCGTCGACATGCCGGGCTACGGCTTTGCCGAAGCGCCGAAGGACCTCGTCCGGCGCTGGAAATATCTGGTCAACGACTATCTGCGCG
Source organism: Sphingomonas paucimobilis (assembly GCA_943370355.1). Classification (GTDB taxonomy): domain Bacteria; phylum Pseudomonadota; class Alphaproteobacteria; order Sphingomonadales; family Sphingomonadaceae; genus JADCGM01. Next base: position 133,582 of record CALRQP020000001.1, read on the forward strand.
GCCGCCAGGTGCTGAAGCGCGTGCTCGTGCTGGTGGATTCGCGGCACGGGCTGAAGCCCGTCGACCTCGAGGTCATGGAAATGCTCGACAAGGCGGCGGTCAGCTACCAGATCGTGCTGACCAAGGCCGACAAGATCAAGCCGACACAGGCCGAGGCCGTGCTGGCGCAGGTCGGCGAGGTCGCGCGCAAACACCCGGCGGCGTTCCCGCACCTGCTGTCGACGAGCGCCGAAAAGGGCTTCGGCATCGCCGAACTCCGCGCCGCCGTGATCGCGGCGCTGACTTAGGCTTTCAGCCGCGCGGCAATCGCTGCGTAGGCCGGCACCGACATCGGGTCGTTGGCGCGATTCCCCGCGACCGGGTGCGAGCCGTAGCGGGCGATGACGAGCTCCGCTTCGGGGTCGATGTAGATCGCCTGGCCGTGGATGCCGCGCGCGGTGAAGGCACCGTGGCCGGTGTGCCACCATTGGTCGTGGTAGCTCCAGCCGGGCAGTGCGGGGAAGTTCAGGAACTTTGCCGGATCGCCGCCGGTGCGGATGCCTGCGACCACCGCCTCCGGCACGATCTGTTCGCCGTTGAAGCGGCCACCGAGCCGCATCATCTCCCCGAAGCGTGCGAGGTCGCGCAGCCGCGTGTTGAGCCCGCCGCCCGCGAACGGCATGCCGCTCGGGTCGACATGCATCGTCGCCATTGCCTCCGCGCCGAGCTTCGACCAGATGCGCTCGCTGAGCACCACGTCGAGCCGCTTGCCCTCGATGCGCGACACCAGCCAGCCGAGCACATCGGTGTTGGGGGTGCGGTAGATGAAGGCGTCGCCGTGATTGCCCTCCTTGGGGATCGACGCGGCGAAGGTCAGGTTCGACAGCGGCCCCGTGTAATCGGCGCGACGCGGCGCGGTGCCGGTCGCCAGCGCGAAGTTCAGGAAGTCGTTGCGCGTGTCGGTATAATCCTCGGTGAAGCGCAGCGCCGTTGTCATGTCCATCACCTCGCCGACCGTCGCATCGCCGAAGCCGCTCGCCGCCAGTTCGGGGATATAGCTGGCAACCGGCGCGGCGCGATCGAGCCGGCCTTCGTGCACAAGCATCGCCGCCAGCGTGCCGACGAAGGATTTGGTCACCGAAAACGCGATATGCTCGGCCGTCTCGGTGAGCGCGCCGGCATAGCGTTCCTGCACGATGACGCCCTTGTGCAGGATGACCACGCCGTCGGTGTAGTTGAGGTCGAACGCCTGCCCCCAGGTCACGGGATCGCCACCGCCCAGCGGCGTGAAGCTGACATCGTCGAGATCGTCTCGGATCGCGCGCGGCAGTAGGCTGACCGGTCCCGCACCGCGCGGGACGCCAACGGTCGGATAGAGTTCGCGCCAGTGCGAAAGGGCCCAGCGCAGCTGCGGAAAGCGCCAGAGGCTGCCGTCCTCGGCGCGCACGAGCTTGTCGAGCGGCGGCGGCGCGCCCTGCATCCAGCCCAGCGCAACGGGATCGGTGGCGCGTGCGTCGCCTATGCTGTCGGTCATGTGATGTCTCCCCGGTGGGGAGGGTGCGGTCGCGGCGGAAACCGGTCAACCCCTCTCCCTTGAGGGGAGAGGCGACTCGCAGCCGTCAGGGCTGCGAGCGGGTGAGGGTGGAAGCCCGTAATACGAGGATAGGCCACCGCTTCCACCCTCACCCCGGTCGGCTGACGCCGACTCGCCCTCTCCCCTCAAGGGAGAGGGGAAGAAGGCACGACCCGCGTTTCCGCGCCGCCTTGCAATGCCCACCTCAACACCCCGCCAACCCCCGCCGCACTGCCGCGCACCAGCAGCCGCCGGTGGATCGGCACGTGCAGGCCGTGCAGCGTCGAGGCCCAGTCCGGCATGAGATCGATTCCCGCCTGCATGAGCACGCGGCGGACCGGCTCGGCGGCGACATGCGGGGCGGGCTGGTCGAGCAGCGCGCGCACCACTTCGCGGGTGCGGCCGTCGGCTTTCAGCTCGTGGCGAAAGCCGCGCAGACAGGCCTCCACGCCGCGCGCCGTCTCCGGCACATCCTCGGCCCCAAGCCGCCGCGCAATGACCGCCGTGTCGGCATAATAGCGGTCGCGGTCGGCATGGCTCATGCCCGGCTCGCGGTAGCGCACATAGGCGGCGAGGAAGCTCCACGAGCCCGCGACATGCACCCAGTTGAGCGTCGCCGGATCATTCGCCTCATAGGGCGTGCCATCGGGCAGCACGCCGCCGACATGGTCGTGAATCCGCCGCACCCGGTCGATCAATGCACCCGCGCGTTCGGTCGAACCGAAGGTCGTGCCCGCGATGAACTGCGCGGTGCGCTTCAGCCGCCCGGCCATGTCCTTGCGGAAATTGCTATGGTCCCAGACGCCGGCCAGCGCCGCCGGATGCAGCATCTGCATGAGCAGCGCCGACACGCCGCCGATCATCATCGTCCCGAAATCGCCATGCACGCGCCACGCGGGCGAATCGGGCGAGATCAGGCCGAGGTCGCCGGGCGGCCGCGACAGGTCCATGTCGCCCGACGCCGACCCGACCAGCTTGCGGACCTGATCGGCGATGGAGGTGCGAAGGTCGGGCATGGAGGCCAAGGTAGGGGGTGGAGGCGGAAAGGGAAGGGCTAACCCAAGGCCGCGACGATCGCGGTCACCCCGGCCTCGATGCCACCCGGCAGGTTGCCCGCGCGGAATTTGGGCAGGATCTGCTCCTGAATGATCCGGCTGCACCGCGGGTCGGTCAGTACTTTCTCAAGGCCCAGCCCGACCTCGATACGCACCTTGTGTTCGTTCGGCGCGACGAGAAGCACCACGCCGTCATTGTAGATGGGGCGGCCAATCCCGGATCGCCGGGCGAGATCGAGGCTGAACGTCTCGATGAGCTCGCCGTGCAGCGACCGCACCGAGGCGACGACGAACTGATGCCCGGTGCGGGCCTCCAGCGCTGCGAGCTGGCTCGCGATCCGCGCTTCCTGCTCCGGGCTCAGGATGCCGGCCAGATCGGTCACGCGATCCCGCAGGACCAATTGCGTCTGCGTGACGGGGGCCGGCGGCCGCGACTGCCAGACGCCAACGCCCACAGCGGCAGCCAACAACGCCACCGCAACCGCGATACCGAGGCCCACCCGCTTCATGACGCCAGCCTGATATTTGCGCCGTGACCTGTCAATCGGCGGACTTGCTGTCGCCGCAGGTTTCGATCACGCAGGGATACGGCAGGGGAGACCAGCGATGATGATGTCCAAACGCACCTTCATTGGCTCGGCGGCGGCGCTCGCCCTTCCCCTCCCCACGCTGGCCACCCCCCTCCCGCCCCCCATCGGCTCCGACGAACGCCTTGCCCGCATCGCCAAGGCGCAGCGGCTCATGCGTACGGTGGGAATCGGCGCGCTGCTCATCGAGCCCGGTTCCAGTCTCGACTATTTCACCGGCGTCCAATGGCGGCGCAGCGAGCGGATGACGGCGGCGCTAATCCCGGCCGAGGGGACGCCGTGCATCGTCACGCCGGCCTTCGAGGAGCCGAGCGTGCGCGAGAGCCTGCGCGTGCCGGCCGAGGTGCGGGTGTGGAACGAGCATGAATCGCCGTTCGACGTCGCGGCGGGCTTCCTGCGCGACCGCAAGGTCACGGGCAAGCTCGGCGTCGAGGAGACGGTGCGCGCCTTCGTCATGGAAGGCGTCGCGACCGCGAGTGGCGGCTGGGCGGTGTCGGGGCGCGACATCGTGCGCGGCTGCCGCATGATCAAGTCGCCCGCCGAACTGGCGTTGATGCAGGCCGCTGCCGACATCACCATCGCCGCCTTCCGGGCCGTCCATCCGCAGGTGCGCGCGGGCATGACGCCAGACGACATCGACACGCTGATCACTGCCGAGACTCGCAAGCTCGGCGGGCAGGCCGATGGCGGGCTGGTCCTGCTCGGCGAGGCGAGCGCCTATCCGCACGGCAGCCACAAGCCGCAGGCGGTGCGTGAGGGCGAAGTGGTGCTGCTCGACTGCGGCTGCTCGGTCGGCGGCTATCAGTCGGACATTTCGCGCAGCTTCATTTTCGGCGAGCCGTCGAAGGACCAGCGGACGATGTGGGAGCAGGTGCGGCGCGGCCAGGCCGTCGCCTTTGCCGCCGCAAAGATCGGTGCACCCGCGGGCAGCGTCGACGATGCGGTGCGCGCTTACTATGAGCCGCTCGGCTATGGTCCCGGCTACAAGCTGCCGGGGTTGCCGCACCGCACCGGCCACGGCATCGGCATGGACGGCCATGAGCCGGTCAATTTCGTGCATGCCGAGACGACGAAGCTCGCCGCCGGCATGTGCTTCTCGAACGAGCCCGGCCTGTACCGCCCGGGCAGTTTCGGGATCCGGCTGGAGGATTGTTTGTACATGACCGAGGCAGGGCCACGATGGTTCAGCGTGCCGCCGGATAGCATCGATAAACCGTTTGGGTGATGTACGTCCCCGCCCTTGAGGGCGGGGCGACTCGCTCGCTAAGGCGAGCGAGCGCGGGGCGGGTGAAAGCTCAAGACCGCACCGCCGCCTTAAGGTTTTACCCGCCCCTAGCTCAGCCGCCTTGGCGGCTGAGTCTTCCCCGCCCTGTAAGGGCGGGGACGCAGCAACGTGCCTACCGCTTCGTCGCGAAATCGGGGTCCTTCGCAATCTCTCCGATCGCCTCGTCCAGCGCCGACAGTGCCTTGGCGCGCTGGCGGTCGCTGAGGTCGCGGCTCTGCTGGATCGAGGCGCGCGCCGATTGCAGCGATACGCGCACCATCTCGTTGATATTCTGACCACACATCGCGATCACGCCAAGGTCGGCATTGCGGTCGACCTTGGCGCCCTTCGCCTCGCATTTGGCGATCATGCGGTCGCGCGCGCGGTTCATCGAATCGCGGACCATGCCGTCGATGTCCATCTTGCTGACCATATCCTCGGCAACACGCTCGCTCATCGCGGTCGCCGCGTCGGCTTTCGCCTCGGCCTCTGCTTCAGCACGGTCAGCGGCTGCCTCGGCCCGGTCGGCCTCAGCTTCAGCGCGGTTGGCAACAGCCTCGGCGCGGGCGACTGAGCCGTCCGACCGGATATCTGCATAGGCGAGGCCGATCGGCGCGGCGGGCGAGCCGTCGGGGCGCGCGGCCGGGGCGGCGCGCTTGGTCTGCCGCACTGCCGGCGGCGCAACCGGGGCCGCCGGCGCAACGGGAGCGGGCCGTGCAACCGCCGCGATCTGCGCGGTTGCCGCCAAGGGGACAACCGCTGCAACCGGGGTCACATAGCCAGCGGCGGTCAGCAGCAAGCCGCCGCCAATCACCGTGCTCGCGAACAGGCCGCCCAGCGCAAGGCGCACGGGTCCGAAACTGCGGTTCTTCATCATGCCGATCCTTTGCTTGAGTTGGGTCTTGTGATTGAGCGCGCACATCGGCGCAGGCGTCCGTGTGAACACCGATTTGAGCACGGCCCGGCCATAGTCATGCCGCGCGGCACCGCTGGCACCGGCGAGCACCGTCGCGTCGCAGGCGAGTTCCTGGTCGGTGCGGAAGGCGCGATAGGCCCAGTGCGCGACCGGGTTCCACCAGTGCAGAGCAACCAGCGCGATCGCTGCGAAATTGGCGGCCAGATCGTGCCGGTCGTGGTGCGCGCCCTCGTGCAGCAGCACCAGCCGCCGCTCGTCCGACGTGTAGCGCTGCACGAAGTCGGCGGGCAGGAAGATGCGGCGGCGCAGGATGCCGGCGGCGAGCGGCCCGTCGACGCGGGGGCTCACTCGCACCTCGATACCGCCGCGCTTCGACAGTAGTTCGGACTGCGCCAGCGCCGCGCCGACGAAATGCCGGTAGCGCAGCATCTGCCAGCCGAACCACAGCGCCGCGCCGAGGATCCACAGGATCAGCAGCAGGAGCGGCCAGTCGGGCGTCCAAGCTGGTGGCGGCGGCGCGGACAGCATTGCTGGCGTGGACGCATGGGCGTGGACCTGTGCTGCCTCGATTGCCTTCAGGTCCAATTCGGCGAACCGGGCGGCGGTCGCCGGATCGACGATGCCGACGGTGACCTCCGGCTGCGTCCGAAATATCGGGGCCCACAGCGCCGTCCAACCCGGCAGCGGCGGCAGCACGAGCCTGAGCGCCGGCAGCAGCCACAGGGCATAGGCAACCCGCGCGCCCCACAGCCGCGCAACAATCCCGCGTAGCGCCAGCACCGCGAGCATCGCGAGCGTCGTGCCGATCAGTGTCTGGACGAGCCATCCGGTCATTTCCGCAGCTCCTTCACCAGAGCTTCGAGTTCGTCGAGGTCGGCAGGCGTCAGTTCGTCACGCTCCGCGAGATGCGCGACCAGCGGCGCGGCGCGGCCGCCGAACAGCCGGTCGACAAACCGCCGCGATTCGCCCGCGACATAGTCGGTGCGCGCGACGGCGGGCCGGTACAGATAGCGCCGCCCGTCCTCCTCATGCTCAAGAATGCCCTTGGCGAGCAACCGCGACAGCATCGTCTTGACGGTCCGGTCGCTCCAGTCGCGGCTCCCGAGCCGCTCGGCGACATCCATCGCGGTCAGCGGCGCCTCGGCCCACAGGACCTCCATCACCGCCAGTTCCGCCTCGCCAATCCGCTCCGCCATCGTCGACTCCGATTACATGTGTAATCAGAATAGGACTACAAGCGTAATCGTCAAGGGGTTATCTTCACACCAACGTCCCCGCCCTTGAGGGGGAAGTTTGTGGCCGATCGCGGCCAGGTGATGGCTAGTCGGTGGAAGGTGCTGGCCCGCCTCGCGTCGGCTCGGGCGCGACCACCATTGCTGCACCGCCGCCCAACGTGGCGAGCGAACTCCCGTCCAAGCCCAGTTCTTTCATGAGCCCATCGAGCATCGGTGCCTGGGCACGATAGCGTAGTGCCGCATTGACCGCCGCCGAGGCGAGATTGCCGTCGCCCTGTGCGACGTCGCCGCCACCACCGTTTCCGCCCGTCAGCCCATCGACCTGGACGATCTTGATGCTGTCGATGGCCTCCAGCGGCTTGGCGGACTCGCGGATCAAATCGGGGAGCACCTTCAGCAGCGCGAGGCGGGTCTGCATCGACATCGACTCGTTCGACAGCAGATTGACCGCTTCATTGATCGCGCGCTGGCCCGCCGCCTCGACGCTGAACCGTACCCCGGCCGCCTCGGCGCGCAGCTTCTCGGCGACCGCGTCGCCTTCAGCTGTCATGCGGGCCGCCTCGGCGCGGTCGCCTGCCGCCTGCTTCTCGGCTTCGGCCTGTACACGCACACCGATGGCCGCGACCTCGGCCTCCTTCGACGCTTCGATCAGTTCGATGCTTTTCGCGCGGGCCGCAATCTCAGTTTCGCGAGCGGTTGTGACCTGCTCCTCCGCCGCGGCCGCCAGCGCGCGCGCCTTGTCGGCTTCAGCGCGCGCCTGACTCTCCTCGCGTGACTTGTTGCTGACCGCAATCTGCTGCTCCTGCCGCGCGATGGCGACCGCTTGCTCCTGCGCGATGCGCGCTTCGCTGACTGAGCGATCAGCCTCGATTTGCGCCGAATCGACCTGCCGTTTGGCGGTGATTTTGGCTTCCTCGGCTTCACGGCTTCGCTCGGCCTGCTGCTGGGCAACCTCCGCCGACTGGGCTGCCCGCCGGACCTCAAGCTCGCGTTCCTGCTCAAGCTGCGCGAACTGGGTTTCCCGCGCCAACTCCAGACTTTTGCGCTCGGCCTCAAGGTTCTTGGTTTCGATCTGGACCCTTGTGTCCTGCTCGATATCGTTGCGGGTCTTGGTGCGCAGCTGGATCTGCTCGGTTAGTTTGGTCAGACCTTCGGCGTCGAAAGCGTTGTTAGCGTTGAAATGTTCGATCGAAGTCTGGTCGAGGCCGGTGAGTGACACCGATTCGAGTTCCAGGCCGTTCATGGCCAAGTCAGCTGACGAAACCTGCTGGACCTTCTGCACGAAATCGGAGCGCTGCTCGTGGAGCTGGCTCATCGTCATCCCGGCCGCGACCGAGCGCAGCGCATCGACGAACTTGCCCTCGATCAATTCCTTCAGTTGCTCGGGATGCATGGTGCGAAGCCCCAGCGTCTGGGCGGCGGTTGCGATGGATTCGCTATCGGGGCGGACCCGCACATAGAACTCCGCCTTGACGTCGATGCGCATCCGATCCGACGTAATCAACGCATCGGCGTTGCGGCGCTCGACCGGCAGCCGCACGGTGTTCATGTTGACCGGCATCGTCTCGTGCAGAACCGGCAGCACCAGCGCGCCGCCGTTGATAACGACCTTTTCTCCGCCGAAGCCTGTACGGACAAAGCCGGTTTCCTTCGAGGCGCGCCGGTAGAGCCGGGCGATGATGACGCCCAGCACGACGAGCGCCACCAGCACCACGACCGAATAGACGCCGATGACGATCAGCGAGCCGCCCGGGGTGGTCGCAGCTGGGACGATTTGGTTCACAATGGGGCTCCGGGTTCGAGGAACATGCGGGGGGTTGCCGCAATGGCTTTGAAAAGATTGCCGTCGCGGCTGACGAGCAGTAGCTCTTCGCCCTCGGCGAAGCTGTGATCTCCGTCATGCGGCTCGACGAGCACATAATGATGCTGCCCGAAGGCATCGCGCACCCGGGCGCGGGCAGGCGAGCCGACGCGCGCGGTTCCGACGACGATTGTGGCACGCTGGCGCACGAGCGTGTCGAGACTGACCGCTGTGGTTTCGTCGCGCGGCATGACTCGCGCGACAAGACGCCCTGCCACGGCTGTTGCGGGCAGTGCCGCCACAAACGCGATGGGTATCGCGACAATCGGCTTCAGCAGCCCGAGCCCCAGCCCCAATGCGATCTGCTGCAGCGTCAGTCCCGCCAGCGCAAAACAGGCGAGCAGCACAACGAACAGCATGATCAGCGGCAGCCGGCCGACGCCCAGCCAGTCGAGCGCGTGCCCGCCAACATCATGGTCGAGATCCAGATCCAGATGGACAGCGGCAGACCCAAGTCCCACGGCCTCGACCGCACCGAGCAGGACCATGAGTACCAAAGCAATCGCGAACGCCAGATTCTCCGGCGCCAAGAGGAAATTCAACATCCACCCACCTGCACACCACAAAAATAGGACTCGCGGGGCCGCGGCTCAATGGAAATCGGTGCCACCCGTCCGATTGGCCGGGACATTAACTGGACTCAACGCCCGACCATCGTCTCCGGCCGAACCGCCCGCCGAAACGTCGCCTCATCGACCAGCCCTAGCTTCAGCCCCGCCTCAAGCAGGCTCAGCCCCTCATGGTGCGCGGTCTTCGCGATCTTCGCGGCATTGTCATAGCCGATCTCCGGCGCAAGCGCGGTCACCAGCATCAGGCTGCGCTCGACCAGTTCGGCGATGCGTTCCCGGTTCGGCTCCAGCCCCTCGATGCAGCGCTCGCGGAAGCTGTCGATGACGTCGGCGAGCAGGCGGATCGATTGCAGGACGTTGTAAGCGATGACGGGCTTGAACACGTTGAGCTCGAGATGCCCCTGCGCGCCGCCGATGGTCACCGCAACATGATTGCCCATGACCTGCGCCGCGACCATCGTCACCGCCTCGCACTGCGTCGGGTTGACCTTGCCGGGCATGATCGAGCTGCCGGGCTCATTCTCGGGCAGCGCCAGTTCGCCGAGCCCCGAGCGCGGGCCCGAGCCGAGCAGGCGCAGGTCGTTGGCGATCTTGTTGAGGCCGACCGCGATGGTGTTGAGCACGCCCGACACTTCGACCATCGTGTCATGCGTGCCGAGCGCCTCGAACTTGTTCGGTGCCGTTTCCCACGGCACGCCGCCGGTGATCGCGGCGAGTTCGGTGCAGAAGTCCGCGCCGAAGCCCGGCGGCGCATTGAGTCCGGTGCCGACTGCCGTGCCGCCCTGTGCGAGGCGGCTAAGCCGCGGCCAGACGCCGCGCACCCGGTCCATCGCGTCGGCGATGGTCTGCGCATAGCCGGAGAATTCCTGGCCGAGCGTGACGGGCGTCGCGTCCTGCAGATGCGTGCGGCCGATCTTGACGATTTCTGCCCACAGGTCCGCCTTTGCCTCCAGCGCTTCGTGCAATGCACGAAGCGACTTCAGCAGCCGGTTGCGGCATTGCAGCGCCACGGCGATGTGCATCGCGGTCGGGAAGGTGTCGTTCGACGACTGGCTGCGGTTGACATGGTCGTTCGGGTGCACCGGCGACTTGCCGCCGCGCTGGCCCGTCAGAATCTCGTTCGCCCGCCCCGCGATGACCTCATTGGCGTTCATGTTGGTCTGGGTGCCCGAGCCGGTCTGCCAGATCACCAGCGGGAACTGGTCGTCGCGTTCGCCCCGCGCGACCTCCATCGCCGCCGTCTCGATCGCCTCAGCAAGTTTTGCATCCAGCCCGTGCCGCACGTTGACACGTGCTGCCGCCGCCTTGATCAGCCCCAGTGCATGGACGAGCGGCGCGGGCATGCGCTCGTCGCCGATCGGGAAATTCTGGATCGACCGCTGCGTCTGCGCGCCCCAATAGGCGTCGGCGGGCACGTCGATGGGTCCGAAGCTGTCGCTTTCGGACCGGGTGCTGCTCATTTCTTGCGGAAGCGGTCGAGCGTGACGACGTTCGATCCGTCCAGCACCGGCTCGGGCGGCGGGGCCGGCGCGGGCGGGGCTTCGGGCATCGCGACCGCGAACTGCAGCGCGAAATTGACCGACGGATCGACGAAGCCGCTGATCGCCTTGTAGGGGATGACCAGCTTGGCCGGGACCTGGTTGAACGACAGGCCGATCGTGAAACTGTCGTCGTCGACCGACAGGTCCCAATAGCGGTGCTGGATCACGACCGTCATCTCGTCGGGATAGCGTTCGGCGAGATGCTTCGGGATTTCGACGCCCGGATATTTGGTGCGGAATGCGATGTAGAAATGATGCGCGCCGGGCAGGCCGCCGTTCGCGTCGATGTCGCCCAGCACCTTCTTGACGACGCCGCGCAGCGATTCCTGCACGATCTCGTCATAGGGAATCAGGCTCTCGGGCGGTGTTTCGCTCATCGCTGCCGATGTGGCGTGGCAGAGGCCAAGGGTCAAGCGGTCTTGCCCGCAAGGGCGATCATCCGCCATGACAAGGCCATGAACGCCCGCCCGATCATCATCGATTGCGACCCCGGAGTGGACGACGCCATTGCGCTGCTGCTCGCCTTTGCGGTGCCCGAGGCGATCGAATTGCTCGCGATCACAGCGGTGGCCGGGAATGTACCGCTGAGCCTCACCGAGCGGAATGCGCGCATTGTTCGCACCATCGGCAATCGCGAGGATGTGCCGGTCTACGCCGGGGCCGAGCGGCCGTTGGTGCGCGCGCCCGCCTTCGAGGCGGAGCATGGGCCGAGCGCTTTCCACGGCGAAAGCGGGCTCGGCAGCCTGCAGCTGGTCGAGCCGGCAGGAGGTTTGGCGGAGGGCCATGCTGCTGATGCGATCGTGCGGCTCGTCATGGGGCGGCCTGCCGGAGAGGTGACCCTCATCGCGGTCGGGCCGCTGACCAATGTCGCGCTGGCGATGCAGCGCGAGCCACGTCTCGCCGGGCATCTGCGCGAGATCGCGATCATGGGCGGCGCGCGGTCGGCGGGCGGTAACATCACGCCGTCGGCGGAATTCAACATTTATGCCGATCCCGACGCCGCTGCGGTGGTGTTCGGCAGCGGCGCGCGCATCGCGGCGTTCGGGCTCGATGTTACCCATCAAGTCCGCACGACGGCGGCGCGCATCGCGGCCATCGACGCGATCGGAAGCGCATCCGCCAAGGCCACTGCCGAGCTGCTCCGCTTCGCGCATGGCGTTGCCGAGGCGATGGAGCGCGAGGGTGCACCGATCCACGATCCCTGCCCGATCGTCTGGCTGCTCGCGCCCGAGCTGTTCGAGTCCAAGCCCGCCGAGGTGCGTATCGAAACCATGTCCGACCTGACGCGCGGCCATACCGCTGTCGAATTCCGTGTCGATCCCGCCACCGCGCCGGTGGGCTGGATGACGGGGGTCGATGCGCAAGGCGTGTTCGACTTGCTGACAAACCGGCTGGCGCGATGAGCGTGCGCATCACCGTGCTCGGCTCGATCAACCTCGATCTGGTTGCAACGGGGGCGCGGCTGCCGGTGCCGGGCGAGACGGTGACCGGCGCCACCTTCGCGCGCCATCCCGGCGGCAAGGGCGCCAATCAGGCGCTGGCAGCGCAGCGGCTCGGGGCAGAGGTACGGCTGATCGGCCGGGTTGGCGATGACGCAATGGCAGGTGAGGCGCTCGCATTGCTGCAGAGCGGGGACGTCGATCTTTCCGATGTGTCGGTCGATCCGGCCGCCCCAACCGGAGTCGCGCTGATCGCAGTCGACACGGAGGGCGAGAATCTGATCGTTGTCGCCCCCGGCGCGAACGCGCAACTGCGCCCCGCCGACGTTTCGCCTTTCACCGCCGATGCGATGATCGCCCAGCTTGAGCTGCCCGTCGAAACCATCGCAGCCGTTGCGGCGGGCTACGCCGGTTTCGTGACACTCAACCTCGCTCCGGTCTGCCCTGTGCCGCAAGCCCTGCTCGAACGCGCCGATCTCATCGTCGTCAACGAGGGCGAGGCGACACATTACTGCGCGGCGTTACCCGCCTTGCCCGGACTCGTCGCGATCACGCTGGGCGCTCGCGGCGCACACCTATTCCGGCGCGGCGAATTGCTGGCCGAGGCTGCCCCGCCGCCCGTCACCGTCGTTGACGCGACAGGCGCTGGCGATAGCTTTGTCGCCGCGCTGACCGTGGCGCTGCTCGAAGGCCAGCCGCACGAGACGGCACTTGGCTTCGCCTGTGCGGCAGGAGCACTTGCCGCGACCAAAGCCGGTGCGCAACCGTCGCTGCCGTTTCGCGCCGATGTCGATGGAGCCTGCCGATGACCCGCGTCCCGACGCTCAGCCTCGCGTCCTTCACCCACGGCTCGCCCGCCGACCGCGCCGCGTTCGAAGCCACGCTGCTCGAAGGCCTGAAACGCTATGGTTTCATCATCCTGACCGATCACGGCGTGCCGGTGCCGCTCATCGAGCGTGCCTATGCGCTGGCCGCCGAGCTGTTCTCCTGGGACGAGGCCGCCAAGCGGCGCTACGCCAAAGGCATGCGCGGCTACACGCCGTTCGGCACCGAACATGCCCGCGATTCGAACCTGCCCGACCTCAAGGAATTCTGGCAGATCGGCCGCGAAACCCCGCCCGCCGATGCGCCCGGCGGCGACTTCCCGCCGAATGTCTGGCCCGACGAACTGCCGGAGTTTCGCACCGTGTTTGCCGAGCTATTCGCCGGCCTCGATGCGGCAGGCCGCAAATTGCTGCGCGCGCTCGCCCCCGGCCTTGGCCTCGCCCGCGATGCCTTCGACCCGATGGTGACCGACGGCACCTCTATCCTGCGCGTGCTGCACTACCCGCCGATCCCCGGCAATGCGCCGCCCGGCGCAGTACGCTCCGCCGCGCATGAGGACATCAATTTCCTGACGCTGCTCGTCGCCGCCAAGGGCGCCGGCCTGCAACTGCTCGACCGCGACGGCACATGGCTGCCCGTCGAGACCGAGCCGACCAACCTCATTGTCGACTCCGGCGATATGATGCAGCGCCTGACCGGCGGCGTGATCCCCTCGACCACCCACCGCGTCGTCAACCCGGCCGGCCCGAACGTCAGCCGCTATTCGATGCCGTTCTTCATGCATCCCGCAAGCCACGTCAGCCTCGCGACCCTGCCGTCGTGCGCCGATGGCCCGAACGTCCAGCCCCCGATCACAGCCGGCGAATTCCTCGCGCAGCGGCTGCGGGAGATCGGATTGGCTGGCCGATGACTCGCGACGAAGCCCTGGCGCTGATCGGCGAGTTTCTCCGGCCCCTGCCCGCCGACCAATTCTTCGCCGAAATCTTGGGCCGCCGTGTGGCTGCTGTCGATGGCGACGCGGGCCATCCTCGCGCCGCGCTGCTCGGACCCGATCCTCGCGCCACAGTCCTGGCAGCCTATGCGACCCATGCGAGCAGCTTCGGCTTCCACGCCGATGGCGTTACTGGGCCGCCACCGCCGCGTGATGGTATCGACAGCCCGGAGGCGTTCGCCGAGCTTGTCGCGGCACATCACGAGCGCGGCTATACGTTGCACATCCCTGATATGGCGACGCTCTCGCAACCGCTTCGGCGGCTCGTGACGGCGCTCGAAACGATGCTGCATCAGCCAGTCCAGGCCTCGCTATTCTGGAGCCGCCCCGGAAACCGCGCGCCCGTACATTATGACGACCGGGACAATCTGACCGTTCAGCTCGTGGGTGCCAAGCGCTGGTATGTGGCGACCGAGCCATCGACGCTACACAATCCGTGGCGCGGCGTTGCAGAGGCGCCCGCGCCGCTGGGGTCGCACCGGACGCTTGACCGGCTACCCGGTGAGCTGCTGTTCATCCCGCGCGGGACCCGCCACACCGTCGAAACGAGGGCAGAATCGCTTCATCTCTCGATCGCAATCACCCCGACCACGGTCCGCGAGACGATCGCTGCCGCGCTCGACCATCTGTCGGATTATGAGTTTGCGCTTCGCGACAATGCGTTCAGCCGGGTCGATCGGCGTGACGATGCGGCCGACCAGATTGCTGCCAAGGTGATCGCCGGGCTTGAGCTGCTGTTGGCGCGAAGCCATGAACCGGGCTTCCTGATGGCCGCGCTCGACCGGCGGGCGTCGCGGTTCGTCAGCGACTTGCCGAAACTTCCGCGAGTGCCGCCGCTGGCAGACCTGTCGCCCGCCAGCGAAGTCCGCCACAGTGATGCCGCGACCAGCGTGCTGCTTGTCGGTGAGGACATGGTCGATTTCGCCCTCCCAGGCCAGCATCTGAACGTCCATAAGGCTGCCGAGCCCGCGCTACGCTTCATTGCTGCAACGTCGCGCTTTCGTGTGGCCGACCTGCCTGGCCTGTCGGACGAACTTCGAGTCGCGCTCGTCGCCCGGCTGATCGCCAGCGGCTATCTGATCCCGGTGTAGTGGCGGAAAGTGGGGGGCTTCTGTTGCCCGGTGCCCCCCGGACCGCTGGTGTCCGCTTCTGTTGCCCGGTGCGGCCCGGACCGCGCTAAGCTAGGTAACCTTTATCCCGTAGGATGCTGGTTACGCGGCGATCGCGAATGCCTCGTTATCGTTGGCATTTATGTGTTTGAACGGTTTTGCGGCGCATTCAGGCCGGGCGAAGATCTCCGTCTTTGGACGCACGTCGATCCTGGTTCGGCCCCCACAAAGCTGGTGGAGCCGCCGGGTACTGCCCCCGGGTCCGCTGCGTTTATTACACGGCATCATTTATCGCCATATCCGGATAAGTCCGGCTTGATCGATATAGGCGCATCACCCGGAAACGACAAGTTACGAGCCGCATCAATATCTTGACGGAGGCGTTCCAATCGAGGGAGCGCCGCTCAACCCTTGATGCGCTTGCGCCGCTCCCACAGCTCGCTGACGCGCAGATAGCGGTCGAGCAGCCGGCCGTTGATCGCATCCCAGTCGTTGCGCTTGGCGCGGGCGAGACCCGCAGCACCTGCGCTGCGGCGGAACTCAGGGTCGGCGATGACCTGTGCCAGCGCGTCCGCCGATCCCTCGACATCGTCGGGCGTCGTCAGCAGGCCCGACACGCCATCCTCCACGAGACTCAGCGACCCCGTCGCGCGCGCGGCCACGACGGGCAGGCCGCTCGCCATCGCTTCCAATGTCACATTGCCGAACGCTTCGGTCGAGGAGGGATTGAACATCAGGTCGGCGCTCGCATAGGCACGCGCCAGATCGGGGCCGGTCAGAAAGCCGGTGAAGATCGCCTTTGGGACGCGTTCGGCGAACCAAGCGCGCGCCGGGCCGTCGCCGACCACCAGCATGCGGTGAGGAACGCCGCGTGTTTCGAGTTCGGCTGTCGCCGCCGCGACGATGTCGAGGCCCTTTTCGAGCACGATGCGCCCGACGAACAGGATCACCATTTCGTCATCGGCGATGCCGAGCGTCCGGCGCCACGCCATGTCACGGCGCTCGGGATTGAACAGGTCGCGGTCGATGCCGCGTGTCCACATGCTGATCCGGCGCGACATGCGCTGGTCGGCGAGGATCGCGGCCATGCTCTCCGACGGCGCATAGATTTCGATGCAGCGATTGTAGAGCCGGCGCAACGCCGCCTCCACGGCGACCTGGATCCACGCCATGTTGTAGTAGCGGAAATAGGTCTCGAAACGCGTGTGCACCGAGGCGACTGCCGGAATGCCGCGCCGCCGCGCCCACGACACGGCCCGGTGTCCGACGATGTCGGGCGCGGAAATATGCACGAGGTTGGGCGCAAAGGCCTTGAGGTCGGCGCGGATCGCGCGGTTGAGGCCCTTGCCGACGCGATATTCCCCGCGCCCGCCGGGAACCTTGAAGGAGGGGATCGAAATGAGCGTCCCCGTCGGCTCGAAGGCCGGCGTATCGGTGGTCGGCGCATAGACGCGCACCGTGACGCCCTGCCGCTCCAGATAGCCGACCAGCCGGTTCAGCGCCTGATTCGCGCCGTCCCGGACATAATTATAATTGCCCGAAAACAGGGCGATGCGGAGGTCGGCGGGTTCCACGCGGTCGTCCCATTGGTCAAAGGGTCGCGAGCCTTAGCCCGAACCGTGTTACATTGCTAGGACGCAGACGCCAAAGCTGCGGTCTCGTTCATGAAACGGTCGAGCGCCCTGCCGGGGTCGCGGTCGTCGGACAGCTTGCCCATCGTGTCACCATCGAGCAGCACCGCCAGCGCCTCGCGCGCCCGGAAAATCCGGCTTTTCATCGTGCCAAGCGCACAGCCGCACATCTCGGCCGCCTCGTCATAGGTGAAGCCACCCGGGCCCGTCAGCAGCAGTGCCTCCCGCTGCGCCAAGGGCAGCATCGCCATCGCGCGGTGCAGATCGGCCAACTCGAGATTCTTGTCCTGTGTCGCGGGCGCGACCAGGATCTTTTCCGCCACCGTGTCGCTCCACTCTCCGGTGAAGCGCGTCCGCCGCATTGCGGCGAGGAAGTCGTTGCGGAGGATCGTGAAGGTCCAGGCCTTCATGCTGGTGCCGGGCTCAAACCGCGCGCGCGCGGCCCAGGCCTTCATCATCGCGGTCTGCACGAGATCGTCGGCGCGGTCGGGGCTGCCCGATAGCGAGCGCGCGAAGCTGCGCAGCCGCGGGATGACAGCGAGCAATTCCTTTTTGAACACCGCATCGGAGGCCGCCGGCCTCGCCTCGGCGGCGGCGAGCCGGTCGAGCAGTTCAATGAAGATCGCCGGAAGCGTCTCGCCCGTCTCGGGCTCGGCGAAAGCGGTGCGCAGGAAGCCGCCGAGCATGTTCGACAGATGCGATTGGGAAGCGGGCAATTCGGTCACTTAGTCGATCCGGTTGTTCGTCCTATTTCGGACATTAGCACAGCTTTGCCTGAATACATCCTGTCCCGCACCGAACAGGCGCACGGCTCAACGAAAAACCCCCGCCCGGTGGACCGGACGGGGGTGATTTTCGAGATCGCTTATCCTTGGCTCAGGAGTCGCCCTGAACCTCGGCGAGCGGGCTTTCGAGTGCCGGCGCTTCCACAGGCATCGCCGCTTCCGCGACAACCTGCTTGGCCCGCTGCGAGGCACGCAGCGCCGCATCGCGCGACGTGGCGGTGACGCGCATCCGCGACATCGCAGCGCCGGTGCCTGCCGGGATGAGCCGGCCGACGATGACATTTTCCTTGAGGCCGGTCAGCGTATCGACCTTGCCCTGGACCGCCGCCTCGGTGAGGACGCGGGTGGTCTCCTGGAACGACGCCGCCGAGATGAAGCTGCGGGTCTGCAGCGACGCCTTGGTGATGCCGAGCAAGATCGGCTTGCCTTCGGCCCAGACCTGCTTCTTGTCGAGCTTGGCGTTGATCTGGTCCATCTCCTCGCGGTCGACCTGCTCGCCGACGAGCAGAGTCGTGTCGCCGGACTTGGTGATCTCGACCTTCTGCAGCATCTGGCGAACGATCACCTCGATGTGCTTGTCGTTGATTTTCACGCCCTGCAGACGATAGACCTCCTGCACCTCGGCACACAGATATTCGGCGAGCGGCTCGATGCCGAGCACGTCGAGAATATCATGCGGATCGGGGTTGCCGTCGATGATGTAGTCGCCGCGCTTGATGAAGTCGCCTTCCTGCACGGCAAGATGGCGGCCCTTCGGCACCATGTACTCGACCGGATCGGACCCGTCCTCGGGCCGCAGGATGATGCGCCGCTTGGCCTTATAGTCCTTGCCGAATTCGACACGGCCATCGACCTTGGCGATCACCGCATTGTCCTTGGGCTTGCGCGCCTCGAACAGTTCGGCGACGCGCGGCAGACCGCCGGTGATGTCGCGGGTCTTGGCAGCTTCGCGCGGAATACGTGCCAGCACGTCGCCCGCATGCACCTTGTCGCCCTCGCCGACCGACAGAATCGAGTCGACCGACAGCAGGTAGCGTGCCGCCTCGCCCGACGCTTCGTCGAGCAGGGTGATGCGCGGCCGCAGATCGGCATGCTCCTTCTTGCCGCCCGAGCGGAAGTCGACGACCACCTTGTTGGTGATGCCGGTCGCTTCGTCGACATTCTCCGTAAGCGACACACCCTCGATCAGGTCCTGATACTTAATCGTACCCGACTTTTCGGTGATGATCGGCAGCGTGTAGGGATCCCACTCCGCCAGCCGGTCGCCCTTCGACACGATCGCCCCGTCGACGTGCAGCAACGTCGCGCCGTAAGGTATGCGGTGCATCGACCGCTCGCGACCGTCGGCATCGACGATCACGAGTTCGCCGTTGCGGGTCATCGAGATGACCCGGCCGCGGCTGTCCTGCAGCGTGGTGATGCCCTTCAGCTTGACCGTACCATCGACCGGCGATTCCAGCGTCGACTGTTCGCTGACCTGCGCCGCGCCGCCGATGTGGAAGGTCCGCATCGTCAGCTGGGTGCCCGGCTCGCCGATCGACTGCGCCGCGATGACGCCGACAGCTTCGCCGGTGTTGACCGGCGTACCGCGCGCGAGATCGCGCCCGTAGCACTTCGAGCAGACGCCGCCCTTGGTCTCGCAGACCAGTGGCGAGCGGATCTTCACTTCCTGCACCGCCGCCTTTTCGACCGCGAGCGACTCGGCTTCCGAGAGCAGCGTGCCCTCGGTGACGATGACCGCGCCGGTCTTCGGATCGATGACATCCTCGGCGATCGTGCGGCCGAGGATACGCTCGGCGAGCGACACGATGGTCGAACCGCCTTCGACGATGGCAGCCGTCTTCAGGAACTTCTCGGTCTTGCAGTCCTCCTCGATGACGACGCAATCCTGCGACACGTCAACGAGACGGCGGGTCAGGTAACCCGAGTTTGCCGTCTTGAGCGCGGTGTCGGCGAGACCCTTGCGGGCGCCGTGGGTCGAGTTGAAATACTCAAGGACGGTCAGGCCTTCCTTGAAGTTCGAGATGATCGGCGTCTCGATGATCTCGCCCGACGGCTTGGCCATGAGGCCGCGCATGCCGGCGAGCTGCTTCATCTGCGCCTGGGAACCGCGGGCACCCGAATGGGCCATCATGTAGATCGAGTTGATCTGACGATCGCGGCCATTCTCGTCGACGCGGACTGCGCTGATCTGCTTCATCATGGCGTCGGCAACCCGGTCACCGCAACGCGCCCAGGCGTCGACGACCTTGTTGTACTTCTCGCCCTGCGTGATCAGGCCGTCCTGATACTGCTGCTCATAGTCCTTCACGAGATCGCGGGTCTCGTTGACCATGCCTTCCTTCTCGGCCGGGATGATCATGTCGTCCTTGCCGAAGCTGATGCCGGCCTGGAACGCGTGCTTGAAGCCCAGCGACATGATCGCGTCGGCGAACAGCACGGTCTCCTTCTGGCCGGTGTGGCGATAGACGACGTCGATGACGTCCCCGATCTCCTTCTTGGTCAGCAGGCGGTTGACGGTCTCGAACGGCACCTTGTGCGACTTCGGCAGCGTCTCGCCGAGCAGCATGCGGCCCGGCGTCGTCTCGACGCGCTTCATCACGGTGCGGCCCTGCTCGTCGGTCTGCGGGACGCGGCTGGTGATCTTCGAATGCAGCGTCAGTGCCTTGGCGTTGAGCGCCTGATGCACCTCGACCATGTCCGAAAGCATCATGCCTTCGCCCGGCTCGCCCTTGCGCTCCATCGACAGGTAGTAAAGCCCGAGCACCATGTCCTGCGACGGGACGATGATCGGCTTGCCGTTGGCGGGCGACAGGATGTTGTTCGTCGACATCATCAGGACGCGCGCTTCCAGCTGCGCCTCGAGGCTCAGCGGAACGTGCACGGCCATCTGGTCGCCGTCGAAGTCGGCGTTGAAGGCCGAGCAGACCAGCGGGTGCAGCTGGATCGCCTTGCCCTCGATGAGCACGGGCTCGAACGCCTGGATGCCGAGACGGTGCAGCGTCGGGGCGCGGTTCAGCAGCACCGGATGCTCGCGGATCACCTCGTCGAGGATGTCCCAGACCTCCTTGCGCTCCTTTTCGACCCACTTCTTCGCCTGCTTGAGGGTCATCGACAGACCCTTGGCGTCGAGGCGCGAGTAGATGAACGGCTTGAACAGCTCCAAGGCCATCTTTTTCGGCAGGCCGCACTGGTGCAGCTTGAGCTCCGGCCCGGTCACGATGACCGAACGGCCCGAATAGTCGACGCGCTTGCCGAGCAGGTTCTGGCGGAAGCGGCCCTGCTTGCCCTTGAGCATGTCGGACAGCGACTTCAGCGGGCGCTTGTTGGCGCCCGTGATCGTGCGGCCGCGGCGGCCGTTGTCGAACAGCGCATCGACCGCTTCCTGCAGCATGCGCTTTTCGTTGCGGACGATGATATCCGGCGCACGCAGCTCGATGAGCCGCTTCAGGCGGTTGTTGCGGTTGATGACGCGGCGATACAGATCGTTCAGATCCGACGTCGCGAAGCGGCCGCCGTCGAGCGGCACCAGCGGACGCAGTTCCGGCGGGATGACCGGGATGACGTTCAGCACCATCCACTCGGGCCGGTTGCCCGACTCGAGGAAGCTCTCGACGATCTTCATCCGCTTGATGATCTTCTTCGGCTTCAGCTCAGACTTGGTCGTCGCGAGATCTTCCTTGAGGATCGCCATCTCGCCTTCGAGGTCGAGATTCTCCAGCAGGTTGCGGATCGCCTCAGCGCCGATGCCGGCGGTGAAGGCATCTTCGCCATGCTCTTCCTGTGCCGAGAGCAGCTCGTCCTCGGTCAGCAGCTGGAACTTGGTCAGCGGCGTGATGCCGGGCTCGGTCACGATATACTGTTCGAAGTACAGCACGCGCTCGAGGTCTTTGAGCGGCATGTCGAGCAGCATGCCGATACGGCTCGGCAGCGATTTCAGGAACCAGATGTGCGCGACGGGCGCTGCGAGCTCGATATGGCCCATCCGCTCGCGGCGGACCTTCGAGACCGTGACCTCGACGCCGCACTTCTCGCAGACAATGCCCTTATACTTCATGCGCTTGTACTTGCCGCACAGGCACTCATAGTCCTTGATCGGACCGAAGATGCGCGCACAGAACAGGCCGTCGCGCTCGGGCTTGAACGTCCGGTAGTTGATGGTCTCCGGCTTCTTGATCTCGCCGAACGACCAGGAGCGGATGCGCTCCGGCGAGGCGATCGAAATCTGGATCCGGTCGAACGTCTCCGGCTTCTGCGCCGGATTGAAGAAGTTCATGAGTTCCTGGTTCACGGCAGGTCCTTCATTTGCGTCGGACCCGCTGTCGCGGCTCCGGGGGAATTCGACCCCCTCCCCCGTGCGGGGGAGGGGAAGTTATCGGCTCAGACGTTCTCGTCGATCGGATCGTCGCTCTTCAGCTCGACGTTGAGGCCGAGCGAGCGCATTTCCTTGACCAGCACGTTGAAGCTTTCCGGAATGCCGGCCTCGAACGTGTCGTCGCCCTTGACGATCGCCTCATAGACCTTGGTGCGGCCGACCACGTCGTCGGACTTCACCGTCAGCATTTCCTGCAGCGTATAGGCGGCGCCGTAGGCCTGGAGTGCCCAGACCTCCATCTCGCCGAACCGCTGACCGCCGAACTGCGCCTTGCCGCCCAGCGGCTGCTGGGTAACGAGCGAGTAGGGCCCGATCGAACGGGCGTGGATCTTGTCGTCCACGAGATGGTGCAGCTTCAGCATGTAGATGTAGCCGACGGTGACCTTACGATCGAACTGATCGCCGGTGCGGCCGTCGAACAGCTCGACCTGACCCGAGGCATCGAGCCCGGCCAGCGTCAGCATGTCCGCCACATCCTTCTCGCGCGCCCCGTCGAACACCGGCGTCGCCATCGGCACGCCCGCCACGAGGTTGTGCGCCAGCTCGCCGATCTCGTCGTCCGACAGGTCGGCGATCTCGGTGTCATGCTGCCAGCCATAGATGGCGTTGAGTTTGTCGCGCATCGCCTTCGCATCGGCACCTGCAAAGCCCTTGCCGCGCTGGTGCATGTCGTCGAGCATCGCGCCGATCTGCTTGCCGAGGCCGCGTGCGGCCCAGCCGAGATGCGTCTCGAAGATCTGACCGACGTTCATGCGCGACGGCACGCCGAGCGGGTTCAGCACGACATCGACCGGCGTCCCGTCCTCGAGGAACGGCATGTCCTCGGCGGGCAGGATGCGGGAAATGACGCCCTTGTTGCCGTGACGGCCGGCCATCTTGTCGCCCGGCTGCAGCTTGCGCTTCACCGCGACGAACACCTTGACCATCTTGAGCACGCCCGGCGGCAGCTCGTCACCGCGCTGCAGCTTGTCCTTCTTGTCCTCAAGCCGCGCGTTGATATTGCCGGCGGCTTCGTCCCACTGGCCCTTCAGCGCTTCGATGTCGGCCTGCGCCGCATCATCGGCGACGGCGAACTTCCACCATTCGCGGCGGGGATGCTCGTCGAGCATCGCTGCATCGATGACAGCGCCCTTCTTGACGCCCTTCGGACCTGCCGCGACCGTCTGGCCGGTCAGGTTCTCGCGCAAACGCGTGTAGGTCGCACGGTCGAGAATGCCGCGCTCGTCAGCGGCGTCCTTCTCGAGCCGGTCGATCTCCTCGCGCTCGATCGCCAGCGCGCGCTCGTCCTTGTCGATGCCGTGGCGGTTGAACACGCGCACGCCGACGACGGTGCCCGAAACGCCCGGGGGCAGCTTCAGCGAGGTGTCGCGAACGTCCGACGCCTTCTCACCGAAGATGGCGCGGAGCAGCTTCTCTTCCGGCGTCATCGGGCTTTCGCCCTTCGGCGTGATCTTGCCGACGAGGATGTCGCCCGGCTCGACCTCGGCGCCGATGTAGACGATGCCGGCCTCGTCGAGGCGGGCCAGCGCGTCTTCGCCGACGTTCGGGATGTCGCGGGTGATGTCCTCCGGCCCGAGCTTGGTGTCGCGGGCCATGACCTCGAATTCCTCGATATGGATCGAGGTGAACACGTCGTCCTTGACGATGCGCTCGGAGATCAGGATCGAGTCCTCATAGTTATAGCCGTTCCACGGCATGAACGCGACGAGCGCATTCCGGCCGAGCGCCAGCTCGCCGAGTTCGGTCGAGGGACCGTCGGCGATGATGTCGCCCTTGCGGACCACGTCGCCGACCTTCACCAGCGGACGCTGGTTGATGCAGGTCGACTGGTTGGAGCGCTGGAACTTCATCAGCGTGTAGATGTCGACGCCCGACTTGCCCGACTGCACGTCCTCGGTCGCCCGGATGACGATACGCGCCGCGTCGACCTGATCGACGATGCCGGTCCGGCGTGCGCCGATCGCGGCACCCGAATCGCGCGCGACGGTGCCTTCCATGCCGGTGCCGACGAACGGCGCCTCGGCCTGGATGAGCGGCACGGCCTGACGCTGCATGTTGGAGCCCATCAGCGCGCGGTTGGCGTCGTCGTTTTCCAGGAACGGAATGAGCGAGGCGGCGACCGACACGAGCTGCTTCGGCGACACGTCCATCAGCGTCACCTGATCGCGCGGGGCCATCAGGAATTCGCCGGCTTCACGCGCCGAAATCAGGTCTTCCTCGAAATGTCCGGCCTTGTCGAACCCGGCGTTGGCCTGCGCGATCGTGTGCTTGGCCTCCTCCATCGCCGACAGATAGACGACATCGTCGGTGACCTTATGATCGATGACCTTGCGGTACGGCGTCTCGATGAAACCGTACTTGTTCACGCGGCTGAACGTCGCGAGGCTGTTGATCAGGCCGATGTTCGGGCCTTCCGGCGTCTCGATCGGGCAGATGCGGCCATAATGCGTCGGATGGACGTCGCGGACTTCGAAACCTGCGCGCTCGCGCGTCAGACCGCCCGGCCCGAGCGCCGACACGCGGCGCTTGTGGGTGACTTCCGACAGCGGGTTGGTCTGATCCATGAACTGGCTGAGCTGCGACGAGCCGAAGAACTCGCGCACCGCGGCCACCGCCGGCTTGGCATTGATGAGGTCGTTCGGCATGACGGTGTCGATATCGACCGACGACATGCGCTCCTTGACCGCGCGCTCCATGCGCAGCAGGCCGACGCGATACTGGTTCTCGAGCAGCTCGCCGACCGAACGCACGCGGCGGTTGCCGAGATTGTCGATGTCGTCGATCTCGCCCTTGCCGTCCTTGAGGTCGACGAGCGTCTTGATGACCGCGAGAATGTCTTCCTTGCGGAGCGTCGTGAACGTGTCCTCGGCGTCGAGCTCGAGGCGCATGTTCATCTTGACGCGGCCGACAGCCGACAGGTCGTAGCGGTCCGGATCGAAGAACAGGCCGCCGAACATCGACTCGGCCGTCTCGCGCGTCGGCGGCTCGCCGGGGCGCATGACGCGGTAGATTTCGCTGAGCGCATGATCGCGCTCCTCGACCTTGTCGGCCATCAGCGTGTTGCGGATCCACGCGCCGACATTGACATGGTCGATATCGAGCAGTTCGATCCGGTCGAAGCCGGCGGCATCGAGCTTCTCGAGGTTGGCAGCGGTCATCTCGTCGCCGGACTCGGTGTAGATCTCGCCGGTCGCCTCGTTGATGTGATCGAAGGCGGCATAGCGGCCGTAGATCTCGTCGGTCGGGATCAGCAGTTCCTTGAGACCGTCGGTCTGCGCCTTGCGCGCCGCGCGCGGCGTGATCTTCTGGCCAGCCGGGAACACGACTTCGCCGCTTTCGCCGTTGACGACGTCGAAGGTCGGCTTCGACCCGCGCCATTGCTCGGCCTCGTAGGGGACCTTCCAGCCGTCCTTGGCGCGCACCCAGACGACGCGGCCGTAGAAGGCGTTGATGATCTCTTCCGAATCCATGCCGAGCGCATAGAGCAGCGTCGTCACCGGCAGCTTGCGCTTGCGGTCGATACGGACGTTGACGATGTCCTTGGCGTCGAACTCGAAATCGAGCCACGAGCCGCGGTAGGGGATGACGCGCGCTGCGAACAGGAACTTGCCCGACGCATGCGTCTTGCCGCGGTCATGGTCGAAGAACACGCCCGGGCTGCGGTGCATCTGGCTGACGATCACGCGCTCGGTGCCGTTGACGACGAACGTGCCGTTCGGCGTCATCAGCGGCATGTCGCCCATGTAGACGTCCTGCTCCTTGATATCGAGCACGGAGCGGGTTTCGGTTTCCTGATCGACTTCGAACACGATGAGCCGCAGCGTCACGCGCATCGGTGCCGCATAGGTGATGCCGCGCTGGCGGCACTCGTCGATGTCGTACTTCGGATCTTCGAGCTCATAATGCACGAAATCGAGCTCGGCGGTGCCGGCGAAGTCGCGGATCGGGAACACCGAGCGCAGCGTCTTTTCCAGACCCGACACATAGCCGTCGGCGGGACGCGAGCGCAGGAACAATTCGTAGGATTCGCGCTGCACCTCGATGAGGTTCGGCATCTGCACGACCTCACCGATCTTGCCGAAGCTCTTGCGGATGCGCTTCTTGCCCGTGAACGACATCGCCTGGGTGGCCATAGGATTCTCTACCCTCGATCGGTTCAAATTCATGCCGGCGTTGCACCGGCGGGAGCCATTTGTCAGGATCCGGCGTTATCCGCCCGACCCCCTCCCGTTCGCCGTGCCGCGACCGGCTGTGCAAAGCTTTTGCACCGCATAAACGCAAAAACGACGCCGAAAACTGCGGTCCTCCGGCCCTGGAGAACCACAGCATTCTGCGTCGTGAAACCTGCTCCCGGCCCCCTATCCGTCCGGCCCCGTGCGCAACGCAGGACCGTTTCCCGAAAGGCCGGAACAGTCGGCGCACATCAGCGCACCGGTGAATCCGTGGAGCGCGATATAGGGACGGTTGCGCCGCTTGTCGAGCGGCAGGAGTCGCTTTTTCGCGTCAGCGGCGGCGCGGTCGCGTCATCTCGCTGTTCTTGTAGTGCATGGCGTTGTTGTCATGCATGCCGGGCATCGAGGAATGGCTGGCGAAGCGCTCGTCCTGGACGCAACTGTCGCGCACCGTGGCCGAGCAATGCGGCAAGGCTGCCGGTGAAGACGCAGCCATCGGCGCTTCGGCAGCAGACGCTGCCATGGGGGCGGCGGCTGCCTCAGGTGCCATCTGCGCCATGGCGGCGCTTGCAAGTCCTGCGGCGGCGAATGCTGCGACGATCCTGATCATGTCCGGCTCCCTCCTGTCTGTGCAGGAGTCGTAACGATCCGCGGACCGTCCTGTTTCGCGGCCACGAAAAAGGGCGGCACCGTGAGGCGCCGCCCTGATCCGTTGAAGCTGTGAACGCTTACTTGAGTTCGACGGTCGCGCCGGCTTCCTCGAGCTGCTTCTTGAGCTTGTCGGCTTCCGCCTTGTTGACGCCTTCCTTGATCGCCTTCGGAGCCGACTCGACGAGAGTCTTGGCTTCGGTGAGGCCGAGGCCGGTGATGGCGCGGACTTCCTTGATGACGTTGATCTTCTTGCCACCGTCGCCGGTGAGGATCACGTCGAACTCGGTCTTCTCTTCAGCAGCAGGTGCTGCAGCAGCAGCCGGGCCGGCGACGGCAACGGCAGCAGCGGCGGACACGCCCCACTTCTCTTCGAGCATCTTCGCGAGGTCAGCAGCCTCGAGCACGGTCAGAGCCGACAGCTCCTCGACGATCTTGTTCAGGTCAGCCATGGTAATCTCCTAAATATCTCAAACGGTTGAATGATGTTACGCAGCTTTGGCGGCGTCGGCATAAGCGCCGAACACCCGGGCCAGCTTGCCGGCCGGTGCGCTGGTGAGCTGCGCAAGCTTGGTCGCCGGTGCCTGGATCAGGCCCACGATCTTGCCGCGAAGTTCATCGAGCGACGGCAGCGAAGCCAGGGCCTTGACCCCGTTCGCGTCCAGCACGGTCGTCCCCATCGCGCCGCCAACGATCTCCAGCTTGTCGTTGGTCTTGGCGAATTCGACGGCCGCCTTGGCAGCGGCGACCGGATCGGCCGACGTTGCAAGTGCGGTCGGTCCCACCAGCAGGTCGCTGATCGAACCATAGTCCGTGCCTTCGAGCGCGATCCGAGCCAGGCGGTTCTTGGCCACCTTGTAGCTGGCACCTGCTGCGCGCATCTTGCCCCGCAGGTCGTTGACCTGCGCGACGGTGAGGCCGTGATTACGCGTCACGACGACCACCGACGTCTCGGAGAAGACCTGCGAAAGCGTGGCAACCAGCTGCTTCTTCTCAGCTCTATCCATGCTCCACTCCTAAAACGTCATCGCCCCCGCAGATGCGGAGCCGCTGACGCGTTGCAATATGTCCGAGGGATGGTCGTCCGCAGCGCACGGCGCATAGCCGTTCACGCTTGAGACCCGGTTCGCCATCGCACGGCCGATCCGGAAAACTTATCCCCGTCTCATGCAGGCCTTGTCGGCTTAGGTCCTCTCGGACACCTGCAATCTCGGACGGCTGCCATAGGGCGAACCCCATGACGAAGCGGCGCGTATAGCGGCCCCGCCCCAAAGGTCAAGCAAAAGGGCCGGAGCGTCGCCGCCCCGGCCCTTTCAATATCGTTCGTATCCCTCGGATCAGGCTTCGGCCGAGGCCACGTCCACCTTGATGCCGCGGCCCATTGTCGAGCTGACGGCGATCTTCTGGAGATATTTGCCCTTGGCGCCCGTCGGCTTCGCCTTGACGATCGCGTCGAGGAAGGCCGCGAAATTGGCCTTGAGGTCTTCCGCCGGGAACGACGCCTTGCCGATGCCCGAGTGGATGATCCCGGCCTTTTCGACGCGGAACTCGACCTGGCCGCTCTTGGCGTCCTTGACCGCCTGCGCGACGTTCATCGTGACGGTGCCGAGCTTCGGGTTCGGCATCAGGCCCTTCGGACCCAGCACCTTACCGAGACGGCCGACGAGGCCCATCATGTCCGGGGTTGCGATGCAGCGGTCGAAATCGACCTTGCCGCCCTGCACGATCTCCAGCAGGTCCTCGGCACCGACGATGTCGGCACCGGCCGCGGTCGCTTCCTCAGCCTTCGCGCCCTTGGCGAACACCGCGACGCGCACGGTCTTGCCGGTGCCCTTGGGCAGGTTGACGACGCCGCGGACCATCTGGTCGGCATGGCGCGGATCGACGTTCAGGTTGATCGCGACCTCGATGGTCTCGTCGAACTTCGACGTCGCATTGGCCTTGGCCAGCGCAATCGCCTCGTCGATCGCATAGAGCGTCTCGCGGCCGACCGACGCTTCCTGCGCCTTCTGCTTCTTGGTTGTCTTTGCCATGGCTCAGCCCTCCACCACTTCGAGGCCCATCGAGCGCGCGCTGCCCTCGATGGTGCGGGTGGCCATTTCGATGTCGTTGGCGTTCAGGTCGGCCATCTTCGCCTCGGCGATCTTGGCCAGTTCCGAGCGCTTGATCTTGCCGATGAAGCCCTTGCCGGTCGTCGCCGAGCCCGACTTCAGATTGGCAGCCTTCTTGATGAAATAGGTCGCCGGCGCCGACTTGGTCTCGAACGAGAAGCTGCGATCCGCATAGACGGTGATCACCGTCGGGATCGGCATGCCGTTCTCGAGCTCCTGCGTCTTGGCGTTGAACGCCTTGCAGAATTCCATGATGTTGACGCCGCGCTGACCGAGCGCCGGGCCGATCGGCGGCGACGGGTTGGCCTTGCCGGCCGGCACCTGCAGCTTGATATAGCCGGTAATCTTCTTCGCCATGGTGGCGATGTCCTTTCACTCTGTTCGGCAGGACGGCGAACCGCCCCGCGTCAAGTTTAGCGGTCCAGACGGCCTTGCCGGACAAGTCCGGCGCAGCCTCCCGCGGATCTCCCGAAGGCCGGGGCCTTGCGGAAGCGGGGGCGTGTAGCGGAAAGCGAGTGCCAAGGGAAGAGGGCGGCGGCGGGACACGATGCTGCACAACGCCAGCAGCCCGAATCACGATATTTCTCAGGTGCAACGATCTTTGGATTGCTTATGGCTACGGGTATCGCGCTATGCTGCGCGACAGCATGGGTGGGGGCTCCCATGCGTCGGAAATGGCAGGCGAATGCGAAGACTTCGGGGGGCGTTGGTCGTATTTGGGTTGCTGAGTGGCAACGCCTGTGCGGCTGACCTCGTCCTGAGCCTGCGGACCCCGTCCGGTGCCCCGGTCGCCGACGCAGTTGCCTCCGCCTATCCGGGAGGCCGCGCCGCGCCGCTGCCGCCGCCTGCTGGGCGAACGATGACGATGAGCCAGCGGCACATGACGTTCGTGCCCTTTGTGCTGCCGATCTTCGCGGGGGAGACGGTGAAATTCCCCAACCTCGATACGGTGAAGCATCAGGTCTATTCCTTTTCGCCGGCCAAGCGGTTCACGCTCAATCTCTATGGACGCGACGAAACCCGCACGGTGACGTTCGATAAGGCTGGGGTCGTTGCGCTCGGCTGCAACATCCACGATTCGATGATCGCCTTCGTGAAGGTGTCGGATACCGGCCTCGTCGCGCAGAGCGACGACAACGGCGTTCTGGTACTTCGCGATCTTCCTGCCGGGGAGGTGACCATCCGGCTGTGGCATCCCTATCAACGCACGCCTGAGGGCGAACAGACGATCACGATTTCGATGCCGTCTGGCGGCACTGTCCAGCGCTCAGCCACCGTCAATCTGCGGCGTCCGCCGATGATGCCGAGCTACTGAATTCGGGCCGTGGTTAACTCCAAGCTAACCATTTGCTGCGAGCGTTCACCCCGATGAAACGCTCAGCAATACCCGCCGCCCGCGCTGGCAAGCGCCTCTTGGCCATCTTGCTTCTGTCGGCCGCACCCGGCCGCGCCGACCCGGGTATGCTCGAACGGCTTGGCATCTCTGGGAGCGTCGATCTGAGGCTCGCCGCTGCCGATGGTGAGACCAGCTGGCAGAATGGCGGGTTCGGCAAAGCCCGCTTTAGCGGCGGTCAATCCAGCGATCTGAAACCGCATGCGACGATCGCCGATGCCCATCTGCTCTGGCAGCCGACCTTTGGCGATTTCCGCATCGATGCCGATCTCAGGCTGCAGCAGAACCGCCACCTGCGCGCCGGCCTCAGCCAAGGCTGGATCGCCTGGAAGCCGGTGCCGTCGGGCGCGACGCGCTATTCGGCACGTGCCGGCTTGTTCTACGCGCCGATATCGCTCGAACAGGACGGGCCCGGCTGGACAACGACGCGGACGATTACGCCGTCGGCGATCAACAGTTGGGCCAGCGAGGAGCTTAAGGGCGTCGGCCTAGAAGGGCGCGTCAGCACGATCGTCCAAGACAATGAATTCGCCGCGACGGTCGCGATTTTCGGAGTCAACGACACTGCGGGCACGTTGCTGGCCTTCCGGGGCTGGGCGCTCAACGACGTCGGCAGCAATGCCTTTCAGCGTCAGCCGCTGTCGCCGCTCAGTCCGTTCGCGGCATTCGAACAGCCTCCTTTTACCACCCCGGTTTATGAGCTCGACAATCGGCCCGGCTATTATGTCCGCGTCGACTGGCGGTCGCCCGACAAGCTCGCGGTCAACGCGATCTGGTACGACAATCGCGGCGATCGGGTTGCAGAGGATTCGAACGGCCAATGGGCATGGCAGACGCGCTTTCTGAATGTCGGCGTCAGCTTCGACCTTGATGACCGCACGCAATTTCTTGCGCAGGGGATCAGCGGATCAAGCAAGATGGACGAGGATGCTGTCCCCGGCCTCATTGCCTTCGATATCGGCTTTCGCTCGGCCTATCTGTTGGCGTCTCGCACGGTCGGATCGGGTAAGCTGACCGCGCGCGGCGATGTGTTCACCGTCAGCGACCATTCGCTCAAAACGATCGACGACAATAGCGAACATGGCTGGGCCGCGACCGTTGCCTATGCGCGGCCGGTCACGGACCGCGTCAATGTCATGCTTGAAGCGCTGCATGTGACAAGCAACCGGCCGGGGCGTGCCTATGGCGGGCTCGCGCCGCACGCCTCGCAAAACCAGTTACAGGCGTCGCTGCGGATCGGCCTCTGACCGGTCAGGCGGCGATCAGGCCGGCCGGACGCGCCAACAGGTCCGCGATGGCAGCAGCGCGGATCGGTCGGCTGAACAGATAGCCCTGAATGTTCTCGCAGCCCTGATCCTTCAAACAGGCAAGCTGCGCCTCGGTCTCGACCCCTTCGGCGGTCGTCGTCATGTCAAGCGCGCCGGCGAGGTCGATGATCGCGCGGACGATGGCGCGTGCGCTGTCATCGCTATCGACCTCGCCGATGAACGAGCGGTCGATCTTGATCTTGTCGAACGGGAAGGCGCGCAGATAGCTCAGCGACGAATAGCCGGTGCCGAAATCGTCGAGTGCGATGCGGACACCCAGCGAGCGCAGCCCATGCAGGAGATTGATCGTCGCCAGCGGCCCGTCGAGAAAGATCGACTCGGTCATCTCGATTTCGAGCCGGTGCGGCGGGAGGCCCGACTGGCTCAGCGCCTGCATCACCACATCGATGAAGCCCGGATTGCGGAATTGCAGCGCCGAGACATTGACGGCGACGCGGACATGCTCGGGCCAGCGCATGGCCTCGCGGCACGCCTCGCGCATCGCCCATTCGCCCATCGTGACGATCAGGCCGCTGTCCTCGGCGATCGGGATGAATTCGACGGGCGGCACCGCGCCGCGTTCGGGATGGTCCCAGCGCATCAAGGCTTCGAAACCCTCGATCTGCTGGGTGCGGACATTCCACGATGGCTGATAGTCGAGCCGGAGCTGTCCCTCGGTCAGCGCGGTGCGCAGCGCCAGTTCCATCAGCCGGCGGCGGCGAACCTCGGCATCGAGCGCCGGCTCGAAGAAGCGGAACACGGCGCGCCCATCCTGCTTGGCGCGGTAGAGGGCGAGATCGGCATTTTTGAGCAGCGTATCCGCGTCGGCGCCGTCGTTCGGGCTGAGCGCAATGCCGACGCTTGCGCCGCTGACCATCTGCTGGCCGCCAGCGTCCACCGGCTCGCGCATCCGGTCGACGATCGCCTGCGCGACCGCGCGCGACCGATCGACTCCGGCATGATCGGCAAGGATGATCGCAAACTCATCGCCGCCCAGCCGTGCGACGAGGCCGTCCGGCGCCAGTTCGCGCAGCAACGCGCCCACTGAACGCAGCAGCGCATCGCCGGTCGGGTGGCCGAAATTGTCGTTGATCCCCTTGAATCCGTCGAGATCTAGGCACAGCACCGCAACCTCGCCACCGCGCCGCGCGGCGCGCACAAGCTGACTGTCGAGTTGCTGGCCGAAGAAAGCGCGATTGGGCAGGCCGGTCAGCGTGTCGTGGAACGCGAGATGCGCGATGCGCTGCTCGCGCTCGACGATGCCCGAGGACATCCGGTTGAAGCTCTGCGCCAGCCGGCCGATCTCGTCGCTGCTGGCAACCGCGACCTCGGTGCGTGTCCCGTCCTCGAGCGCACGCGACGCCGCATCGAGGGCCTCAATCGGCCCTGCGATCCCGCGCGCCAGCCGGAAACTGCCGAGCACGACAGGGATCAACCCCAACAAGCCGGCGAACAGGATGCTGAGTTCGAGCGGCCGATAGGGCCCGAGCGCCTTGCTCATCGGGTAGGTCAGCAGCAGCGCCGCTTCCGGCGAACCCGCCGCATTGGCAAGCGGCTTGGCGAGCGCGAGCGCACTGTCGCCGCCGATGTCGATTTCGGCCTGGACGCTGCGGCCACCCCGATCCGATTGCAGGACGAAGGCATTGAGTTCCCGGCTTCCGCCGAACGCCCGCCCGGTCGCCGGAACCCAATTCCCCCCAGCGTCGCGGCGCAGCATCGTCGCGGTCAGCGGGATCGACGACAATTGTTCGAGGCTATGCATTTCGGCATCGTCGAGCCGCAGTGCGAACACCACCCAGCCGATCTCGGTCGGGGCGAGGATCGGCGACACCACCATGCGGTAGACCGCATCGCCGCTGCCGAGCACGGCCTGATGCTCACCGTCGGCCAGTTCGTCAGGCAGGCGTCCGACGACTGTCCGGAGCGCGGCGGGTCCATTGCCGATCACCTCGCCGGATAGCGTGACCACGAACGCATTGCTGACATGTGCCCGCCGCCGCAGATTGGCGACGGCCGAGCGGATCGTTGCGCGATCATCGCTGGCGACGGCCGAGCGGAAGCCGAAGTCACGCGCCAGCACATCCGCCGATTCATTCAGCGTCCGGGTGCGCAGCTCCCAAAGCCGGTCGAACACGATCCCGCTGGTGTCGAGCTCCGCCTGCACCGAGCTGCGGGCGTGGCTGGCAATCATTTCGTAGGACGCGAACGCAATGACGAGAATGACCACAGCGAACAGCGACGTGTAGAGCGCCGCCAGCCGGGTGCTCACCCGCCGGAATTTCAGGTCGAACGTCAGGCCCCCCAGCATCCGGGAGGCATGTCACGAAATCCTTGACGAGTCATTAACCCTGTTTGCGGGTGCCGGAATCAACAGGGCCGAGGCTTTCGCCCCGGCCCCATGATCTCTCAAGCGAGGTTTACGTTCAGCTCTTCGACTTCTGCACCTGCTCGAACTCGAGTTCGACCGGCGTGGCGCGGCCGAAGATGCTGACCGAGACCTTGACGCGACCGCGGTCGAAATCGATTTCCTCGACGAGGCCCATGAAGCTCGCGAACGGGCCGTCCAGAACCTTGACCTGATCGCCGATCTCGAAATCCACTTTGAGCTTCGGCTTGGCGGCGGTGACGGCGTCGTCGACCTTGGTGTTCAGAATCCGCGCGGCTTCCGCCTCGCTGATCGGCTGCGGCTTGCCCTGCGAGCCGAGGAAGCCGGTGACCTTCGGCGTGTTCTTGACGAGGTGGTAGACGTCGTCCGACATCTCCAGCTTCGCCAGCACATAGCCGGGGAAATATTTGCGGTCGGAGGTGACCTTCTTGCCGCGGCGGACTTCGGTCACCTTCTCGACGGGGACTTCCACCGCCTCGACGAAGGGCTCCAGCCCCATGCGGGTCGCATCGGCGAGGATGGCGTCCCGCACCTTGTTCTCGAAGCCCGAATAGGCGTGAATGATGTACCAGCGCGACATGGGGTCTTGTTCTCTCGCCTAATTGCCGGACAGCAGGGTCAGCAGTCCCTTGACGCCGAACCCGAGCACCGCGTCGACCACGGTGAAAAAGGCCGACAGGATCGCCACCATGATAAGCACCATGATCGCGCCCTGCACGGTTTCCTTGCGTGTCGGCCAGGTGATCTTGCCGGCTTCCTGCCGGACCTGCCGCACGAACTCGCCGGGGGATGGTTTTGCCAAAGCGCTCGTCCCGTCTTTCAAACAACAACAGCCGGCCCGCGAACCGCCCCTCTGGCGGCCACCGGCTGGCGAAATCTGCTTCCCGGCCCGTCGTCCCTGCCGCCCGTTGCCTGGCGGCGGCGGATGGCAGGAGTGGAGGGACTCGAACCCACGGCCCTCGGTTTTGGAGACCGATGCTCTACCAACTGAGCTACACTCCTATCGGTCCGGGAGCGGCGCTGTATAGTTGGCGCACCCCACAGGCGCAAGCCGATTCCCCGGACGGCGCAAGGCGATGAACATGCGAACGGCGGGAAGCTGGACCTCCGGCCGTTGCGCGCGTTCATTGTGACGCGGCTTAGTCGGCCGCAGTACCCGGTTCGGCCATCTTGCGATGCTGCTCAGCGAGCACCGCTGCCGGGGTCACATGCGCGACGGCTGCCTGCACCTTATTCTTCCAGCCCGAGACAATATGGGCGCTGCCGTCCATCAGGGCATCCCAGCCATCGCGCGCGACCTTCGCAGCATCGTCCTTCTGCTGCGTGCCAACCTTGGTATCGTCCATATCGGCGCGGTTGAAGAACTCCGTATCGGTCGCGCCCGGCATCAACGTGGTGATGGTGACGCCCTCGGCATCCTTCAGCTCGTTGCGGATCGCATCGGCGAAGCTGTCCACGAACGCCTTGGTGCCATTGTAGACCGCATTGAACGCGCCCGGCATGAAGCCGGCGATTGAGCCGGTGATCAGCACCTTGCCGTCGTTGCGCGCCACCATCGGCCTCAGCACTTTCTGGAGCAGATACACCGTGCCGGTGATGTTGGTATCGACGACGCGCCGCCAATCCTCGACACTCTGCTCGAGGAAGCCGTGCCCGAGGCCGCGCCCGGCGTTGGCGCACAGCAGGTCGATCTGCCGCCCGGCCGCAGTAGCCAGCAGCCGGTCGACACCCTCGATGGTTGCGAGGTCGGCCTGCAGCGCCGTCACCTCGCCGCCATGCTGGCGGAAATCGCGCGCCGCATCTTCGATGAGCGCCTCGTCGGCAACGACGAGCAGGTCATAGCCATTCTCGGCAGCGAGGCTGGCGAGTTCGAACCCGATGCCCGTCGAGGCACCGGTGACGATCGCAAATTTGTCGGCCATGTTACGCAACTCCTACGGGTCAGGCGGCCAGGCCGGGCTTGAGCACGACCTTGGTCACTTCATTCTGGTTGTCGTGAAACATCTCGTAGCCTTCCGGCGCGGCTTCGAGCGGCATCCGGTGGCTGATCAGGAAGGTCGTATCGATCTTCTCCTCAAGGATCGCCGTCAGCAGTGCGGGCAGATAGCGCTGCACATTGGTCTGGCCCGTCTTGAGCGTCAGGCCCTTTTCCATGAACGCGCCGAGCGGGAATTTGTCCACGAAGCCGCCATAGACGGCCGGCATCGACACGCGGCCGCCCTTGCGGCAGGCGATGATGGCCTGACGGATCGAATGGGTACGATCGGTGCCGAGGAAGGTCGAGACCTTCAATTGGTCGATGACATTGTCGACGAACAGGCCATGCGCCTCGAGGCCGACCGCATCGATCACCGCGTCGGGGCCGATGCCGCCCGTCATGCGGATCAGCGCCTCATAGGTCTGGGTTTCCTCGAAATTGATCGTCTCGGCGCCGAACTTCTTCGCGAGTTCGAGCCGGTGTGGGAAATGATCGATCGCGATGACGCGCGCGGCACCAAGCAGGAAGGCCGACTGGACTGCGAACAGCCCGACCGGGCCGCAGCCCCAGACGGCGACAGTGTCGCCAGGCTCGATGTCGGCATTCTCCGCCGCCATCCAGCCGGTCGGCAGGATGTCGGACAGGAACAGCACCTTGTCGTCCTCGATACCGTCGGGGATGACGATCGGGCCGACGTCGCTGAACGGCACCCGCACATATTCGGCCTGGCCGCCGGCATAGCCACCGGTCAGGTGGCTGTAGCCGAACAGCGCTGACATCGGCTGGCCGTACAGCTCCTGCCCGATGTCCTGATTGTCAGCCGGATTGCCATTGTCGCAGGCCGCATATTGCTGCTTGCCGCAGTGGAAGCAGGAGCCGCAGGCGATCGTAAACGGCACCACGACGCGCTGGCCCTTCTGGAGCGTGCTCGCCGAACCCGTCTCGACGACTTCGCCCATGAACTCATGGCCAAGGATGTCGCCGGCCTGCATCGTCGGGATGTAGCCGTCGTACAGATGCAGATCGGACCCGCAGATCGCCGTAGAGGTGACCTTGATGATCGCGTCGCGCGGGTTGAGGATTTCGGGGTCGTCGACCGTATCCACTCGGACGTCATGCTTGCCGTGCCAGGTGAGCGCGCGCATCAGTTATTCTCCTCGTCGCGCTCGGCGCGGGTGCGGGCGGCGGTGGCCACCTCGCCGGTTTCCATGAGTTGCTTGAAGCGGCGCAGGTCGCGGCGCACCTGGATCGACGGCTCGCGCTGAAACAGCTTGGCGACGAGCTTGCCGACGACGCCCGCCGGCGGATCATACTGGATGATCGCGTTGACGATGGTGCCGCGGTCGCCCTGCGCATCTTCGAACAGCACCCGGCCGCTGTTGGGCACATCGGCATCTTCCTCGGCTTGCCAGCTGATCGAGCGGCCGTCCTCCTCGGAAGTTACGCGCGACGTCCATTCGACGGTCTTGCCGCCGGGGGCCTTGACCACCCAGTGCGACCGCTCGGAGTCGAGCGTCTCGATCCGCTCGACATTGTCCATGAAGGTCGCGAGGTTCGTGAAGTTGCGCCAATAGGCGAACAGCTCTCCCCGCGGGCGGTTGATGGTGACGGTCCAGCCGACGGTATCGTCGGGCGCGTTGGATTTCGACGTGATCTGGGGCGCGTCGTCGCGAACTTCGCTCATTGAGGTCTCCCGGAGGGCAGGTGACGCGCAGAACTCCGGGTGGAGGCCGCGCGTTCCGGACTTTCTGGAAACCAATCGCCTGCGAAACGCTCTTGGTGCGTGGCGGCAATGGGGCGGATGGGACACTGGAGCGGGTAGAGGGAATCGAACCCTCGTATGAAGCTTGGAAGGCTACCGCTCTACCATTGAGCTATACCCGCATCCCGTGCCGCCCATTCTGCCAGCCTCGGCCCCGGCTTGCCAGCCGAAGCTTTAGCGAAGGCTGGTGGAGGAGGTTGGATTTGAACCAACGTAGGGAGAACCCGGCAGATTTACAGTCTGCTGCCATTGACCGCTCGGCCACTCCTCCACGGAGCGAGGCGGCTAAATGGCGAACGGGTCCGGCAGTGTCAATTGCTTCCGGCCCTGCTTGACGCGGGGCGGTGCCGGGGCGGAAGGTGGCGGCCATGAAACGCGCCCTCCTTTCCGCCCTGCTCGCCACCATGCTCGCCGTGCCTGCCTCCGCTTATGTGCCGACCGCTGAGGACAAGTTGTTCGCGCTTACGCCGGCTGATTTCCAGCAGACCGCACACGACCGGGAGGATGGAGCGACTGTTACCATCGACACCGAACGCGGCTTCGTCGAATCGCACGGCCTCATGGCCGGCGACTCGAACGACAATTACCTGCGGGCAGTCATCGACAAGGCGACCGGCAAGACACGGTACCAACTGGTCCAGACCGTCCGCTATCGCGGCGGCTGGCGTTATTTCCACACGGCGGAGCTCGAGGGCGGGAGTGCCAAACTCGACATTGCCGCGCGTGAAGTTGCGGGCTGCTACGGCTCGAAGACGTCGAGCTGCCTGCTGCGCGAGGAAGTGTCATTCGATATTCCCGAGGCGTCACTGCGCACGCTCGCTGCAACCTGGCGCCCCAGAAGCCGCACCAGCTGGCCCTATCGCCTGAAGGCCACCGCTAATGAGGACTTCACCGGCAGCATCGCACCTGCGGAGGCCGCAGGGCTGCTTCGCGCCGTGGAGGTCTGGCAGTCGAAGCACCGCGCCTCTTAGGCACGGGTGGCGGTCAGCGCCCGAGCGCGATGACGCTGTTGGAGAAGGCCAGCCATGCTTCGGTCTGCCACAGCTGCACGGCGAGCGCCTCCACGCCGACGACGAGCAGCCCCCCCCATAGTGTCGCGCGGTGCAGGCGTCTGAGCGTCAGCAAATCCCACAGGACCAGCGCAAGCAGGAACAGGTTCGCCACGCCGAACAGCATGAGATAGGCACCGGCCGCAGGCGGGACGAGCGGCAGCCGCCCGGCTGCAGGCGACATCAGCACGATCATCGCGAGCAGCATCAGCCGCTTGTGAGACTGCGGGTCGCGGCGCACCGCCAGCGCCCAGCCCGCGAGGATAGGGAATACCAGAACTGCCGCAAACGGTACGGCGATGAACGACGCCGGCGGTGCAACCGGTGGACCGGCTGCGCGCAGCGCCCCATGGACCGAAACCATCGCCATCGTGACCAGCAGCACCGGGACCAGCACGAATCCGACTGTCCCGAGCTTGCGGTGCACATCGACCCGCCCCGCCGCGACCAGCGAGGTCTGCACGACAAACAGCAGCGTCCAGATTGTGAATAGGCCGCCGTGTAGCACGACCAGCGGCGTCAGCGGCAGGATGGGGGCCGGCACCCAATTGCCCATCAGCCCCTTGAGGAAGAAGCTCGGCGCAAACCCGGCAAACACCGTGGCCGCCATCACCAGCGCCATGCCCGAGAAGAAGCGCCGCTCGCGTTTCAGGCGCGGCGGTAATGCGATCGTGGCCATGCCGGCTCCCCCAAATTACCCCGCCAAGCGATCTAGGTCGTTTGCAAGCAGCTGTCATCCCGCTAAGCCCCGGCTATGTCCCGCCGCCCGCAAAAACGTCATGGCACCGCCAATCGTGCCGATGCCCGCTACCCGCGCTTCTGGGGCCGCCATGCGGTCACCGCAGCGCTCGCCAACCCCGACCGCGTCAAGCGCAAGCTCTGGGTCACCCATGACGCGAAGGACCTGCTCGACATCCCGCGTGGGCTCGAGGTGCAATTTGGCGACGCAGCCGACCTGGCGCGTCTGTCGGGCTCCGACGCGCCGCATCAGGGCATGGTGCTCGAAGTCGAGCCACTGGAAAATCCGTGGCTCGGCGACATTTTCGCAAGCGGCGAGGGCAACAGCCGCCCGCTGCTCGTGCTCGACCAGGTCACCGACCCACATAATGTCGGTGCGATCCTGCGCTCGGCTGCCGCCTTCGATGCACTGGCGATTGTCACGCAGGACCGCCATGCGCCGAACGAGAGTGGCGCGCTTGCCAAGGCGGCGTCGGGCACGCTGGAGACGGTGCCATGGACGCGTGTCGTCAACTTGTCCCGCGCGCTCGACGAGATTGCCGAGGCGGGCTTTTGGCGCATCGGCCTGACCGGCGAAGCGACGCTGACGCTCGAGGCGGCGCTCGGCGACACGCGTCCGGCGCTGGTGCTCGGCGCGGAGGGCGAGGGCATGCGCCAGAACACCGCCCAGCATTGCGACGAACTCGCGCGCCTGCCGATCTCCAGCGCCGTCGAAAGCCTCAACGTATCTAACGCCGCCGCCATCGCGCTCTATGCCGCGCAAAGCCGGAGAGCCAAGTGAACCTCGCGATCGACATCATCGGCTGGATCGGCGCGATCCTGATCCTCGGTGCCTACGGCCTGCTGTCGAGCGGCCGCCTGACGTCCAACAGCCGGCTGTTCCAATGGATGAACATCGTCGGCGCGGTCGGCTTCATCATCAACAGCGGCTGGA
Organism: Sphingomonas paucimobilis; assembly: GCA_943370355.1. Lineage (GTDB taxonomy): Bacteria > Pseudomonadota > Alphaproteobacteria > Sphingomonadales > Sphingomonadaceae > JADCGM01. The sequence goes on from CALRQP020000001.1 coordinate 173,795, forward strand.
AAGAGGCCTATCCGTCAGCCGCGCTCAATGTGGCTTGGGTCGGCATCGGGCTGGCGACGCTGTGGCGGATGCGGAACCCAAAACCTCTCCCTTGAGGGGAGAGGGAAAGGCATTAATAACTCTCTTCCGCGTACAACTTCGCCAAATCCCCGCCCCAGCGGCCGTGATAGGCCTCCAGCAGCCTATCGGCCGGGGTCTGACCGCTGTCGGCGATGGCGTGGAGCGGGTTCAGGAAGCCCTGCTCGGTGTCGCCGGCCGCATTGAGGCGCGCACGATTCTTCAGGCCGAGATCGGCAACCTTCAGCACCTCCTTGGCAAGGTCCTGCAGGCAGCGCCCGCGCGGCGTGCGCGCCTTCAGGCCGAGCCTCGGCACCTCGTCGCGGACGCGCTGATGGTCCTCGATGCTCCAATGTTTGATGAGGTCCCACGCCGCATCGAGCGCGGTCTGGTCGTAGAGCAGCCCGACCCAGAAAGCCGGCAGTGCGCAGATGCGATTCCACGGCCCGCCGTCCGCGCCGCGCATTTCGAGGAAGGACTTCAGCCGCACCTCGGGGAAGGCCGTCGACAGATGGTCCTTCCAGTCGCCGAGGGTCGGCGTCTCGCCGGGGAGAACTGACAGTTTGCCGGCAAGAAAGTCGCGGAATGACAGGCCCGCCGCATCGACATAGGCCCCTTTGCGCACCGCGAAATACATCGGCACGTCGAGCATGTAATCGGCGTAACGTTCGAAGCCGAAATCCTCGTCGAACACGAAGGGGAGCATGCCGGTGCGGTGCGGGTCGGTGTCGGTCCAGATATGGCTGCGGAACGACAGGAAGCCGTTGGGCTTGCCTTCGGTGAACGGCGAATTGGCGAACAGCGCCGTGGCGAGCGGCTGCAGCGCGAGGCTGACCCGGAATTTCTTCACCATGTCAGCCTCGCTCGCATAGTCGAGGTTGGTCTGGATGGTGCAGGTCCGCAGCATCATGTCGAGGCCAAGCGTCCCGACGCGCGGCATGTGTCGCAGCATGATCGCATAGCGGCCCTTGGGCATGATCGGCAGTTCGTCGCGCCGCTTGTCGGGCCAGAAGCCGAGACCGAGGAAGCCGAGCCCGAGCTTGTCGCCGACCTCCTGGCATTGCAGCAAATGGCGGCCGGTCTCGTTGCAGGTATCGTGCAGCGTTTCCAGCGGCGCGCCCGACAGTTCGAACTGGCCCGCGGGTTCGAGGCTGATGCCACCGTCGGCCCCCGCAAGCGCGATGACCTTGCCGCCCTCTTCGACAGACTTCCAGCCGAATTTGGTCATCTCGCTCAGCAGCTCGCGGATGCCGCCCGGCTCCTCATAGGACGGGGCGCGGCGGTCGGCCTTACGATAGACGAATTTCTCATGCTCGGTGCCGATCCGCCAGTCGGCGGCGGGCTTGCAGCCCTTCTCGAACACCGAGATCAGATCCTCGCGGCTTTCGATGGGGTCGGTATCGCCGATTTCGGTGGTACGGGTGCTCATGCCGCTCGCCATAGCCGGGCGGAGGGACGCTCGCCAGTGACGAAATGAGTGAAGCTCAAGCCCAGTCGCCCGCCACGGCCTGCCACAGGCTGATCGCGGCGACGGCGGCCGTGTCGGCGCGCAGGATGCGCGGGCCGAGCGCGACTCGCAGCGCCGCCGGATGGGCGCGCAGCAGGGTCCGCTCCTCGGGTGCGAATCCGCCTTCCGGGCCGATCAGGATCGCAGCAGGACCTCGTTTGACGACGTCGGCCATCGGCTCGCCACCCTCTTCGTCGCAGAAGATCAGGCTGCGGCCGTCGGGCCAGGAGTCGAGCAACTTCGGCAGCGTCACCGGTTCCGCGAGCTCGGGAAGCGCGGTGCGCCCGCATTGTTCGGCCGCCTCGATCATATGCGCGCGCAGCCGGTCGAGGTTCATCCGGTCGACGACGGTGCGCCGCGTCAGCACGAAGCCCAGTTTGGCGACCCCGAGCTCGCAGGCCTTTTCGGCGACCCAGTCGATTCGCCCACGCTTGATCGGCGCGGCGAGCAGCCACAGGTCGGGCACCGCCTCGCGCGGCGAAATCGGCCGCTCGACCGCGACGCTGACTGTCTTGCGGCCCGCATCGGTGACCCGCGCCGCCCATTCGCCCGTCCGATCGTCGAACAGCCGCAGCGGATCGCCCGCCTTCAGGCGCATGACGCCCGCCAGATAATGGCCCTGCGCCGCGGGCAGCGCGAAGGCTGCGCCCGGCCCCAGCGGAATGTCCACGAACAGCCGCGGACCGCTTGACTCGGGAGGCTGGGTCATGGCCTCCCCGCTAGCATGACGCCGCCAGCCTTGGAACCGGACACCGCGCTTCCCGACACCGTTAGCCGGTCCTGGGTCGAGTCCCTCCCCTCCAGCCTGCGCCCCTATGCGCGGCTCGCGCGGTTCGACCGGCCCATCGGCACTTGGCTGCTGTTCTGGCCTTGTGCCTGGGGGGTCGCGCTGGGCGGCGGTGCGGTGCGTGACGTCTACCTGCTGCTGCTGTTCGCAATCGGCTCTGCCGCAATGCGCGGCGCAGGCTGTGTCTACAACGACATCGTCGACCGCGACCTCGACGCCCGCGTCGAACGGACCCGCGACCGCCCCGTTGCGTCGGGCCGCATCTCGGTGAAGGCGGCGTGGCGCTGGCTGATCCTGCTCGCACTGGTCGGCTTCGTCGTGCTGATCCAGCTTCGTCCGCTCGCCCAGCTCATTGCGCTGGCGAGCCTCGTGCTCGTCGCTGCCTATCCCTTCATGAAGCGCATCACCTGGTGGCCGCAGGCTTGGCTCGGGCTGACCTTCAACTGGGGCGCGCTCGTCGGCTATGCCGCAACGGCTGGCCAAGCGCCCATCTCCGCCGTGCTGCTCTATGCTGGCGGGCTGTTCTGGACGCTCGGCTACGATACAATTTACGCGCTGCAGGATATCGACGACGATGCGCTCGCCGGGATCAAATCCAGCGCCCGCCGCCTCGACGATCGCGTGCGTCCGGCGGTCGGCCTGTTCTACGCAATCGCAATCGCGCTCTGGACCGCTGCAATTGTTACCGGCGGTGACTCGCTGGCCATCTTGGCACTCATCCCCGCCGGTTTGCACTTCGCCCGGCAGGTAAGCACGCTGACCCCCGGCGATCCCGCCAACGCACTGCGACTGTTCCGCAGCAATGCCTGGACGGGCCTGCTGCTGTTCGTTGCCTTCGCCCTCGCGCGTTGACGCAAGGGGTCGGCCCGCCTACCTCCGCCTGCATGTTTACTGTCGATGCGGCGCTTGATCGCCTGTCCGCCGCTTTGTCCCATGCCCGACGCCTCGGCGCTGACGCTGCCGATGCAATCTATGTCGGCGATGCCTCGACGAGCATCTCGGTGCGGCTCGGTGCGCTGGAAGATATCGGCCGCTCGGAGGGTCAGGAAATTGGCCTCCGACTGTTTTCAGGCAGCCGCTCGGCGAGTGTGTCGACCTCGGACCTGTCCCCTGCCGCGCTGGAAACCGCTGTCGAACGCGCGCTCGCGATGGCCCGTGAGGCACCTGAAGACCCCTACGCCGGACTGGCTCCCGCCGACATGCTGGCACGCGGCCCCTTCGGCGATTTCGACGTCTGCGATCCTGCCGATGTGTCGGCGGACACACTGAAGGAACGCGCACTCGCAGCCGAAGACGCCGCCCGCGCCGTCCCCGGCGTCACCAATTCAGAAGGCGGTTCGGCGAGCGCCGGCCGCGCCACGATCGCGCTGGCGACGAGCGCCGGCTTTGCAGGCGGCTATGCCACCTCCTCGCACGGCATTTCGGCAAGCGTGCTGGCCGGCGAAGGTGCCGGCATGCAGCGCGACTATGCTCATCATGGCGCGCGCTATCTTGCCGATCTCGACAGCCCGGAGGTGACCGGCCGCAAGGCCGGTGAGCGCACCGTTGCGCGCATGCACCCGGTCAAGCTCGACACGGCGGCAATGCCGGTGCTGTTCGACCCACGCATCTCGTCGAGCCTGATCGGCCATCTGCTCGGCGCGATTTCGGGCGCGGCGATCACCCGGCGCACCAGCTTCCTGCTGGAGGCGCTTGGCACGCAGGTATTCGGGCCCGGCGTGACGATCCTCGACGATCCGCACCGCATCCGCGGCCTGCGTTCCAAGCCCTTCGACGGCGAGGGCCTGCCGACCGCGCCGCGCGCGCTGATCGAATCCGGCGTACTCACCGGCTGGCTGCTCGACAGTGCCTCGGCCCGGCAATTGGGGCTGAAGCCGACCGGCCACGCGTCGCGCGGCATCGGCGGCCCGCCGGGCGCAGCGCCGACCAACGTCCATATGGCCGCGGGCACGATCAGCCGCGAGGCGATGATCGGCAGCATCAAGCGCGGCCTTCTGGTGACCGAACTGATCGGCCAAGGCGTCAATGGTCTCACTGGCGACTACAGCCGGGGTGCCGCGGGGTTCCTCATCGAGAACGGCGAGATCGTCGGCCCCGTCGCCGAGGTCACCATCGCCGGCAATCTGAAGGACATGTTCCGGTCGCTGGTGCCCGCCGACGATCTGGTGTTCCGCCACGCCACCAATGCGCCAACCTGCCTTATCGAAGGGATGACCGTCGCCGGTGCGTAGTCGCGACCGCCAGCTGCTCGTGTCGGCGGTCGAGGACGCCGCCCTTGTCGCGCGGTCCTTCTTCTTCTCAGGCGACATCGACAGCTGGGACAAGTCGCCCAACAATCCGGTGTCGGAGGCCGACCTCGCGGTCAACGCGCTGCTGAAAGAGCGGCTGCTGTCCGCACGCCCCGACTATGGCTGGCTGTCCGAGGAGACCCGCGACAACGCTGACCGGCTGTCGCGCCGCCGCGTCTGGATCGTCGATCCGATCGACGGCACCCGTGATTTCCTGCGCGGTCGCACCGGCTGGGCGGTGTCGGTCGCGCTTGTCGAGGACGGGTTGCCGGTGCTCGGCGTTCTAGCCGCGCCCGCGCGCAACCAGTTCTTCATCGCCGAGGCTGGCGAGGGTGCGTGGTTGAATGAGCACCCGATCTCGATTTCGAACTGCGATAATATCGAACATTGCCGCCTGCCCGGCGACCCGGCGACGCTCGGTGCCAAATGGTGGCCCGAACCCTGGGGCCCGCTCGCGGTCGAGAAGCCCAATGGTCTGGCGCTGCGCATCGCCAAGGTTGCCAGCGACGAAGCCGATGCTTTTTTTGAAGGCCGCCCGATGGGCGAATGGGACATCGCCGCCGCCGCGCTGATCCTCACCGAAGCCGGCGGCCGCATCACCGACCGAGAGGGTCGTGAGCTCCGTTACAACAAGCCCGAGCCGCGCCTGCATGGCGTCGTCGCCGCAACGCCTCCCCTTCACGCCGAAGTGGTCCGCCGCGTCGGCGCAGGGATCGTCGCGCTGCAAGCAATGCGCGCGGCGAGAGCCAAAGGCTGAGGGCACCACCCGCGAACTCGTCCGGACGACTTCCGTCCGATTAGCGCTTCAACGCGCTCAGCCGCGACATCAGGATCGCCGCGCGCTTGGCCTGGCGCTTGATGCTGACGAGATCGACGGTCTCGCCCGGCGCATGGTCGCCGCGGCTTGCGGTGCCTAGACCGACCAAGCCGTGGACATCGCGCGCGACGAAGGAAATGTCGCCCGCGCCGCGCCGCAGCGGATCGAGCGGGGCCATCGGCTCAAGCCCCAAATCGCGGTTCGTGTCGTTGAGCCAGGCGAGCAGCGCCTTGTTGCCCTCGGTCGGTGCCATCGCCGGATAGCCGCCCGGTTCGAACAGGATGCTGGCATCCGTCATCGGGGCGTGCTTCGCGACAATCGCCGCCATCTTGGCCTTGACCCGCCGGGTCTGCGCTTCCGACAGCGTGCGAAAGTCGCCGCGCGCGACCGCCGTCGCTGCGATGATGTTCGACTTGCCTGCCGCCGTCGCGCGCACGCCGTCGCGGTCGAGCGCCGCCTCCGCGCCACCCGCCACGATCCCGACGTTGAACGTCAGGTTCGGCTCGGGCAGTTCGGTGCGGAAGGCGCTCAGGATGCGCGTCAGTTCGAAGATCGCGCCGTCGCCATATTCGGATCCAAAGATCAGCGACGAATGGCCAGTCTTGCCGCTGGCGGTCAGCGTCCATGTGTTCGACGACCGCCGCGCGATCGATCCCATGTCCTTGCCGTCCTCGACGATCAGCCCTTCGAAATCGAGAGCGATGTCGGCGCGTTTGCCCGCCGCGATCAGGTCGGCGCGCGCCACTTCGATCGGATCGCCCGAATCCTCCTCGTCGCCGGTCAGCACGATCTCGATATTGGCGGTCTTGAGCGTGCCCGCCGCCTTCATCGCGCGCAGCGCCGCCAGCATCACGACCATGCCGCCCTTGTCATCGCCCGCGCCCGGCCCCGTCGCTTCGTCGCCGTTGCGCACGAAGGTCTGGAAGGGCGAATCTTTCTCGAACACCGTGTCGAGATGGCCGATCAGCAACAGCCGCTTGGTGCCGCTCTTGCCCTTGCGCACCGCGACGATGTGGCCAGCCCGCTTTGCCGCCGCCATCGGCACCCAGCGCACGACGAAGCCCAAGGGCTCAAGCTCGGCGCGCATCATCCGGCCAACATTGGCGACGCCCTCCATATTCAGCGAGCCGCTATTCTGGTCGACGAGCTTTTCGAGCAGCGCCACCGACTGCTCATATTCGGCGTCGACCGTCGCGCTCATTACCTTCTCCGCAGGCGACAATGCGGCATGGGCAGGAACGGCGAGCAGCACAGCGGCTGCGACGGCAACAAAGCGCGACATCAAAGTCTCCCCCGATCCTCTGGACCCGGATTGCCATAGGCTCTAGCCTTGCGCCATGCCCCACTTCGCCATTCATTGCATCGACAAGCCCGACAGTCTCGACCTGCGGCTGGCGACGCGCGCCGACCATCTTGCGCATCTCGACAGCCTCGGTACCGATGTCCTTGTTGCGGGGCCGCTGCTCGACGGCGAGGCGAAGCCGATCGGGTCGCTGCTGATCATCGACTTTCCCGATCGCAAGGCCGCCGTCGCCTTCGCCGCCGCCGACCCCTATGCACTGGCCGGACTGTTCGCGAGCGTCGCCGTCACCGCGTGGCGCAAGGTGTTCCCGGCGTGAGCGTGCGACAGGACCGCGAAGGTCCTGTGCTGATCGTCACGATCGACCGGCCGCAGGCGCGCAACGCTGTCGATCGCCGGACTGCGCAGGCGCTGGCCGACGCGTTCCGGGCCTTCGAGGCCGATGCGGCGCTGTCGGTGGCGATCCTGACCGGCGCGGACGGGACCTTCTGTGCCGGCGCCGACCTCAAGCCCGTGTCGGAGGGACGCGGTAACCGCACTGCGCCCGATGGCGACGGCCCGATGGGCCCCAGCCGCATGGCACTGTCGAAGCCGGTCATTGCCGCCGTCGAAGGCCATGCCGTCGCGGGCGGCCTGGAGCTGGCGCTGTGGTGCGATCTGCGAGTCGCGGCCGCCTCGGCGGTCTTCGGCGTGTTTTGCCGGCGCTGGGGTGTGCCGCTCATCGATGGCGGCACGGTACGGCTGGCGCGGCTGATCGGGCAGAGCCGCGCGCTCGACATGGTGCTGACGGGGCGGCCGGTTGGCGCGGACGAAGCGCTCGCCTTCGGGCTCGCCAATCGCGTCGTGCCGGACGGCGAGGCGCTTGCGGCAGCGCTTGAGCTTGCCCATCAGATCGCGACCTTTCCGCAGACCTGCCTTCGCAACGACCGCGCGTCGCTGCTCGGACAGTGGAGCCTGTCGGAGGCTGACGCGCTGGCGGCCGAGTTCGCGCTTGGTCAGGCCACGCTGGCCAGCGGTGAGGCCGTGGCCGGGGCAACGCGGTTCAAACAAGGTGCCGGCCGTGGCGGATCGTTTCAGAATTAGCCGCACCCGCTGGTTCGGGCCGCGCCGCATCGGCTTCGGCATCGGCCCGCGCGCCTGGCAGGGTTGGGCAGCGACGGCGGTCCTGATCGTCGCGACCTTCGCGGTCGGCTATGCGGTCGATCTCGATGAGATGACGCGCCGCCTGCTTCATGCGGCCATTTTGATCGCCTTCTTCGCGACCGTGGTGCTGACTTACGGGGCGGATACCGACGGCTGAGGCACTGGTGCCTTGCTGCGCCGCGCTGTTGCGATTTTCACGGGTACTTCGAGAATCTGGCCCTTCATGACCGCCGGGCCGGCCGTCGCGGACACCGGATTCAGCAAAATCTTCTTCACAACATCCATGCCCTCGGCGACATGGCCGAACACCGCATAGCCAAGATTGTCGCCCTTCTGCGCCGGATTGGCATCGAGTGCGCTCAGATTGCCGACGATGATGAAAAACTCCGCCCGCGCCGACCCCGGCTCGGCGCGCGCCATCGAGATCGCGCCCTCGGTATGCGACAGGCCTGTCTTCGAGGTCGGCTCATGTGCGACGGGCGGCAGGATGCGCTTCGGATCGTTCTGGATGCCGCCCTGGATCAGGCCATAGCTGCCATCGGCGGTCGACTTCATCGCCCGGTAGAACACTGCGCCGTCGAGCCGCTTCTGATCGGCATAGCGCAGGAAATTGGCCGTGGTCAGCGGCGCGCGCTCCTTCTCCAGTTCCAGCACGATCGGTCCTTCGGCGGTCGTCAGCGTCACGCGCACCGTTGCGGGCTTGGGGGCCTCCGGCGGTGCGGGTGGTGCGGCCGGAGCGGGCGGTGCGGCTAGAACTTCATTCTGGGCCGCGAGTGGGGCTGCGGAAAGCGCCAGCAGCGCGGCGATGGTCAGAGTGCGAATCATGTGACGAGCCTAACCTGACCGCGACCGGAATGCGAAGCGCCAAGCACTTCGTCGACCCATTCGGGCACCAGCGTCCCGGCGAGCCCGTAGCGCACCTCGTGGAACCAGCCGCTCCCGGCCGAGGGTTCGAAGTTGATCTCGATGGCATGCGCTCCGACGTTGCGCGCGAGCCGCACGAACCCCGCTGCCGGATAAACCGCACCCGACGTGCCGATCGACACGAACAGATCGCAAGCCGCGATAGCCAGTTCGATGCGGTCCGTTTCATAGGGCATTTCGCCGAACCAGACGATGTCGGGGCGCAGAGCGGTACGCTCGCAGACCGGGCAGGGCGGCAGGTCGAGCAGCGCGCTTGTCCAGACATGCGACTCGCCGCAGCCCGTGCAGAGCGCGCGCTTCAACTCGCCATGCATATGCACCAACCGCTTCGACCCGGCGCGCTCATGCAGGTCATCGACATTCTGCGTGACGAGCAGCAGCTCGCCGCCGAAGGCCGCATCGAGCCGGGCCAGCGCGCGATGCGCCGCATTGGGCTCGACCTGTCCAAGATAGGCCCGCCGCGCATCATAGAAGCGCTGCACCGTGGCCGGATCGCGCGCGAACGCCTCCGGCGTCGCGACATCCTCGACCCGGTGCCCTTCCCACAGCCCGTCGGCCGCCCTAAAGGTCGGCACGCCGCTCTCGGCGGACACGCCCGCGCCGGTCAGGATGACGATGTTTTGAGGCGCGGCCACCCGCCGAACCTACAGCATCAGAGCGACTTCAGATACTCCAGCAGCGCGGCCCGGTCAGCATCGCTGAGCTTGCCGACATTGTAATCATGCCCATCGTTGGAATTGCCCGGACCCTCGGCGGTGAAAGCGAAGCTGTTGCCCGGCGCGGCGGCATCGGTGCGATAGCCGACCTTGACCGGGTCGAACTCGCGCGTTCCGACGTTGAAGCTCTTGGGTCGATCAGCAGCCGGCCGAAGCAGGTCGTCGAGCGTCGGCACCGAGCCATTGTGCAGATAGGGCGCTGTCGCCCAGATGCCGTCGAGTGGCCGCGCTTTGTAGGCGAACAGCGGGCTGTTCGACTTGAAGCATTGGTCGAGCCGCCCGGCGCGGCGCTCCTCGGGGCTGACCTCGTCGGCGGCACCGAACACTTTCGGCGGCTTCTCAACTCCAAAGAAGATGTCGACGACCGTCGTCAGGATCTGCTTCCAGCCGTCAACGAGCGTGCCGATCACCGTCGTTGCGAGCATCGTCGCCAGCGGTTCGGTCTTTTCCAGTGGCTTTCCCTTGAAGAAGCTCGCTGGACGGCCCTGCAATTTGCCCGTCGCGCTCGTGTAGCTGATCGCGTTGCAGGCCATCCATGGGTCGGTCGCGTTGCGGTTCACGACGCCGTTCGCATCACGCTGTAGCGGGATCATATGCACCTTGAAGATCGTGTCGCCAGCCGGTTCGATCGTATGGCAGCCGATGCAGCCCTTGCTCGCGTACAGTGCGCGTCCGGCTTCGACCTTCGCCGGGTCGAGCGCGCCGAAGCTCGCCGGCCATTTCGGCGGCTCCAGATGGCGCAACTGCGTTTCCATGCGATCGAGGTTGGTAATGTTGAGGCTCGAGGGGAAGCCGGTCAGCTTTTCCGAGCTGGGCTTGACCACGACGTCGCCGAACACGCCGATGACCTCGCCAGCGTTCCGGCCGAGCGCACCATAGTCGAGATAGCCTTTGCCGATCTTCAGCCGCTCGGCGCTGACAATGCCGTTCCACTGCAGCTTATCCTCACGGTAGATCGTCCACAGGAACGGATAGCTGACCGGCGCATCGGCAGGGTTGGGCGTGGCGCGCGGCGCAGGCGGCGGCATCTGATAGACGGCGAGCTGCGCCACCTTGTTGAAGATGTGCCCGAAGGCGTCGAGGCGGCCATAGCCGTAGCGCAGCGGTGTCTTGTTAAGCCGCGCGTTGCCCTGCTCCCATGTGATGAGGTCGCCGAGCGCCTTCTTGAGCATGTCGCGATTGGCCGGACTGTCATGCCCGGCCAGCACCTTCGCGGCGAAGCGGTCCCACTTTGCCGGGTCATCGCGCGTCGCGACCAGCGCGGCATCGACGCCCTCGATGAAACTCTGGAAATCGACGAGGCTCGGCGCGCCATCGATTGTCAGCGACTCGCCCTTGTAGCTGACCTTGCCGGTGTGACAGGCCGAGCAGTTGAGGCCCAGCCACTCATCCTTCGACGACTGCCCGCCATACCAGCGCAATTTGGTGTAGCTGAGCCGGCTGTCGTCTTGCTTGTCGATCGCAAAGCCGATCGGCAGTTTGCGGGAAGATTCGGCAAGCGGAACGAAGCGGAAAGTCTCGAGATTGTCGGTCGCGAAGAATGGCTGCTGGCCATCTGCCACCTCAAGTGCCGACGCCCAGCTCCACGGCATCATGCGTGAGCCTTGCGTGCCCTGATACCAGGCGAGTCGCTGGGTCTGGTCCCAACCCTGGGTTGCCTGCGGCCAGGCTGGCGTCTTGCTCTTCGGGGTACAGGAGGTGTTGAGTAGCAGTGCACCCGTTCCCAACAGCGTTGCGATCGTTGCCAGCGTTCGTGCCTGCTTCATTGGATCCCCCGTCGATCTGGAACAGCGTTTGAAACGCATCTGCCACAAGCAGTACAACCGCGCCCGCTACGCTATCATGACCATTCGCAATCTCTGAACAGTTCGTTTCTGAACTGTACCAAAATCGACTGTCGACATCACGACCAAAACCCGATTGTTATTGCGGCGCGCAGCCGACGGCTGAGCATTTTCGGGTAGGGGAGGCGGCGGTCATGGGGCTGGGAATTGCAGGGACGCAATATCGGTGGCCGGCGCGCACCATTCCTTACCAGATGGACGCCGGTCTCGGCTGTGCAGCGGCGGCCGCCGATGCCATTGCGCATTGGAATACCCGCAGTTGCATCCGGTTCGCGCCGCGCGCTGCCGAGCCTGACTTTATCCGGCTTCGCCACATGCCTGGGGTTGCGCTGTCGGCTGTCGGACGGCGCGGCGGCGTGCAGATGGTCGAACTGGGCGACAGTTGCAGCGTTGGCACGGTCATCCATGAGCTCGGCCATTCGGTGGGCCTGTGGCACGAGCTCTGTCGTGCCGACCGCGACGACTGGATCACGATCGACTGGACCAATATCCGCGACGGCTGCGAAGATAATTTCAAACAGGACTCGATTGCCTCGGTCGCGGCGCAGACCATCGATTTCGGCGATTATGACTATGGCTCGATAATGCACTATGGGGTGGGTACGTTCGCAATCGATCCCGAGGTACCGGTTCTGACGCCGCGAAAACCGCTTCTGCCGGGCCAGACCATCGGCCAGCGGACCGCGCTTTCTCCCGGCGACCTCGCCACGGTGCTCGCGATGTATGCTGATGTCGCCGCTCCGGTCTAGGACGCGCCGAGCATTACCACGCCGCCAACCAGAATTGCACAGCCGATCAGCCGCCACGGCCCCGCCGCCTCGCGCAGGATGAGCATGCCGAACAGCGTGCCGACCATCATCGACAGTTCGCGGGCCGGGGCGACGAGGCTCAGCGGCGCGCCCATCTGCAGCGCCGTCAGCACAAGAATATAGGCGAGCGGTCCCAGCACGCCGACAATGGCTGCACGGCCCCAATGGCCGCGCATCGCATCGACGACGGCGTCAGGGCGGCGCAGCACGACAGGCGCCAGCATGAGCAGCCGCGCACTGTTCGCCGACCAGTCGAGGATCACCGGCGCAATCAGCAGCGCCTTGACGCCATAGGCATCGGTGACCGTGTAGGCGGCGATGAGACCGCCCGTCAGCAAGCCCCAGCGCACCCCGGCACGCGCCGCAGGTTCGCGGAATCGCGCGAAACTGCCCTGAGTCGCGATCAGGCCGATGCCCGCGACGACCGCGATCAGCCCCGCCACGCGCAGGACGGTCGGCTGCTCACCCAGCAGCAGGAAGCCGCCCATCGCGGCAATCGCCGGCCCGGTACCGCGCGCGACCGGATAGACCACCGACAGGTCGGCGACCTGATAGCCGCGCTGCAGGGCGAGGCTGTAGCCGAGATGTACTGCCCCCGACGCTGCGATACAGGCGGCGATCGGCAGGCTGAGCGTCACACCGCCATGCACGACGATCCACACGACCCATGGCAGGTAGAACAGGCAAGACAGCGCGTTGTTGGCAAGCACGAACGCCGGGCCCGCATGCGCGGCGCGCTTGGCGACGAGGTTCCATGTCGCATGCAGCACGGCAGCGAGCAGTACCATCGCCAGCGGCAGGATCAACGCGCGGCTCCGGCGGGGGTGGTCAGGGTGGGGGTGGGGCAGGGCATGGCGTCCCTTAACAGGCCCGGTCGCCGATGGCAGCGGGCGACTGCCCGCGTTCGGGCGCGATTTCTGACGCGCGACATGGATCGTTTCTGCTCTGCAACTGTTTGACTCGGATCAAGGCCGGACCCGGACGCGGTTGCTATCCGTCCATCGCCTGTCCGGGACCCCGTCCCGGATCTTGCAGGGAGATTGTCATGTCCGCCGCGCGCGGCCAGCTGTCTGTTCGGCCCCAACGAACGCTGAAGCTATGAGTCGGGCCTATCTCGTCCAGCGCGAGGTCGTGCCGTTTGCGCTGTCCCTGCTGGCGCTGGCCGTTGCCGCTCTGCTGGCGGATGCGGCGCTGCACATCTTCGATCAGGTTTGGGTCGGGCGCTGGCTGGGCATCCCCGGGCTGGCGCTGATCCTCGGCTCGTTCGCCTACTCGCTGCGCAAGCGCAAGATCACCACGAGCGGCAATCCGGCGGTGCTGCTGCGCCGCCACGAACGCATGACCTGGGCGGGCTCGCTGCTGATCCTCGTGCATGCCGGGATCCATTTCAACTCGCTGCTGGCCTGGCTTGCGCTGGCAGCGACGCTCGTCAACATCGCCAGCGGCCTGACCGGCAAATATCTGCTGCGCCGCGCCCGGTTGCGACTTGAGGCGGCCCGGCAGAAGTTGGCCGGTGACGGTCTCACGCCTGCCGAGGTGACCGATCGCCTGTACCGCGACAGCCTGACGCTGGATTTCGTCAAGCAGTGGCGCGTCGTGCATGTGCCGATCACGCTGGCCTTCGCGGTGCTGGCGACCGCCCATCTGGTCGCCACCGCGCTGTTCTGGGACTGGCGATGATGCCGCGTCCGGCGATCCTCATCCTGTCGGCCGTGCTGCTCGCGCTGCTCGCGGTCTGCTTCGTCCGTCCGCAGCTGATGCTGGCACCGGGCGCGGTCGTCCCCGCGCACAGCGGCTTCGCGCAGGATTGCTTTGCCTGCCATGCACCGCTGCGCGGGGCGTCCGCAGGGCGTTGCATATCCTGCCACGCGGTCGACCGCATCGGCCTGTTCTCGACGAAGGGAGCCGTGCTCCCCCACCGCAAGACAGCCTTCCACCAGAAGCTGATCGAGGCCGACTGCATGGCATGCCACACCGACCATGCCGGACCGCGGCTGACCGGCCATCACCTGCCGCTGTTCGACCATTCCCTGCTCCAACCGCAAGCGCGCACCGCCTGCGCCGGCTGCCATGTACCACCCGCCGACACGCTGCACCGGCGGTTGGGCGGGACTAACTGCAGCCAGTGCCATGCGACAACGGCGTGGCGGCCTGCCACCTTCGCGCATGACCGCTTCTTCCGGCTCGACGGCGATCACAATGTCGCCTGCACGACTTGCCATGTCGGCGGCAATTTCCAGGGTACTACCTGCTACGGCTGTCACGCGCACCAGCCCGCCGCGACTCTTGCGTTTCACCGCGAGGAAGGCGTGCGCGGCAATATCGACCGCTGCGCCCGCTGCCACCGGGGCGCCGATGGTGAAGGCGGCGAAGGCGGGGAAGGGCGCGAAGGTGACGGCGGCGACGACGACTGAGTCGCGGAGATTGTTGCGCCGCCAGCCAAGCTGCGCCAAATCGTCGGCATGGCCAGTGGCAATATCAGGATCGGCGTTCTCGGCGCAGCCGGGCGGATGGGGCAGGCACTCGCCGCCGCCATTGCCGCGACGCCCGGTGCGACGCTTTCTGGCGGCGTCGAGCGCGCGGATCATCCCACCATCGGCACCGCATTCGGCGACGGCGTCATCGGCGGTGATCTCGCCGCGCTCGCGGCGGCGTCCGATGTGCTCGTTGATTTCACCGCACCCGTTGCGCTTGCCGCCAGCCTTGCCGCCGCGCGCGCTGCGAATTGCGCCTTGCTAGTTGGAACAACCGGACTGGAACCTGCCGAGCACGCAGTGATCGACGCGGCCGCTGCGGACATCGCGGTCCTGCAGGCCGCCAACACCTCGCTCGGCGTCAACCTGCTCGCCGCGCTCGTCGAACAGGCGGCACGAGCGCTCGGCCCGGACTGGGATGTCGAGATCGTCGAGATGCACCACCGCGACAAGGTCGATGCACCGTCGGGCACTGCGCTGGCGCTTGGCACCGCAGCGGCCCGGGGGCGGAATATCGACCTAGCCAGTCATAGCGAGCGCGGCCGCGATGGCATCGGCGCGCCCCGCGCACCCGGCGCGATCGGCTTCGCAAGCCTGCGCGGCGGATCGGTTGTGGGCGATCATATGGTCGTGCTGGCCGCCGACGGCGAGCGGATCGAACTCGGTCACCGCGCCGAGACCCGTGAAATCTTCGCGCGCGGCGCGGTCAAGGCCGCGCTTTGGCTCGCTGGCAAGCCGGCGGGACGCTACGCCATGACGGACGTGCTGGGCCTTTAGCGCCGGTCGCGGAAGCGGCTGAGGCCGTCGGCAATCACGCGATGGATTTCGATGCGCTCGCCCGGCGACAGGAAGCGCCCGACCGCGATGCGGCGGCGCTTTTCGGTGAGCCATAGCCGGTTCTGGTCCATCGACAGCAGTTCGAGTTCGGTGCGCGCCCAGAAGGGCTCGAGCCGGAACCGCCGTTCCTGCCCGGCCGGTGAACGGCGGCGAATCGTCAGATCCTCCTCGTCGAGGCGCACCAGTTCGACGCTCATCCCCGACCGGTAGCTCGCGCGAAACGCCCAGACCAGCAGCGCGAGATCGATACCGAGAAAGGGAAGAACGGGCCATGCCCCGAGCAGCCAGGCCCGCAGACCCGTCGCTGCCATCATCGCCGCGACGCCTGCCACGATCCAGCGCGCATGCAGTTTCCGCAGCGACCGGTTCGGCGTCAGCACGAGATCGAAATAGGGTGCCGCAGGCATTCGCCGAAGCTATGACGGCTACGTGCCCCGATCCAGTGTCAAACCGCGCGCGAAACGCAAATTCTCGAAGGCCGAGGCTGAGGACTTCTTCGCCCGCCTCGCTGCGCTGAACCCGGAGCCGAAGACCGAGCTGGCCTATGTTAACGCCTACACATTGCTCGTCGCCGTCGCGCTGTCGGCGCAGGCGACCGATGTCGGGGTCAACAAGGCGACGGCGCGGCTGTTCGAGCAGGTCCGCACACCGCAGGCGATGATCGAGCTCGGGGAGGCGGGGCTCAAACAGCATATCCGCACCATCGGCCTGTTCAACACCAAGGCGAAGAATGTCATCGCGCTGTCCGAAGCGCTGGTCGCCAAACATGGCGGTACGGTGCCGGAGGATCGCGCCGCGCTCGAGGCTTTGCCGGGCGTCGGGCGCAAGACGGCGAATGTCGTGCTCAACGTCGCCTTCGGGCAGGACACGATGGCCGTCGACACACACATCTTCCGCGTCGGCAACCGTACCGGCCTCGCGCCGGGCAAGACGCCGCGCGCGGTGGAGGACGGGCTGGTCGCGATCATCCCGCCGCCATACCGCCGCCATGCGCATCACTGGCTGATCCTGCACGGCCGTTACACCTGCATCGCACGGCGACCCCGCTGCTTCGCCTGTCCGGTCGCCGATCTGTGCCGCTTTGAGGCGAAGATGCTCGGGCCGTAATTTTGGCCGAACAAGTTCACCTGCCGTTCAACCGCGCTGCGTTATTCGGAACATCCCCCCCTGTTCCCTGACGTTGCGTTGCGTACCCTTTCCCTCCAGAGTTGCGGAGAGATATTGGGAGAAGTTTGATGCGGAAGCCGATCATCCTTGCCGCCCTCGGCCTGATGGCCGCCTGCGCACCTGCGACAGCGCCGAAGACGGCCGCCGTTGCGCCCGCGACACCGATTCCCGCCGTAGCCGCGCGCGACTGCGTGTCGCTTGCGAACATCAGCGAGGCGCGCGTCATCAACGACAATACCATCGATTTCCACCTGCGCGACGGCTCGGTGCTGCGGAACACGCTGCCGAACAGCTGCCCCTCGCTCGGCTTCGAGAAGGCCTTCACCTACGCGACGTCGCTGAGCCAGCTCTGCTCGGTCGATATCATCACGGTGATCTACCAGAGCGGCGGACCGCGCACCGGCGCGAGCTGCGGCCTCGGCAAGTTCGTTCCGACACAGGTCGCGGCGCGCTAAGCCCCTAGCCGCCGCCGCCCACTCTTGCTAAAGCCGCGCCTCGGCACCGGCACTCGTAGCTCAGCTGGATAGAGCACTGCCCTCCGAAGGCAGGGGTCACAGGTTCGAATCCTGTCGAGTGCGCCAGTCGTTCCCGAACTTCAGAGATGGCGCATCGCGAAGGCAGCGACCATGTCTTCGATCTGCTCGGCGGGCGCGTCGCTGACCGGGGTCATGCCGGGCACCATGCGCGGCGTGACGGCAATTGCCTCAATGCCTGCGAGCAGGTGAAGCGCGGCGCGGCGGACGTCGAGCGATGTGAGACCGTTGCGCGCCTTGAGGTCGTGAAAATAGACTTCAAGCGTGCGCATGATCGGACCACGGACCCAGCGCTGATAATCCTGCAGCAGCCACTCATTGCTCCAGCCGTCGCGCACCATCGAGCTGAGGAGCTCGACATGCGAGGAATCGCTGAGCGCAGCCGCGACGCGGTCGCAGAACAGCCGGAGGGCTTCCGCGGGCGCGACATTCGGATCGACTTCCAGCGGCAGGCGGGTTGCGACCTCGTGCAGCAAGCCCTCGCGGGATGCGCGGTACAGCTCTTCACAATCGACGAACTGATTGTAGACCGTGCGTCGCGAAAAGCCGCTGCGCGAGGCGATTGCCTCCATGCTGACAGCGTCCCACGACCGGTCGCGAAATAGTGCGCGTGCCGCGTCGAGGATGGCCGCCCGGGTCACATGCGGGCGGACCCGTGTAGCCGGCGCAAAGGATTCGGACGCAGTCGCAACAAGCATGTGAGCCACCCTGACAAAAGATTGGTTGCGGCCAAGATGACGGCAATCAGGTTTACGGGCATGCGCAATGTCAGGAACGGTCGACCCAGCGCTTCGAACCGACTGACTTTCCGATAAACAACAGATTTTTCGGAACAAACTACAGCAGAGGTTATTGCTAGCTGGCGTCGGCACATGCGGGTTTGCAAGTTTTAGCAATGGGCGCTTCACATCGATCTGAGGCCGGGAGCCGTGGGCTGGCGTCGTTGATCCGACCGGAGCCGGCCCGGCCGCTCGGCCGCGACGCTGTGGCGCTGATCGCAATCCTGTGGATCATGCAGTTTGTTCTGACGACGATCCGCGAGAATTTGCCGACGGGCAATGCGCCCGGCTTCGATGGCGGCGTGCGCCGGCTTATCGTGCATGGTTGCGGGGCCGTGCTCTTCTACCTCGCGGCGCAGCTGCTGGACCGGCTGCGCAATCGCAGTTTCACGTTTCGCGCAGGTTTTGCCCTGCCCCTCGCGCTGGTCGGCGCAGTGACGCAGGCGCTGCTTGGGCGGCTGATCTTCTATTATGTTCTACCGATGGACGGCCTTCCGTTCAGTGAGGCCTGGGATGTGAGCCGACTGTTCACGAGCATTCAGAACTGGCTCTGGAGCTATTTTGCGTGGTCCGCCATCTATCTGGCCTTGTCGTACAACCGGGATGTCAACGCGCGTGACCGCCGTCTTAGCGCCGTGGAAGCTCTGGCGCAGCAGGCGCAGCTGCGAGCGCTCCGCTATCAGGTCAATCCGCACTTCCTATTCAATACCCTCAACGCCATCTCCGCGCTCGTGATGACTGGCCACAACCGGCGCGCGGAAGCGATGCTGGCCGATCTTGCCGATTTCATGCGCGCGGCGCTCCGGATGGACCCGGTCGACGATGTGACCGTCGAGGCGGAATTCGAGCACGAAAAGCTGTACCTGCAAATCGAGCAAACCCGCTTTCCGGAGCGATTGGCTGTCCGGTTTGAACTCTCTCCGGAAGTTCGCAACGCCATGGTCCCGGGCCTGATCTTGCAGCCGCTGATCGAAAATGCCGTCAAGCACGCGGTCGCACCGGCGTCGCGGCTGGTAAATGTGCACATCGTTGCGCGACGAGATGGTGCGACGCTAACGATCGAAGTGAGTGATGACGGCGATGGCGCCGCATCCGGTGAACCGGGTGCCGGCGTGGGCCTGACCAATGTCGGGGAACGACTTGCGGCAAAGTTCGGCGACACCGCCACTTTCGATGCAGGGCAGACAGCAGACGGCTTTCTTGCCCGGCTTGCCCTGCCTCTGCGGTATGCGCGGCAATGACCTTGTCCTTGTCAGTCCTTGTTGCGGACGACGAGCCGCTGGCGCGCGAGCGTTTGGAGTTGCTGCTGGCGGAATGCGCCGGGGTCGAACTCGTCGCGACGGCGACCAACGGCTCGGAAGCGCTGGCGATGATCCGGGCGCACGACCCTGACGTGGTCCTGCTCGATATCATGATGCCGGTTCTCGACGGGTTCGACGTGCTGGAACAGGCAGCGGGACACCCCGCCATCATTTTCGTGACGGCGTCGGACCGGTTCGCCGTCCGGGCCTTTGACGTTGCGGCCGTCGATTATGTGTTGAAGCCAGCGCGCTTGGTGCGGCTTGAAGCGGCGCTGCAGCGTGCGCGCGAGGCGATTGCGACACGAGAGAGGGCCGAACAAGGCGAACCAGCTCAGCCTGCTAGTCCGGCGCTTAATGCCGACGCAACGGCGGGAGTGGAGGATCTGTGGGTATCGCGGCAGGGCGAGCTGCTACGGATCCCGCTGGACCATGTCGACTGGATCAAGGCGGAAGGCGAATATGTCCGGCTCGCCGTCGGGCAGCAGTCCTATCTGCACCGTGAACCGATCGGCCGCCTTGCCGCCCGGTTGCCTGCGGCACGGTTCGTTCGTGTCCACCGCTCGACCATCGTCCGGACCGACGTCGTCGCAGCAGTAAAACGTACCCGTTATGGTGGACTGGCCGTTGCGCTCCGCGGCGGAGGCCCGGAATTGCCGGTTGGCCGAAAATATGCCCCGGCCCTCAGAGCCTTGACGGGCCGACGGTCGGCCACGCAAGCATAACGGTTCACATCATTGTGAACCGGATACCGAAGAAAGTCAAACTCCAAATCACCGATCATGTAAAGTGAGTGGTGCATTCAGAATACATGGCATCGCCTTAAGAACTCGTTGTGACAATCTCGCTGGATTAATGCCCGCCCATTGTGGATTTGCTCCGTCCATCATCGCTTGACCTCGGTCAGCGATCGATCGGTTTTGAAGGGGAGCTTATCCAATGACGTCTTTTGCCATCAAGCAGCGCAAGGTCGGCCTGCTCGCGACTGCAGCGACATTCGCGATGATCGCCGCGCCTGCGCTTTCGCAGACTACGGTCGCTGCAACCACCGCTGATACGGCCGCCGCGGGCGACGAGGAAATCGTTGTTACGGGCTCGCTGATCAAGAACCCGAACCTCGAGCGCTCGGCGCCGGTTACGGTCACGTCGTCGGACGAGATCGAACTGAAGCAGTCGAACGTCGCCGAAGAAGTTCTTCGTGAAATTCCCGGTATCGTCCCGTCGATCGGTTCGGCCGTCAACAACGGCAACGGCGGCGCGTCCTTCGTCAACCTCCGCGGCCTCGGCTCGATCCGCAACATCGTTCTTCTCGATGGCAACCGCATTGCGCCGTCGGGTCTTGCTGGCCGTGTCGACTTGAACAACATCCCGCTGGCGCTGCTCAACCGCGTCGAAGTGCTGACCGGGGGCGCATCGACCACCTACGGCGCCGACGCGATCTCGGGTGTCGTGAACTTCATCACCAAGCAGGATTTTTCGGGCGTCGATATTTCGGCCTCCGAGCAGATCACCGAAAAAGGTGATGGCAACACCTTCCGCACCGATCTGACCATCGGCGGCAACTTCGACGACGGCAAGGGAAACGTCGTCGTGTCGCTCGGCTATCAGGAAGCCGATCCGGTCTATCAGGGTGCACGCGATTATGGCGCGTTCAACATCTCGTCGTTTGGCGGCACCTTCGGCGGCTCGGGCACCGCGATCCCGTCGCGCTTCTCGGGCACGCGGGGATTGACGGGCGGTGCGCCGAACATGGCTCCCGAATCGATCTTCACGGGCCGTGGTGCTCCGACGGCTACCCAGCCGCTCGGCGCGCCGATTTACACGCCCAACCCGCTTGGCGCGACCAACGGCGCAGTGCGCCAGGTCGATCCGACCACCGGTCAGGCGCTTGCTCCCTTCGCGGCGTTCAATTTCAACCCGTACAACATCTATCAAACGCCCTTTAAGCGCTTCAATATTTTCGCGCAGGCCAAATACGAGTTCACCGACAATATCGAAGTTTACAATCGCGCTCTGTTCTCGAAGAACACCGTCAATACGATTGTCGCGCCGTCGGGTGCTTTTGGTCCAGCGGTCAGCATTCCGCTGTCGAACCCATATCTCCCCGCGGCACTGCGGAACCAATTCTGTGCGTTCGACGTGAACCCGCGGCCCGACGTTTACACACCTCGCTTTACGCCGGCGGAGTGCGCTGCGGCTGCAACAGCGACGGCCACGAGCGATCCGGCGTACCGTGTCATTGGCGGTGGCGGCTTCGTGCCGTTCGACGTCGACAACAACGGCACGATCGCCCCGGGCGAAGGCTATAATCCCAATCCGCAGGTCACGCTCGCTCGCCGCACGACTGAGGTCGGCCCGCGCGTCAGCCAGTTCACCACGACGATCTTCGACTATCGTGCCGGGCTTCGCGGCAAGCTGACCGACAGCCTCGATTGGGATATCGGCGGATCGTACGGCGAGTCGGAGAACCGTCAGGCGCTGCAGGGCTATGTCCTGACCTCACGCGTCCGTGACACCTTGCTGGCAACCAACACGACGACCTGCCTTAGTGGCAACGCCGGTTGCGTTCCGGTCAACTTCTTCGGGCCGGAAGGCTCGATCACGGCAGCGCAGATCCCGTACATCACGGGTGAGAGCACGACGCTGGTCAAGACCACGCTCGCACAGGGCCGTGGCACGATCAGCGACGACTTCGGTGTTGCTGCTCCCTGGGCGCAGGACCCGATCGGCATCGCCGTCGGCACTGAATATCGCAAGTACACCGCATCGCAGCGTTCGGATTCGCTGTCGCAGACACCGGGTGAGCTCGGCGGTGCCGGTGGCGCCGCGCCGAACATCACCGGTGGCTATGACGTGTGGGAAGCCTTCGGCGAGTTGGTTGCACCGCTCGTTCAGGATGCGCCCTTCTTCAAGAGCCTGACTCTCGAAGCCGGTGTGCGCTATTCGAGCTACAAGGTCGATGCGCCGTCCTCGCCGTCCTACAAGACAACGACCTACAAGGCGGGCGGCAGCTGGGAGCCGATCGACGGCCTCAAACTGCGCGGCAACTACAGCCATGCGGTTCGCGCTCCGAACATCGGTGAGCTGTTCTCACCGGTCTCGACCGTGCTGACGACGCTGACCAACGATCCGTGCGCCTCGCTTACTGCCGGCGGAGCCGCACCGATCGCGGGCCGCCCGGCGCAGCCGGCAACGCTACGTGCGGTCTGCCTTGCGCAGGGTGCAACGGCTGGCAATGTCAACAGCATCGCTCAGCCGACTGCCAACCAGGCCAATGTGACCACGGGCGGCAACGTCAATGTGAAGCCGGAGAAGTCGAACTCCTACACCTTTGGTGCGGTGATCCAGCCGGCGATGATTCCGGGCTTCTCGCTGACCGTCGACTACTACAACATCAAGGTGAAAGGTGCGATCACCACCCCGTCGTCGGGCGACGCGATCACGGCCTGCTTTGGCACGCCGACCGGCATCAACTACACGCCGTCGGCGTCGGCCGCGACGGACCCAGCCTGCACCGCGATCCGCCGTAACCCGCTCACGGGCGGCCTTGACGGAAGCCCGGACATCACGCCCGGTCTGTTCACCGCGCTGTCGAACCTCGGATCGCTCAAGACCGACGGCATCGATGTCTCGGCGAACTACAGCCGCGACATCGGCTTCGCCAAGCTGGGGCTGACCTTCACGGGCAACTACACGCACGACTCGAAGTTCAACGCCAATACGACCGTGCCGACCTCGGTCAATCGCGAGTGCACGGGCTACTACAGCGCCCAGTGCGCCTCGATCCAGCCGAAGTTCCAGTGGTCGCAGCGCACCACTTTGAGCTTCAAGCAGATCGACGTCTCGCTGCTGTGGCGCCACATCGACTCGGTTGAGCAGGAGCCGCTCGATATCACGCTCGGCAATGGCCCGGCCTTCGTCGGCACCCTGAATGGCGGATCCGGTGCGGCCGCTGCAGCAGCTGCCGGGAACCCGAATATCGGGCGTGCGGTCGACTTCCAGCACATCAAGGCCTTCAACTATTTCGATCTGTCGACGCGCGTCGGGGTGAATGACAATCTGTCGATGACCGTGACCGTGGAGAATTTGCTCGACAAGAAGCCGCCGCTGGTCGGAACGGGCGTGGGCACCACCGCATTCAACAGCGGCAATACCTTCCCGTCGACCTATGACACGCTGGGTCGCCGCTTCGCGGTGCAGGCGCGCCTGAAGTTCTAGTTGGTAGCGCTTTGACGTCGGAAAGGGCGGGCCTTCTGGTCCGCCCTTTTTCTATGCAGCGCGCTCGAAGATTGCGGCCATGCCCTGGCCGCCGCCGATGCACATTGTCTCAATGCCGTAGCGGCCGTCGCGGCGATGAAGTTCGCGGAGCAAATTGGCGAGGATGCGCCCGCCTGTCGCACCGATCGGATGGCCGAGCGAGATACCCGAGCCGTTGACATTGAGCCGGTCGCGGTCGTCCCAGCCCCAGCCTTTCAGACACGCGAGCACCTGCGGCGCGAACGCCTCGTTGAGTTCGACGAGGTCGATATCCTTCCAGCCGAGCCCAGTGCGGGCAAAGAGCTTTTCGACCGCTGGCACGGGGCCATAGCCCATGCGCGACGGCTCGCAGCCCGCCGCCGCCCAGCTGAGCAGCCAGCCCATCGGCTTGAGTCCCAGCTCGTCGAGCTTGTCCTCGGCAACGACGAGGCAGGCCGCTGCAGCATCATTCTGTTGGCTCGCATTGCCGGCTGTCACCACGCCGCCTTTTTCAAGCGGCCTGAGCGCGGCGAGCGACTCAGGCGTGGCGTCGGGCCGGAACCCTTCGTCACGCGCGAACATGACGGGATCGCCGCGCTTCTGCGGCACCGCGACAGGGACCAGCTCATCGTCGAACTTGCCAGCGGCCCAGGCAGCCGTCGCGCGCTGGTGGCTCATCGCCGCATAGGCATCGCATTCCTCGCGCGTGATTCCGAAGTCCTTGGCGAGATTCTCGGCGGTTTCGATCATGCCGGTGATGACGCCGAAGCGCGCGATCGGCTGCGACATCACCCGGCCGCGGCTGAGCCGGTCATGCATTGTCGTCGAGCCGAGCCGCGCGCCGTTGCGATGGTCGAGCGAATAATATTCGACATTGCTCATGCTCTCGACGCCGCCGGCGATGACGACATCCGCCGCGCCGGTCTGGATGCGCATCGCGGCATCGACGACAGCCTGCAGCCCGCTGCCGCAACGCCGGTCGACCTGCGTGCCGGGGATCGAGATCGGCAGTCCGGCAGCTAGCGCCGACCAGCGGCCGATGCAGGGCGCCTCACCATTGCCATAGCCTTGCGCGAACACGACGTCGTCGATGCGCTCCGGGTCGATGCCCGTCCGCTCAACCAAGGCCTTGATGATCACCGCGCCGAGCTCGCCTGCCGTCATGCTGGCAAGGCTGCCCTGGAATTTGCCGACCGGAGTCCGGATCGGTGCGACGATGGCTGCCCTGCGCATGATGATATGTCCCATTCGAGAAGGAGGTCGCGCTTCGCCTATACGAAAACTAACCTAGAGGGAAAGAACGACACCCTCATCCGCCGCGGCTTTGCCTTCCAGAATGGCATGATAATGGTCGAGAGCGGACGCCGCGCCGCGCCCCTCGACGATTCGCAGCCACGGCTTGGTCGATTCCATGAACGACTGCCATTTGGCGTCGAGCCGTGCGGCAAATCCGGCCTGCCCCCAGGCCTCCATGCGCTTGACCGCCTCGGTCGGCGCAAAGAACAGCGCGGGACGCGGACCCGGTAGCGGTGCGGCAGCGGGTGTGGAATCCCAATGCGTGTCGCCGATGACCATGCTTGCCGCGAGCCGGTCGCCGAATTTCTGATGCACCGACACGCGCACCGCGTCCGACCCGGCGAAGTCCACGAACAGCGGCCGCTCCGCCGTCAGCGTGTTGACCTCGTCATAGGTCGTGACCTGATCATAATAGCCCGTCGCTTCGACGAAGGCCCGGTTGGCGGCTGAGGTGAGTCCGATCACACGCGGACGACCGGTGCCCCGCGATTTCAACGCCTGCGCCAACCCAAGCGCCGTTTTCGATGACGCACTCGACAGGATAGCCGCGTCGGCGTCCGCCACCTCCTCGCCAATCCAGGCATCGATCAGGAAGGATGTCGTATAGAGCGGGCGGAACAGCGCATAGGCCCGTTCGTCGCCGAAGCCCGTCCCCGACACGCGTTGATAGCCGTTGTAAATGGTTGCGAGACCTTGCCGGTGTGCCGCACCGTCCGCGAACCCGCGCGGCGAAACGCCGATGGGCTCCAGCACCGCATGGCTCGCCATCGGCCAATAGCCATAGACTCGCTCGCCGGCTGCCAGCCCCTCGACCGTCGATTGTTCGACGCGCGCAAAGCCCCAGACCGGAACGATGCCCCAGCCCTCCGGGGCGGGGTAGAACCGCCAATAACCCATGTCCTCGCCATGCGCCGCATAGGTGATGTTATTCGCCGTCAGCGCGAACTGCTCGACCGCGAACAGCGCTTGGCCGGGTGCCAGCGTCACCGGTTTTTGTGCGACTTCGGTCTTGTGAAGATCGGCGCGCGAGACGTGCACCTCGGTGATTGTGGCGGCCATGCGTATCTCCTCGGCGGTTCAGATGGCAACGTGGGGCGACACGCACCGCCAAGTCCACTGGCGGAAACGCTTGGCGCGCACGCTGGACAGCGGTGGGGACATCGGCCTCTATATGCCGTCAACCGCACGCGAGGCCCCATGCAGATCCTGATGTCCGAAGCTGCCCGCCAACGCATCGAAGGCCGCATCGATGCCAGCGGCCTGGACATTGTGACCATCGCGCCCGACGGGGCTTTCGCACGCGATGGCCAGGCGCTCGATGCCGCCAGCGTCCATCCCGCAATCTTCTGGATGAGCCTCGACCTCTACAAATCGGGTCAGCTGCCGGATTTCTTCCGCCACATCCTGCGTGCGCCGAACGTCAAATGGGTGCAGATTTTCGCGGCCGGTCTCGACCATCCGGCGTTCCGCCAGATCATGGCCAAGGGGTTGCGGCTGACCAAGAGCAGCGCCCAATCTCCGGCCATCGCCGACTATGTGCTCTGCCATGCGCTGAGCCTGCTGCACCCGCTCGCCGAGCGGCAGCGTCTGCAGGCGGCGCACAGCTGGTCCGACCTGCCCTTCCGCGAAATCGGCTCGACCCGCTGGCTGATGCTCGGCTTCGGCACGATCGGTGTCGAGATCGCCAAGCGGCTCCAGCCGTTCGGCGCGCACCTGACCGTCGTCCGCCGAAATACCGCGCCTGAACCGCTCGCCGCCGACGTGCGGCCATCCGCCGACCTGCTGACGCTGCTGCCCGATGCCGATGTCGTCGTGCTGGCCTGCCCGCTCAACCCCGAAACCAAGGGCATCGCCGGCACCGAGTTTTTCGCGGCGATGAAGCCCGGCAGCCTGTTCATCAACATCGGCCGCGGCGGTCTCGTCGACGAAGCGGCACTGCGCGCCGGCCTCGACCGAAACCAGCCCGCGCAGGCCGTGCTCGACGTGTTCGAAACCGAGCCGCTCCCCGCCGACTCCTGGTTCTGGGATCATCCCAAAGTCAGCGCCTCCGCCCACACGGCGGGGACCGGCGACGGCGTGCTCGCACGCGGCGATGACCTGTTTCTCGAAAACCTGCGCCGCTACCGCAACGGCGAGCCGCTGCTGCACGAGGCGCATCCGAGCGAGGCGGGGCTGTAGCGCCGCGCAACTTGCCAGCTTTCGCCCGGCACCGCCGGACGCTAGCCTGTCGGAAAATAAGGGGGATTCGGTGATGCGGGCTTTGGGATTCGCGCTGGCACTGGCGATCGGAACTGCGGCGGGTGCCGCGCCGGTGACCATCAAGACGGCGCAAGGTGCGCTGACCGGCGACGCGTCGGATGGCGTTGCCAGCTTCAAGGGCATCCCCTTTGCTGCGCCGCCCGTCGGCAAACTCCGCTGGATGCCACCGATGCCAGCGGCAAGCTGGAAAGGCGCGCGCGCCGCGACCGTCTTCGGTCCGGTCTGCCCGCAGCCGGTGACCGGTTCGGCCGGTGGCGGTGTCGATGCCGGCATGCCGCAAAGCGAGGATTGCCTGACGCTCAACATCTATGCGCCCGCCGGTGCAAAGGCCGCGCCGGTCATGGTCTGGCTGCACGGCGGCGGCCATCACATCGGTGCATCGTCGCTACCCTATTATGACGGCACCTCCTTCGCGAAGCGCGGCGTCGTGCTCGTGGCGGTCAACTACCGGCTCGGGCCGCTCGGCTATTTCGCGCATCCGGCGCTGACCGCCGAGGCCAAGCCGGATGCGCCGCTCGCCAATTATGGCGCGATGGACCAACAGGCCGCGCTGAAGTGGGTGCAGGCCAATATCGCGGCTTTTGGCGGCGACCCGGGCAATGTGACGCTGTTCGGTGAATCGGCGGGCGGCAGCTCGACCTTGAGCCTGCTCGCCAATCCGGCGCGGTCGAAGGGACTGTTCGCGAAAGCCATCGTCGAATCGGGCGGCGGCTGGGGGCGGGCGATCACCCTGGCCGACGGCGAAAAGGCGGGAGCCGAGATCGCGGTGGGCGCAGGTGCTCCAGCCAATGCCGATGCGGCGGCGCTGCGGGCGCTCCCCGTCGACAAGCTGATCGCCGCCCCGGCCACCGACTTCGGGCCGATCGTCGATGGCCGCTTCTACACCACCACGCCGACGGTCGCCTTCGCGACGGGGACCGCGCTCGACGTGCCGCTCGTGATCGGCGCGAACAGCGACGAAGGCTCGCTGATGGGCGAAATGCCCAAGGCGACCGGCCGTCTGGCTCTGATCACCGGCGACATGGACGCCGCCAAGGCCGTTTACGGCATCACCGACGACCGCTCGCTTACCCGGGCGATCTTTGGCGACGTGATCATGGTCGGCCCGGCCCGCTTCATCGCGCGCTCGGCCGCAGGCGGTGCGCCTGCTTGGCTCTACCATTTCTCCTATGTGCCGGAGGCGGCGCGCGGGCTGCTACCCGGTGCGAGCCACGGGCTCGAAGTGCCGTTCGTGTTCGGCACCGTCTCGGCGATCAAACAGCTCGCGTCCGTCCTGACGCCCGGCGACCGCGCCCAGGCCGACAAGCTCAATGCCTGCTGGGCTGCCTTCGCGACGACCGGGACGCCGTGCAAGGGCGTGACCGACTGGCCGGCCTATGGCAGCGACGACCGGCTGCTGGAGTTCGGCAGCGAGACAGCGCTGCGCGGCGGCTTCCGCAAGCCCCAGCTCGACCTGCAGGAAGCGCGTGTGCGAGCGCTTGCGGCGAAGTCTGCGCCCTAATCGGCGAGGCCGAGCGCGGCCTTGTAGGTCTCGAGCAGCGCTTCCTGTTCCATCCGTGCGTCGCGCTCCATCTTCCGGAGCTTGACGATCGAGCGCATCGTCTTGACGTCGTAACCCTGCCCCTTGGATTCGGCGTAGACGTCTTTGATGTCGTCGGCGATGCCCTTCTTTTCTTCCTCGAGCCGCTCGATCCGCTCGATGAACAGGCGCAGCTGTTCGGCCGACACATTCCCGCTAGACATCCGTCACTCCGATTCTGGAAAGCGCCGGTGCTAGAGGCGCGAGAGGCGGCGATCAAGCGGCATCGAGCGCCCGGTTCTTCGCGACGCTCGCGTCCATCGCCGCCAGCTGTTCGGGCGACGCCGGCGTCTGGTGCGCCGCCTTATAGTCGGCATAGCTCATGCCGTAGATCCATTCGCGCGCCGCGTCCTTGTCCATCGCGACGCCCTGTGCCTCTGCAGCCTCGCCCAGCCAGTCGGACAGGCAGTTACGGCAGAAGCCGCCGACGCCCATCAGATCGACATTCTGCACATCGGTGCGCGCGCGCAAATGCTGGAGCAGCCTGCGAAACGCCGCCGCTTCCAGCCTGTCGCGGGTATCATCGTCCAATGCCATCGTCTCGGCCTTTCCGGGTTGCGCTCATACCGTCACACTATAGAGCTACGCGGCGTCTGACAGGAGCTTTCGCGTGACCGTTGCAGTTCAGGATCGTCCCGGCCCCCGCGTCCGCAAGGTGCGCGTGCTGGCGACCCTTGGTCCGGCATCGGGCACGCCCGAGATGATCGCGCGGCTGTATCGCGCCGGTGCGGACGCCTTCCGGGTCAATATGAGCCACGGCACGCAGGCGGCGCGCGGTGAGCTTATCGCCAATATCCGCGGGCTCGAGAAAGAGCTCGGACGGCCGATGACCATCCTCGCCGACCTGCAGGGTCCGAAGCTCCGCGTCGGCAGCTTCGCGGCGGGCCGGGTCGAACTGGTGCGTGGGCAGTCCTTCACCTTCGACCGCGACGATGCGCCGGGCGACCTCAGCCGCGTGCAGCTGCCGCACAAGGAATTGTTCGTGGCCCTCCAGCCCGGCGCGCGTCTCATGCTCGACGACGGCAAGGTTGTCGCCCGCGTGACCGCCGTACATTCCGACCGCATCGAGAGCCTCATCGAGGTCGGCGGTGCGCTGTCCAACAACAAAGGACTGAACGTCCCCGATGTCGTGGTGCCGATGGCGGCACTGACCGAGAAGGACCGCCGCGACCTTGCCTTCGCGCTCGACAATCATGTCGACTGGATCGCGCTGTCCTTCGTGCAGCGGCCCGAGGATGTCGCCGAGGCGCGGCGGCTGATCGGCGGCAAGGCAGCGCTGCTCGCCAAGATCGAAAAGCCGGCGGCGCTCGAGCGCCTGCCCGAGATCATCGAACTGGCCGACGCGGTCATGGTCGCGCGCGGCGATCTCGGCGTTGAACTGCCCCCCGAGGAAGTCCCCGCCGCGCAGAAGCGCATCGTCCAGATGGCGCGCGCCGCCGGCAAGCCCGTCGTCGTCGCGACGCAGATGCTCGAATCGATGATCACCTCGCCGTCGCCGACCCGCGCCGAAGTCTCCGATGTCGCCAATGCGATGTATGACGGGGCCGACGCGGTGATGCTGTCGGCGGAGTCGGCGGCGGGCGCGTGGCCCGTGGAAGCGGTCGAGATGATGGATCGCATCGCCCGCCAGGTCGAAGGCGACCCGACGCATTTCGAGCGTGTGCATTTCACGCAAACCCTGCCCGAACGTACAACCGCCGATGCGCTGTCGGCTGCGGCCGGGCAGATCGCGCGGACCGTGGGCGCAGCGGCCGTCGTCTGCTTCACCACGTCAGGATCGACAGCGCGCCGTGCCAGCCGTGAGCGCATCTCGGTGCCGCTGCTCGCGATGACGCCGAAGCTGACGACGGCACGGCGGCTCGGCCTCGTCTGGGGCGTCCACGCCGTACACACCCG
Source organism: Sphingomonas paucimobilis (assembly GCA_943370355.1). Lineage (GTDB taxonomy): Bacteria > Pseudomonadota > Alphaproteobacteria > Sphingomonadales > Sphingomonadaceae > JADCGM01. The sequence goes on from CALRQP020000001.1 coordinate 204,341, forward strand.
CGACGTGTCGGACTTCGAGGGCATGGTGTCGAAGTCCAAGCGCATGGCGCTCCGCACCGGCGTCGCCAAGGGCGGCGACCGGCTCATCGTCATCGCCGGTGTTCCCTTTGGGACGCCTGGCTCGACCAATGTGCTGCACGTCACCCGGCTGACCGGGGACGAACTGTCAGGACATGGCGGCTAGCTGTCCGCGCACGATCTCCGGCAAGTCATGTGGTTCGTTGCACAGTGCGGCGGCACCGGCCAACTCTTCGGCATCGCCATAGCCCCACAGCACCCCGACCGTTGGGATCCCATGCCGCGCTGCGGCGCGCACATCGCTGCCCCGGTCACCGATCATCAGCGCGCGCGCCGGATCGAAACCATCGTCGGCGATCATATGCGCGATGAGGTCGCCCTTGTCGTCGAGCTTGCCGGCGAGATCGGCCCCATAGATGCCGTCGAAATAGGTGGCGAGTTCGAAATGATCGAGCACCCGCCGCGCAAAATGCTCGGCCTTTGCCGTACACACCAGCAAACGCGCCGGCAGCGCGCGCAGCGCCTCCAGCGCCGCGAACACCCCGTCATAGACCGCCGCATCGAACAGCCCGCCCGCGCCATAATGTTCGCGGTAAGCTGTCACCGCTGCCTCCGTATCACCCCCATCGCCCAGCAGTTTCGGAAAGCTCTGGCGCAGCGCCGGCCCGATCGTCCAGCGCAGCGAGTCGGCAGGCGGCGGCTCGACACCCGCTGCGGCAACGGCATGCTGGATCGCTGCGATGATCCCCGCGGCGGGGTCGGTGAGCGTGCCGTCGAGATCGACGAGGATGGTGTGCATCGCGACGCCCTAGCAGCCCCTCTCCCCTTGAGGGAGAGGGCGACTCGTCGCCAGACGAGCGGGGAGAGGGGATACTGCCCTCTCCCCTCTCCCCGGCGCTTCGCGCCACCCCTCTCCCTCAAGGGGAGAGGGAAGGGTGTTGACGCCTCGCGCCCCTTCCCCCACCAAGCGCCGATGCCGCGCCCCGACCCCCTTGTCGATCCGCCGCCGCCCCGGCGCGGGCTGATGTTCGTGCTCGCTTCGCCCTCGGGCACCGGCAAGACGTCGATGGCGCGCCAAATCATGGCCGCGGATCCGATGATCAGCATGTCGGTGTCGGCGACGACCCGCGCGCCGCGTCCGGGCGAAGTCGACGGCAAGGACTATCATTTCGTCGACGACGCCGAGTTCGAGCGGCTCGTCGAGGCGGGCCTGCTGCTCGAATGGGCGCATGTGTTCGGCCACCGTTACGGCACACCGCGCGAGCCGGTCCGCGATGCGCTTGCCGAAGGCCGCGACGTACTGTTCGACATCGACTGGCAAGGCACGCAGCAGTTGAAGGCACGCGACGCCAAGGACGTCGTGTCGATCTTCCTGCTGCCGCCGTCGCTCATCGAGCTCGAGCGCCGCCTTGTCGAGCGCGGCACTGACAGCGCCGAGGTCATCAAGGGCCGCATGGACCGTGCGGCGAGCGAGATCAGCCATTGGGGCGAATTCGACTATGTGCTCGTCAACGACGATTTCGACGCCTGTCTGAGGGAAGTCCGCGCGATTCTGCAGGCGGAGCGGCAGCGGCGGTCGCGGCGCAAGGCCTCGCTCGCCAGCATCGTGCGCGACATGCTGGGCGAGGCGCACTGACCTATCTTGCACAGCGTTTCGCCGCACCTATCTGCGGCCCGTTCATCGACGGGCAAGCCATAAGGCGGCAATTTTCGCGCAAAGTGACGGCGGGATGGCAGGTATGAGCTTGTTTCAGAGAATTGCGCTGGTTACGGCGGGCATCGCAACCGGGCTGACGCTCGCGTTCGGCATGATCGGCGACAGCATCGATCCGGCGCTCGCGCAGCAAGCCAGCGAACTGGCGCGTCAGGCGGCGGGGCCGCAGCCCGAACGTGTCGTCCCGTCCAATCCGGGCCAGCTCGCGCTGAGCTATGCCCCCGTCACGCGCCGCGTCGCCCCCGCCGTGGTCAACGTCTATACCGCACGCGTCGTCCGCCAGCGCGGCGTCATGGACGATCCCTTCTTCCAGCAATTCTTCGGCGGCGGCCGGCCCAGCCAGCCGCGTATCGAACAGTCGCTGGGTTCCGGCGTCATCGTCGATGCCGAAGGGCTCATCGTTACCAACAACCATGTCGTGGCAGGCGCCGACCAGATCCTTGTCGCGCTCGCCGACCGCCGCGAATTCCCCGCCAAGGTCGTGTTCGCCGACGCGCGCGTCGATCTCGCCGTCCTGAAGATCGAGCCCAAGGGGCAGCGGCTGCCCGTGGTTCGGCTGGGCGATTCGGACCGGGCCGAAGTCGGCGATGTCGTCATCGCGATCGGCAATCCATTCGGCGTGGGCCAGACCGTCACGCATGGCATCGTGTCGGCGGTCGCGCGCACCGGCATCGGCGTCAGCGACTATCAATTCTTCCTGCAGACCGACGCGGCGATCAATCCGGGCAATTCGGGCGGCGCGCTCGTCGCGATGGACGGCTCGCTGGTCGGCATCAACAGCGCCATTTATTCGCGCTCTGGCGGCTCCAATGGCATCGGTTTCGCGATCCCGGCCAACATGGTGCGCATCTTCCTGAACGCCGCGAAGACCGGCAAGCTCGTCACCTCCTGGATCGGCGCGGAGGGCGAGCCGGTGACTGCCGAAACCGCGAGCCGGGTCGGCCTCGACCGTCCGGCAGGGGTGCTGATCACCGGTGTATCGCCCGGCTCGCCAGCGGCAGGCGCGGGCATCCGCGCGGGCGATGTGATCTACGCGATCGACGGCAAGGAAGTCGCCGACGCCGGCATGATGCGCTACCGCATCGCCACCCAGCCGGTCGGCGACAAGGCAACGATCACGCTGGTGCGTGGTGGCAAGGCGCAGAATGTCGAACTGCGGTTGGCGCTCCCCCCCGAAAACCCGCCGCGCAGCCTGTCGGTCATCGGCGGCAACAATCTGTTGTCGGGCGTGACGGTCGGCAATCTGTCGCCCGCTTTCGCGCAGGAATTGGGCGCTGGCCTGCCCGAACGCGGCGTCGTCGTCGTCAGCCTCGACGCCCGCGCTCCCGCCGCCCAACTCGGCTTCCTGCGCCCCGGCGACATCATCGCGGCGATCAACGGTAAGAATATTTCGACGATCGACCAGTTGCGCCAGGCGGCGGGCACCGCTGCCGCCGGCATGGCGGTGCGCTTCATCCGCGGCAACCAGACAGCGGAGTGTAGCTTCACCCCGCCGAACAGTTTCGGCTGCCGGACTTAGGACAGCGGCGCAGGGCCGGCGATTCGGCGCAGGCGATGACATTGCGCTCGGCGACCGGGTCGCCGCTTGGGCAAACTGAGCCAGTTACCGAGCATAGCGGCCCTGCAGGGACGGCGCCCGCCTATGACGTGGCGCGCCGACATCGACGTGGCAAAGCGCGAGCCACATCTCGGGGCGCATCCTGTACAAGCCCGAATTCGCGACACCCGACGGCAAGGCGCATTTCCAGACGCGCGCGACGCCGGTGATGAGCGCGGACTTCCTGCTGTCGAGCGTCCGCAGCGAGGGCAGTTCAACACGATCTTCTATGAGCGGACCGACAGCTACCGCGACAATGCGGCGCGGGATGCGGTGCTGATGAATGCGGCGGACATGGCGGGGTTCGGCGTTGCCGATGGCGAGCGGATTGCGCTGGTTACCGACCATGGGCGGCTGGAGGGCACCGTGCGCGCCTATGACGTCGCGTGCGGAGGCATCCTCGCCTACTTCCCCGAAGCCAATGTGCTGATCGGGACCGAGGTCGATCCGCGCAGCAAGACACCCGCGTTCAAGTCGACACCGGTACGGGTGGAGCGGGTTGGGGGGTAAACTGCAGGGTGACGAAATTATGCACTGTCGCCGTAAGGCGCTGGAAGTATTATGGTGCTGACGCCATTATCGAACGTGCGTCGACTTGTGCGATGAGTGCGAGCGTTGGGAGGGCATCCGATGAAGGAAATTTCGGAGCATGTGGTCGGATCGCAATCCGCTGCATTGAACCCGGCCAACGATGATTTCGATGTGCTGTTGGGCGATCTCAGCGAACATGTTCGTCGCGAGGTTGGCGCGGGCTTCCTAGGCTATGACGATATCTTACAATCGGCCATCGATTCCTTTGCGGGCGAATTGCCGGAGGCGCTCATTAGGGAACGCGGGGCCGCACTTCTGGAACAGGCCTTCGCCACTCATTTGGCCGAGGAGGTCAACTGGCCCGCAATGACCGACTGCGACCGGCTCGACGTCGCGTTCGCTGCGCTAGACAGTGCGGGAATCATCGCCCGTCAGAATTTTTCCTGCTGCGGCACCTGTGGGAGTGCTGAAATCCAAGACGAGATCGAGGCAATCACAAGGGCTGGAACCCGCGTTTACGGCTATGCCTTTTATCACGCACAAGACACGGAGTCAGCCATCGACGGCTACGGACTGTATCTGAACTATGGTGCCGTTATCGAAGGTGAGGAGCCAGCCGTTGCGGCCGGCCATGCGATCGTTGCCGCGCTCAGGCACCACGGATTGAAGACCGTCTGGGATGGGAGTTGGGGAAAACGGATCGGTGTGACGCTGGATTGGAAACGGCGGCGTGCAGGACCACGGTGACAGTGCACTTTTAGGATTGCGGTGACAGTGCACACTACAATCAAATAGGCGTAACAGGCGCGAAGTGAATCGCGCGGTCGTCGGCCGGGTTCGCTCGGTGCGTCTTTGCCGTTACCGACGCGCAGGTAGAAACCGGCTGTTGCGGAGCAGTCCTGCCGAGACCAGCGATACCAACAGGCCGACCGGGAAAATCTCCGCGAAGGTCATCGGCAGGCGCTGCAGCGGGTCGGCATATTGGGTCTTGAACGCCGCCATGTCGGCTTGCAGCTTGGCCAGGGCCTCGGCGCTCGCGCCCTTGGCGCGCTGCTCTGCGACAATCGCGTCGGCATAGTCGTTCGCGAAGTCCATGCCGGTCACGGCCAGGGCGGCCTCCCAGGCGGCGACGTAGAAGAGGCTGGCGATGCAGCTGATCGCCAGGCCCATGCCGAAGGCCGGCCAGAATTTGATGACTCCGCCTTGTGCCACGTCGCGCTGCTGCTTGATGCCGACGAACACCGCGCTGAGCGCGATGAGCATCGTCAGATAGCCAATGACGACGCCCCACGACGACGGCGGGTGGCCGTTTATCGAAACGGTCAGGCTGAACAGCGCGATGCCGACGATGGTGCCGGCAATCGTGCCGTAGGTCAGGATTGGTCGCAGCATGGAATGTCCCCCTCTTGAGATGCGGGGTCAGTGAAACCATCAGACCCGGCCAGGGCAATCGCCCGAACGGGTGATTTTGACCATTTCGCCCGAATTTCGTGGCTCAAGAGGTGAGGCCGAGTTCGCGCGCCCGGGCAATCGCCTCGGTGCGGCGCTTGGCCTCCAGCTTTTCGAACAGCCGCGCGACATGCGTTTTGACGGTATTGGGCGACACGCCAAGCGCGCGCGCGATTTCCTTGTTGGAGCGGCCGGCGGCGAGTTCGTGCAGCACGCTCAGTTCGCGCGGGCTGATGCCGAGCGCCGCGAGCGCCTGCGGATTGCCGGGGGGCGGTGCGGGGGTTGGGGCGAGCAGCCGCACGCCGATGGCGATGCCGAGCCCGAGGAAGGCCGTGGCGATCAGGGCGGTGTAGATGCCGCCGGGATGGGCGCGCGCGAAGCTCAGATAGTCGAGCCATTGGAGCGCGAAGGTTCCGGCGGCCAGCAGCGGCCCATAGAGCGCCGCCTGCTTCCACATGCCTCCAGCCACCGCCCGCCCCTTCCGCTATTTCAGCAGCGTATCCTGCCAGAACTCCAGCGCTGCCCAGAAGTTATAATCCTGATTTTCCTTCTTCGCGTAGCCATGCCCCTCATTCTTCGCGAGCAGGTGCCAGGCCGTCCCGCCATTCTTGCGGACTGCCTCGACCATCTGGCTCGCCTCCGAAGCCGGGACGCGCGGGTCGTTGCCGCCGGTGACGACGAACAGCGGCATCTTCAGCTCGGACGAACGCGTCATCGGCGAGATTTCGAGCAGCTTCTTGCGCTGCTTGGGGTCGCGCTCGTCGCCATATTCGACGCGGCGCAGGTCGCGGCGGTAGCTCTGGGTGTTTTCGAGGAAGGTGACGAAGTTGGAGATCGCGACGGTGCATTGCGCACTGCGCAGGCGCGCCGCGTACCAGATCGCCGAGGCGTAGCACATATAGCCGCCATAGCTGCCGCCGGTCACCGAGATGCGCGCGGCGTCGATCGCGGCGTCGGCCGCCAGCGCGTCGAGCATCGGGCCGATATCCTTGACCGAATCCTCGCGCTTGAACGGCCCGTTGTCGAGGCCGACGAAGGTTTTGCCGTAACCCGTCGAGCCGCGGACGTTCGGAAAGAAGATCGCGATGCCGAGTTCGTTGATCAGATAATTGTTGCGGCCCTGAAAGCCGGGGCGCGACTGGCCTTCCGGCCCGCCATGGATGTTGACGATGAGCGGGCGCTTGCCGGGGAATTTCGCCGGATCGGGGCGGTAGAGGAAGCCCGAGACCTCGCGGCCGTCGAAGCTCTTGACCTTGACGAGGTCGGGCTCGCGGTTGCGCTTGGCGTCGAGGCCGCCGGTCTCGCTCTCGGTCCAGCGCGTGACCGCCATCGTTGCGGGGTCGAGCGCCCACATGTCGGCGGGGGATGTCGCGCTCGACAGCGAGAAGCCGACGGTGCCCCAAGGCGCGATCTCAAGTCCGCCGATAACGCCGGCGGGGAGCGGTGCCTCGCCCTTCGCAGCGCCCGTCTTCGGGTCGAGCAGCCGCAGTTTCGACGCGCCCGCCTCGTTGATCACATAGGCGATGAAACTGCCATCTTCGGCGATGTCGAAGCTGTCGACGTCCCAATTTGTCTCGGGGTTGAGCGGCTTGAACTTGCCGTCCTTGCCTAGGATGCCGAGCCGCTGCACGTCGCTGCCGCGGTCCGTGGTCACATAGAGCTTGCCGTCCGGGCCATAGGCCGCGCTGCCGAACGAAGCCTTCTCGCCCTCGGGTGTCAGGCGCGTCATCTTGCCGGTCGCGACATCCATTTCAAACAGTTCGGAGCGTTCGACCGACAGCGAATGGCCGACCAGCGCGGTCTTGCCGCCCGGTGCGAAGTCGGCGATCTGCCAGCCGCCGCCGCTGACCTGCGCAACGAGCCGGTCCGACTTCGGATCGCGCGGGTCGACGACATAGAGGTCGGAGTCGGTGCCGTTGCGGCGGGTCGAGGAATAGCCGACGAGGCTGCCGTCCTTCGACCAGGCCCCGAAGCTGTTGCGGCTCTTGCCGTCGGTGAGCAGCGTCAGCCTGCCATGATCGACGCGGTAGAGCTGGAAGAATTCGTCGCCGCCCTGATCCTTCTGCGCAACGAGCACATCGCCCTTGCCGGGCGCATAGCTGGCAAACGGCAAGGGCTCGGGCTCGAAGCTGATCTGCGTGCGCGCGCCGCCGGGCATGGCGACACGGTGCAGCTGCGCCGAATTGGCGAAGCGCGTCGCGATGAGCGCGGCCTTTGTGGCGGGGTCCCAGCCGAGGAAGTTGGCAGTGCGGAATTCGAGATAGGGGCGCGTCGCGGCAGCGAGCGATTGCGGGACGGGCGGGATATTGTCGATGACCAGCGCGGCGGGCGGCGTCACCACGGCCGGGATGCCCTGCGCCATCGCCGTCGTCGCCATCAGCGCCGCCAGTGCGATCCCTGCCATCCGCATGCCCGTCTCCCCAACCCGTTGCGCGGCGAGCATAAAGCGAAGGGCCGCGCGGCGACAAGCCGCGCGGCCCTTGATCGATCGGTTAGGGCGTGGCTCAGGCGGTCTTGGCAGCCTGCTTGCGGCGTGCGCGGACCGCGAGCGCGGCGAGACCGCCACCGAGCAGCGCCAGGCTGGCCGGCTCCGGCGCATCTGCAGGGCCTTCTGCACCCGCGTTCAGCGACGTGATATACAGGCTGTCGCCCGCGCCGCCGAAAGTGCTCAGCCGGAAATAATAGGTGCCGTTCGGGCTGGTCTGCGAACTGCCGAACAGGTTGAAGTCACCGCTCTGGCCATTGCCGCACGGGCCGTCCGACGTGCCGTAAAGGCAGCCGTTGCCGAGCGTCTGGCCGATCAGTTCGCGGGTATAGTCGAGCTGGCTTGGTGCGTTGAATACATAGAAGCTGAAATCGCTGAGCCCGAAAGTGCCGTTGCCGAAGCTCGCGCCCGAGATGGTCAGGCTCAGGTCGGTAATGGCGCTATAGTCGCCCAGCCGGTCGAGGTCGGTGGTGAAATAGCCGGTGCCGACCGCAGAATTGCCAAGCGCCGCGCCGCTGTAGGTCATTTGGAAGGTCTTGATGTTGGCGGCCTGCGCCGAAATGGCCATGCCGAGCGCAGCGACGGCAGCGAGAAATTTGAACTTCATGTCATTGCCTCGGGAATTGAAAATATTGTGTCGCGCGAACCGCGTGCAACAAACGGGCCAATCCGAAAAATGGCTCAGTGCCGCCAAAGCGTCGCGACGCAATTCTGCGTTGTGTAAAATATTCCGACACTTTCACCCTGTCGTTGTGGGGCCGGTTCTATCGCTTGGATCGCAAAGTCTGCGGCATTAGGGTCGGCGCGTGTCTGATCTCTTCCCCGGAGCCGCGCCGCCGGCCGCCGCGCCGCCGCTTGCCGAGCGGTTGCGGCCGCGCGCGCTGGGCGAGGTGGTCGGGCAGGAACATCTGACGGGGCCCGACGGCGCGATCGGACGGATGGTTGCGGCGGGGAAGCTGGCGAGCCTCGTGCTGTGGGGGCCGCCGGGGACGGGTAAGACGACGATCGCGCGGCTGCTCGCCGATGCGGTCGCGTTGCGCTTCGTCGGCGTGTCGGCGGTGTTTACTGGGGTCGCCGATCTCAAGAAGGTGTTTGCCGAGGCGCGCGAACAGGCGCAGCGCGGCACGCGCACATTGCTGTTCGTCGACGAGATCCACCGCTTCAATCGCAGCCAGCAGGACGGATTCCTGCCCTATGTCGAGGATGGCACGATCACGCTGGTCGGCGCGACGACCGAGAATCCCTCCTTCGAACTGAACGCGGCGCTGCTCAGCCGCGCGCAAGTGCTCATCGTGCGGCGGCTCGACGAGGCGGCGCTTGAGAAGCTGCTGCAGCGCGCCGAAATGGTCGAGGAGCGCGCACTGCCCCTCGACGCCAATGCGCGCGAGGCGCTGATTGCCTCGGCGGATGGCGACGGGCGGTTTCTGCTCAACCAGGTCGAGACGTTGTTTTCGATTCGCATCGACGATCCACTCGATCCGGCCGGCCTGTCGGCACTGCTGCACCGCCGCGTCGCGGTCTACGACAAGGACCGGGAGGGGCATTACAACCTCATCTCGGCGCTGCACAAAAGCCTGCGGGGCTCCGACCCACAGGCGGCGCTCTATTATCTCGCTCGGATGCTGACGGCGGGCGAGGAACCGCTTTATGTGCTGCGCCGCCTTGTGCGGTTCGCCAGCGAGGATATCGGCCTCGCCGACCCGCAAGCTCTCGTGCAATGTCTCGCCGCGAAGGACGCCTATGACTTCCTCGGTTCGCCAGAGGGCGAACTCGCGATCGTGCAGGCCTGCCTTTATCTGGCGACCGCGCCCAAATCGAACGCTGCCTACAAAGCACAGAAAGATGCGTGGCGCAGCGCCAAGGAAACCGGCTCGCTGATGCCGCCGATGAACATCGTCAATGCGCCGACCAAGCTCATGAAGGGCCTCGGTTACGGCAAGGGCTATGCCTATGACCACGACAGCGACGCGGGCTTTTCCGGCGCCAATTATTGGCCCGAGGAGCTACCGCCGCAAACCTTTTACATGCCGACCGAACGCGGCTTCGAGAAACGCGTCGCCGAACGCATCGCGCATTGGGATGCGCTGCGCCGGGAGCGGCAGTCGTGACCTGGGATGACGTCGTCGCGATCGGCTTGGCGCTGCCCGGCGTCGAGGTCGGCACCTCCTATGGCACGCCCGCGCTCAAGGTGCGCGGCCAGATGCTCGCGACGATGGGCAAACCGCCGGCGCATTTCGTGCTGTCGGCGACGCTCGATGAGGTCGACGTGCTGATGCTCACCGAGCCTGAAGTGTTCTTCCAGACCCCGCATTATGTCGGCTGGCCGGCAGTGCTCGTCCGTTACGAGACTGCCGACCCCGAACGCATCGCGATTCTCATCGAACGCGCCTGGGAGCGGCGGGCACCTGCTTCGTTGCGAAAGAAACGCGGCTAAGCGGCCAGTCGCGCCCGGCCCCGCGCGGCGTCGAGATTGCGGGCCGCAAAGTCCCAATTGATCAGATTGCCGAGGAAGGACGCGACGAAGTCCGGGCGGCGGTTCTGGTAATCGAGATAATAGGCATGTTCCCACAGGTCGAGCACGACCAGCGGCGTCACATGGTCGTGGACGATCGCGCTGTCGGCATCGTGCGTCGAGGTGACCTTGAGCGTATCGCCCTTAAGCACCAGCCATACCCAGCCGCTGGCGAAATGGCCAACCGCCTCGGTCTTAAATGCCTCGGCAAACCCATCGACGCCGTCGAAATCGGTCGCGATGCGGTCGGCCAGCTCGCCCGACGGCCCCGTGCCGCCCAGCGGGCGCAGCGAATTCCACAGGAATTCATGGTTCCACGCCTGGCCGGACTGGTTGAACAGCTTCTGGTCGCCCTGCTGCTTCGCGTGACGCACGATGGTCATCAGATCGGCACCGTCGAGCGCGGTACCGGCGATCAGCTCGTTGGTCTTGTCGACATAGGCCTTGTGATGCTTGCCATGATGGAATTCGAGCGTCTGGCGCGACATGTGCGGCTCGAGCGCGGCGGGGTCGAACGGCAGCGGCGGCAGGGTGATCGGCATCAAACTCTCCTCAATGGAATTCGAGGACAGGAACGCGCAACTCAGCCAGTCGCCGCACCGTTCGCCGCATCTGCAGCACTCTTCTCCAGCATATTGTGGCGGCGCAGGCAGTGGCGCAGCTGGTCGTAGCTGAGTTTCAGCGCGACGGCTGTCTCGCGCTGGTTATAGCGGCAGCGTTGCAGCGCCGCAGCCAAGATGTCGCGCTCATATTCAGCGATCGCGGTGCGCAAGTCCGCAACGCTCGCATGATCGCGCGCTGCCGCGAGCGGTTGCACCGGGGCAGGGGTGGCAGCGACTTCGGCCGCCGAATCCAGCCCGCCGCGCGTCGAGACGATCTGGCGCGGCCGCCACGGCGAATCGAACGGGTCGAGCGGCAGCGCCCCGATCGGCGACATCGAATCTTCCCAGCGGTAGACGGCGCGCTCGATGGTGTTCTTCAACTCGCGGACGTTGCCCGGCCAGCCATGTTCCCGGAGCGCTTTCTTGACTGGGGCCGCGAAGCCGGGGAATTCGATCCAGCCGATCTCGGCAGCGAAGCGGCGCGCGAAATGTTCGGCGAGGATCATGATGTCCTCGGAGCGGGCGCGCAGCGGCGGCAGCGTGATGACCTCGAACGACAGCCGGTCGAGCAGGTCGGCGCGGAAGCGGCCGCGCTCGGCGAGCATCGGCAAATCCTCGTTGGTCGCGCCGACGACGCGCACATCGACTTGAATCGTCTTGTTCGAGCCCAGCCGCTGCAACTCGCCATATTCGATGACGCGCAGCAAGCGCTCCTGCGCGCCGGCGGACAGCGTCGCGATTTCGTCGAGGAACAGCGTGCCGCCGTCGGCTTCCTCGAACCGGCCCGCGCGCGACTTGACGGCGCCGGTGAAGGCGCCCGTTTCATAGCCGAACAACTCCGCGTCGATAAGATTCTCAGGCAGCACCGCGCAATTGAGCGTGATCAGGGGCGATCCCCAGCGCGGGCTCAGGCGGTGCAGGCGTTCGGCGATGAGTTCCTTGCCGGTCCCGCGTTCGCCGACCACGAGGACCGGGCGCGAAAGTGCGGCAGCGCGGCTGGTTTTTTCCACGGCATCGAGGAAGCTCGAAGACTGGCCGATCAGATTGCTGCGCTTGTCCATGCCCGCCTCGCCGCACGCGAATTCGCCGCGTTACCCTGACAGTTAGCAAAAATTCCCAACCCTTGGCAATCTGGTGAACACGAGGTGAATGAATCGCACCCGCGTGTTTGATCATTGTTCAGTAATATCAACGATGTAATGCTATGCCACAAACTTGGCACGGCTCATGCAAAAGAGTAGGCAAGCCAACGGGGATACGCTCCGCTGGCGACTAGCAAGCGCAGATACAGGAGGAAAAAATGTTCGCGCTGTTTTCGAATGAGAGCCTGAAGCGGTCCACGATCGGGGGTCTCGGCGCGACATTGTTCGGCCTGACCTGCCTTCTCGCCGCCACCGCACCCGCCACGGCCAATGCCGCGACGGTCCCCGCCACCCTCTCCCAGCCGGCTGATTCCCCTCAATCCTAGGCCGGTTGATCCCGGGCCGGATCGGATCCCCTCCCGATCCGGCCCCCCAAGTTTCTCGAAGGAGTTTTCCAAGATGGGCATTTTCTCCAGAACCCGCGACATCGTCGCCGCCAACGTCACCGACCTGCTCGACAAGGCGGAAGACCCGGCCAAGATGATCCGCATGATCATCATGGAGATGCAGGAAACGCTCGTTGAGGTACGTGCCTCGGCGGCGCGGACCATCGCCGACCAGAAGGAAATGCGGCGCTCGATCATGAAGCTCGAGCAGGCGCAGGCCAGCTGGCAGGACAAGGCCGAACTGGCGCTGTCCAAAGGCCGCGACGATCTCGCCAAGGCGGCACTCGTCGAAAAGCAGAAGATGGCGACGATGGCGCAGCAGATGGGCGAGGAAATCCGCCATCTCGACGATGCGCTCGCCCATCACGAAGTCGATATCCAGAAGCTCGAAGGCAAGCTGCGCGAAGCCCATGCTCGCCAGAACGCCGTGCTGAGCCGTCTGGAGACCGCCCACAACCGTCAGCGCATGCGTCAGGCCTATGCCGGCCCGCGCGTCGACGAGGCGTTCGCCAAGTTCGACCTCATGGAACGCCGCGTCGACTTTGCCGAGGGCCAGGCCGAAGTGTACGATCTCAGCCGCAAGCCCAAGACGCTCGCCGACGAGATCGCCGACCTGCGCACCAATGACGAGGTCGATGCCGAGCTTGAGGCGATGAAACAGCGCCTCGCGCAGAAGGGGGCGTAACCGAGATGGATGACGTTCTCGTTCCCGTCGCAGTCTGCGCCATCCTGTTCATCGGGTTGCCGTGGATCCTGCTCCACTACATGACGTCGTGGCGCAAGGCGCGCGGTCTCTCGATCGAAGACGAGCGCCTGCTCGACACGCTTCACGAAACGGCCCGCCGCCTCGATGACCGGCTCAACAGCATCGAGCGCATCATGACCGCCGAAAATCCGCGCTGGCGCGAAAGCGCCCTGACTTCCACCGTAGACATGAAGGAACTGCCCCATGTCCGTTCGTCGCACTAGATTCTACCTCGACAAGCGCAATGGCAAATTCCTCGGGGTTTGCAGTGGCATCGCGGACTACACCGGCTTCGACGTCACGCTCGTCCGCATCGGTTATGCGTTCGGCACATGGCTGACGGGTGGTGCCTTGTTCGTGGCCTATTTCATCGCCGCCTGGATCGCCGACGCGAAGCCATATGCGCTGTATGACGATACCGACGACACGCGGAAGTTCTGGCAGACGGCACGCGCTGCCCCAAGCCGCAGTATCCGCGACACCAATGCGAGCTTTCGCGACGTGGACCGCCGGCTGCGCGACATCGAGCATTATGTGACGACGAACAATCGCGGCCTCGCGGCCGAGATCGACAGCCTCAAGTAAGGATGCGGGAATGGATTGGGGTTCGCCAATGTTCGTGCTCGCGATCATCGCGATCAGCACGCTCGGCTGGGTCGCAACGAGCTGGATCCGCGCCCGCCACGGCTATCCGCTGGAAGGCGAGTGGGGCGGGAAGGTCGAGAAGCTGACCGATGATCACCAGCGGCAGAATGAACTGCTCGCTGCGGACAACGACCGGCTGAAGTCTGCGCTGCTGCGGGTGGAAGAACGGGTCGCGGTGCTGGAACGCATCACGACAGACCCGGCCAACCGGCTCGCCAGCGACATCAACGCGCTGCGGTAAGGAAACAGAGAGCATGGAAAAGGACGTCGTCTTCGCACTGATTCCGATCGGCGGCATTCTGTGCGGCGCACTGGGGATCATCGGCTGGATGTTCAACAACTGGCTGCGGGCCCAGCACGGCTATCCGCTGGAGAATGACAAGGGCGAGCTTGTTCACCGGCTCAGCGACGAGACGCAGCGGCAGAACCAGCTGCTGATCGCTGAGAACGACCGGCTGTCGAGCGCCATGCTGCGGCTGGAGGAGCGGGTCGCGACGCTGGAAAAGATCGCCACCGATCCGGGTGTCCGGGTCGCACGGGAAATCGAGGCGCTGCGCTGAGGCGCGGCGGTCAACGGGGGTAACGAAACGTGGAAAAGATCGAGATCTTCAGAACCACAGTGCCAATGATCGCGGTGCTAGGACTCGCAGGGATCGGCGGGTGGGTCCTGACCACCTGGCTCCGCATCAAGAACGGCTATCCGCTGGAAAACAGCTGGGGCAAGGCGATCCACCCGGTCGTGCCGACCGAGACCGCCGAGCGGCTGCGGATGCTGGCGACCGACAATGCCCGGCTACAGGCCGAGGTGGCCAGCCTCAAGGACCGCATTGCCGTCATCGAACGCATCGCCACCGATAGCCCGGCGCGCCTCGCGCACGAGATCGACGCGCTGCGCAACTGATCGCATCAATTTTCTCTAGGGAAAGTGACTGTCATGTTTGGAGAACTCGGACCGTTCGGAATGGTGGTGCTGATCGTGGCGATCGTCACCTTCGGCCGGATCTACGCCGCCAAGAACGGCATCCGCCACCGCAGCAAGAAGGGCGAAATCTGGGAGCCGGTGCAGCAGGACAATCGCGAGAATGAGCGGCTCCGCCTCGAAGTCTCGCAGCTCAAGGAGCGCATCCACACGCTCGAGCGCATCGCCACCGACAAAAGCCGCCGCCTGAGCGACGAGATCGACTCGCTCGGCCGGGACTGACACCACGAAAGGCAAGGGAGACATCCCATGTTTAACACGACAAGCCTCCTCATCGTCAGCCTCTCCAGCCTCTCGGGCCTGGCGCTGATCGCCCTGGCTGCGGCCTGGGGGTTCCGCTCCTGGCTCGACCTCAAACGCTGCGAGCTGGTGTCCGGTACGACGGAGATACGCACCAAGGACGGCGTACCCGCCATCGGCAACCGCATCGAACTGGCCGACCTGCGCGAGCGCGTGAAGAAGCTGGAAGCCATCGCGGCAGGGGTGGATATCTAATTCCCCCCTCCCTTGCGGGGAGCGGGGCTGTTATGGCCCCCCGATGCGCCCCTTTTCCGACATTGCCGAAGAATTCGAACTGCTCGATGACCGCGACGAGCGGTACCGGCTGCTGATCGACCTCGGCCGCGACCTCGAGCCGATGCCGGCAGCGCTCAAGACCGACGCGACCCGGGTACGCGGTTGCTCGGCGAACGTCTGGGTCTATCCGACCGAAGCCGGCGGCACGCTGCACTTCCTCGCCGACAGCGACGCCGCGATCACCAAGGGCATTGTCGCACTGATCGTCAGCCTCGTGCAGGACCGCCCCGCCGCCGAAGTGGCCGCACTCGACATCAAAAGCGAACTCGCGCCCTTCAACCTCGCCAGCCAGCTGTCCTCGAACCGCACCCAGGGCATTCCCAACATGATCGAGCTGATCCGCTCGACGGCGGCGCGGCTTGCCGCATGAGCGAGGAGGCCGAGTCCGCCCGGCAGCAGCGTTTCATCGGCCGCTTCATGGAAAATGTGCCGCATCTTAAGCAGCTCGGCATCTCCTATGTCGCGCACGGCCCCGGCTGGGCCCAGCTCGAAATGCCCTATGCGCCGCACCTCGTCGCCTATCCCGACAATGGCGTGGTCGCGTCGGGCGCGATTTTCACGCTGATGGATTCGACTGCCGGTTTCTCGGTGTTCACCGCGCAGACGCATTGGGCGCCGCATGCAACGCTCGACCTGCGGCTCGACTATCTGCGCCCCGCCGAGCCCGGCAAGACCGTCACCGGCCGCGCCGAGGTGACCAAGATCGGCCGCTCGGTCGCCTTCGTTCGCGGCATCGCGCATGATGGCGACCCCGACCACCCGATCGCGCGCATGACCGGCACTTTCATGTTCACTGCAGGCTCCAAGGCATGATCTTCGACGATCTCGCCGCAGCCCTGCGCGCCGCCGACTCCGGTGCATTCCGTGGCCTGCCCTATGC
The DNA here is from genome assembly GCA_943370355.1 of Sphingomonas paucimobilis. Lineage (GTDB taxonomy): Bacteria > Pseudomonadota > Alphaproteobacteria > Sphingomonadales > Sphingomonadaceae > JADCGM01. The sequence continues at coordinate 220,602 of CALRQP020000001.1, forward strand.
CGAGACGCTCGGCCTGCACTTCGAGAAAGGCGCGAGCGGCCTCGTCATCGTCATGCCCTGGTCCGACAGCCTCGTCGGCTCCCCGATGCCGCCGCGACTGCATGGCGGCGCGGTCGCCGGGCTGCTCGAAATCACCGCAATCGCCGCACTGCTGCTGGCATTGCCGGAGGGCAAGCCGGTCCCGGGCTTGAAGCCCATCACCGTCACCGTCGACTATCTGCGCGCCGGCGCGCCCGCTCCGACCTACGCCGCCGCGACGATTTCCCGCCTTGGCCGCCGCGTCGCGAACCTGCGCGCCGAGGCTTGGCAAGACGACCGTTCCAAACCCATCGCCGGGGCGCATATGAACGTCATGCTGGCCCGCGACTGAGCGTCAGGGGACGGCCGGGGGCTCGTCGGGCTCTTTGTCGGTTGCGAAGAAGGTGTCCGCTCGCTCTGACAACCAATGTGCAACGCGATCGGAAAACATGCCTGCAAGCACGCTGACCGCCGAGAAGGCCATGAAATTGGCTTTCCCTTCGGCGAATGCACTCGCGGTGCCAAGTACGGCAGTGCCGCCGCCGAGCACGATGAACACGCACACCGCGATCAGCCCGCCGAGCATGATCCGCGCGCCATAGGAGCTTTCCGGCGACGTCATGTCGAGCGCGGTCTTCGGATAGACGATGAGCACCAGCGTGAGCAGCAGCGCGCCGAACATCCCAGAGAAGAAGGACAGCAGGATCTGCGTGATCGATGGCGGCACGCCGACGAGGACATCGCCGCCGAGATAGGGACGGTCACGCAGGATATCGATCTCGTTGAAGGCCATGCGGATTTCTCGCGCCGACGCCCTCGGGACGTCGAGCGCCTTGATCTCACTGTCGAGTGCCTGGAGCTTGGCCATCTCAACGCGCCGGGTGCGTTCGGACTGCTGCCAGGAACGCAGCGCCTTGAATAGGTCGTCTGATGTGTCGAGCACGCCCTTGAGCTTCGCCTTCACGGCAGCCGGCGTGTCCGGGTCCTCCGCGCATTGTCGGATCGCGAACATCAGGGCTTGGTCAAGCGGCTGCTGGCTGGACAGATTGCAGACACCGATCGCCGGAGACAGGCGAAGGGACTGCAAGGGTCCAGCCTGTTCGTTATAAACCTGCAGGCGCCATTCCGCCTCTTCGGTCGCTTTTGCCAGAGCAGCAGCCGTTTGGCGGCGTTCGATGCGGAAGGTCAGCAGTGTCGACGCAGTGCGCTGGTTCTCGATCAGCGCCGCATAGCCCGAACTATATTCGAGCTTGGGCTGCAGGTCTGACAGGCGCGCCGCGACTTGCGACTGCGCCGCCGCTGTCATCAGCACAACGATAAAGCTGTAGGCGAGCAGGATCGAGCCGACGATCCGCCCGGTGGCGACCGCAAACGGGCGGATCTTCGCCCAGGCGGATAATGTTTCGTCCATCGCCCAGCCCCCAACGCCTGCAGCCTGTCAGACTTGTGCCGTCCCCGCAACAGTCCGCTGGCCGCGCCTTGACTTGCCCTTGCCTGCGCCGCATCGTCCTGTCACCCCGGGGGGCCGCATTGGGCGGCTGAGATTGGGCACCCGCCCTGACCCGTCGAACCTGATCCGGATGACACCGGCGTAGGGAGGGAGTGCGGTATGTGCCGTCCTTTCTCCCCTGAAGTGGAGAAATATAATGGCCGACATCGACGCCCGCATCGAAGCCGCCCCCGAGCCTGCGCTGACCGTGACGACTGGCCCACTGCCTGCGTCGCGCAAGGTGCATATCCCCGGCACGATCCACCCGGACGTCCGCGTGGCGATGCGCGAGATCGACCTGCATCCGAGCGCCAACGAGCCGCCGGTGCGCGTCTATGACCCCTCCGGCCCGTTCAGCGACCCGGTGATCAAGATCGACATCGCCGCCGGTCTGCCGAAGCTGCGCGCCGCCTGGATCGCCGCCCGGGGGGACACGGAAGCCTATGACGGCCGCGAGGTGAAGCCCGAGGACAATGGCCTGACCGGCAAGCGCGACAGCGGCACCGTCAGCGAATTCCCCAATGTCGTCCGCCGCCCCCTGCGCGCCAAGCCGGGGCACAATCTTAGCCAGATGCACTACGCCAAACGCGGCATCATCACGCCCGAAATGGAATATGTGGCGATCCGGGAAAACCTGGGCCGCGCAAGCGCGGCCCACCGTGGCGACGGCCAGGATTTCGGTGCCTCCATCCCCGATTTCGTCACCCCCGAATTCGTCCGCTCGGAAGTCGCCCGCGGCCGCGCGATCATCCCCAACAACGTCAACCATCCCGAGTCCGAGCCGATGGCGATCGGCCGCAACTTCCTCGTCAAGATCAACGCCAATATCGGTAATTCGGCCGTCGCCTCCTCGGTCGCCGAGGAAGTCGAGAAGATGGTCTGGGCCACCCGCTGGGGTGCCGACACCGTGATGGACCTGTCGACGGGCCGCAACATCCACAACACCCGCGAGTGGATCATCCGCAACTCCGCCGTGCCGATCGGCACCGTGCCGATCTACCAGGCGCTGGAGAAAGTCGGCGGCGTCGCCGAGGACCTCAACTGGGAGATCTTCCGCGACACGCTCATCGAGCAGGCCGAGCAGGGCGTCGACTATTTCACCATCCACGCCGGCGTGCGGCTGCCCTACATCCCGATGACCGCCAAGCGCGTCACCGGCATCGTCAGCCGCGGCGGCTCGATCATGGCGAAATGGTGCCTGAGCCACCACCGCGAGTCCTTCCTCTACGAGCATTTCGAGGACATTTGCGATATCATGAAGGCCTATGACATCGCCTTCAGCCTCGGCGACGGCCTGCGCCCCGGCTCGATCGCCGATGCCAATGACGAAGCGCAATTCGCCGAACTGGCGACGCTCGGCGAGCTGACCAAGATCGCGTGGAAGCACGACATCCAGACGATGATCGAAGGCCCGGGCCATGTCCCGATGCACAAGATCAAGATCAACATGGAAAAGCAGCTCGAGGCGTGCGGCGAGGCGCCCTTCTACACATTGGGGCCGCTCACCACCGACATCGCGCCGGGTTACGATCACATCACCAGCGGCATCGGTGCCGCGATGATCGGCTGGTTCGGCTGCGCGATGCTTTGCTACGTCACGCCGAAGGAGCATCTCGGCCTCCCCGACCGCGACGACGTCAAGGTCGGCGTCATCACCTACAAGCTCGCTGCCCACGCCGCCGACCTCGCCAAGGGCCACCCCGGCGCGCAGGAACGCGACGACGCGCTGAGCCGCGCCCGCTTCGACTTCCGCTGGCGCGACCAGTTCAACCTCAGCCTCGACCCCGAAACCGCCGAACGCTTCCACGACCAGACGCTCCCCGCCGAGGGCGCCAAGACCGCGCACTTCTGCAGCATGTGCGGCCCGAAATTCTGCTCGATGAAGATCACGGCAGAGGTGCGCGAGTTCGCGGCGAAGCAGAATCAGGACGCGACGGACTTCCTCGCCGCAAATCCGCCCCGGCACGGGGAGGGGGACCATTCGCCCCTTCCGGCGAATGGTGGAGGGGCCGCCGCCCTTGCGGCGGCGGAGGCCGGCATGGCCGCGATGAGCGAGAAGTTCCGCGAAACCGGCGGGGAGATTTACGTCGCGGCGGAGTGATTGACTGCCTGTAGCCTATAGGATACAGTCGATCATGTTCGATGTCCGCCAGACTCCGACGTTCGCACGCTGGTACGACGGTGTGCGGGATCGGGAGGCACGGCGTCGGATTGCGACACGAATCCTTAAGGTCCGGTCCGGATTGCTCGGGCACATCCGGACGTTCGGGAGCGTGTCCGAACTGAAGATCGACTACGGCCCCGGCTATCGGCTCTATTTCACGATGCGGGGTCAAACCGTTGTCTGGTTGCTCTGCGGCGGCGACAAGCGGGATCAGGACCGCGATATCGCCGAAGCCAAGCGATTGGCCGCCGAATTGGAGTGAAGGCGATGAGCACCAAGCTACTGCCGCTTGATCTGTCCGAGCCGTTCGACACCGCGCAGTCGCAGGCCGACCTGCTCGCCGACGCGCTCGACTCCGGCCACGCGCCCTATATCGCCCACGCGCTCGGTACGATCGCCCGCGCACGTGGCATGACCGAGATCGCCCGCGCCGCCGGTGTCAGCCGCGAAAGCCTCTACAAATCGTTGAGCGCCGACGGAAACCCCGAACTGGCGACGGTGCTTGCGGTCGCGAAGGCGCTGAACCTCAAACTGAAGTTCGAGGTGGACGAGGGCCGGGCGGCGGCGTGAGCAACCCGGCCCGCCGCCTTCGCGGCGCGCCGACGAACACCGGGGGGTGGAGCGATGTCGCAGGCCGATTTGTTCACGCTGGTTCAGGGCGTTCACGAGCAATATGCGACGCTGTTCGCGCAGATGATCAGCATCAATTTTGCGATGATCGTCGCGATCTTCTACTTCTTGCGCCAGACCCGCCTCGGCTTCCGCATTGCCGCTTACCTCTTCTACCTGACCGGCATGCTGACGCTCACCGGCATGATGCTGCACGAGGCGAATGTGAAGGGCCTCGCGCTGGCCAGCATGGCCGCCATCCCGCCCGCCGCACGCGATCCCGTGATCGCCGGCTATCTCGCCCTGCAGCACGGCTGGCTGTTCCGCACCACCGCCGCCTTCCAGAACCTCGCGCTCTGGGTGCTGGTGATCGTGGTGGGGTATATGCTGTTCTGGTGGCGGGGTGGGGAGGGCCGTGGAGCGAGGTCAGAGTAGTGGACTGTCACCGATTTTGTCCTCCGATTTCTGGTGGAGGCGGAATGGCCGTTTGTTGACCGGAGCGGAAAAAAATCCGATTGAAGCGAAAGTAATAAATAAGAGTCTGCCTTCCCTATGTATGCCTTCGTAGATGAGACTGGGAATACGGGCGCTAACCTTTTCGATGAAGATCAGCCTTTATTTCTTACGGCGGCGCTTATCACGAAATCCGATTTCGACGTAGTATATGGACCTCATTTCACAAATATTTGCTCACAGGTTGGAATTAAGTCTCTACATGCCTCTGAGTTGGGATTTGGTGAAATAGAAAAAATTGCACCAGATATATTAAAAATACTGAAAAAGGCTGACGCTAGATTTTTTATATCACGAGTGGAGAAGCGATACCTGCTTGCCACCAAGATATTCGATACATTCTTTGACAGTGGCGAAAATCCGGCGGTTCCCTGGCAGACTTACAATATCCGACCACTCAGACTTATACTTGCATTTAAGGTTGCATCCCTACTGGATGATCACATTGCAAGAATGTTCTGGTCTATGCTTATGCAGAAATCGGAAACTCAAGCACGAGCTTTGCTGCCCGAAATCTGCCAAGCTCTAATAGATCGTGTTGGCTCATTGCCGGACGCGCGCTCTCAACAGGTCATTAAAGATGCATTGGAGTGGTCTAAAGCCCATCCAGAAGCGTTGGACTTTTACCAAGCAGGTCGCCAAGCAAAAAACGGCCACATGCCAAACATGGTCGCGTTTGCGAATCTGCTTGATGGTCTTGAATCAATGTCCAAAAAATGGAACCGGCCTGTTCGCCTCATACGTCACGACCGACAGACCCAATTCGAGGCGACCTTGGCCGAATGGCATGAAATGATGGCTAACGCGCTACCGGACCCGATAAATTTACCGGGGGAAACAAGGGTGCTGCGTAAGGTCCATGGCTCAAACTTAGCGATTTCCGCGTCTGACGATAGTCCAGGAATTCAAGTTGCAGACTGTATTTTGTGGATATTCAAGCAATTCCTAAACGCCAAAGAAATCCCATATTACTGCGCTAAATTACTAAATTTCGCGATAAAAAGGGGTATGCAAAATGACTTCTCATTTGATGGAGTTAGTCACGCTATGCAAGAAACGTTTGGGCCGATGCTCCAAGCAGAAATGACGCCGGAGCAAATGGACCATGCACGGGAATTGCAGAGGCGGTACGAGGAAATTCGCCTCGAAAACATGGCTGCTTATGAAAGGGATGGTCTGATGCCCTTTGAACGACAGACCATGAATCATGAGCACTGAAAATAGGGGGCAGGGTGAAAATTGGAGCCGATAGGCCCTATCATGTGACCATTTCGTATCTATGCGCGCATCAGTTCTAGACCTCCGCCCACGATAGCCTTGCGCCGTAATCGAACTCGACAATCCGAAGGCTAAGACCACATATTCTGGAGGGCTTATTTTGCCGACAAGGCGGCACCGACCAACGTCATAATGGCGCTCGCCAAGCCTAGTCCAGCCAGCGACCCGATAGCTGCAGCGGCGACCGCAGCAGCGGCAAAGCGCGCAAAGGTGATCGCCCGTGATCGATGCGAGATAGGGAATCCGCCCGGGAGGAGAGCGTTCCAGACTCGAATCTGCATATCGAGTGAAATCATCATCAACATTGGGAACATCACTGCCATGCAGGCTATCTTACCGTACGCCGCGAACGTGGCTGCTCCGACGACGGCGGTGACGCCAATCATCTCAATGTAGCGAAACACCCGCTCTATTGTTGAGCTTACCCTTCCCGTCCAATGCTCGCCCATTCGATGTCTTCCCCATAACAATCGGCTCCCAGCCTAGGGTTGGAGCACCGCCGCCGCGATAGGTCAATTCGACCGACTCGATCGCGAGGCCGAACAACGCGTGCGTCTGCGGGCGGTCGCTTAAGGACAAATCGGTGCAATCGGTGAAGATGTACTCATTCCTGTCCTCGCCCCCAACCTCCACCCGCGCTAACCTCCCCCCATGTGCAACGAAGCCTATCGCCGCATTCAAATAGGGCAGCTGCGCGAGGGCTGGTCGCAGCTGAAGATTCCGCTGCGCTTCCCCGAGGGCATCCCCAATTTCGCAGCCGTCGACAGTATCCGCATCACCGACCGGATCGAGATCGTCCGCGCTGCGGCGGACGCGCCGGGCGAGGCGGAGATGGTGACACGGCGGTGGAGCTGGCCGGCGCCGGGGGGCAAGCGGCCGGTGTATAATGTCCGCTCGGACGGCCGCGCGCTGCCGAATGGCGACGGGCACGGGCGCTGCCTGATCCCGGTCGACGGCTTCTACGAATTCACCGATCCGCCCCCGCCCGAGCCCGACCTGCTCGGCACGCCCGCCGCACCGCCCCGCGCGGCGAAGAAGCCGCTCAAGTCGAAATGGGCATTCACGCTGAAGGGCCATGACTGGTTCGCCATCGCCGGCGTCTGGCGGCGCGATCCGGGCGTGCCCGATGCGACGGGCGAGGCCTGGGCCATGCTGACCTGCCCGCCCGGCCCCGACATCGCCCCCTACCACGACCGCCAGGTCGTCGTGCTGCGCCCCGCCGATTTCGCCGGCTGGCTCACCGGCGAAACCCCTGCGGCGGAGTTGTGTCAGCCGTTGCCTGCGGGGACGCTGGAGGTGACGCGGGTGCGGTGAGGGGAGGGGCCGTTCATCTGCTGTCGAAGCCAGCTGCACCCAAAACCCGTCATCCCGGCGAACGCCGGGACCCAGTAGCTTTAACAAGGCGTGCGGCAGCACGCGCACGCTACCGCGTGCATTGTTTGCTTTGCTACTGGGCTCCCGGCGTTCGCCGGGATGACGGGGATGGATTGAAATGAGCGGGCGGGCTGCTCTCCGGCAACGCTCGCAATTAGTTAGTCTCGTCCATCGCCTACCCCTGCGCCGCCACCGCCGCCCGCACCAGCGCCGTGAACGCCGCCGCGTCCACATCGTCCCCCTCGCGCAGGTCGATCGCGCGTCGCGTCCCGCCGTCAAGGCTCGCGTTGAACAGCCCCGCCGGATCATCGAGCGCCGCGCCCTTCGCGAAGGTCAGCTTGACCTTGTCGCGGTAGGTCTCCCCCGTGCAGATGATCCCGCCGCACTCCCACACCGGCACCCCGTCCGGGTTGGAGGGCTTGCGCCACTTCACCGTCTCGCTAATGCGCGGGTCGGCCGCGAGGATCAGCGAGCGCAGCCGAGCAAGCAGGGCGTGCCGCCAGTCGGTCTTTGGTTCGGAAGTGTCGATCATGCCAAGTCCCCGCAGCGCTTGGCAAAAGTTCAGGAATCAAGCTGCCCCGTCAAGGTGGCGCCCAAGGTCGGCCCGACCAACGTTTGTTGCCTCTGCAAAATCGAGGATCTCACGATCTTGCCCGATGGCTCCGACAAAGGCATCGCAGCCGTTATGACCGACTCGCTGCCCGCCCTCACAATCCGCGATTTCACTGACGCCGACGCGGCGGCCTTCCACGACATCAATGCCGCGTGGATCCGCGCGATGTTCGAACTCGAAGCGCATGACATTCACGTCCTGACCCATCCGCGCGAAACGATCCTCGACCCCGGCGGCGCGATCCTGCTCGCCGAGGTGGCGGGGCAGGGGGTGATCGGCACCTGTGCACTGATGAAGATCGCGCCCGGCGTGTTCGAGCTCACCAAGATGGGCGTCCTCGAATCAACCCGCGGGCTGAAGGCCGGCGAGAAGCTGCTGGCCGCGACGCTCGAGCGGGCGCGGTCGATGGAGATGTCGACGCTGTTCCTGCTGACCAATGCGAAGTGCGAGGCGGCGATCCATCTCTATGAGAAGCTCGGCTTCGTCCACGACGCCGGGATCATGCGTGATCATGGCAGCATGTACGGCCGCTGCGATGTGGCGATGTCCTACCCCATCGCCGCCTGACGGCGTTCCGGAGGCGCAACGACTGTTGCGGTGCAGGGGCGGTTCATTACGGTGCCGATGAACGGTTGCGCGCCGGGGAGATGCCGATGAGTCGCTATCGCTTGATCACCGCTGCCGCTGCCGCCTTGGCCTGTGCGTTCCCAGCAGCCGCGCAGGTCACGACACCCGGCAGCCCGATCCTCGTCGCCGCCACGGCCCTCATCGAAAGCTCGGGCGCACCGGCCGAGTTCACCATCGTCACCGACAGTTTCATGCTCCGCGTCAAACACAATGCCAGCGGCCTGATCTGCACCTTCCCGGCGGTCGGGGAGAACCGGCTGACGATCAGCCACGACGGCGGTGCCACCACGGTCGGCTGCATCATGAAGGCGAACGGGGTCGAGGAGGTCTGGGGGGCGACGAGCGCACCGCCGCCGGTCGATTTCACCGGGGCCTTCGACAACTGGACCGCCGAACAGCTCGCCGCCAACCCGGGCTGGAAGACGATGGCGAAGAAACAGGGCATCGATGCGGCCGGTCCGGTCGGCGCGCTCGCCCGCACGCTGCCGCCGACCAAGCGCGCCGGCTGGCTCAACACCGGGCCGAAGTCGCTCACCTATTATGGTGTCGCCGACGCGGCGGGCTGGCGGCTCACCTATATCTCGAGCGGCAATGCCGGCATGGTCAGCTTCCTCGCGCCGATGGTCTGGCTGTCGGGCATCCAGCAGGTCGTCGAGCGCGGCCAGACCGGCACGGCGCTTTAGCCGCAACAGTGAATTGACGGCCCGCACCGAGCGCCTTACCCGCTCGGGCATGGACGACAGTATCTCGATTACCGTCAACGGTGAGCACCGGCGCATTCTCGCCCCGGCGACCGTCGCCGACCTGCTCGCCGAGCTCGGCATGTTCCCTGAGAAGGTCGCGGTCGAACGCAATCTCGCGATCGTGCCCAAGTCGACCTATGCGACGCAGGTGCTCGAAAGCGGCGATGCGCTGGAGGTCGTGCATTTCGTCGGCGGCGGCGAAAGCATCGCGCCGGTCGCCGAGGACAGCTGGACCGTCGCCGGCCGCACCTTCAAGTCGCGGCTCATCGTCGGCACCGGCAAGTATAAGGATTTCGCGCAGAACGCCGCCGCGGTCGAAGCCTCGGGCGCGGAGATCGTCACCGTCGCGGTGCGCCGCGTCAACATCGCCGACCGCAACGCGCCGATGCTGAGCGACTTCATTGACCCCAAGCGCATCACCTATCTGCCCAACACCGCCGGCTGCTTCACCGCCGAGGATGCGATGCGCACGTTGCGGCTGGCCCGCGAGGCCGGCGGCTGGACCTTGGTGAAGCTTGAAGTGCTCGCCGAGGCGAAGACGCTCTACCCCGATATGATCGAGACGATCCGCGCGACCGAGGCGCTCGCCAAGGACGGCTTCGACGTGATGGTCTATTGCACCGACGATCCGATCATGGCGAAGCGCTGCGAGGATGCGGGCGCAGTTGCCGTGATGCCGCTCGGTGCGCCGATCGGCTCGGGTCTCGGCATCCAGAACCGCGTGACGATCCGGCTGATCAAGGAGGGGGCTAAGGTGCCCGTACTCGTCGACGCCGGGGTCGGCACGGCGTCCGATGCGGCGGTCGCGATGGAGCTCGGCTGCGACGGCGTGCTCATGAACACCGCGATCGCCGAGGCCAAGGACCCGATCCTGATGGCGCGCGCGATGAAGGCGGCGGTCGAGGCCGGACGGCTTGCCTACCGGGCCGGTCGCATGGGCGTGCGCCGCTATGCCGATCCGTCGAGTCCGCTCGGCGGCCTGATCTGAAGTTCAAAGCCAGCGAGGGGAGTGAGCCTATGTACAGCCATATGATGGTCGGATCGAACGACATCGACCGGTCGAAGAAATTCTATGATGCGACCTTCACCGCGATGGGCGGCAAGCCCGGCATCAAGGACGAGAAGGGTCGCCTCATCTACATGCACAATGGCGGGCTGTTCATTGTGACGCCGCCAATCAACGGCGAGCCGGCAACGCATGCCAATGGCGGCACGATTGGCTTCGCGATGGAGCCGGCACAGGCCGACGCCTGGCATGCAGCGGGCGTCGCCAATGGCGGCAAGACCTGCGAGGATCCGCCGGGCGTGCGCGAGGGCGGCTTCGGCAAGCTCTACCTCGCCTATCTGCGCGACCCCGATAACAACAAGCTGTGCGCGCTGCACCGGATGTGAGCACGGGGCGCGGCGATACCGCGGGTGGAGCACTGCCCGTGCGCGTCGCCGCGCTCTACCGCTTTACGCGGTTTGACGACTGCGCCGCGCTGCGGGGGCCGTTGTTAGACGCCTGCACCGCCAACGGGATCAAGGGCACGCTGTTGCTCGCTGCCGAAGGCATAAACGGAACCATCGCGGGCTCGCAATCTGGCATCGCGGCAGTTCTCGACCATATCCGCGCCCTGACGGGCTGCGCCGATCTCGACGTGAAATTCTCTTCGGCCGCAGCAATGCCGTTCCACCGAATGAAGGTGAGGCTCAAGCGCGAGATCGTGACGATGGGGCAGCCCGACGTCGATCCGCTCGGTGCGGGCCATTATGTCGACCCACAGGATTGGAACGACCTGATTGCCGAGCCGGGCACGATCTTGATCGATACGCGCAATGACTATGAAGTCGCCGTCGGCAGTTTCGAGGGAGCCATCGACCCGAAGACGCGCAGCTTCAGCGAATTCCCCGGCTGGTTTCGCACGCACCGCGACGAGCTTGTCGGGCAGGGTAGAACACCCAAGGTCGCGATGTTCTGCACCGGCGGGATTCGCTGCGAGAAGGCAACGGCGTTCCTGAAGGCGGAAGGCGTCGATGAGGTCTATCACCTGAAAGGCGGCATCCTGAAGTATCTGGAAACAGTCCCGCACGAGCAAAGTCGCTGGACCGGCGAATGCTTCGTATTCGACGAGCGCGTCGCGGTCGGCCACGGCCTCGCGCCGGGCACGCACGAACTTTGCCGCGCCTGCCGGATGCCGGTGAGCCCACACGACCGCGCCTCCCCGCACTATGTCGAGGGTGTCAGCTGCCCGGCCTGCCACGCCAGCCGCTCCGACGAACAGCGCGCCGGTTACGCCGAGCGCGAGCGCCAGACCCGGATCGCTGCCCGGCGCGGCATCGCGCATGTCGGCGCCGTCCTTACCCCTCCTGCGAAGGTCGCTTAGCTCATGCCATTCGAGACGATTTCGACCTCGCGCTGCTTCGGCGGCACGCAGGGTATCTACCGGCATAGCTCAGCCGAAACCGGAACGCCGATGCGCTTTGCCGTGTTCACGCCGCCTGGCGAAGGACCTTTCCCGCTCCTGTGGTGCCTCGCGGGGCTGACCTGCACCGAGGAGAATTTCACGGTGAAGGCCGGCGCGCAGCGCGTCGCCGCTGAACTCGGGCTTATGCTCGTCGCGCCCGATACCTCGCCGCGTGGCGAGGGCGTCGCCAATGACGAAGCCTATGACCTCGGGCAGGGGGCTGGTTTCTATGTCGATGCGACCGAACAACCCTGGTCGCCGCATTTCCGGATGCGCAGCTATGTGACCAAGGAATTGCCGCAGCTGATCTCGGCGCATTTTCCCGCCGACATGACCCGGCAGGGCATCACGGGACATTCGATGGGGGGCCATGGCGCATTGACGCTCGGGCTCGCGGCCCCCGACCGCTATCGCTCAGTCTCGGCCTTCGCGCCGATCGTCGCGCCCTCGCAGGTGCCGTGGGGCGTGAAGGCGCTCACCGCCTATCTCGGCCCGGACCGCGCCAAATGGCGGGCGCATGATGCGGTGGCGCTTATCGAGGATGGCGCACGCCTGCCTGACTTGCTGGTCGATCAGGGCGAGGCCGACCCGTTCCTCGCCGAACAGCTTCGCCCGGAATTGCTCGCCAAGGCCTGCGCGGAAGCCGGCATCCCGCTGACGTTGCGGCTGCAGCCGGGCTATGACCACAGCTACTATTTTATCGCCAGCTTCATCGAGGACCACCTCCGCTGGCATGCGGAGCGCCTGGCATGAGCTTTACCTCCCGCATCCTGCTGCTCGGTTCGGGCGAACTCGGCCGTGAGTTCGTCATTTCGGCGAAGCGGCTCGGGGCCCATGTGATCGCCTGCGACAGCTATGCCGGGGCACCCGCGATGCAGCTTGCCGACGGCTATGAAGTCTTCTCGATGCTCGACGGCGATGCGTTGCGGGCGGCCATCACGAAGCATGATCCCGATTTCATTGTGCCGGAGGTCGAGGCGATCCGCACCGAAATCCTCGCCGAGGTCGAAGCGGCGGGGCGCAACGTCGTCCCCTCAGCTCGCGCGACGCAGATGACAATGAACCGCGACGGCATCCGCGAACTGGCCGCCGGATCGCTCGGTCTTCGCACCTCGCGCTATCGCTATGCCGAGAGCCTCGAGGAGGTGCGTGCTGCCGCCGGGCGCACCGGCCTGCCCTGTCTGATCAAGCCGGTCATGTCGTCCTCCGGCAAAGGGCAGAGCACGGTTCGCGAAGCCGGCGATCTGGCGAAAGCGTGGGACTATGCCGTCGCCAACATGCGCGGCGATCGCGCCAAGGTCATCGTCGAGGAATTCATCGCCTTCGACTATGAAATCACGCTGCTGACCATTCGCACGCGCACCGGCGTGATCTTCTGCCCGCCGATCGGGCACCGGCAGGAGCGCGGCGACTATCAGGAAAGCTGGCAGCCCGCGCCGATGTCGGCAAAGGCGCTGGCCGACGCGCAGGCCATGGCGAAAGCCGTGGTCGACGACCTTGGCGGCTACGGCCTGTTCGGAGTCGAATTTTTCGTGGCGGGCGAGGATGTGATCTTCTCCGAGCTGTCGCCACGGCCGCACGACACCGGCATGGTCACGCTGATTTCGCAGGACCTGACTGAATTCGACCTGCATGCCCGCGCAATACTGAACCTGCCGATTCCCGGCGTTACACTGCACGGCCCGTCGGCATCGGCGGTCATCCTCGCCGACCGCGACTGCGCCGACTTCCGTTTTGAGGGATTGGCCGAGGCGCTAACGCCGCCGTCGCTGGATGTATCGGTCGATGTGCGAATCTTCGCCAAGCCGGTGACCCGCCCCAACCGCCGCATGGGGGTGGCACTTGCCAAGGCAGAAACAGTAGACGCTGCACGTGCTGCCGCAGTCGCAGCCGCGGCGAAGATCCGTATCACATACTTATAGCGCGTGCCGGGCGTGGCAGCCCGTTAATTGGTCGGCGTCGCTGCCGCCGTTTCCCAACCACCGCCCAGCGCCTTGAATAGTGCGATCTGGTCGGTGACGACTTGCGCGTCGGACGCCGCCAATTGCGCCTCCGCCTGTGCGCGCGTGCGCTCAGCGTCGAGCACGTCAAGCTGGCTTTGCGAACCGGCATTGTAACGGAGCGTGACGATCCGCGATGCCTCCCGCGCGTCAGCAAGCGCGCGGCGCAGGCTCGCGCGGCGATCGAGCTCACGGGCATAGGCGTCGAGTGCCGTCTCAGTATCGCGAAGGGCTTCAAGCACCGCACCGTCGAAGGTCGCAAGCTGCGCTTGTGTCGACGCCTTGGCTTGGCGAATGCGGGCGCGGGCCACGGCAATATTGGGGAAGCTCCAGCTGATCAGCGGGCCGATGCTGAAGGTGAAGCTATCGCTCTTGCCGAGGTCGCCGAAGCGCAGCGCTGAGGTGCCAGCCGACCCGCCCAGCGAAATGCTCGGATAGAGCGATGCGGTGGCGACCCCGATGCGCGCCGTAGCGGCGGCAAGCGCCCGCTCTGCCGCACGCACGTCAGGCCGGCGCGCCAGCAGCGCAGCACCATCGCCGACCGGAATGGGCGTCGTCACTTCGGGGGCGGCCATACAGGCAGCAGCGACCGGGAGCGGCGTGGCAGGTGGCTGGCCGGTCAGCACGGCGAGGCGGTAAAGCGCCGCCGTCCGCGCCGCTTCGAATGCCGGCACGTTGGCGCGCGACTGTTCGACGAGCGTCCGCCCGCGCGCTACGTCGAGCGGTGATCCTGAGCCGATCTGATATCGGGTTTCGGTCAGTGCAAAGGTGCGCTGCTGGATCGCGACGGTTTCGCGCGCGACGGCCAGCTGGCGTGCGGCAGCACAAGCGTCGGCATAAGCGCGGGCTGTCTCGGCAGCGACGGTGACTCGCACATCGTCGAGCAAAGCTGCCTGCTGGTCGCGGTCGGCGCGCGCCGCCTCGATCGAGCGGCTGACCCTGCCAAACAGGTCGACTTCATAATTGAGATCGATGCCCGCCGAATAAAAGTTCAGCGTCCGGGCGCCACGGACACTCGCGCCGCCACCGCTTCCCGAACTGCTAGCGCCATTGACACGGCGGCGGGTGGCCGAAGCGTTGACATCGGTCGACGGCAGCCGGCCCGCGCGCTCTTCCGACAGCAGCGCACGCGCGCGCTCGAGATTGGCGGCAGCGACGCGCAGGTCGGTATTGGCAGCAAAGGCTTGAGCGATCAGCGCATCGAGCGCCGGATCGTTGAACAGCCGCCACCACGCGCCCTCGGGCTTGCTAGGATCAAAGACCGGCGCCGCCGCCGAGGTGAAGGCTGCGGCGGCCGCTGGTGCCGGCTGCGGCTTCACATAATTCGGCCCCACGGCGCAGGAGGCGAGCGCCAGCGCGCTGGTCATGGCGAGCGCGCGCTTCATGCTGCGTCCTCCGCCGGCTTGCGGGCCAGCCTGGCCTTGAGCCATTCCGCACCATCCGCGAGCGACCGCGTCGCGACATAGAAGACCGGCGTGAACAGCAGGCCGAAGATCGTCACCCCGATCATGCCGAAAAACACTGCCGTGCCGAGCGCCTGCCGCATTTCCGCGCCAGGTCCGCTGGCGATGACCAGTGGCACGACGCCAAGGATGAACGCGAAGCTCGTCATCAGGATCGGCCGCAGGCGGGTGCGCGCGGCATGCACCGCGGCATCCCACCGCGTTTCGCCAGCGTCCTCATTCTGCGCCGCAAATTCCACGATGAGGATGGCGTTCTTGGCCGCAAGTCCGACGAGCACGACCAGGCCGATCTGCGTCAGGATATTATTGTCCATGCCGCGCAAATTGACGCCCAGGATCGCCGCCAGCAGGCACATCGGCACGATAAGGATGACCGCGAGCGGCAGCGTCAGGCTCTCATATTGCGCCGCGAGCAGCAGGAACACGAAAACCACCGCCATGCCGAACACCAGCGTTGCGGTATTTCCAGCCAGCTTCTGCTGATAGGCGAGCTCGGTCCACTCGAACCCGAACCCATCAGGCAGCCGTTCGTTGGCGAGCTTTTCCATCGCGGCGAGCGCCTGGCCTGACGAATAGCCGGGCTTGGTATCGCCCTGCAATTCGGCGGCCGGGAACAGGTTATGCCGGACCACGCGATAGGGGCCGCTCTCGTCGCGGACCGTTGCGACCGATCCAATCGGCACCATGCCGCCGGACGATGACCGTACCTTGAGGTTCGCAATGTCCGACGGATCGTTGCGGAACGGCTCATCCGCCTGCGCGGTCACGCGGTAGGTGCGCCCGACGAGGTTGAAGTCGTTGATGTAGGACGAGCCCAGATAGGTCTGCAGCGTGCCGAACAGGTCGGGCAGCGGCACACCGAGCATCTGCGCCTTGGTACGGTCGACATCGACGAACAGGCGCGGCGTGCCCGTGTTGTACAGGCTGAACACGCTGGACAGCGCGGGATCCTGATTGGCCGCGATCATCATGTCCATGGTCGCTGCTTCAAGCGCCTTATAGCCGCGACCGCCCTGATCCTGGATCATCATCTTATAGCCGCCGCCGGTGCCGATGCCGCGGACAGGCGGTGGCGGAATGACGAGGATATTGGCGTCGGGAAAGCCGCCGAGCTGCTTCTGCAACGCTCCGATGATTTCCGGCGTCGAGGTGCCGAGCTTGCGCTTGTCCTCGGCGGACTTCAGCCGGATGAACATCGTGCCGGCGTTCGGCGCATTGGAAAAGCTCGCGCCGTCGAGCCCGACAATCTGGACGACGCCGTCGACGCCTTTGGTGCCGAGCACGATCTTCCGTGCCTCAATCGTCGCAGCGTTGGTGCGGTTCAGCGACGAGCCCGGCGGGAGCTGCACCACACCGATCAGATAGCCCTGATCCTGCGCCGGAATGAATCCGGTCGGGGTCGCATAGAAGCGCCATCCGACGAGCAGCAGCAATCCCGCGTAGATGATGAGCATGAGCGGCACGCGGCGCACCAGCTTGCCTGTCGTGTCGCCATAGCGATGGCTGAGCCGGTCGAAACCTTCGTTGAATCGGGTACCCGCACGGGCCAGAGCACCACGCCAGCCGGGCGGCGGCGCGTCATGCCCCTTGTGCCGAAGCAGCAGCGCGGCAAGCGCCGGCGACAACGTCAGCGACACCAGCATCGACAGCAGCGTCGCCGACGCGATCGTCAACGCGAACTGTTTGTAGAATTGGCCGGAAATGCCCGAGATCAGCGCGGTGGGAACGAACACCGCCGTCAGCACCAGCGCGATGGCGATCAGCGCGCCGCCAACCTCGTCCATCGTCTTGAACGCGGCGTCGTGCGGGGTCATGCCGGCTTCAATGTTACGCTCCGCATTTTCGACGACGACGATCGCATCGTCGACGACAATGCCGATCGCGAGGACCAGCCCGAACAGCGAAAGATTGTTCAGCGAATAGCCGAATGCCGCCATGACCGCGAAGGTACCGATCAGCGAAACCGGGATGGCAATGATCGGGATCACCGCCGCGCGCCACGACTGCAGGAACACCAGCACGACGAGCACGACGAGCAGCACCGCCTCGATCAATGTGCTCTGCACATGCGCGATCGATTCCGCGACATAGACCGTCGGATTGTATGGGATGACATAGTCAACGCCGGCCGGGAATTTGGTCTTAAGTTCGTCCAGCGTCTTGATGACTGCTGCCGCGGTCGCGAGCGCGTTCGACCCCGGTCGCTGGCTGATGCCGAGACCGATTCCGGCATCCCCGTCGACATAGGCGTTGGTATTGTAATCCTGCGCGCCGACCTCGATGCGAGCGACATCGGAGACGCGCGTGACCCGGCCCGACGAGTCGCTCTTGATGACGATGTCGCCGAACTCGGAGGGCTGGCTGAGCCGCCCGGTGGTCTGCACATTGAGTTCGAAGCCGGATGAGCCCGGTCCGGACGG
Organism: Sphingomonas paucimobilis; assembly: GCA_943370355.1. Taxonomy (GTDB): domain Bacteria; phylum Pseudomonadota; class Alphaproteobacteria; order Sphingomonadales; family Sphingomonadaceae; genus JADCGM01. The sequence continues at coordinate 238,360 of CALRQP020000001.1, forward strand.
CGGTCCGCCAATCGTACCGGCCGCGACCTGCACATTCTGGCCGCGCAGGGCAGTGACGATTTCGCCGGCCGTGAGATTGCGTGACGCGGCCTTCTCCGGGTCGATCCAGATCCGCATCGAATAATCGCGCGCACCGAAAAGATTGACGCCGCCAACGCCGTCGAGCCGCGAGATACGGTCAACGACTTGCAGCCGCGCATAATTGCCGAGGTAGGAAATATCGCGCGACTTGTCCGGTGAGGTCAGGAACACAGCCATCAAAATGTCGGGCGTGTTCTTGCGCGTGGTGACGCCGATGCGGCGCACATCCTCCGGCAGCCGCGGCTCCGCCGACGCGACGCGGTTCTGTACGAGCACCTGCGCATTGTCGAGATCGGTGCCGAGTTTGAACACGACGTTCACCGTCACACGCCCGTCGCCCGTCGAGGACGAGGTCATGTACAGCATGTTCTCGACGCCGTTGATTTCCTGCTCGAGCGGCTGGGCGACCGTTTCAGCCAGCACTTCGGCGGACGCACCGGCATAGCTCGCCGTGACGGCAATCGTTGGCGGTGCGATCTCGGGATATTGCGCGACGGGCAGAGTTGGATAGGCGACGAGCCCGATCAGGACGATGAAGATCGAGATCACCCCGGCGAAGATCGGCCGGTCGATGAAGAAATGGCTGAAGCGCATCGCTCTGCCGCTCAGCGCCGGATGGCCGGAACGTCCTCGACGGGCGTCGCGTCCGAAGCAGGCTGGGTGACGATACTCGGCGCGTCGGCGGCCGGCGACATGCCGGGGGCCGGCGGTACGATCCGGCCAAGTCTGGCCTGCACAGGCGTTCCGGGCCGCGCCCGTTGAACGCCTTCGATGATCACGCGGTCAGTGCGCTGGAGGCCGGACCGCACGATACGGAGGCCGTCAACGATAGGCCCGAGCTGGACCGGTCGCGCTGCGGCTTTGCCGTCCTTGCCAACGACCAGCACAACCTTGTTGATCTGGTCGGTCACCACGCTCGATTCGGGGATCAGCAGCCCATCATAAGCCCCCGAGCCAAGCAGGCGCATGTGGCCGAACAGGCCCGGTGTCAGGAAGCCGTCAGGATTGCGGACTACCGCGCGACCGCGAATGGTGCCGGACCCTTGGTCGAGCGCGTTGTCGACGAAATCCATCTTGCCCTTCCAGCGGTAGGCGGTTTCGTCGCCGAGCCGGATTTCGACGGGGTTGGGCGAGATGCGCGATGAGGGGCGGGTGCCGGCGCGGTTGGCGCGCTGATATTTGAGATAGACCGCTTCCGACCCCTCGAAGATGAAGTGGATCGGGTCGAGCGTGACGATGGTGGTGAGCGGCGTCTGCCCAGCCGTAACATAATTGCCGGTGGACAGGCGGCGATCCGACACCCGGCCGGAAATCGGCGCGGTCACACGCGTGAACGACAGATCGAGTGCTTTGACAGCCGTTGCCGCCTTTGCAGCCCCGAGCGCTGCCGCAGCCTGCCGCGCCGCCGCCCGGGCATTGTCGAATTCCTCGCGACTCGACGCCTGGGCTGCGAAAAGCTTTTCGGCGCGACCCTCATTTTGCTTCGCGAGCACGAGAGCCGCCGCAAAGCGCGCCTCGTCAGCCTTCGCCTGATCATAATCGGCTTTGAACTGGCGCGGATCGATACGGAACAAAAGGTCGCCGGTACGGACGAACTGGCCGTCGCGGAAGTTCACCGACTGGATATAGCCCGACACGCGTGGCCGCACTTCGGCGGTGCTCACGGCTTCGAACCGGCCTGAATAATCGTCCCAATCGACGATGCGCTTCACGAGCGGCGTGGCGACCGTGACAGGTGGCGGTCCGCCGGCCCCGGGCCCGCCCGCAGGCGCGCCCCCATTCTGGCCGCACGCAGCCAGCGTCAGGAGCAAAGTGCCGATGACGATATTGCAAAGATGCGGTTGCGGCATGAGGGCGTCCGTGTGAGAGTGAACGTTCACTCTTGAGATTTGACCGCTACTCAGCTAGGCAGCGACTGTCAAGCAGGGACGCAACGAGCCCAGGACGCCGGGGAGACTCCATGAACGGCCGAGATTGCGTTTCGGTTGCAACACGACGTGAAGTCCGTTGCCGACAGGTGCTCGACGCGGCCGCAGAGTGCTTTCGGCAGCATGGATTCCATGCCGCCAGCATGGCTGAGATTGCCGAAACGGCCGGTATGAGCGTCGGGCACATCTACCGCTATTTCTCGAGCAAGGAGGCGATCATCGCGGCGATTGTCGCCGCTGATGTTGCGCATGCGCATCAGCGCTTTGCGGCCTTCCACCGTGAAACGGAGGCCGGGCGGGCGATGTTGATACGCTGCGCCGAGGAGGCTGTCGCCGTGGCGTCAGACCCCGCTCGCGCGGCGCTGTTCCTCGAGGTTCGCGCCGAGGCGCTGCGCAACCCCCATGTCGCCGACATCGTCCGCGCCGCCGATGCGGAGATCCGCGCGGTGCTTCAGACGATGATGGCGCAGGCAACCGGTGAAGATGTGGACAGCCCGGGCGTCGCTGCCCGGGCTGAGATTTTCTCGATCCTGTTCGAAGGCATCGCAGTCCGCATCGTCCGCGACCCGGAAGCCGATCGCGCGACCGTCACGACACTCATCCAGAATATGGTTGAGCGACTGATGCCAGAGGGCGGCGACTAAGCCGCCTCCGGCACCTTCTTCTTCGATCCCCGCTTCGGCTTCGGCGCGGCCGCCGTCACCTCGAAGGCCAGGCTGCCGTCCTTCAGATGCACACGGACTTCGCCGCCGTGGACAAGCTTGCCGAACAGCAGTTCCTCGGCGAGCGGCTGCTTGATCTTTTCTTGGATCAGCCGCGCCATCGGCCGCGCGCCATACATTTTGTCGTAGCCGCGCTCGATGAGCCACGCCTTCGACTCGTCGTCGAGGGCGATGTGCACGTCGCGTTCGCTCAGCTGCAATTCGAGCTGCAGCACGAACTTGTCGATGACCATCGAGACGACCGCCGGCGGCAGATAATCGAACGCCACAACCGCATCGAGGCGATTGCGGAATTCCGGCGTGAACATCCGCTTGATGGCTTCTTCGTCCTCGCCTTCGCGACTGTTGTTGCCGAAGCCGACACCTTCTCGGGCCATATCGGCGGCGCCGGCATTGGTCGTCATGATCAGGATGGTGTTCCGGAAATCGACGGTCTTGCCGTGGTGGTCGGTCAGCTTGCCGTTATCCATCACCTGCAACAGGATGTTGAACAGGTCGGGATGCGCCTTTTCGATTTCGTCGAGCAGCAACACCGAATGCGGCTGCTGGTCGACGGCGTCGGTGAGGAGGCCGCCCTGGTCGAAGCCGACATAGCCCGGCGGCGCGCCGATCAGCCGGCTGACCGAATGGCGCTCCATATATTCCGACATGTCGAAGCGCTGCAGCGGGATGCCGAGGATCGACGCTAGCTGACGCGCGACTTCAGTCTTGCCGACGCCGGTCGGCCCCGAGAACAGGTAGGAGCCGATCGGCTTGTTCGGTTCGCGCAAGCCTGCCCGGCTCAGCTTGATCGCCGAAGACAGCCGGTCGATCGCCGCATCCTGACCGAACACGACGCGCTTCAGGTCGCCGTTCAAGGTCGCCAGCGCCTTGGTGTCGTCGGTCGAGACCGATTTCGGCGGGATGCGCGCCATCGTCGCGATGACAGCCTCGACTTCCTTGGCGGTGATCACCTTCTTGCGCTTGTTCGGCGCGACCAGCATCTGCGACGCGCCGACCTCGTCGATGACGTCGATCGCCTTGTCGGGCAGCTTGCGGTCGTTGATGTAACGCGCGGACAGGTCGACCGCCGCCTTGATCGCTTCGGACGTATAGCGGACCTTGTGATGTTCCTCGAAATAGGGCTTCAGACCGGTCATGATCTTGACCGTGTCCTCGAGGCTCGGCTCGTTGACGTCGATCTTTTGGAAGCGCCGCAGCAGCGCCCGGTCCTTCTCGAAATGGTTGCGGAATTCCTTGTAGGTCGTCGACCCGATGCAGCGGATCGCCCCCGACGACAGCGCCGGCTTGAGCAGGTTCGACGCATCCATCGCGCCACCCGAGGTAGCGCCCGCGCCGATGACGGTGTGGATCTCGTCAATGAAAAGCACCGCGTCAGGCAGCTTCTCCAGTTCGCTCACAACAGCCTTCAGCCGTTCCTCGAAATCGCCGCGATAGCGCGTGCCCGCGAGCAGCGCTCCCATGTCGAGCGAATAGATCACGGCAGGCAGCAGCACCTCGGGCACGTCGCCCTCGACGATCTTGCGTGCCAGCCCCTCGGCGATCGCGGTTTTGCCGACGCCGGGCTCGCCCACATAGAGCGGGTTGTTCTTTGAGCGACGGCAGAGGATCTGCACCGTACGATCAACCTCGGCCATGCGGCCGATCAGCGGGTCGACCTTGCCCAGCTTCGACTTCTCGTTGAGGTTGACGGTGAACTGCTTGAGGGCGCTCTCATTGCCCTTGCCGCCGTCCTTCTTGGCTTCCTTCGCCTCGGGCTCTTCACCCTTGTCGGCCCCGCGCACGGCCTTGGTCTCGCCCATACCGGGTGCCTTGGCGATGCCATGGCTGATGTAGCTCACGGCATCGAGCCGGGTCATGTCCTGCTGCTGCAGGAAGAACACCGCATGGCTCTCGCGCTCGGAGAACAGCGCGACGAGCACATTGGCACCGGTAACCTCGTCGCGGCCCGACGACTGGACGTGCAGGATGGCACGCTGCACGACGCGCTGGAAACCGGCGGTCGGCGACGGATCGACCGTCGCGTCGGCTTTCAGCGTGTCGAGCTCAGTATCGAGGTACAGCGTGACCTGATTGCCGAGCTCGTCGAGATCGACCCCGCTCGCGCGCATCACCGCGCTCGCATGTTGATCGCCGATCAGCGCGAACAGCAGATGTTCGAGCGTCGCATATTCATGATGGCGGCGACTCGCCTCGGCGAGTGCGTTGTGGAGGGTATGTTCGAGCTCTCGGGCAAATGACGGCATGGAACGCTTGCTCTTTCGTCAATCGGGTCCTCGGGAAACGAGGGCACTTGTTGAAAAGATCATCGCTCGGACTCGAAACATCAAGGTCTGCGGCAAAACTGTCACGCAGTCTGTGCACACAGAACGGCAAAACAGGATTGCACTGCCCCCCAATCGCCGTGCATCGATGCTACCGCAAAAGGAGACAAGCGCAATGCGTATGAAGGCCGGTTTGATCGCAGGGGCAGCACTGCTGGCCGCGACTGCGCTTTGGGCGCAACAGGCGATGGTGCCGCCGGGCTATCTGGCCAAGGGTGATGTCGTCGATGCAGCGCGCTATATTCCGCCGCCGCCTGCGGACAATTCGCCGGCCGGCAAGGCGGATCGCGCCGCGATCGATGCCGCCAAGGCGCATACCGATCCTGCGGTGTGGAAGGCTGCAGTCGCCGAGCTGCACATGCGCTCGCCGGAAGCTCGGGTCCGGATGCTCTGCGCAATCGACGCCAATCTGACGCCCGAAAATGCACCGGCCTTTTACCGCCTGATGCTGCGCGCCGGGATCGACCTGGCCGCAGCCAGCGACCAGTCGAAGAATGTCTGGAAGCGCCCTCGTCCATTCACCACCGACAAGAACCCCGAGACCTGCTATCCGGCCGATGAACTCGCCAAGGGGCTCAGCTGGTCCTACCCGAGCGGCCATTCCGCGACGGGCTGGATCTGGGGCATGATCATGAGCGAGGTCGCGCCCGATCGTACCGCCGAGGCGCTGGCCTGGGGCGCCGCCGTCGGCGACCACCGCATTGCCTGCCGCGTTCACTATCCGAGCGATGTGATGGCCGGACGCATGCTTGGCAGCGCGGTGTTTGCGCGCCTTGCGGCTCGGCCCGATTTTCGCGCCGATGTTGATGCGGCGAAGGCGGAAGTCGCAGCCCTTCGCGCGAAGGGCGAACACGCGGTCGGTTGCGCAAGCTAGACGGCACCCTCCTCGATATCGGCGATGCTCGTCCAATAGTCTTCCGCGCCCTCCAGCCCGGCGATCTCGGCTTTCAGGATGTGAAAGACGCGCGCGAGCATCGCTTCGCGGCGTGCCTCCCGCGCTGCGCGTTCGTCCTGTGATGGGACGTGCGCATCGATTGCGCCGCCCGCGAGCCATCCAGCTCTTTCGCCGAGCGTCTCGATGGTGTCGAGCCGGTCGCACAACACACTGACCTCGCTGGTCAGGGCAAGCACCATGGCGATCAGCCGGTCGATGCTCGCCTGCTCGTGAAAGGCTGGCCGTTTGCCGCGGACGCTCGATGGCAGGCTCATGCGCGTTTCCAGCCCGCAATCAGCCCGAAGCCGCGTTTGCGCGCGGCGTCCTGCTCGGGCGTGAGCTTCTGGTTGTTCTGGCTCTGTTGCACGACGGCCGCTGCGAGGATGTCGGTTTCGATCTCGTCCGCCGCAAAACCTGCTAACCGGGCCACATCGACAAGATCGGTGTTCCGATAGCGCCGCCAGAATGGCTCATTGTTGTAGTAAGTCTCATTCTCCTGGAGGAATGTCCCCCACGCGTCGGCGCCGTCAAAGCGCGGCTGGTCGATATGCAGCATGAGCCCGCCGGGCCGCAGCAGTCTGCGGCATTCGGCGAAAATTGCTGGGAGAGCCCGCGTTGAGGTCTCGTGCAGCACGATATGGCTGGTGATCAGGTCGAAATGCGCATCGGGGAAGGATGTGCGCTCGGCATCCATCTGATGGAAATGCACCGCCTTGCCGAGCGATTCGGCGCGGACATGCGCATAACGTAGCAGCGACGCACCGACATCGATGCCATGGAGCTCGGCGTCAGGATAAGCGTCGGCATAGGGCAGCGTCGCGTGGCCGACCGCGCAGCCGATGTCGAGAATGCGTTTCGGCGCAAAGTCCGGGTGATTGGCCTTCAGCCAGCCCGCACCCAGCCGCCCGACAACATCATTCAGCGGCCCCATCAACCCCGACATGTAGAGATGGACGCCGCGGTCATAGACGGCACCGGTCGCCGCGTCGCCACGGTCTTCGGCATAGCCGCCGGGCATGCAGTGGATGTCGATCGCCGACACATAGCGCGGCGCAACCACCGCAGGATCGAGGCTCAGCGACCCGCCCGCCGGCTCAGCAGACCCCGCAGGTTCTGCCGCCTCAACCGCCGGAATGACGCTCGACCAGATCAGCTCCTGACTGGTCCGCCGCGCCGACAGGTAGAAACGATACCAACTGTCCGCGTCCATCGCCGCCCGGATGTCGCGCGGCGTTGCAGGCGGCGTGCCATGTGCTTTTGCATAGGCGGGGCCAGCGCGGCGGTCGAACACCGTTCGGGTGCCAGGCATCCACTCGCTGGTCACAAGATTGCGCAGCGTGAACGCGAAATCCTGGCGCGCCCGGTCGTCATGGTCGCCGGTGACGAGCGCAGCATGGGCAGCTTGCGGAACGAGACTCTTCATCGTCGCAGTTTGCGCGCCGTCTAGTCGTAGCGCAACGCCTCGATCGGGATCAGTCGGCTGGCGCGGCGGGCCGGATAGAAGCCGAAGATCAGGCCGATGGCCGCTGAGAATACAATCGACAGAATCACGACCTGCGGCGCGACCGTCACTGTCCAGCCCGCAAAGGTCGCGATGGCGAAACACAGCGGGATCGCGAGCGCGATACCGATCACGCCGCCGAGCAGTGATAGCATCGCTGCTTCGGTGAGGAATTGCAGCAGCACGTCGCCGGGCCGGGCGCCGACGGCCATGCGGAGCCCGATCTCGCGGGTCCTTTCGGTCACCGACACCAGCATGATGTTCATGATGCCAATCCCGCCGACGACCAGGGCGACACTGGCGATCGAGGACAATAGCGCCGTCATCACGCCCGTTGTTGCGGTGCTGAGAGCCAGCAACTCGCTGAGGTTGCGAAGATTGTAGCTCGCCGCTTCATCCGGCGCGAGCCGCTGGCGCTCGTGCATGAGCGCATCGACGTCGCGCTGAACCTGCGTCAGCGCCGCGCCCGACACCGCTTTGATGATGATCTGATTGACCTCGCCGGGCGCACGGTTGCCGCCGCCAAGCAGCCGCGACTGCGCGGTTTTCAGCGGCACGACCACGACATCGTCCTGATCCTGCCCCATCATATTCTGGCCCTTGGAGGTCAGCACGCCGATCACCGTCAGCGGGATCCGGTTGACGCGGATGCTGCGGCCAATCGGCGACGCGTTCGAGAACAGCTGCTTGGCGACGGTCTGGCCGATCACCGCGACCTTGCCGCCTCCGCGCTGCTCCGACGCCGTGAAAATGCGGCCATCGGCCAGCGTCCAGTCGCGCGCGATCAGCATGTCGGTCGTCGTGCCGATGATCTGGCTCGACCAGTTGGCACCCTCAACGACGAGCTGGCCGCCGCCCTGCCGCACCGGGACCGACACGACGACGCCCGACACCTGCTTCCCAATGGCAATGGCATCGCGTTCGGTGAGTGGCGTGCCGCCGCCCGAGGTGCGGACCGGGCCGTTGCGGCCGAAGCCCGTCGTCAGCATCAGGATATTGGTGCCGAGCGCCTTCACTTGCTGGTTGATCTGCTGCTTCGCGCCCGCGCCAATCGACACCATCGTCACCACCGACAGCACGCCGATAATGACGCCGAGCATCGTCAGCACCGAGCGCAGCTTGTGGGCGCGCAGGCTCCCGAGGGCGAGCCGGGCGGCGGCGTTGATATTCATCAGGCGGCCTCCGCGACCGGTTCGGGTCGCCAGACATCGGGGTTCGCCCCGTCCTCGACGATCAGCCCGTCGCGAAAGCGTACGATCCGGGCGCAGGCGCGCGCGACTTGCTCGTCATGCGTGACGAGGATGACGGTCTGGCCGCCGGCGTTGAGGTCCTGAAACAGGTGGATGATGCTCTCGCCGGTACGGCTGTCGAGCGCCCCGGTCGGCTCGTCGGCGAGCAGGATGACGGGATCGTTCACGAGCGCGCGCGCAATGGCGACGCGCTGCTGCTGGCCACCTGACAATTCGGTTGGCAGGTGGTGCGCTCGCTCGGCAAGTCCGACGCGCGCAAGCCTGTCGCGCGCCACGGCATTGGCATCGCCCTTGAACTGGCGGGCATAGAGCAGCGGCATCGCGACATTGTCGAGCGCGGGCAGCCGCGCCAGCAGCTGGAACTGCTGGAACACAAAGCCAATGGCACGCGAGCGCAGGTCGGCGAGTGCTTCGCTGTCCGCCGTCTCCAGCGCGACGCCGTCGATGCGGATGCTGCCCGACGTCGGCACGTCCAATGCGCCGATCAGGTTCATCAGCGTCGACTTGCCCGAGCCTGACGGCCCCATGATCGCGACCATCTCGCCGGGCTGAACGGTCAGGCTAACCCCGGCGAGCGCCGCGACGGTGGTGCCGCCCATGCGATATTCCTTGCGGACATCGACCGCCTCGATGATCGCCGCAGCGCTCACTTGGCGGCGTCCTCGTCGGGCACGACCTCCCCGGTGATGACCTTGTCGCCGGCCTTGAGCTGGCCGCCGCGCACTGCTGCGAACTCGTCGTCGCCCGTCGTCGTGCGCACGAACTTGCGCTGCGGCACGCCCTTGTCGTCGAGCACCCAGACGGTGCCGGACTTGCCGCCGCCACGCCCGCCACGGCCGCCGCCCTGCCCCTGCATCGCCTCGAACTTGATGCGCTGTTCAGGGGTCAGCAGCGCCGCGACCTGCGCCCGCATTGCCGCACGCGCCTTCTGCCGTGCAGTGCGATCACCGCCGCCACCGCCGCCCGACTTCATCGATTGCTCGACGATATCGGTGATCGCCTTGCGCTGCTCGGGTGTCACGTTCAGCCCGTCGGTCATCCGTTCGACGATCGCGGTCGGGTCGGGCCGGCCGAAGCGGCGGAACATGCCGGCGGGTGAGCCGCCGAGCGGATTGCCGCCACCCTGCGCGGCCGGTCCGCCACCTGAATTGCTCTTCGCGGCCTCGCTCGCCGGCGTGTAGCGCAGCGCTGCCACGGGCAGTTTCAGCACATTGCGCACTTCGCCAAGGATGATGTTGGCATTCGCCGTCATGCCCGGCAGCAGCTTGCCGTCCGGATTCGCCGCGACGATAACGACCGTATAGGTCACGACGTTCGACACCTCGACGCCGGCGATGCGGACCTCGCTGACTTCGCCCTTGAACGTGTCGTCGGGATAGGCATCGACCGTGAAGTCGACCGACTGGCCCTTCTTGACCCGGCCGATGTCTGCCTCGTCGACCGCCGCCTCGACCTGCATGCGCGACAGGTCTTCAGCGATCACGAACAGCTTGGGTGCCTGCAAGCTCGCCGCGACGGTCTGGCCGAGGTTGATCGAACGGTCGATCACCGTGCCGTTGACGGGCGCGCGGATATAGGTGCGCCCGACATCGAGCCGGGTCTGGGCGAGCGCCGCCTGATTCTGGGCGACAGACGCCCGCGCCGCCGCCAATTGTGCACGTGTCTGCGCCACGGCCGCCTGCGCGGTCTGGATGCTGCGCTTGGTCACGAAGCCGCTCGACAGCAGCGCCGATTTGGTCGCAAGGTCGCGCTGGGCCTCGGTCGCCGCCGCCTGCGCTTGCGCGACCTGCGCCGCCGATCCCGCCGCCTGCGCCGCCGTCTGCTGCTCGCGCGCCGCGAAAGTCGACGGGTCGATCCGGGCGAGAATCTGCCCCTTCTTCACCGGTGTGTTGAAGTCGGCATAGAGCGCCGTCACCTGCCCCGACAGCTGCGATCCGACCTCGACGGTGTTCACGGCCTGGATTTTGCCCGACGCGGAAATCGACGTGACGATATCGCCGCGTTCGACGGCCGCTGTCTTATATTCGACCTTGGGCTTCGGGTCGCGCAGCAGGAACACCGCCGCGACGATCGCCACGGCGGCGACGACCCAGGCCCAGACGGGAATGCGTTTCAGAGACATGCGGGTCCTTGGGGAGAAGGTTGCTCAACAGACTATACGCACAAGCAACACTTTCTCCCCCCTGAACGATTCGCGATCAGGCGAGTTTGACGAGCATCTTGCCGGTATTGCCGCCGCTGAACAGCCCGAGGAACGCCTTCGCGGCATTGTCGACGCCATGTTCGACGGTCTCTTCCCACTTGATCTTGCCGCCGCGGATCCACCCCGACATCTCGGCGATGAACTGCGGCTGTAGATGTTGGAACATCGTCACGATGAAGCCACGGATGGTCAGGCCCTTGCCGACGATCTGGATCATGTTGCGCGGCCCCGGCGCTGCCTCGGTGTCGTTATATTGCGAGATCATCCCGCATTCGGCGAAGCGTGCGCCCGGCCGCGCCATCTCGATGGCGACCTCCAGATGTTCGCCGCCGACATTGTCGAAATAGCAGTCGATGCCCTTCGGCACCGCCGCACGGACCGCCGCCAGCAGGTCGCCGCAGGTCTTGTAGTTGATCGCATGATCGACCCCGACCGAGCGCAGCCAGGCGCATTTCTCGTCGGAGCCTGCTGTCGCAACGACCGTGCAACCCTTGATCTTGGCGATCTGCGCGACGAGCGAGCCGACCGCACCGGCCCCGCCGGAAACGAACACCGTCTCCCCCGCCTTCGGCTGGCAGATTTCGAGGAAGCCCGCATAGGCCGTAAGCCCCGGCATGCCGAGTACGCCAAGGAACGCCTCGACCGGCACGCCCGCGCCGCCGTCGAGCTTCTGCAATGCGGCCGCGGGGGCGATGAAGCCCTCGCGCCATCCAAAAAACGACATGACCTTGTCGCCGGGCTTGAGACTGGCGTCGTTTGATTCAACGATCTCGCCGACCGCGCCGCCCTGCAGCGCCTCGCCGATTTGGAATGGCGGCACATAGCTTTCCCGGTCGTACATCCGGCCGCGCATATAGGGATCGACCGACATCCAAAGATTGCGGACCAGCACCTGCCCGTCGCCCGGCGCGCCGAGCTCGACCGACGCCAGTTCGAAATCGCTGTCCTTCGGCAGCCCGACCGGCCGCGCCTTCAGCCGGACTTCGCGTGAGGTAAACCCTGCCATGATCGCTCTCCCAATTTCGGTGCTTTCGTTGGCGCTTTGCTTAGCCCATATCGGCCCGCCCGCAACCGGGGCGGAATGAGAGGTTGAATGCACGCGCCGACCACACACCACCGGCACGGCCAGCACCCGAGCGTCGCGATGATCGTGCTGCTCGGCGCAATGACCGCGTTCGGCGCGATCTCGATCGACCTCTACCTGCCGGCGATGCCGCAGATCGGCGGCGCGCTGTCGGCGTCGCCGGGTGCGGTGCAGCGGACCCTGTCGTCCTTGTTCGCCGGTCTCGCGATCGGTCAGCTGCTGTACGGACCGCTCTCCGACCGCATCGGCCGCCGTCTGCCGATTCTCGCCGGGATCGCGCTTTACGTCGCCGCATCGGCGACCTGCGCGCTGGCGGCCAGCGTCGAGCTCCTGACCGTCGCGCGCTTCGCGCAAGGCTTCGGCGCATGCGCCGCCCTCGTCGTTAGTCGCGCCGTCATTCGCGACCGCTTCGACAATCAGGAGACGGCCCGCATCCTGTCGCTGATCATGCTAGTGTTCGGTGTCGTACCGATCCTCGCGCCGCTACTGGGCAGCTATCTTCTCACCCTCGGCGACTGGCGGCTTATCTTCTGGCTTCTCACCGGTTTCGGGGTGATTGCCGGGTTCGCCGTGGCGCTGGGTCTCGCTGAATCGCGCAGCGAAGAAACCGCCGCGCGCGCTGCATCCGAAAGCCCAGTCGGAGCCTTTGTCACGCTCCTGCGGGATCGCCGGTTGCTGGGTTATATCCTGTGCGGCGCTTTCAACAGCACATGCCTCTACATCTATCTCGCGGTATCGCCCTATTTGATCATCGAAATCTACGGCAAGTCCCCGCAGGAGTTCGGCTGGATTTTCGGGACCAATGCTGCGGGTCTTGTCATCGGCAGCCAGGTCAATCGCCGGTTGCTTCTGCGCTGGTCGTCCGATCAAGTGCTCGCAGGGGCGACTTTGCTTTCGATTGCCGCCGTAGCGTTGATGCTCGCGCTGTCCATTGCCGGTGTCGGCGGGATGTGGGGGGCGCTCGTGCCGCTGTTCCTGATCCTCTCCTGTTATGGGTTCATGGGCTCGAACACATCAGCAGGGGCCTTGTCGGTCGATCCGACCCGGTCCGGATCGATTTCCTCACTGACGGGGGTCGCAGGGTTTGGCATCGGGGCATTCGCGACCAGCCTTGGCGGGATTCTGCACGACGGCACCGCCCGTCCCATGGCGGCTGCCATGCTGGCAGCGCTGCTGCTGTCCGCAGCCGCCCTGTTCTTTCTCGCATTGCCGCGCCGCACGCGGTCGGTCTAGCGTCGCCGAAAATCAGGCTAGGGGCTTCGGATGACCACGATCGACATGCACGGCAAAACCGCACTCATCACGGGGGCTGCCTCCGGCATCGGTCGCGCCGCTACGCTGTTGTTTGCCGAGGCTGGCGCGAAGCTCGTACTCGCGGACAAGGCGTTCGAAGTCGAGGCCACGCGCGACATGGTCCGCGCTGCCGGCGGAATCGCAGAAGCGATCGTCGGTGACGTCTCCGACAAGACGATCGTCGACAAGGCCGTGGCGGTTGCGACGGGGCAGCTCGGCGGCCTGCACGCGACCTTTGCTAATGCCGGCGTCGGCGGCGGCCTGGTGCCGCTGCTCGAGCAGACCGTCGATGAGTGGAATACGGTGCTGCGGATCAATCTCGTCGCGGTTTTCCTCGCCGTGCAGGCTTCGGCCCGGGCGATGATCGCGCAAGGGACTGGCGGTTCGATTGTGCTCACTGCCAGCGTTGCGGGCATCCGCTCAGGCGCGGGCGGAAGCGCCTATTCGGCGTCGAAAGCCGGTGTCATCAACTTTGCTGCCACGAGCGCCAATCAGCTGTCAGGCACCGGCATCCGCGTCAACGCGATCTGTCCCGGCCTGACCGAGACCGGCATGACGCAGGCTTGGTTCGACGGCGCACGGGCACGCGGCACCGAGGCGAAGCTCGGCCAGCTCAACCCCTTGAAGCGGGCGGCCGGACCCGACGAACCCGCCCGCGTTGCGCTGTTCCTCGCCTCTGATGCATCGAGCTACGTCAATGGCCAGCACATCGCCGTCGATGGTGGCCTGTCGTCGTCGCATCCGACCGTGCCGGGCAAGATGGCGTGAGCGAGGACCAGCGCGCGCTGCTGGCTCGCTTCAACGGCGAGCGGCCACCGGCCCCCGCCTGGTTCACCACGGCCCTCGCCGACGCCCCCGAGCGCCGGTTCGTCGAGGTCGACGGCGCGCAAATCGAATCGCTGAGCTGGGGGGAATGCGGCAAGCCGGGGTTGCTATTCCTGCACGGTAACGGTGCCAGCGCCGACTGGTGGAGCTTCATCGCGCCCTTCTTTGCCGAAACCCACCGCGTCGCGGCGATGAGCTGGTCGGGCATGGGGGGATCGGACCACCGCGCGGCCTACACGACCGACGGCTTCGTCGCCGAAGCGCTCGCCGTTGCCGAGGCCGAAGGGCTGTTCGAAGCAGATACAAAGCCCGTGTTCGTCGCGCACAGCTTCGGCGGGTTCCTGCTGATGCGGCTCGCCGCGACCCACGGCGCGCGCCTCCGGGCCGCCGTGATCGTCGATTCCCCCATACGGCCACCGAACATGCCGCCGATGGGGCCGCCGCCCAACGCGACGCGCCGCGACCACCGAGTCTATGCGACCCTGCCCGAGGCACTGGCCCGCTTTCGCCTCGCCCCCGAACAGGGCTGCGACAATCTCTATATCGCCGACCACATCGCGCGGACGTCGCTGAAGGCCGTCGAGGGCGGCTGGAGCTGGAAGTTTGATCCCTTCCTGTGGAGCAATTTCCAGCCGGACGTGAACGGCCGCGCCACCTGCCCCTTTGCGTTCATGTGGGGCGACCGGTCCAAACTGATGCCGCAGGAGGTCACCGATCATATGCGCAGCATTGCGCCGGACGCGCCGGTCGTCGTCATTCCTGAGGCGGAGCATCATGTCATGATCGACCAGCCGCTGGCGTTCGTGACGGGACTGCGCGGATTGCTGGCGGGGTGGCCGTGACCAAAATTCGTCATCCCGGCGCACGCTGGGACCCAGAAGTTCACAAGGGGTGCGCGGTAGCCCGCGCACGCCGCCGCGTGCATTCTTCAACTGCTGCTGGGTCCCGGCGTTCGCCGGGATGACGGAGTAAACGACGTGACCGACTTCACTTCCATCCCCGACATGATCCACACCACTGCCGGAGAGGCGCCCAACCGACTCGCTCTGGTTCAAGAGAGCCTCTCGCTCACCTACGCCGAGCTCGACGCGCGTATGGACCGCGTCGCTGCCGCGCTGCAACGCGACGGGTTCGAACCGCGCGACACCGTGTCGATCTGCGCTTCGACCTCGATCGACTATGCGACGCTGTTCCTCGGCGCGCTGCGAGCGGGAGTCGCCGTCGCACCGCTGGCCCCCTCCTCCACCCCGGACAGCCTCGCCGACATGGTGGCCGACTCCGGCGCGAAGCTGTTCTTCATCGACGCTGGTGTCGCCGCTGAGATGGGTGCGGCGCTCGACCGGGTGACTTGCCCGGTGGTCCGGATCGAGCAGTTCGACTCCTGGCTCGGCGCAGCGGACGGCGCACCGGCACCTGTCGCCATCGATCCGGCCTGGCCGTTCAACATCATCTACTCCTCAGGCACCACCGGCACGCCGAAAGGCATCGCCCAGAGTCATGCGATGCGGGCCCGCCACGTCGACCGCGCCGAGGCGCTCGGCTATGGCGACGCGTCGGTCACGCTACTGTCGACGCCGCTCTATTCGAACACCACGCTGGTCAGCTTCCTGCCAAGCCTCGCCAAGGGCGGCACGGTCGTCCTGATGAAGAAATTCGATGCGACGGACTATCTGCGGCTCGCCGAAGCCCACCAGGTCACCCACACGATGCTGGTGCCGGTGCAGTACAGCCGCCTTATGGCGCACCCGGATTTCGGCTCCGCCGACCTGTCGAGCTTCCGCATGAAATTCTGCACTTCGGCGCCGTTCAGCGCGGCGCTGAAGGCCGATGTGCTCAAACGCTGGCCGGGTGGTCTCATCGAATATTTCGGCATGACCGAGGGCGGCGGCACCTGCATCCTCGTCGCGCATGAATGGCCGGACAAGCTGCACACCGTCGGCCGTCCCGCGCCCGGCCATGACATCCGCCTGATTGGCGAGGATGGTGTGGAGGTGCCGACCGGCGAAATCGGCGAGATCGTCGGCCACAGCGAAGCGGTGATGTCGGGTTACCACAACCGACCAGAACAGACCTCGGCTGCGATGTGGACCGCGCCCGACGGCCGTAAGTTCATGCGCACCGGCGACGTCGGCCGCTTCGATGCCGACGGTTTCCTGACGCTCATGGATCGCAAAAAGGACATGATCATCTCGGGCGGCTTCAACATCTACCCGAGTGACATCGAGGCAGTCGTGCGCGAGCATCCGGACGTCAGCGACGTGGCCGTCGTCGGCGTTGCCTCAACGAACTGGGGCGAAACGCCGGTCGCATTTGTCGTGTCGAAGGGTGCGAGTGCGGACGACATTCGCGTGTGGGCAAACAGCAAACTCGGCAAAATCCAGCGCCTCGCTGCCGTCGAACTCCTCGACGAACTGCCGCGCAGCCACATCGGCAAGGTTCTGAAGCGCGAATTGCGGGATGGGTTCCGCGGGACCGTGGCTTGATCCCGCCAGCCGGGGCGGCTTGAGTCGCCTCCCGCACCGCTCTATCCCCGCCGCATGACATCCTATGAACAGATCAGCGAAGGCCCTTATGCGGGCTGGACGCTGTGGCACGGGCACCACAGGCACCGCTTCTCCGAACTGCTCGGCCCCTATTATTTCCGGACCGATGAGGCCGGCGTCGTGCGCTGCAAGATGGAGACCGGCGAGCAGCATATGAACGGCCTCGGCTTCCTGCACGGCGGGTTCCTGATGGCGTTCATCGACCAGGTGATGTTCGCGGTGGTGCGGCACCGGCTGTCGGCGACGATGGGGGCGGTGACGCTCAGCTGCGATACGCATTTCCTCGGCTCGGGCCGCGCCAATGAGGTGCTCGACGGGACCGGCGAGATCATGAAGGAAACCGGCAAGATGCTGTTCGTGCGCGGGATGCTCACGCAGCACGGCGAGCCGGTCTGTGCCTACACCGGAACGCTGCGCAAGGTGCCGCGCAGTCTGTGAGCGGCGTCCTCGCCAGCTATGACGCGTTGGTCGCGCGCAACGAGTTGCGCGCGGATGAAGAGCAGAGGGCGGCGGCGGTAACGCTCGACGCGTTGGCTCGCGAGTTGGAGGTGCAGCCGAAGCCGGGGCTATTCGGCCGTCTGTTTGCCAAGGAGATGACACCCCCGCGCGGGGTGTATCTTTGGGGCGCGGTCGGGCGGGGCAAGTCGATGCTCATGGACCTGTTTGTCCAGCATGCGGCGGTCGCGTCGAAGCGGCGGGCGCATTTCCATGAGTTCATGCTCGAGGTGCATGACCGCATCCACCGGCACCGGCAGGCGTCGGGCGACGACCCGATCCCGGTGGTCGCGGCGGCGATTGCGGAGGAGGCGCGTCTGCTCGCTTTCGACGAGATGCAGGTTAATAATGTCGCCGATGCGATGATCCTGTCGCGGCTGTTCACGGCGCTGCTCGATGCCGGGGTCACGGTGGTAACGACGTCGAACCGGCGGCCGGACCAGCTCTACAAGGACGGCCTCAACCGGCAGCTGTTCCTGCCGTTCATCGCGTTGATCGAGGGGCGGCTCGATGTCGTGTCGCTGAACGGGCCGACCGACTACCGGCTCGAACGGCTGGGCGGCATGCCGACCTATCATGTGCCGAACGGCCCGGCTGCGACCGAGGCGGTGCGCGAGGCCTTCTTCCGGCTGACCGACTATAGGCCGGAGGATGCCGAACATGTGCCGTCGGAGACGATCGCCGTGCCGGGCGGACGGACGCTGTTCGTGCCCAAGTCGCTGAAGGGTGTTGCGGTCTTCTCCTTCAAGCGGCTGTGCAGCGAGGCGCGGGGTGCGGCGGACTATCTGTCGATCGCGCGGCGGTTCCACACCGTGATCCTCGTCGGCGTGCCGCTGCTCGGGCCGGAAAACCGCAACGAGGCGGCGCGGTTCGTGACACTCATCGACGCGCTCTACGAGCATAAGGTCAAACTGCTGATCGCCGCCGATGCGCGGCCTGCCGACCTTTACCCGGCCGGCGACGGGTCGTTCGAATTCGAGCGCACCGCGTCGCGGCTCATGGAAATGCAGTCGGCTGACTATATGGCGCTCGGGCATGCCCAAATGGACGGGTTGCGGACGGGCTGACCGTCGCTCAAAAGCGGCGGGTCAGGGTTCGGGGGTCAGGTGCGGCGCAATATCTTTTTCGGGCTGGTCGGGCTGATCCTGCTCGCGGCGATCGTGGCGGGGGCTCACTGGTATTTTACCGGGCGGTTCATCGAGGCGACCGACAATGCCTATGTCGAGGCCGATATCGCGGTGATCGCGCCGCGCATCGCGGGCTATGTCAAATCCGTGGCGGTGGACGACAATCAGCCAGTGAAGGCGGGCGATGTGCTCGTGACATTGGACGATGTCGATTATCGCGCGCGAGTCGCGATGGGCGAGGCGGACGTGGCCCGGATGCGCAGCATGGTCAGTGCGGCGGACTCCAATACCTTATCGCGCGGCGCGGCGATCAGTGAGGCTGCGGCAGCACTGACGGCGGCGCAGGCCGAGGCAACGCGCGCGGAGACCGACCGGGCGCGGCTGGAAAGCCTGCTCGGCAACCGGTTCGTGAGTCGGCAGCGCTACGACGTCGCCGTCGCCGAAGCAGCGAGCCGTCGGGCAGCCGTTGCGCAGGCGCGGGCGGCGCTGGCGGCGGCTCGGTCGGGGGTGAGTGGGGCCGGGGCGGAGCGCGGGGCGTCGGTTGCCAGCGGACGCGGCGCGGCGGCGCAGCTTGAATCCGCGCGTTACGATCTGTCGAACACGGTGATCCGAGCGCCGGTGGACGGTGTGGTGGGCAACCGGTCGGCGCGGGTCGGGCAATATGTACGGGCCGGGCAGCAGCTCATGGTCGTGGTGCCCTTGGAGCGCGCCTATGTCGTCGCCAATTTCAAGGAGACGCAGGTGGCGCGGATGCGGCCCGGGCAGCCGGTGACCATCGAGGCGGATGCCTATCCCGATGCGAAACTCACCGGGCGGATCGCCAGCCTGTCGCCGGCGGCAGGCTCGCGCTTCTCGATCCTGCCGCCCGAAAATGCGACCGGCAATTTCACCAAGGTGGTGCAGCGGATCCCGGTGAAGATTCTGATCGACCGGCCGCTGCCGATGGGCGTGCGGCTGGTGCCGGGGCTGTCGGTGCGGCCGAGCATCGACGTGCGGAAGTAGGCATGGCTTCGTCCGGCGCGCGGGCAACGATGCCGCCGGGTGGGGCGATGGATGCCGAGGCGAAGCCGACGTGGCAGGCAATCGTCGGCTATTTCCTGATGGCGTTCGGCATGTTCATGTCGATCCTAGACATCCAGATCGTGTCGGCTTCGCTGCTGCAGATCCAGGCCGGACTGTCGGCCTCGGCGGATGAAATCAGCTGGGTGCAAACGAGCTATCTCGTTGCCGAGATCGTAATGATCCCGCTGTCAGGCTTCTTGTCGCGCGCGATGTCGATCAAATGGTTGTTCGTCGCGTCTTCGGCAGGTTTCACGTTCGCGAGCTTCTTGTGTTCCACGGCGACGACGATCGATCAGATGATCATCTATCGCGCCCTTCAGGGCTTCATCGGCGGCGCGATGATCCCGACAATGTATACGGCGGGCTTTGCGATGTTCGGCCGCAGGCGGCAGGGTTCGCTGATGGTATTCGTGTCGATCATCATCACGCTGGCCCCGACACTCGGTCCCACGATCGGCGGTGTCATTTCCGACGCACTCGGCTGGCATTGGCTGTTCCTGATCAATGTCGTGCCGGGCATGTTGATCACCTTCGGGGTCTGGGCGCTGGTCGATATCGACAAGCCCGACTGGGCGCTGCTGAAGCGCATCGACCTGATTGGCCTCGCCGCGATGGCGCTGTTTCTCGGCGGTCTCGACTATGTGCTGGAGGAGGGCGCTCGCCACGAATGGCTCGAGGACGCGACGATCCGCAATGCAGCGATGGTCACGCTCGTAGCCGCGCTGCTGTTCACCTGGCGGGTCATGACCGTGCCCGAGCCCATCGTGCGGCTGCAGCCCTTTACCAACGGCAATTTCCGGGGCGGCGCCTTGCTCGGGTCGGTGTTCGGGATCGCGCTCTACGGCCTCGTCTACCTCTATCCGCTCTACCTGTCCCGGATCGCCCATCTGACGAGCACACAGGTCGGTACGACCCTGATCGTGACCGGGACCTTCATGGTGTTGACGGCACCTGTGGCCGGCATGCTGGTGCGCCGGTTCGATCCGCGGATCGTGCTGGCAAGTGGCTTTGTGATGTTCGCGATATCGACCTTCCTGTCGTCGAAGATCACCGCCGAGTGGCGCTTTGCTGAACTGTTCCTGCCGCAGGTGCTGCGCGGCATGGGGATGATGTGCTGCATCGTGTCGATCTCGAACACCGCCTTCGCGACGCTCCCGGCGGATCAGCTCAAGGACGGACCGGGCCTGTTTACGCTGATGCGCAACCTCGGTGGCGCGGTCGGGCTGGCGATGATCAACACCGTCAATCTGGAGCGGTTCAATTTTCACTGGTCGCGGCTCGGCGAGTCGGTGAACCTCGCGCGGCCCGAAATCCAGGCCCGCATGGACATGATGCGCGAACTGGCGACGGCGCGCGGCATGGCTGATCCTGACGCGACGGCTGCCAGGATGATGGCCGGGCAGGTCGCCGAACAGGCCACCGTCATGGGCTATGCGGATGCCTTCTGGCTGATGTCGATCCTGTTCATTGCCTGTGCGGCATTGCCGTTCGTGCTCAAGCGGCCGGCGACGATGGAGCAGGCTGCCGAAGCGCATTGACGGCTGCGCGGTGACACGTAGCGAAAGCGAGGGAAACCAGCCTTGCCCCCCTTGTCGAATCGTCCTATCCCGGCCCCGCCTCGACCGGACGGCTCCCGGACGGTCGTTTTTCTGACCTTATCTTCCGGAAAGAGGGCCATGGCTCGCAAGAAAATTGCCTTGATCGGCGCAGGCAACATCGGCGGGACGCTCGCGCATCTCGCGGCTTCGCGTGAACTGGGCGATGTCGTCCTGTTCGACGTCGTCGAGGGCATCCCGCAGGGCAAGGCGCTCGATCTGGCGCAGTGCGGCCCCGTCGAGGGCTTCGACGTCGAGCTCAAGGGCTCGAACGACTATGCTGATATCGCGGGCGCTGATGTCATCATCGTGACCGCCGGCATCGCGCGGAAGCCGGGCATGAGCCGCGACGATTTGCTCGGGATCAATCTCAAGGTCATGAAGGCGGTCGGCGAGGGCATCGCCGCCAATGCGCCGAACGCGTTCGTCATCTGCATCACCAACCCGTTGGACGCGATGGTCTGGGCGCTGCGCGAATTCTCGAAGCTGCCGCATCACATGGTCGTCGGCATGGCCGGCGTGCTCGACTCGGCGCGCTTCCGGCATTTTCTCGCCGACGAGTTCAAGGTCAGCGTGCAGGACGTCACCGCGTTCGTGCTCGGCGGGCACGGCGACACGATGGTCCCGGTCGTCGAATATTCGACCGTCGCGGGCATCCCGATTCCCGATCTCATCAAGATGGGCTGGTCGACCAAGGAGCGCATCGACGCGATCGTGCAGCGCACCCGCTCGGGCGGCGGCGAGATCGTCGCGCTGCTGAAGACGGGTTCGGCCTATTATGCGCCGGCGACGAGCGGCATCGAGATGGCGGAGGCCTATCTCAAGGACAAGAAGCGGGTTTTGCCGGCCGCGGTGAACCTGACGGGCCAGTACGGCGTCAACGACCTCTATGTCGGCGTGCCCTGCGTGATCGGCGCGGACGGCGTCGAGAAGGTCGTCGAGATCGCGCTCAACGACGAGGCGAAGGCAAACTTCCAAGTCTCAGTCGATGCGGTGAAGGAACTGCTGGTGGCCTGCAAGGCGATTGATCCGGGCCTGAACTAGGCGATCAGGGACTGTCATCCCGGCCTTGAGCCGGGACCCAGTCCGACGAATGACGTGCGAGCTTCGCTCGCGCATTTTTGCTTCGCTGGGTCCCGGGTCAAGCCCGGGATGACAGTGGGATGGGATGGAAGCGCAAAGATGAACATCCACGAATACCAAGCCAAGGAATTGCTCGCCAAATTCGGCGTGCCGATCCCCAAGGGCATTGCGGCGCTGACGGTTGATGAGGCGGTTGCGGCGGCGAAGCAGCTTCCGGGGCCGCTCTATGTCGTGAAGTCGCAGATCCATGCCGGCGGGCGCGGCAAGGGCAAGTTCAAGGAGCTGGCACCCGAGGCCAAGGGCGGTGTCCGGCTGGCGAAGTCGGTCGAGGAAGTCGGCGCGCACGCCAAGGACATGCTCGGCAACACGCTGGTGACGATCCAGACCGGCGAGCATGGCAAGCAGGTCAACCGGCTGTACGTCACCGACGGTGTCGACATCGGCAAGGAATATTATCTGTCGCTGCTCGTCGACCGCGCGACCGGGCGGATCGCCATCGTCGCCTCGACCGAGGGCGGCATGGACATCGAGGCGGTCGCGCATGACACGCCGGAGAAGATCACGACGATCACAGTTGATCCCGTCGAGGGGATCCAGCCGCATCACGGCCGCACCATTGCCTATGCGCTGCAGCTCGACGGCGACCTCAACAAACAGTGCCAGACGCTGGTCACCCAGCTCTACAAGGCGTTCGTGGCGCTCGACTGCGCGCAGCTCGAGATTAACCCGCTCGCCGAAAGCGGCGGCAAGCTCATGGTGCTCGACACCAAGATGAGCTTCGATTCGAATGCGCTCTACCGCCATCCCGAGTTCGCCGAGCTGCGCGACCTCAGCGAAGAGGATGCGATGGAGATCGAGGCGTCGAAATACGACCTCGCCTACATCAAGCTCGACGGCGACATCGGCTGCATGGTCAACGGCGCCGGCCTCGCCATGGCGACGATGGACATCATCAAGCTGAACGGCATGTTCCCGGCAAACTTCCTCGACGTCGGCGGTGGCGCATCGAAGGAGAAGGTGACGGCGGCGTTCAAGATCATCCTTGGTGATCCGAACGTGAAGGGCATCCTCGTCAACATCTTCGGCGGCATCATGAAGTGCGACATCATCGCCGAGGGCGTCGTCGCCGCGGCGCGTGAAGTGAAGCTGGCGGTGCCGCTCGTCGTGCGGCTCGAGGGCACCAATGTCGCCGAGGGCAAGAAGATCATGGCCGACAGCGGCCTGCCGATCGTGTCGGCGGACGATCTCGGCGACGCGGCGAAGAAGATCGTCGCCGAAGTGAAGAAGGCGGCCTGACGGGTGCCTCCCGCCGTCCGCAATCTCGCCGAGGCCGCGCAGACGATGCCGCTTCCCTGGAAGCCGGCCGTCGCGGGCGCGGTGGATGGCTATCACGTCAAGGTCGTCGTGATCGGCGAGACCTTCGACTGGCACCATCACGCCGGCGAGGACGAGGCGTTTCTGCTCCTCGAGGGGCGGATGGCGATTGATTTCGAGGACGGTGCTGTTGAACTCGGGCCGAACGACCTCGTCGTCGTGCCCAAGGGCGTCGAGCACCGTCCTCGGGCTCTGAGCGAACGGCCGGTCGCCGTGCTGTTCGAGCGGGCCGAGACTTTGAATACGGGCAATGTGATCACCGAAAAGACGGTGACACAGCCTGCGATGCTGGTTTGAAGGACAGACATGTCGATCCTGATCAACAAGAACACCAAGGTCCTCACGCAGGGCTTCACCGGCAAGACCGGTAGCTTCCATGCGGAGATGTCGATCGCCTATGGCACGCAGATGGTCGGCGGCACTGCGCCGGGCAAGGGCGGCAGTAGCCACCTCGGCCTGCCGGTATTCAACACCGTCGCCGAGGCGCGCGATGCGACGGGTGCCGACGCGAGCGTCGTGTTCGTGCCGCCGCCGGGTGCAGCCGATGCGATCCTTGAGGCGATCGATGCGGAAATTCCGCTGATCATCTGCATCACCGAGGGTATTCCCGTGCTCGACATGATCCCGGTGAAGCGCGCGCTGGTCGGATCGAAGTCGCGGCTGATCGGACCGAACTGCCCCGGCGTGCTGACGCCGGACGAGTGCCGCATCGGCATCATGCCGGGCAATATCTTCTCGAAGGGCTCGGTCGGGGTCGTGTCGCGCTCCGGCACGCTGACCTATGAGGCGGTGTTTCAGACGACGCAGGCAAAGCTTGGCCAGACGACGGCGGTCGGCATCGGCGGCGATCCGGTCAATGGCACCAACTTCATCGACATGCTCGAACTCTTCCTTGCCGACGACGCGACGAAGTCGATCATCATGATCGGCGAAATCGGCGGCTCGGCTGAAGAAGAGGCCGCCGACTTCCTGAAGTCCGAAGCGAAGAAGGGCCGCAAGAAGCCGATGGTCGGCTTCATCGCGGGCCGCACGGCACCGCCGGGCAGGCGCATGGGTCATGCCGGTGCGATCGTGTCGGGCGGCAAGGGCGGGGCCGAGGACAAGATCGAGGCGATGCGCTCGGCCGGCATCATCGTCGCCGACAGCCCCTCGACGCTGGGCACCACGCTCGTCGAGGTCCTGAAGGGCTGAATAGCCGCCTGATGGGCGAGACGGGAAAACGGCGGGTGACGAACCGGCCGTTAACCCCTATGTGAGCGCCGCGGCCATAGGACTTGAGTCATGGGTTACGAAGGCGAACTTCCAGAGGCGCTCGAAGGCGTGGGCCCCTCGTTCATCGAGGCGCTGTACAACCGGTGGCTCGATGCGCCGGCGTCGGTCGATGTGTCGTGGGGCCGTTACTTCGAGGGTGTCGAGCGGACGATTTCGCACGGGCCGTCGTGGCAGCGCGCCAACTGGCCGGGGACGCCGACCGACAGCCTGACCGCTGCGCTTGATCCGATGCAGATGACGCCGGAGCCGAAGGCCGAGGCGAAGAAGGGCCGCGAGAGCGCGCCCGCTGCTGCGCCAGCACCGGCTCCGCAGGGGATTTCATCGGCGGAAGTGCAGCAGGCCGCGTCCGACTCGATCCGCGCGATGCTGCTCGTGCGCACCTACCGGGTGCGCGGGCATCTCGCCGCCAATCTCGATCCGCTGGGGCTCAGCAAGCGCGAACTGCCCGCCGACCTGACGCCGGAATGGCATGGCTTCAAGCCCGAGGACTTCAACCGGCCGATCTTCCTCGGCGGCGTCGCGGGCCTGCAATCGGCGACGGTCATCCAGCTCGTTGACGTGCTGCGCCGCAACTACTGCGGCAATGTCGGCGTCGAATATATGCACATCAACGATGTCGAGGAGCGTCGCTTCATCCAGGACCGGATTGAAGGCGCCGACAAGGACATCCAGTTCACCGAGATGGGCAAGAAGGCCATTCTCGCCAAGGTGATCGAGGGCGAGCAGTTCGAACGCTATCTCGCCAAGAAATATGTGGGCACCAAGCGCTTCGGCCTCGATGGCGGCGAGAGCCTAATTCCGGCGCTGGAAAGCGTCATCAAGACCGGTGGACAATTGGGCGTCCGCGAGATTGTCATCGGCATGCCGCATCGCGGCCGTCTGAACGTGCTCGCGAACGTTATGCAGAAGCCGTTTCGGGCGATCTTCCACGAATTCGCGGGCGGCTCGGCCAATCCCGATGATGTCGGCGGCTCGGGCGACGTCAAATATCATCTCGGAACCTCGAACGATCGCGCCTTCGACGGCATCAACGTCCATCTGTCGCTCGCCCCGAACCCCTCTCACCTCGAGGCGGTCGATCCGGTCGTGCTCGGCAAGGTGCGTGCGCAGCAGACGGTCCGCGGCGATGTGAGCCGATCCGAGGTCATCCCCGTGCTCATGCACGGCGATGCTGCGTTCGCGATGCAGGGCATTGTCGCCGAATGCTTCGGCTTCTCGGGCGTGAAGGGATACAACACCGGCGGCTGCATCCACTTCGTCGTCAACAACCAGATCGGCTTCACGACCTCGCCGCAGTTCGCGCGCTCGTCGCCCTATCCGTCAGACATGGGCAAGATCGTCCAGGCGCCGATCTTCCACGTCAACGGCGACGATCCCGAGGCGGTGACCTTCGTCACCAAATTCGCGACCGAGTTCCGCCAGAAGTTCAAGCGCGACGTGGTTATCGACATGTGGTGCTACCGACGCTTCGGGCATAATGAGTCCGACGAGCCGAGCTTCACACAGCCGCTGATGTATGCGGAAATCCGCAAACATCCGCCGATCAGCACGCTCTATGCGGAGCGGCTGAAGGCGGAAGGCATCGTCGACGACGCGTGGGTTCAGGCGAGCGTCGACAGCTATCTCGCCGGGCTCGACAGCGATTTCGACGGGGCGAAGTCCTACAAGCCGAACAAGGCCGACTGGTTCGAGGGACGCTGGGCCGGTCTCGGCAAGCCTGCCGATCCGGTGACTGCGCGCCGCGCCGCCGACACCGGCGTCTCGGCAGACCGCATCGCCGAGGTTGCCGAGGCGATCACCCACGTTCCCGACGGTTTCGCGATCCACAAGACGCTGGCCCGTGTCGTCGAGGCACGCGGCGAGGCGCTGCGCAGCGGCGAGGGCATCGACTGGGCGACCGGCGAAGCGCTGGCGTTCGGCACGCTGCTGCAGGACGGCTATAGTGTCCGCCTATCGGGGCAGGACTCAGGGCGCGGCACGTTCAGCCAGCGGCATGCGGTCTGGGTCGATCAGGTCAACGGCTCCAAATATGTCGCGCTGAACAGCCTCGCGCCAAATTTCGAAGTGCTGGATTCGCCGCTCTCGGAGTTCGGCGTGCTCGGCTTCGAATATGGTTTTGCGGGCGCTGATCCGCGCACGCTGGTGTTGTGGGAAGCGCAGTTCGGCGACTTCGCCAATGGTGCGCAGGTGATGATCGACCAGTTCGTCGCCAGCGGCGAGGTCAAATGGCTACGCGCCAATGGGCTCGTCATGCTGCTGCCGCACGGCTTCGAGGGGCAGGGGCCGGAGCACAGCTCGGCACGGCTCGAGCGCTATCTGCAGCTCTGCGCCGAAGACAATATGCAGGTCGCCAACTGCACGACGCCGGCCAACTATTTTCACCTGCTGCGCCGCCAGATGGTGCGGCCGTTCCGCAAGCCGCTCATCATCATGACGCCGAAATCGCTGCTGCGGAACAAGGCGGCCGTCTCGACGCTCGCCGACTTCACAGGTGACAGTCACTTCAAGCGCATCCTGAGCGATCCGAACGCGCCCGCCGACGACAAGATCGAGCGGCTGATCCTGTGCAGCGGCAAGGTGTTCTACGACCTCGCCGAGGCGCGCGATGCCGAATCCGACGGCAAGACGAGCATCGTCCGCATTGAGCAGCTCTACCCCTTCCCCGGCGATCCGCTGATGGTGCGCCTGCGCCGGATGACCAATTTGAAGACGGTGGTGTGGGCGCAGGAAGAGCCGCAGAATGCTGGCGCGTGGAGCTTCATCGCCCCGTTCATCGAGGCGGCAATGGCGGGTGCCGGCACGGCGCCGAGCCGGCCCGTCTATGCGGGTCGTGCGGCAGCCGCTGCGACGGCGACGGGCCTGATGCGCCGCCACAATGCAGAACAGGCGAAGCTCATCGCCGAGGCGCTCGGGGCGAGTAAATCCGAGGTCAATGCGGCGATCCGCGGCGGTCTCAAACCCAAACAGAACGCAGGTTAGGTCAGCATGGCAACCGACGTCACCATTCCGCCGCTTGGCGAGTCGATCACCGAAGCCGGGGTCGGCCAGTGGCTCAAGCAGCCGGGCGACCCGGTAAAGGCCGATGAGCCGATCGTCAGCCTGGAAACCGACAAGGTCGCCGTCGAAGTGCCGTCGCCGATTGATGGCGTGATGGGCGAGCAGATGGCGAAGGTCGGCGATACGGTCGCGGTCGGCAGCGTTATCGCGCGCATCGAGGCGGCAGGCGCGGCCCCGGCCAAGGCTGCTGCGGCTCCTGCGGTTCCCGCCCGCGCGGCGGCTCCTGCACCGGCCGTCGCGCCTGCGCCAGCGGCACCTGCGCCGACTCCCGCGCCGGCTGCGGCGGCGCCCGCGCCTGCCGCGCCTGCCGCTGCACCCGACTATGAGGCGATTTCGCCGGCCGTGCGCCGCCTGCTCGGCGATTATAATATCGACCCGGACTCGGTCGCGGCCTCAGGCAAGGATGGCCGCCTGACCAAGAGCGACGTGCTGACCGCGATCGACAATGGCAGCGCCAAGCTGGTCGCGTCGGCCCCGCAGGTCGCCATGCCGGCAGCGGGACAGGTTGGGCTCGGTCATGCAGCGGGCCTGCCGGCGGCAACCGGCCGGAACGAGGAACGCGTCCGCATGACGCGCCTGCGCCAGACCATCGCACGCCGCCTCAAGGAAGCTCAGAACACCGCCGCGATGCTGACGACGTTCAACGACGTCGACATGACCGAGGTCATGGCCGCGCGCGACAAATATCGCGATCTGTTCGAGAAGAAGCATGGCGTCCGCCTCGGCTTCATGTCCTTTTTCGTCCATGCCTGCACGATGGCGCTGCGCGACGTGCCGTCGGTCAATGCCGCCATCGAGGGCGATGAGATCGTCTACCGCGACTATGCCGACATCGGCGTTGCCGTGTCGTCACCGGGCGGGCTCGTCGTGCCGGTGCTGCGCGATGCCGACAAGCGCAGTTTCGCCGACACCGAAAAGGCGATCGGCGACTTCGGCCGCCGCGCCCGCGACGGACAACTGAAGATCGAGGAATTGCAGGGTGGCACCTTCACCATTTCGAACGGCGGCGTGTTCGGCTCGCTGATGTCGACCCCGATCATCAACCCGCCGCAGTCGGCCGTGCTCGGCATGCACCGCATCGAGGATCGGCCCGTGGTGCGCGATGGCCAGATCGTCATCCGCCCGATGATGTACCTCGCGCTCAGCTACGACCACCGCCTGATCGACGGCCGCGAGGCTGTGACGTTCCTGGTGCGGGTCAAGGATGCCATCGAGGATCCGTCGCGCATCCTGCTGGACATGTAAGGAGCCCGCTGTGGCTGATTTCGACTATGACGTCCTCGTCATCGGCTCCGGACCTGGCGGCTATGTCGCGGCGATCCGGGCGGCGCAGCTGGGGCTGAAGACGGCCTGTGCGGAGAGCCGCGATACGCTGGGCGGCACCTGCCTCAACGTCGGGTGCATCCCGTCGAAGGCGCTGCTCAACGCGTCGGAGCTCTACGCCGAGGCGTCATCCGGCGCGCTGGCGAAGTTCGGGGTGAAGCTGGGGTCGGTCGAGCTCGATCTTGACGCCATGCACGGGCAGCGGCTTGAGGCTGTGAAGGGCCTGACCGGCGGCATCGAATTCCTGTTCAAGAAGAACAAGATCGACTGGCTAAAGGGCCTGGCGACTTTCGTGTCGGCGGATACCGTCGAGGTTGCGGGCAGGCAGGTGCGCGCCAAGAATATCGTCATCGCGACGGGCTCGTCAGTGACCCCGCTGCCCGGCGTGACCATCGATCATGAGGTGGTGCTCGATTCCACCTCGGCGCTCGAAATCCCCAAGGTGCCGGGGCATCTCGTCGTGATCGGCGGCGGGGTGATCGGGCTCGAGCTCGGGTCGGTGTGGAAGCGGCTTGGGGCCAAGGTCACCGTCGTCGAATTCCTCGACCAGATCCTGCCGGGCATGGATGGCGAGGTGCGCAAGGAAGCCGCCAAGCTGTTCAAGAAACAGGGCCTCGACATCCGCACGTCGACCAAGGTCACCAAGGCCGAGCGCAACGGCACCGGCGTCGTGCTGACCGTCGAACCGGCGGCGGGTGGTGCGGCCGAGACGATCGAGGCTGACATGGTGCTCGTCGCAATCGGACGGCGGCCGAACACCGAAGGGCTTGGCCTCGACAAGGCGGGGCTTGAGGTCAACAAGCGCGGCCAGATCGAGACCGGCCATGACTTCTCGACCAAGGTGCGCGGCATCTGGGCGATCGGCGACGTGATCCCGGGGCCGATGCTCGCGCACAAGGCGGAGGACGAGGGCATCGCCGTCGCCGAGAATATCGCCGGGCTGACCGGCATCGTGAACCACGATGTGATCCCTTCGGTCGTCTACACGCACCCCGAAATCGCCGGTGTCGGGCTGACCGAGGAGGACGCCAAGGCGCGCGGCGAGATCAAGGTCGGCAAATTCCCGATGATGGCGAACAGCCGCGCCAAGGCGATCAACGATACCGACGGCTTCGTGAAGATCATCGCCGACGCCAAGACCGACCGGGTGCTCGGCGTCTGGATCATCGCCTCGCCCGCCGGCACGATGATCGCGCAGGCGGCGCAAGCGATGGAGTTCGGTGCCTCGTCCGAGGACATCGCCTACACCTGCCACGCGCATCCCACGCACAATGAGGCGGTGAAGGAAGCGGCGATGGCGGTCTTGGGCAAGCCGATCCATGTCTGACGCGGCTGGCGTCGCGCCGATTGCGGCGACGCTGGCCATTCTTGACTATGCCGGGGTCGCGGTGTTTGCGGCCTCGGGCGCGCTGGCGGCGGCGCGGGCGAAGCATACGATCGTGACCTTCGCCTTCTTTGCGGCCGTCACCGGAGTCGGCGGCGGGACGCTGCGCGACTTGCTGATCGGGGTGCCGGTGTTCTGGGTACAGAATGGGGCTTATCTCGCGGTCTGCCTCGGCATCGCGGCGGCCGTCTGGTTGACGCGCGCCAACCGCTGGCCGTTTGCGGCGCTGCTGTGGATGGATGCGGTCGGCATGGCCGTTTACGCGGTGATCGGCGCGGCCAAGGCCGCGTCGACGGGGACGCCCGCGCTCGTGTCGATCGTCATGGGCGTGCTGACCGCGAGCTTCGGCGGCATCGTGCGCGACGTGCTGGCGGGTGAGCCGTCGATCCTGCTGCGCCGTGAGATTTATGTGTCGGCAGCTGCGATGGCGGCCGGCGTGTTCGTCGGCCTGTCGGCACTGGGACTCGCACCGATGATCGCTGGGCTGATCGGCGCGGGGGCCGGGTTCGCGCTGCGGGCGGGAGCGCTCGCCAGAGGCTGGGCGCTCCCGGGGTATCGCGAGGGTTAGGCGCGCTTGCGCCGCGCGGCTGCCAATCCGGCGAGGCCGAGGCCGAGCAAGCCGATCATACCGGGTTCGGGCGCATCGACGGGGCCCTCAAGATCGCCGGTGATGCTCAGATTGTCGAGCCGCGCGCCGGCTGCATCACCGCCGAAGCCGTCGATCAGGCTGAAGTGGATATAGACGCGGACAGTCTGGCCGGCGAAGTCGCTGATGATCGAGGACAGCGAAGTGTAGCCGCTGTCCTGCGCATAGATTTGCGCGCCAAGACCGGCATAACCCGGAAAGGTTGATGCCTTTACATAATGGTTGCCGCCGGCGAAGATTCCAATGTCGAACCGGTCGTAGAAATTGTCGCCACGGCCGTAGTCGGCAGCATCGAAGTTCAGCGTGATCGTCCCGGAACCCGGCAGCGTGATTTCCGGTGAGTAGATAGTGTGGATGATCTGCGTGCCGGCATAGGTTCCGTTGGGGGTGTTCCCCGGCGTCTCGTTGTACACCGCGCCCAGCGCGTAATTGCCCGATGCTGGGAAGTTCTGCGTGACATGGAACAGGCCGACGCCCCCCGGCAGGCCACCGGGCAGCAAGTCGCCGTCAACCGCGCCCTGAAACTGCCCGTCCTCGAAGTCCTCCGAATAGATCACGGCGGCGGCGGCAGGAGCCGCGGCCAGCATGAAGGGGGCCAGCAGGAACGGAAGGAATTTGCGCATCATCGCCTCTCAGTCATCGAAATCGACGGTCCGCAAGCAAACATTGTGCCAGCGAAACGATTGAAAGGATTTCAAAAACTTAGCGATTCGAGCGCGCCGAACTGTAAAATTTTCCGACAGTATTGCGCCGTCGGAACCCGCCCGACCCCTAACTATGGGGGCCGTCGGGGCAGATTACGGAGCAGGCGGAACGGTCAGGCGGCAACGCGCCTGCGCTGCCGGACCGCCACACCCGCCAGCCCGAGGCCGAGCAGTGCGAGGCTCGCCGGTTCGGGCGCATCGGTCGGGCCTTCGGACGAAATATTGAAGGAGTCGCTCGCCTGCGCGCCGTAGATGCCGGTCGCGTCGATGATCAAAACCGCTATCATCGACGGTGTTACGCCATCGAAGTAATCGATTTGCTCGACGTAGCCCAATTGCAGCCGAATCAGATCGCCGACCTGCGGGATTGGAAAGCTGATTCCGTCGACCGTCTGAAACGGCCCAGACGACTGTTGACGCAACTGACTTGCAACATCGATCCTCCTACCTCCGATCACGACGCCATTTGCGTCCAGCACATCGGTCGAAAATTGATCGCGTGCAGAAATGAAGCTGCCGTTTTGAACGACCTCGCCGCCGAACCAATAACTGCTGGAAGCAATATTGGCCAAGGCCGACGGCAGGCCGGCCCCATTGTCCGACACATGGCTTGAAACGAGCGGTGACCCGGTCATCTGCTGAGCGAAGCCAAAGGGGGTCACGAACCCCTGCAAGGTGTCGATGGTAAATGTCGCGTTCAACGACAGCGGCCCTGAACCGTCGGCAAATCCGAAGCTCCCGCCGCCGGAGAAATCGGCGGTGGTGGTCGACACATTATAAGTGACGATCGCAGCGCTGGCGGGCGCAACGGTGGCGAAAGCGACGAGCGCGGCGGCGGCGAGGCGGCGGAGCATGGGCATGAGTCCTGCGAGAGAGTGGAACGCGACGCGAAACCAAGACTGACCGGGTCTGCGGGGCAAGGTTGTTCCCGGCTCAAGCACGCTTGCGCTGCCTGACGGCCATCCCCGCCAGCCCGAGGCCGAGCAGCGCGAGGCTCGCCGGCTCGGGCACGCTGTCCGGGACCTGCCCCGATCCGAAGGCTCTATAGAACACGGAATTGACGACGCCGGTGCGTTCATCCCGCTCTTCGAATCCGTACTCCGAGATGAGCTCGTAGATGAGTCCGGGCGACGTCAGTATCGGAAAGGCCATGCCGTCGATCATTCGGGTCTCGTAGACATTGTGGAATAGCAGAGTGTGCGTCCCACCCGAGATGATCGTTCGCAGCAAATTGCCCTGTTCGTCGTAAATCGGCGTATCGATTCGGTCGAACGCGGACATCTGGAAGGGCTCGTCCTGCCCAAGAAGGGCGCCATTATTCCCGATTGCGGAGTTCGCCAGCCCAAGCGAGGGCTGTCCGTACGAGATCGACGATGTGATGAACGGGTCGCCATTGGAAATGAAGGGGAAACCAGGGATTGGAATTACCGGGAAACCCTTGGTGGTATCGATCCGGAAATGGGCGGTCATGCTCAGCGTGCCGTTGATCGCTGCGACCGGGTCGGCGAGTGTTGTCTCGCCGGTATTCGGATCATAAATCCGCGCCGATGACCGGTAACTGCCACCGCTGATCGTCACGTCGAAGGGGACGATTGTTGCGCTGGCAGGCGCAACGGCAGCGAAAGCGACGAGCGCGGCGGCGGCGAGGCGGCGGAGCATGGGCATGGGTCCTGCGGTTGAGTGGGACGCGACGCCGAACGATCACTGCAAGCGGCCTGCGGGCCGCGAAACGCCGAGATGCGGACGCTATGCTATTAGCGGGCTTCCCAGCCCGGCTACCCTATAGGGCACGCAACGCCGGGCAAGCGGCGCGGCGAATTTGGCAGCCAGAGGCAACAGAAATGGCGGGCGTCGGCAAATAACGGGCCGGACGCGGGCCAGACGAAGGCGTTGCGCCGGCAGCGCCGGCTCTCGCGAGGGCCGCAATGGCC
>CALRQP020000002.1:0-204330 GCA_943370355.1 Sphingomonas paucimobilis
CGCGCATTGTCATTTTGACTACTGGGTCCCGGCGTTCGCCGGGATGACGGGGGAGTGTGCGGATCACGCCGCCGTCAACCGCGTCAGCGCATCCTCGACGCTCAGCTCTTCCTTCTCACCCGTCGCACGCCGCTTCAGCTCAACGACCCCGCGCTCCAGCCCCTTCGGACCAACAACGAGCTGCCATGGCAACCCAATCACATCCATCGTCGCAAATTTCGCGCCGCCGCGTTCGTCGCGGTCGTCATAAAGCACTTCAACGGCGGCGGCCTGTAGCTGCAGGTAGATATTGTCGCTCGCCGCCGCACAGGCCGCATCGTCGACGCGCAGATTGACGAGACCGACCTTGAACGGCGCCACCGCGTCGGGCCAGACGATACCCTTGTCGTCATGGCAGGCCTCGATGATCGCGCCGGCAAGCCGCGACACGCCGATGCCATAGCTGCCCATCTGCGGCGTCACCGGCTGTCCATCGGCACCCTGCACGGTCATGCCAAGCGCCTTGTCGCTGGTATATTTGTCGCCAAAAAAGAAGATGTGACCGACCTCGATGCCGCGCCGCTTCGCGAGCCGGTCGGCCGGAACCGGGCAATCGACGACTTTCTCATGCTCCTCGGCCTCCATCGCATAGATGGCGGTCAGCCGCTCGACGGCGTCGGGTGCATCGAGCGCGATGTCCTCAAGCGCCGAATCATAGAAAATCTCGCTCTCGCCCGTCTCGGCGAGGATGTGGAATTCATGGCTGAGGTCGCCGCCGATCGGCCCGGTCGGCGCGCGCACCGGCACCGCCTTCAGCCCGAGCGCCGCAAAAGTCCGCAGATAGGCAGCGAACATCGCGCGATAAGACGCGCGCGCACCCTCCTCGTCGAGATCGAAGCTGTAGGCGTCCTTCATGAGGAATTCGCGCCCGCGCATGACGCCGAAACGCGGCCGTGTCTCGTCGCGGAACTTCCACTGAATATGGTAAAGTGTGCGCGGCAGGTCCCGGTAGCTGCGCACCGCATCGCGGAAGATGACCGTGATCATCTCCTCATTGGTCGGTCCGTACAGCATGTCGCGGTCGTGCCGGTCCTTGATGCGCAGCATTTCCGGGCCATAGGCCTCGTAACGGCCCGACTCGCGCCACAGGTCGGCCGACTGGATCGTCGGCATCAGCACCTCGATCGCACCGGCGCGGTCCTGCTCGGCGCGGACAACACCCTCGATCTTGCGCAGCACGCGCAGGCCCAGTGGCAGCCAGGCGTAGATGCCGGCGGCGGTCTGGCGGATCAGCCCGGCGCGCAGCATCAACTGGTGGCTGACGATCTGGGCCTCGGACGGCGTCTCCCGCGAAACGGGGAGGAAATATCGGGTCATGCGCATGGGCGGGCTGTTTACGGACGCACCGCCGGGCACGCAACGGCTGTTGCACCGGAGACACGGCAGACACAGAAGCGTCATCGACCCGTCGCCAAGCCGATGACAGCCGGGAACGAATATGGTTTGCAAGTCGCCTGACCCGCCAGGGTTCAGGGGGAACGCCGGAAAACCGGCACAGGGCCGTAACGCTTCGTCACGCAGAATGCCCGGATCGCAAGGTCCGGGCATTCTCGTTTACGGTCCGTTAGAAATTCTGCCCGATACCGGTCGCATGTGGCGTCACGTCTTCAAGAATCGCTGGATCGCGCTGGCTTGGGTCGGCCTCATCTGCTGGCAGGCCTATGATTTCGCTTCGCCAAAGCGGGAGGCCGACACCAGTCAGGCCAGCCCCGAAGACCAAGCGGCGCTCCAAAAGCTGATGTCGTCCTGACCTTGGGGATTTCCTAGCCTTCCGGTTGGCGAGCGCGGCAATCCGGTGCTAACGCGCTCGGCATGATCCTTGTCATCGACAATTACGACAGTTTCACCTGGAACCTCGTCCACTATCTCATGGAGCTGGGCGCGGCCGTCGAAGTCGTGCGCAACGACCAGATCGGCGTCGGGCAGGCCATGTCGATGGGTGCCGAAGCAATCCTGCTGTCGCCGGGGCCGTGCACGCCGAACGAGGCAGGCATTTCGCTCGATCTGATCGCTGCCGCCGCCGATGCGAAGCTCCCCGTCCTCGGCGTCTGTCTCGGTCATCAGGCAATCGGTCAGGCATTCGGCGGCACCGTTTCCCGCGCGGCTGCGGTCATGCACGGCAAGACCTCGCTCGTCGGACATGACGGGACGGGCGTGTTCGAGGGCCTGCCCTCCCCCTTTGAAGCAACGCGCTATCACTCGCTGATCGTCGCCGAGGCCGATCTGCCCGCCGGCCTCATCGTCAACGCGCGCAGCGCCGATGGCACGATCATGGGCGTCCGCCACGCGACGCTGCCGATCCACGGCGTGCAATTCCATCCGGAGAGCATTGCCACCCAGCATGGCCATGCCCTGCTCGCCAATTTCATGCGGATTGCGGGCATGCCTGCCGAGCGCAAGGCCGCGTGAACGCGCCACAGCTGCTGCCCGACGCGCGCGAGCCGCTCGACGCAGCGACGGCACGCGCGGCGTTCGAAACGATCATGGAGGGGCAGTCCGACGACGAGGATCTCGGGCGCTTCCTCGTGGAACTCGCCGACCGCGGTGAGACCGTCGACGAAATCACCGCTGCCGCCGCTGCGCTGCGCGAGCGCGCACTGACCATCGAAGCGCCAGAGGGCGCAATCGACGTCTGCGGCACGGGCGGCGACGGCAAGCATAGTTTCAATGTTTCGACGGCGGTCGCCATCGTCGTTGCCGCCTGCGGCGTACCGGTCGCGAAGCATGGCAATCGCGCCGCCTCCTCGCGCTCAGGCACAGCCGATGTGCTCGCCAAGCTCGGCGTGGACATCGATGCGCCCGCCGAAACCGTCGAGCGGTCGCTGCACGAGATCGGCATCGGCTTCCTGTTCGCGGCACGTCATCACGGCGCAATGGCGCGTGTCGCGGCCGTGCGGCGCTGGCTCGGGGTCCGGACGATTTTCAACCTGCTCGGCCCGCTCGCAAATCCCGCCGGCGTGAAGCAGCAGCTGATCGGTGTGCCGGCCTCGCGCTGGGTCCGCCCGATCGCCGAAACATTGGCACGGCTCGGCGGCGAGCAGGCGATGGTCGTGCATGGCAGCGACGGTCTGGACGAGATCACGGTGACCGGACCGAGCAGCATTGCCCGGTTGCAGGGCGGCACGGCGCATATCCTGACCGTCTCGCCTGCCAACGCGGGGCTGGCCGTCCACTGCGAGGCCGATCTGATCGGCGGCGACCCGGGCCACAATGCCGGGGCGCTCAGGAACTTGCTCGACGGGGCACCGGGGGCCTATCGCGACATCGTGCTGATCAATTCAGCGGCAGCATTGATGGTGGCGGAGCGCGCGCACGACTGGCGCGAGGGAGCGGAGATGGCGGCGGCGGCAATCGACGAGGGCGCGGCAAAGGCGCTGCTGGCACGCTGGGCGGCCTTCCGGTGAGTGATACCCTTGCCCGCATCCTCGCCGACAAGCGCGACCATGTCGCTGCGTGCAAGGCTGCGCGCCCGCTGGCCGCCTTCGATG
The DNA here is from genome assembly GCA_943370355.1 of Sphingomonas paucimobilis. Classification (GTDB taxonomy): domain Bacteria; phylum Pseudomonadota; class Alphaproteobacteria; order Sphingomonadales; family Sphingomonadaceae; genus JADCGM01. The sequence goes on from CALRQP020000002.1 coordinate 3,528, forward strand.
CTGACGCCCGCGCTGCGAGCAAACCGCGCGGCTTCTGCGCAGCACTTCAGGCCGCGCGTGCCGACGGCCGCTTCGGCCTGATTGCCGAGATCAAGAAGGCCAGCCCGTCCAAAGGCCTGATCCGCCCCGACTTCGACCCGCCATCGCTGGCCCGTGCCTATGCGGCAGGCGGTGCGTCCTGCCTGTCGGTGCTGACGGATCAGCCCTGGTTTCAGGGCGCCGACCGCTATCTGCGCGCCGCGCGCGCCGCCGTCGATCTGCCGGTGTTGCGCAAGGATTTCATGATCGATCTCTATCAGGTGGTCGAGGCGCGGGCGCTGGGTGCCGACTGCATCCTGCTCATCATGGCGGCGCTCGAATTGCCGCTGGCGCGCGAGCTGGAAAGTGCTGCGCACGCGCTGGGGATGGATGTGCTCGTTGAAGTCCACAATGTCGAGGAACTCGATCTCGCCCAGCAGCTTGAGACCAGGATGATCGGCGTGAACAATCGAAATCTCAAAACCTTGCAAGTCGATATCAACCTGTCAGTTGAACTGGCAGGCATGCTCCCCCAGGGCTATCTGGTCGTCGGCGAAAGCGGTCTGAAGACGCGTGCAGACCTCGACCGCCTTGCCGCACACGGCATTGGCTGTTTCCTCGTCGGCGAGTCCTTGATGATGCAACAGGATGTCGAGGCGGCAACCCGGACCCTGCTCAATGGCTGATCTCACGCACCTTGACGAAGCCGGCGCGGCCCGAATGGTCGATGTCTCCGCAAAGTCCGCAACGGTGCGCGTCGCCGTCGCGGAAGGCCGCATCCGCATGAGCCCGGAGGCGCTGACCGCGATCCGCGATGGCAGCGTCACCAAAGGCGATGTCCTCGCCGTCGCGCGCGTCGCCGGCATCATTGCCGCCAAGAAGACCGCCGATCTCATTCCGCTTTGTCACCCGCTTCCGCTGTCCGGCGTGACGCTCGACCTGACCGTCGGCGCGGATGCGATCACCGCCACCGCAACCGCCCGGACCACCCATGTAACTGGCGTCGAAATGGAAGCGATGACAGCGGCTTCCGTCGCTTTGCTCACAATTTACGACATGGCGAAAAGCATCGACAAAGCCATGGTCATCGACGGCGTCCGGCTCCTGTCGAAGACAGGCGGCAAGTCAGGCAACTGGTATGCTAACCCTTGACACTGCCCAGGCGCGGTTGCTGTCGAACATCACCCCCCTGCCCCCCGAATCCCTGCCGCTCGCCGAGACTGCCGGACGCCATCTGGCCAGCGACGTCTTCGCCCTCCTCTCCCAGCCCCCCTTCGCCGCTTCGGCCATGGACGGCTACGCCATCCGCTGGTCCGACCTGCCCGGCCCGTGGCGCGTTATCGGCGAGTCGGCCGCAGGTTCCCGCTTCGCTGGCAACGTCGCCACCGGCGAGACCGTCCGCATCTTCACGGGCGCCCCACTGCCGGCGGGCGCCGATACCGTGGTTGTGCAAGAGGAAGTGACCCGCGACGGAGACACAGCAGCCCTGACCGGCGAGGGCCCGCCGCACCTCGGCGCCCATATCCGTCCGGCAGGTCTCGACTTTCACCGCAGCGCAGCGCTGGCCAAGTCCGGTGACCGCCTCACCCCAGCGCGCCTCGGCCTGCTCGCGGCGGGGGGCCACGGCACGGTCGCCGTCCACCGCCGCCCCCGCGTCCTGCTACTCTCGACCGGCAGCGAACTCGTCGCACCCGGCGAAACGCCTGGACCCGACCAGATCGTCAGCTCCAACGGCCCGATGCTCACCGCGCTTTTCCGCGCTGCCGGTGCCGAAGTCACCGACGGCGGCATCGTCCCCGACGACCCGGCCCTGCTCGACGATGCCCTCGCTAAGGCTTCCGGCTACGACCTGCTCATCACCATCGGCGGGGCGAGCGTCGGCGATCACGACTTGGTCCTGCCGCGCCTCAAGGCGATGGGCGGCGAGCTTGATTTCTGGAAGGTCGCGATCAAGCCCGGCAAGCCGATGCTGAGCGGATCGCTTGGTCAGACCCGCGTCATCGGCCTGCCCGGCAATCCGGTGTCCGCTGCGGTTTGCTCGCGACTATTCGTGGTGCCCGTCATCCGCGCCTTGCTCGGGGATCCCGCGCCGCTCCCTCGCACCATGCTGGCCGCAACGACCGTCGATCTCCCAGCCAATAGCAACCGCCGCGACCATCTCCGTGCGACGGTTTCCCTGCGCAGCGGACGCTGGGAGGTCACCCCCGCAACGCGTCAGGACAGTTCAATGCTGAGCGTGCTCGCGGCGTCGAACGCCCTCCTCATCCGTCCGGAAAACGACGGCCCCGTAACGGCGGACACGAATGTTCCCGTTCTGGCCCTTGACAGCATGGACTTCGATTCGTAATCGTTCGCCATTCGTTCCCAAGGGGAGACGCTGGCAATGCTGACGCGCAAGCAACATGAGCTTCTGACCTTCATTCATGCCCGGCTGCAGGCTGGCGGCGTGTCGCCCTCTTTCGAGGAAATGAAGGACGCGCTGGAGCTCAAGTCGAAGTCCGGGGTGCACCGGCTGATCTCGGCGCTGGAGGAGCGGAAGTTCATCCGCCGCCTGCCCAATCGCGCCCGCGCACTCGAAGTGCTGCGAATGCCCGAAGTTGCCGCGCCGAAGACTGACAATGTTGTGCGCGGCGAGTTCGGCCGCAACTCGCTGCCGCGCGCGGCCAATGACGGGATCGTCGATCTGCCGCTGCACGGCCGGATCGCCGCCGGCCAGCCGATCGAGGCCTTCCAGAATGACGAGATGCTGTCGGTTCCGGCCGCGCTGCTCGGCGGCGGCGACCATTATGCGCTTGAGGTGTCGGGCGACTCGATGGTCGATGCCGGCATCCTGAACGGCGACTATGCGCTGATCCAGCGCTGCGACACCGCGCGCGACGGCGAGATCGTCGTCGCGCTCGTCGACAACAGCGACGCGACGCTGAAGTATCTCCGCCGCGAACGCGGGATGATCAAGCTCGACCCCGCGAACGCACTGTACGAACCTCAAATGTACCTGCCGTCGCGCGTCAAGGTGCAGGGCAAGCTGGTCGGACTGCTGCGGCGTTATCATTGAGCGCAGCTGAGCTTCGGTTGCCGGGCTACTCGACATCCCAATCTGGCGCTTTGGTATCGCGGGTGTTGGGATGGTCGCTGGCTCGGCGGCGATAGATACTCCGTTGTTCCGGCGCGGGCGGGGCAGCAGCACGCCATGGATGGTTCCCCTGCTCCGCACTGACCGTCCGGATCTGCGGGCCATCCAGCCAGATGGCGACCGCGCCGGTTGTTGCCAGCGCGGGTGCATCCAGTTTCAACCAATGCGGCATGCACCACGCGGGTAGCCTGCGGTCGCTGATCGCAATATCGGCCGCTGCACAGGCCGGCTCGAAGAGGTTGCGATCGACAATCATGCGCGACCGCGTTGCGAGCAACGTCCAATCGCGACCGCCCCTGCGCAGCCGTGCGACACAGGCCTCAGGCGTACAATTCGCGACGCTGACATCGTCGAGTGCGACGAGCCGGTCGGCCGCCGACGCGTCGCCCATCATGTCGAGAATGAAGCCGCCCGCGCGGGGCCGCAGCATCGCAAGAACCCCCGTGTCGGTAGCGATACCCGCGTGGCGGCCATCCGGACTGATCAATATGTCGGCAGGCGGCGTCGCGAGCGCCCACGACAGCCCGGCAACCGCCGGCACGAGGCCCGCCCAACGAACGCGACTACGCCACAGCGCAACCCACAATCCCCCGGCGATCATCACCGCATAGGCGGCGCGCGGCCAGGATGGCGTGTGCGCAACCGCCCCGGGCCAGGACGCGACCGAGAAGGCGAGGCTGTTGAGCAGATCGAGGCTCCACCGCAGTCCGGCAAAGGCCGGACCCGCCCAACCGAACGGATCGAGCAGCAGCGCCAGCACCGTCAGAGGCATGACCACGAAACTGCTGAACGGAATCGCGAACAGATTGGCGAGCACGCCGCAAAGCCCGGTCCGCCCGAAGTGCGCCAGCGCAATCGGCGACAGCGCCAGCTCGACAAGCAGGCCGGACAAGAACAGACCGGCAAAACCGCGCGCGATACGGACAATCCGCCGCTCATCCTCCCCCGGCGTCAGGATCCACCGGCCAAGCCGCGATTCGTAGAAGGCGACGATCGCAACAACCGCCGCGAACGACAGCTGAAAGCTCGGCCCGCTCAGCGATTCGGGCCGGATCGCGAGAATCAGAAACGCGGCCACGGCGACAGTGCGCAGCGACACCGCCTGCCGGCCCGCCGCCAGACCCACGAGCACCACCAGGGTCGCGATGCACGACCGAACCGTCGGCACTTCGGCCCCGGCAAGCAAGGTGTAGGCAATGCCCGCCAGCGCCGCGAAGCCCGCCGCGATGGTCTTTACCGGCCAGCGCAACGCGATCCATGGGCTCAGGCACAGTAGCCGCCGTACCAGCCACATCGCCCCGCCGACCACGACGGCGATATGCAGGCCCGAGATTGACAGCAGGTGCGCGATGCCGCTGTCGCGCCACGCCTGGTTGACCTCCTCGGTGATGCCGCCCGTGTCGCCGGTCACGAGCGCGGCGGCGACCCCGCCTGACAGGCCACCGACCCCCTGCTGCATCCGCGCCGTCAATTGCACGCGAACACCGTCGAGCCAGGCCCGGAAACTGCCCGGCGGCGGCGCAGGCGCGACGACTTCGACCGGCCCAACTGCGAAACCCGTCGCGCCGAGCCGCTCGAACCAGGCTCGCTGCGCGAAATCATAGCCGCCCGGCACACTGGGCCCAGCCGGTGGACGCAATGTTGCGCGCAGACGGACGATCGCGCCGGGCTGCGCGGCTGACGGCGGCGGGTCGCGCAGGCTGACACGGATTTGCGCGGGCAGATCGGAGGTGTTTGGCGTAATCAGCAGACGGTAACGTTCGCGCCCCGGGAGCAATTGCGTTGCAATCACCCGCCCCTCAACTTGCGCGCCACGTATCTCCCGATCGAGCCGGACATGCGCGGCCGAGTCGGCACGTTGCCACGCAACGCCAAGCCCCGCCGCTGCAAGCAACCCTGATACCAGCAAGGCGCGGCCCGCGAGCCCGTCCAGTGCCAGTCCAGCCGCTGCCACCGCCAGAAACAGTAGCGCGGCGGCTTCCCACTCCGTATGCCACGGCAGGCCGAACCAAGCGGCCACGCCGATGCCGAACGCGACTGGCAACCAGAGCGGCAGTTGATGCCGTTCAGCGGCAAGCCATGCCTCCACGGCTGCTCGAATGCGTGCCGGGGACGCCGCAGAATGGCCGGTTTGAACCGCTTCAACCGCTATGCTAGACACCGCGCCTCCCCGGCTCCGGGGCTTGTTTTCGGCTAGGTTTCTGATGGGCGCAAGCGACACGTCCCGCGTAGTGACGCGCTTTGCGCCGTCGCCGACCGGGTATCTCCATATCGGCGGCGCGCGGACCGCGCTGTTCAACTGGCTGTTTGCACGACATCACGGCGGCGAATTTCGCCTGCGCATCGAAGACACCGATCGCGCGCGCTCGACACAGGGCGCGATCGACGCGATCCTCGACGGCCTGTCCTGGCTTGGAATCGATTGGGACGGCGACCCTGTCTATCAGTTCGCGCGTGCCACCCGGCACGCCGAAGTCGCGCACGAACTCGTTACCAAGGGGCACGCCTACCGCTGCTACCTGACGCAGGAGGAACTGGCGGCGATGCGCGCCGAGGCGGAAGCATCGAAGCGCCCGTTCCGTGTGCGCTCACCTTGGCGTGACCGCAGTGATGGTCCAGCCGATCAGCCCTTCGTCGTCCGCCTCAAGGCGCCGACTGAGGGAGAAGTCACGATCGCCGACGCGGTGCAGGGCAATGTGACGGTGCAGAATTCCGAACTCGATGACATGGTGCTGCTGCGCTCCGACGGCACGCCGACCTATATGCTCGCCGTGGTCGTCGACGATCATGACATGGGCGTCACGCATGTCATCCGCGGTGACGATCATCTGAACAATGCCTTCCGCCAGCTCGCCATGATCCGCGCGCTGGGCTGGCCGGAGCCGATCTACGCGCATGTCCCGCTAATCCACGGCGCGGACGGAGCAAAGCTGTCGAAACGGCATGGCGCGCTCGGAGCGGAAGCGTACCGGGACATGGGCATCCTGCCCGAAGCACTGTCGAACTATCTGTTGCGGCTTGGCTGGGGGCATGGTGACGCCGAGATCATCAGCCGCGCGCAGGCGATCGAATGGTTCGATCTCGCCGGCGTTGGACGCGCCCCGGCCCGCCTCGACCTGAAGAAGCTGGAGAACGTCAACGGACATTATGTGCGTGAGGCTGACGACTCGCGGCTGACTGAACTGACGCTGCCGATCGCGGCGCGCCTGCTGGCTGCCGAACTTCCCGCAAATGCGACAGATTTGTTGCTGCGCAGCATGTCGGGTCTGAAGCAAAGAGCCAAGGATTTGAACGAATTGGCCGCAAGCAGCCTCTATCTGTTTCGCAGCCGCCCTCTGACAATGGACGAACGCGCGGCGAAGTTGCTAGAACCGCCGGCGACCGCCTATCTGTCGGGCGTCCGCAACGCGTTCGCGGCGACCGAATGGCAGGCCGGTAACCTTGAGGTAGCGTTGCGCGAAGTAGCTGAACAGGCAGGCGTTGGGCTGGGCAAGGTGGCGCAGCCCCTGCGTGCTGCGCTGACGGGAACGACGACCTCGCCGGGGATTTTCGAGGTTCTTGAGATTCTCGGGCGTGACGAGAGTTTGGGACGAATTGACGACCAGCTGCGCTGAGGCGCGCAAGGAAAGGCGACGAACATGAGCGACAATGCCCAGCTCACCCTCGGCGGCAAGGATTTCGCCTATCCGGTCATGTCCGGAACCGTTGGCCCCGATGTCGTCGATATCCGCAAATTCTATGGCCAGACCGGCGCATTCACTTTCGATCCCGGCTTCACGAGCACTGCAGCGTGCGAGTCAAAGATCACCTACATCGACGGCGATGAGGGCGTGCTGCTGCACCGCGGCTATTCGATCGGCGATCTCGCGGAGAAGTCCTCCTTCATGGAGACCTCCTACCTGCTGCTCCACGGCGAATTGCCGAACCCCGACCAGCATGACGAGTTCGTCCGCACGATCACCCGACACACGATGGTGCATGAACAGCTGTCGACTTTCTACCGCGGCTTCCGCCGCGACGCGCACCCGATGGCGATCATGTGCGGTGTCGTCGGCGCGCTATCGGCCTTCTACCCGGACTCGACCGACATCCATGATCCGACGCAGCGGCTCATCGCCAGCCACCGGCTCATCGCAAAAATGCCCACAATCGCGGCGATGGCCTTCAAATATGCCGTCGGCCAGCCGTTCCGCTATCCGAACAACAGCCTGTCCTACACCGGCAACTTCCTGCAGATGACCTTCGGCGTGCCGGCCGAGGACTATTACATCGATCCGATCGTCGAGAAGGCGATGGACCGCATTTTCATCCTGCATGCCGATCATGAGCAGAATGCATCGACCTCGACCGTGCGCCTGGCCGGCTCGTCGGGCGCCAATCCGTTCGCCTGCATCGCCGCAGGCATCGCCTGCCTGTGGGGGCCGAGCCACGGCGGCGCTAATGAGGCCGCGCTGAACATGCTGCGCGAGATCGGCCGCCCCGAGCGGATTCCCGAGTTCATCGCCCGCGCCAAGGACAAGAACGACCCGTTCCGCCTCATGGGCTTCGGCCACCGCGTCTACAAAAACTACGACCCGCGCGCGACGGTGATGCAGCAGACCGTGCGCGAAGTGCTCGGCGCACTCGGCGTGACCGATCCGATTTTCGACGTGGCGCTGCGGCTGGAAGAACTGGCGCTCAGCGACGATTATTTCATCGAGAAAAAGCTGTTCCCGAACGTCGACTTCTATTCGGGCGTCATCCTGTCGGCGATCGGCTTCCCGACCTCGATGTTCACCGCACTGTTCGCGCTGGCGCGCACCGTCGGCTGGGTGGCGCAGTGGAACGAGATGATCGCTGACCCCGAGCAGCGCATCGGCCGCCCGCGCCAGCTCTACACCGGCGAAACCGCCCGTCCCTACGTGCCGATCGACCAGCGTTAGACTTCCGTCCCTCGCGAGTTGATTGGATTCAGCATTAGCTTGTCAGTTCAATTACGGGATTGAATGCGAGTTTGTCGCCCGTGCGGCGGAACGTTAACGATGTTTGTTGACACTGATTTCGTTCCTGATACGTTCCGGATATGGAACAACCAAGGGACTCGTCAGGAAACCCGGATTCGGCTCTGTTCGGGAGTAGCCGTCAAACATGCGCACTCGAAGTTTGGCCGATGACGTGCCCACGAGATCGTGGGTATCACAATCCTCTTGTGTCACCTTCAAGCCCGCAGCAACGAGTGCACCGCCAAGGCCGGGCATACTCCGGCTGACAAAACTACCTAAAGTTGCTGTTTCCACTGCCGTCTCCCGCAAAGGTTGCAGCAAGAGACGTGCCAATCGCCGCTGCAATTTGGCGCAGCGGTGTCGCAAGCCGCTGCACACGGCTCCCCGGCGGGGTCGACGGACTTCCGTGAATGAAATCCATCGAACGTCCCCCGTGAACCACCATTGCCGGACAAAGCGTTGGCCGGTCATGATCCTGCCGCAACTGCCGTGCAGCTTGTGCCAATGAAGCCTATGCAATTGGCCGCCGTCGCGTGCCTCTCCGCCCTTTCCTTCCCCGCCGCGGCCGATGCGCTTTCCGACCGGTTGCGCGCCGATGCGGCCAAGGTGAGCCCCGAGGACTTTGCTTGGACACGCACCACGCGCGCCGAGCAGAAATCCGGTGACTCGGTCGAAAGCCACGTGCTCGTCGAGCGCTGGGATCCCGCGCAGCCGCCCGTGCGCCGCTGGACATTGGTCAGCTACGACGGACGCCCGCCCACGGCTGACGAACTCAAGCAGGCCGCCAAAGGCTATGAAAAGGCGATCGTGCCGAACTACGGCCGCGTCGCACGCTATCTGGGCGGGACATTGCAGCGGCTGCCGGATGTAAATGGCAAGGTAATGTATCGCTTCTCGGGCCTGGCCAAGGGCACGCTCATGGTCGGCGGCAATGACATTTCTGGCGATGCGGTGGGCGAGTTGACTGTCGAAACGGCCGGCGCCGCCCCTTACGTCTCGCAAGTGCACTTCGTCTCCACGAAGCCCGTCCGCATGATGTTTGTCGCCAAGCTCGACAGGCTCGAGGGCACTGTGCGCTACCGCCAGCTTGCCGACGGCCGCCTTGTGCCGGGCGAGGTGGTCAATGCGATGACGGGTTCCATGCTTGGCAAAGCGGGGTCGCAACGCAATGTAGCGACCTTTGCCGACTGGCGCGCCCGCTAGGTCCGCTCCCCAAGGCGTCAGGTTGCGATGGCGGCAGGGCTTCCCTACCGTCTCCAGTGAAAGACCCGATTGGAGAGATGAATGCGTTTCGAAGGCACGTCCGCCTATGTCGCCACCGATGATCTGAAGGTCGCCGTCAATGCGGCGGCGACGCTGCGGCGGCCGCTGCTCGTCAAGGGCGAGCCTGGCACCGGCAAGACCGTCCTTGCGCAGGAAATCGCCAAGGCGTTCGACGCGCCGCTCATCGAATGGCACGTGAAGTCGACGACCAAGGCGCAGCAGGGCCTTTACGAATATGATGCGGTGAGCCGGCTGCGCGACAGCCAGCTCGGCGACGCGCGTGTGCAGGACATTTCGAACTATATCCGCAAGGGCAAGATGTGGGAGGCGTTCACCTCGCCTGTTCTGCCCGTGTTGCTGATCGACGAGATTGACAAGGCTGACATCGAATTCCCGAACGATCTGCTGCTCGAACTCGATCGCATGCAATTCCATGTTTACGAAACCGGCGAGTCCGTGGTCGCGGCGCAACGGCCGATCGTGATCATTACATCGAACAACGAGAAGGAATTGCCCGACGCCTTCCTGCGCCGCTGCTTCTTCCACTACATCAAGTTCCCTGACAGGGAAACGATGCAAGCCATTGTAGATGTGCATTTTCCGGACATCCAGAAGACATTACTTCGTGAAGCGATGCAGATTTTCTATGACCTGCGCGACGTGCCGGGGCTGAAGAAAAAGCCCTCGACGAGCGAGCTGCTCGACTGGCTGAAGCTGCTCATGCATGAGGACCTGCCGCTCGATATTCTGCAGTCGCGCGACCCGAAAAAGCTGATCCCGCCGCTGCACGGTGCATTGCTCAAGAATGAGCAGGACGTCATGCTGTTCGAAAAGCTCGCGTTTATGGCGCGGCGGCAGGGATAGGTCGGCACGGGAGCGCAACCTTTCCGGAAACCATGCGTAATGGCGGCAGTCGCAGGGGACTTCGCATGCATATCCGCTTCAGCACGTTCGCCATTGCACTCGGCCTCGCCGCCGTTTCAGCGAGTGCGCAGACTCGGCTGCCCGGCGAGCAGTCCCGCTCGGACGAGCAGCGCGTCGGCGATGCCGTGGCGCGGCCGCTCGCCGACACCAATATCAAACGCAGGAAGGTGCCCGAGTTGCTTGAGACGGCACTCGACAAGCCCTACTCGCTCGATGGGCTGAAAAGCTGCGGGTCGTTGCGGGGGGCCGTACGCGATCTCGACGGCGTTCTTGGCCCCGATGTCGACACGCCGCGCGTGCCCGGGGACCGTCGGCGCGGAGCCGAACTGGCGCTCGATACAGCCGGCGACATCTTTGCCGGGCTGTTGCCGTTCCGTGGCCTGATCCGCGAGGTCTCCGGCGCCCAGAGCGCCGAACGGCACGAACGCGCCGCAGTATTTGCAGGCGTCGCCCGCCGATCCTATCTGAAGGGCGTGATGCAGGCCCGGAATTGCCGGCTGCCGAAACCATAGGTCGGTCTGTGGCGCTGCGTAAGATGCGCCGCTTCACCCGTGTCAGCATCACGCCCCTGCAATGGGGCAGAATGTCTATAAGTTAGCGGAGCAGCAGACCGCCATCGATCGCGAGACTCTGGCCCGTGATGTAGCCCGCCGCTGGGCTTGCCAGAAACAGGATCGGCCCCGCAATTTCTGCGGGCTCGCCCCAACGCCGCATCGGGATTGATTTCATCAATCGCGCTTCGCGCGCCGGATCAACTCGCATCGGCGCGGTCATCCGGGTTGCAACAAAGCCCGGTGCCACGAGATTTACGCGAATACCGTCGGTGGACCATTTGTCCGCGAGCGCCCGCGTCAGGCCCAGCAGACCCGTCTTGGATGCCGTGTAGGCCGGCGTTTCCTTCAGCGCCAAAAAGCCTGACAAAGATCCGACGTTGACAATGCTGCCTTTTGCCGCCGCGAGTGCGTCGTGGAACCGCAGGCACATGTCCATGACGGCCGTGAGATTGACCGCGATAACGCGTGCGAACCCTTCCGCCGTATACTCATCCGCGCTTCCCATCCCCGCGTTGTTGACCAGCACATCCAGCGCCGGGATGGCCGCTGCCAGCGCAGCGCGTTCAGCTTCCTCGGCCATGTCGGCACGGTGGAAGATAAAATCGCCGAGGTCATCTTCGTAATCAGCCGCAGCACCGCGCGTACCCGTAATGTGGACAATTGCGCCTGCTTGTTGAAAGGCCCGCGCAGTCGCCAGTCCGATGCCTTGGCTGCCGCCGGTCACCAAGACAATCTTCCCTGCTGGCCAAGTCATGGATTTTCCTTCGTTTAGGTTCCGGCACCACGTCGTTGGGACGGCACCACATCTCAGCAATGGAATGTTTGCGGCAGCCAACTGTAAATATCGTTAGCGCCTCGAGCCGGATCAGGTCCGCCCTACTTCAAAATCTGGTTCAACTCGATCAGCGTGCCGTCGGGATCGAAGAAGTTGCAGCCCATCACGCGGATCGGCGGGGCGCCGTTACGGCCTTCATATGTCTGAAGCCGCGGCTCGGCAGTGAAGGTCACACCGGGCACCGCTTTCGCCATCGCGCAGCGCTTCACCGCATCGTCGGTGTTTGTGACCAGCACATGCCCGCCAAGGCCGAGCCGTGCCGGATGCGGCCCTGTGTCCGGTAGCGGCGGATCGGTGTACTGCATGAGCCCGATCCAGCCGACCCAAGGGTCATTGCCGTTGAGCAAAACCAGCCGGGTCATGTTGCCGGGAACACCCGCCGGCAGCGCGACGCCCGACGTACGAATGTTGGCGTCGTAATTCACTTTCAGCCCCAGCACGTCGCGGTAGAGCTTCAGCGACGCATCGATGTCGCGCACGAGGATGGTCAATCGGCGGATATCGGTCGGCACGCGTTCGGTCGGGGCGCTCACCCCCGGGGCAGCCGGGCTCGCCGCCGCGATCGCCGCCGCGGCGATGAGCGCGAGGATCACTTCGCAGCGGCCTTCTTCGCGTCGATGATCTTCTTGAAATAGGTCCAGCTCGTCTCGTTGGGCCGTGCGTCGTCGAGTGGCGGCGGCGCGGTATAGGCCGGGTAATTGGCCTTGATCTCATCCTTGATGATGGCCGGCAGCTCGTCGAAGCTGCCCAGCATGTCGCCCGTCGCGTTGGTGATCATGATCCCCTCGCGCCCGCCCATTTCCATGAACGGCAGCCATTCGGCGATACGCACCCAGGCAACTGCCGCATTGGCATTCTTCGTGTTCGAATCGAGCAGCGTCTTCTCGTCGGAGACGAAGTCGAAAATCTCCATCGCGTGATATTTGTTGCCGACATAATCCTGGTAATCGCCGGCGAGCGGATTCTTGTAGAACAGCGGCACCTCGGTGGTGCTGAACACGCGGCCGTCGGAGATGCGGCCCTCGAACGTCGCGGGCTTGCCGTCCGCACCGAACGGGAAGCTCGGCGCGCGCATGTTCACCGGATCATTGGCGACATGCACGACATCAACGGTCTTGCCGGTGAACGGGTTGGTCCATTGCCGCAATATCTGCCCCGTCGCCGGGTCGAGATAGAACATCAGTTCGCGCGACACCATCTTGTAGCCGGTGCCGCGCTTCGGGTCGGTGACGGTTACGCACTGGCGAATGTTCATGCCCTGCACGTTGAACAGATGCCGGTCGCGCTCGCCGGGCACGCGCGAATAGACCCGGCCCTGCCAGTGGAACACCATCGGGTCGGCGTCCTTGGTCGAGCATTGGATCTTGCGTTCGAGTTGGATCACGTCGGCGGGATTGTTGACATCCAGCCGCCGTGCGTCCGCCGCGCCCGCCCAGACCGCCGCCGCAATCGCTGCCGTCGCCATCACACCAAGCCGCATCGCTACCCCCTGCTTGTCGTTTTGGCCGAGTGTACATTTGTCCGGACAAATTGCAACAAAGGCTTGCGGTGCACCCGTGCGCCGTGAATTATGCGGTTATGCAGACAGCCTTCGACAACCACGGCCGGATCAAATGCGGCACGATCGTCACACCCGACTTTGAGGCCTCGCTCGCCGATTGGTGCGAGACGCTGGGTCACAGCATCGCCGAGCGCGGACCACTCGCCGAAGAGCTCGTACAAAGCTGGAGCGCGCCAGCCCTGGCCGGCCGCGAAAGCGCCCTGCTGCGCCCGCCGAGCGGCGTGGACAGCTTCATCCGCCTGATCGACGGCGAGGGCCATCCCGACTACCGCCCGGCGCGCAGCTATGGCTGGGCCGCCTATGAGATCACCGTCGCCGACGTGTTCGCGCTGCGCGAGCGGCTCAATGGCAGCGGCTTCACGGTCATCGGCGAACCCAAGCTCGTCGAGGGCTTCACCAACTTCATCCCGATGCAGGCGGTCGGGCGGGCCGGCGAGATCGTCTATCTGAACCAGGTGCTCGAATCGATGAGCGACGTCGACCTGCCGCTCGCACAAGGCGTCGTCGATCATATGTTCATCGCCGTGCTCGCGGCGAGCGACCGCGCCGCCTCGGTCCGCTTCCAGACCGAGGCGCTGCACCTGACCGAGGGCGGCACCTATGATGTGCCCTACAATGTCATCAATCAGGCGTTCGACCTGCCCGACAGCACGATCACCGCGATCACGATGACTCAGCTCGGCCGGCTGCCGGTGTCCGAAGTCGATCAATATCCGGGCGGCACCATACCGCGGCCCACGCCCGAGGGCAGCCTGCCTCCGGGCAACGCGATGATCAGCTTCGCGGTCGACTCGCTCGATCGCGTCCGCGCGCCGTTCCTGACGCCGCCCGCGGCGCGACCGGGTCCACTCTACGACGGCCGACGGTCGGCGGTCATCCTCGGCCCCGACGGCGAGCGGTTCGAGCTTATCGACCTCGCGCGATGATCGAACGCCATTTCGTCGATATCGGTTCGCGGCGCGTCCATTATCGCACCGTCGGCGCGGGGCCGCCCCTGCTCATGGTCCACCAGTCGCCGGCCTCGTCGGCGGAGATGGAGACGCTTGCCGAGAGATGGGCTGGCACACATCTGTGCGTCCTGCCCGACACGCCCGGGTTCGGCCAATCCGACCCGCTGCCGATCGACAACCCCAGCGTCAATGACTTCGCCGATGCGCTGGTCGCCTTCCTTGATGCGGTCGGGCTGGCGCAGGTCGCAGGCTATGGCTTCCATTCGGGTGCGATCATCCTCGTGACCGCCGCGAAACGCCATCCAGCGCATTTCTCCGCCGTCGCTGCCAATGGCTATGCCGTCTGGACCAAGGATGAGCAGGCCGATTTCGCCGCGAACTATCTGCCGCCCTTCGAGCCGCAGCCGTTCGGCGAACATCTGACCTGGCTGTGGTCGCGGCTGGAGGAGCAGCGCTGGTTCTTCCCCTGGCACCGCGTCGCGCCGGAAACACGCATGGCGCTGCCGCCGTCGCCTCTCGACCGGCTGCAGGCGCAGGCGATGGATTTCCTGCACTCGGGTGCCGCCTACCGGGCCGGCTATGGCGCGGTCTTGCGCGCGGACCGCACGCTTTCGGCAAGCGAGGTCACGCCGCCGACACTGGTGATGGCCGCCAAGGGCGACCCGCTGCACGCGCACCTGAGCCGCATCGGTGAACGGCCAGCCAATTGGACGGTGACGGGATTCGAGACGCTCGCCGAGGCCGAAGCCGCTGCACTGGATCATACCGACCGCTTCCCCGCTCCGGCAGCGAGACCTGCGTCGAATGTGCAGGACGAAGGCTTTGTCCGGATTGCGGCAGCCGGTTTCTACGGTCTTATCCATTGGTCCGGCGACCGGTCCTCCGGTAATTTGGTGCTGCCAGCACCCGGGTCGTCAGCGCACGCCAGTGCGGACCCTCACCTGAGCGCGATCACCATCGACTTGCCCGGCCACGGCCTGTCCGATCCGCTGCCGGATGAGGATATGGCTCTTACCGATTGGTGTGCCGTCGTGGCGGCCATCGCTCAGGCGCTTGGCACGGTCCACACCCTCACGGGCAACGGTCTTTCCGCAATTCTTGCCCTCGCGGCATCGGCCCACATTCCCGGACTTCAGCGGGTCGAAACCCGCGATGGGCATATCCCGCTGGACGTCGCCGGATGGGAGAAAATGTTGCCGGATATGACGCCCGAAGTCGGTGGCTATCACCTGCTCCGGGCTTGGCGCGCAGCGCGGCTGTCGCGCTTCTACTGGCCATGGTTCGACCCGAAGCCAGAGACGGCGATCCCGTTCGATCCAGCCGACATCGCACCAGCGCGCCTCCGCCAGATTCACCTCGCGCTGATGCAGGCGACGGGCGGACCGCAGTTGCAGGCAACCTTGCTCAAGGCTGACCACAATGCGCTCGCGGCACGCTGCCCGCTGCCGGTTAATTGGCAAGTGGCGAGCTGGGCCGCAGCCCGCACCGACCTTTGGCACCCTGCCCGCTGATCGAGGCCCGCGCTACCGGCC
This sequence comes from Sphingomonas paucimobilis, assembly GCA_943370355.1. Lineage (GTDB taxonomy): Bacteria > Pseudomonadota > Alphaproteobacteria > Sphingomonadales > Sphingomonadaceae > JADCGM01. Next base: position 19,280 of record CALRQP020000002.1, read on the forward strand.
AGCCTCCACGCCATAGACCCAGGTCCGCCGGCTGCGGTCACGCGCGACGAAGGCCGAAATCTCCTCGCGCCTTTGGAGCGTCAGGTCGATGGCGTCGAGACCGTGAAGCAGCATCTCTTTTGCCTCGGCATCCATCGGAAATTCATGGATCTCGCCGTCGGGCGTCGCGATTATCTGGCTGTTGAGATCGACCGTCAGCCGCTGCCGCTCCGGGTCAGGCATCACCAACTGCGCGATCCGCCCGATCACGTCTGCCGGAAGCACCGCCGGCACGATGCCGTTGCGCACGCAATTGCCGCGGAAGATCGGATTGAACGACGGCGCGATGATCGCCCGAAAGCCATATTCGGCGAGCGCCCAGGCCGCATGCTCCCGGCTCGACCCGCAGCCGAAATTCGCACCACCCAGCAGGATGCGCGCCCCGGCATAGGCAGGATCATTGAGCACGAAATCCGGATTTGGCTCCCGGCTGCCCGACTTACGGTAGCGCCAGCCGGCAAACAGGCCCTCGGCCAGTCCCGATTTGCCGACCGACGTCATCTCGCGCGACGGGATGATCGCATCGGTATCGACATTGTCGCGGATCAGTGGCGCGGCGATGGCGGTCAGGCGGGTGAACGGCTCCATGTCAGGCCACCAGCTTGCGCGGATCGGCGATGCGCCCGGCAATCGCCGACGCGGCCACGGTCTCGGGCGACGCAAGGTGCGAGCGCGTGCCCGGCCCCTGCCGGCTTTCGAAATTGCGGTTGGTCGAGGTCACTACGCGTTGCTGCGGCCCGAAGCTCTCGCCGCCCGAATAGAAACACATCGAGCAGCCCGACTCCCGCCACTCGAAACCGGCGTCCGTGAAAATCCGGTCCAGCCCTTCGGCCTCCGCCTGCCGCTTGACCTCGGTCGAGCCGGGCACACAGATCGCGCGCACCCCCTCGGCAACCTTTCGGCCGTCGAGCAACGCAGCCGCGCGGCGCAGGTCGGACAGGCGGCTGTTGGTGCAGGAGCCGATGAACGCCGCGTCGATGGGCAGCCCCTCGACGGCGGTCCCAGCGCTCAGGCCCATATAGGCCAGCGCGCGCTCATGCGCGTCCGCAGCGTCATGCCGCGTGGTCCCCGGCGCAGGCACCGCGTGACCAATCGGGATCGCCTGCTGCGGACTGCTGCCCCAGCTGATCATCGGCGACACCGCACTGGCATCCTCGACAATCTCGACATCGAACAGGGCCCCGTCGTCACTGCGGAGCGCCCGCCAGTCGGCGACCGCCGCCTCCCACGCCGCCCCTTGCGGTGCGAACCGGCGTCCCCGCAGATAATCGATCACCACCTCGTCGGGCGCGATGATCGCCGAAAAGGCCCCGAACTCCGTCGCCATATTGCACAAGGTCATGCGTGCCTCGACATCGAGCGCGCGCACCGCAGCCCCGGCATATTCGACGATATGCCCCTTCGCACCGCCCGCGCCATGTTTCGCAAGCAGATGCAGCGCCAGATCCTTTGCCGTCACGCCCGGTGCCAACTGCCCCTTAATCGTCACGCGCATCGTCTTCGGCTTGGCGACCCGCAGCGTGCGCGTGGCGAGCGCATGTTCGGCCTCGGTCGATCCGATCCCCCAAGCCAGCGCACCAAGCGCCCCCTGCGTACAGGTGTGGCTGTCCGGGCAGACCAGCGTCACCCCCGGCAACACGATCGCCTGTTCGGGCGAGATGACATGCACAATCCCCTGATCGGGGTCACCGATATCGAACATCCGGATGCCGGCAGCATGCGCGGCATCGCGCGTCGCCCGGATGAAATCGGTGCCGGTCGGCATGATCGTCCGGTCGGTGCGGCCGGGGCGCGTATCGACGACATGATCCATCGTCGCGAACACCTGCGACGGCGCGGCAACCGCTCGGCCCGCATCGGCAAGGCTGCGCAGCGCCACACCGCCCGTCCGTTCGTGCAGCAACACGCGGTCGATGAGCAGCAAGCCGGTCCCGCCGCCGAGATCGGCAATCAGATGGTCGTCCCAGAGCTTGTCGAATAAGGTACGCGGCATGTGCGACAGCTAGCACCGCGCGCACGGATTTGACATAGACTTATATCAATTGGATCAAGGCCGCATGATCGATCGCGACGCGGCGGTGCCGCTGTATCACCAGATTTTCCTCGAACTGCGCGACGAGATCGTCGGCGGCCACCGCGCGACCGGCAGCCTCGCGCCGACCGAGCAGGAGCTTGCGGCGGCCTATTCGGTCTCTCGCATCACCGCACGCCGCGCCCTCGACGAGCTGGCGCTTCAGCGGTTCGTCGAACGCAAGCGGCGCGTCGGCACCACCGTGATCTACCAGCCGCCGTCCCGTCCGATCGAGGCCAACATCGATCAGGCCGTCGATTCGCTGCTCGCGCTGGGCCAGGCAACCAAGGTCCGCCTGCTGCATCTCGGCGAAGAACCGGCCAGTTTCACAGTTGCCGATGCGCTCCGGCTTGCGCCCGGCGACCCCGTCGTACGGGCCGTGCGCGTGCGCTCCCTCGACGGCGCACCCCTTGGCTATGTCGTCAGCTATGTCCCCGCCCGGCTGGCGTCGGTCCTGACCCGCGCCGGACTGGGCGCGACGCCGATCCTCGGCTTGCTCGAAGCCGCCGGCCACAAGCCCGGCGCTGCCGAGCAGACGATCTCGGCGATCTCGGCGGATGCGACGCTGTCGGATGCGCTCGAGATCGAACCGCGCGCCCCGTTGCTGCGCATCGCCCGCACCGTGTTCGATCTGACTGGTGCACCGATGCTGCTGACCTGGGCGCATTACCGGTCGGATCGCTACCAGATCAGGATCGACTTGCAACAACCCCGGGGTGCCTAGCCAGCGACCCCATCGGCAATCAGCGCCTCGGCATCCGCATCGCTGACGCCAAGACCGCGCAACACCTCACGCGTATCCTCTCCCGGCCCGGCAAGGTCGCGCGACAGGCCCGGCCGCTGGCCATCGATCTCCACCGGCAACGCCGGCAGCTTGGTCGCCCCGCCGCCCGGCAAGGTCAGGTCGACAAGCCCGCCCGCCGCGTTGAGATGCGCATCGTCGAACAAGTCCTCCGGTTTCACGATCGGCGCGAACGGCAGGCCGATCGCCTCCAGCCGGTCGATCAGTGCATCCCGGTCGTAACTCGCAAACAGCGCGCGCACTTCGGGCAAGATTCGCTCCCGCGCTGCGACGCGCGCATTGTTCAGCGCCAGACTTTCGTCAGCACCCATCGCCAATTCAAACGCCGCGCAAAACGCCTGCCACTGGCTGTCGCTGACCACGCCGACGAACAGCTGCTGCCCGTCGCGCGTCTCGAACACGTCATAGATCGCCCAGGCGGAAATCCGCACCGGCATCGGCCGCGCCGCTTCGCCGGTGACTGCCTTCTGCGCCATATGCTGGCCGACGAGGAACGCCGTCGTCTCATAGAGCGAGCATTTGACCTCGGCCCCCTGCCCCGTCCGGTGCCGCCGCTCGAGCGCCGCGAGGATCGCGATCACGCCGAACATGCCGCCGGTCACATCGATGACCGATGCCCCGGCGCGCAGCGGCCGCCCCGGCGGGCCCGTCATATAGGCGAGCCCGCCCATCATCTGCGCGACCTCGTCGAGCGCCGCGCGATTCTCATAGGGCCCAGCGAGGAACCCCTTCGCTGAACAATAGATCAATCCCGGATTGGCCTCGGACAGTGCCGCATAGCCAAGCCCGAGCTTGGCCAGCGTCCCGGGCCGGAAATTCTCGATCAAAATGTCCGCCGACTCCGCCAGCTGCTGCGCCAGCGCCAGCCCGCGCGGCGACTTCAGATCGAGGCAGATGCTCTTCTTGTTGCGGTTATACATCGCGAAATAGCCCGCGCCCGAGCCGCGCAGCCGCCGCGTCTGGTCGCCGCCGATCGGCTCGATCCGCGTCACGTCGGCGCCGAGGTCTGCAAGGATGACGCCCGCCGACGGCCCCATGACCATATGAGTGAACTCGACGACGGACAGGCCCGCGAGCGGCAGCGAAGTCTCGGTCATGGCGTCGGCACTCCCTTGTCCGGGCCTGCAACTAGCTGGTGACTCGCCCGCGCCATTTGCTATACGTTTATAACAATTGATCCGAAAGACCCCGAATGGCCGCTGTCGATATCCTGGTGAGCGAAGTCGGCCCGCGCGATGGGCTGCAGAGCATCGATCGGATCATGCCGACCGCCGCCAAAAAGGCGTGGATCGATGCCGAAGTTGCGGCAGGCGTTCGCGAAATCGAGGTCGGCAGCTTCGTCCCCGCGTCCCTATTGCCACAGCTCGCCGACACCGCCGAGATTGTTACCCATGCTCGCAGCATCCCCGGCCTGACTGTCGCCGTCCTCGTCCCGAACCGGCGCGGTGCTGAGGATGCGATCCGCGCCGGCGCGCATAAACTCACGCTGCCGCTGTCGGTCAGCGAGACGCACAGCCTGCGCAACCTGCGGCGCACGCATGCGCAGGTCATCGAGGAAGCGCGCGCCATCGCCGGGATGATCCACGCGCTGCCCGAAGCGGAGCGACCGCATTTCGAAGGGTCGCTGTCGACCGCCTTCGGCTGCACACTGGAAGGCGCGATCCCCGACGCGCAGATCGCCCGCCTTGCCGAATCCCTCGTGGCCGCCGGATGCGACGAGGTCGGCCTGTCCGACACCACCGGCTATGCCGACCCGGCGGCGGTGCGGCGGCTGATCAAGCTGGTGCGCGGTGCGGTCGGCGATGCCGCGCTGACCGGCATCCATCTGCACAACACGCGCGGCCTCGGCCTCGCCAATGCGCTCGCCGCGCTCGACTGCGGGCTGACCACGCTCGACGCTTCGCTCGGCGGCATTGGCGGCTGCCCGTTCGCGCCGGGCGCGAGCGGCAATATCGTCACCGAGGATCTCGTGTTCATGCTCGAGGCAATGGGCCTCAGCACCGGGATCGATGTCGCGGCGCTGCTCGCGGTGCGGCGAATCGTGCAGGATGCGCTGCCCGGCGAGCCGCTCTATGGCTTTACCCCGGACGCGGGCCTGCCGCTCGGGTTCGTACAGACGGAAAGGCGCGCCGCATGACCATCATCGGGACCCGCATGGTCGACGACGGCCGCACCGCAAAGCAGATTTTCGACGAGGTCATGGCCAACCCGGCCCGCGCCAAATTCGGTTTCGGGTCGAAGCTGGCGATCGTCAATGTCGACTTCCAGCGCGCCTACACCGACCTCGAAGCCTTCAAGACCTCCTATGAGACCGACCCGCGCCAGATCGAGCATGTGAACAGCATCTCAGCGCTGGCGCGGCGCAAAGGCATGCCGGTGATCTGGACGCATGTCGGCTACATGACAGGCGGCGGCGACGCGGGCGTTTGGGGGACACGGACCAACACGCCGGACTCGCTCCAGAACATCGAAATCGGCAGCCCCCGCCACGACTTCGACCCGCGCTGCGACATCGATCCGGCGCGCGATGCGATCTACACCAAGCGCATGCCCTCGGCCTTCTTCGAAACGCCGCTGCGCAGCTGGCTGACCTGGCACAAGGTCGACACCGTCGTCGTCACCGGCGGCAGCACCTCGGGGTGCGTGCGCGCGACCGCCGTCGACTCCCTCAGCCACGGCTACCGCACCATCGTCCCGATCGAAACCTGCGCCGACAAGCATGCAAGCTACCACTATGCGAACCTGACCGACCTCCAGCTCAAATATGCGGATGTCGAGCCGGTGCAGACGGTGGTCGATTGGCTGGAGTCCCAGCCGGATTCGAACGGCTGAATCGAATGCGATCCGATCCCGCCCTCTACGACTTCCGCCCCTACCGGAACCGGCCGAAACTAGCCTGGCCCGGCGGCAAGTCGGTCGCGGTCTGGGTGTCGCCCAATCTCGAATATTATGAGCTCGACCCGCCCGCCAATCCGCACCGCAAGTCGTGGACGAAGCCGCATCCCGACGTGGTCGGCTACAGCCACCGCGACTATGCCAACCGCGTCGCGCATTGGCGCATGGCCGATGCGATGACCAGGCACGGCTTTCCCGGTTCGGTCAGCCTGTCGGTGGCGCTCTGCCAGCATCATCCCGAGGTCGTCGCTGACGCCAATGCGCGCGGCTGGGAATTCTTCAGCCACGGCATTTACAATACCCGCTACGCCTACGGCATGGACGAAGCGCAGGAGCGCGCGATCATTGAAGATTCGATCCGGACGGTGCGCGAGGCGACCGGCCAGACGATCAAGGGCTGGCTCGCCCCTGCGCTCACCCACACCGAGCACACGCTCGACCTGATCGCCGACATGGGCCTGACCTACACCTGCGATCTCTATCACGACGACCAGCCGCAGCCGGTGAAGACCAAGACGGGCCGGCTGATCTCGATGCCCTATTCGATCGAGGTCAACGATCATTACGGCTTCTTCGTCTACAATATGAGCCCGCGCGACTACGCCCAAACGCTGATCCGCCAGTACAACCGGCTCGCCGACGAAGGCGGCACGGTGATGTGCATCCCGCTGCACAGCTACCTGATCGGCCAGCCGCACCGGATCGGGCCGTTCGAGGAGGTGCTCAAGCATATCGCAGCGGACGGCCGGGCGTGGATTACAAGGAGCGGGGATATTGCGGATTGGGTGATGGGGGGCGCGGCGTGACCCCCTCTCCCTTCAGGGGAGAGGGCGACCCGCGCGCTTGCGCGAGCGGGGTGAGGGAGACCTCCCTTGCTGCATGCCTCCCTCACCCCGGTCGGCTACGCCGACTCGCCCTCTCCCCTGAAGGGAGAGGGGCAAAATGACCCTCGACCCCGCCTATCTCACCTACCCGCACCGCCGCCGCGGCTACGACCATGACCTCTACCCTTGGTCGAACATCTTCGAACGCCCGCCGATCGTCTGGCCCGGCGGCAAGTCGGTCGCGGTCTGGATCGTCGTCAGCCTCGAATATTTCCCGATGGTGCCCAGCGACACACCGTTCCGTGCGCCGGGCCATATGCAGACCGCCTACCCGGATTACCGCCACTATACCGCGCGCGAATATGGCACGCGGGTTGGCTTCTACCGCCTGCTCGACGCCTTCGCGAAAGCGGGCGTCCCCGTATCCGTCGCAGCCAATGCTGCGATTGCCGACCGCTATCCGCAGATCATCGCCGACATCGTCTCGGCGGGCCATGAACTCATCGCGCATTCGACCGACATGAACGGCACCATCGCCACCGGCCTCGCCGAAGCCGATGAGCGCACGCTGATCGCGACATCGCTGGACACGCTCGAGCGCGTCTCGGGCACCCGCCCGCGCGGCTGGCACAGCATCGCGCGGTCGCAGAGCTTTAACACCGCCGACCTGCTCGCCGAGGCCGGCGTCGACTATATGTGCGACTGGGCCAATGACGACCTACCCTATGCCTTCGCCAACGGCGTGGTGAACATTCCGCTCAATCATGAACTCAGCGACCGGCAGATCCTCAATGTGCAGCAGCAGTCGGTCGACAGCTATGCCGAGCAGATCGGCGACGCCTTCGCCTTGCTCGCGGGCGAACAGACGGGCCGCGTGCTGCCGTTGCACCTGACGCCCTATATCATGGGCCTGCCCTACCGCATGGACGCGTTCGAGGCGCTGCTGGCCCGGCTCGCTGCCGAGCCGCAGGCCTGGTTCGCGCGCGGCGATGCAATTCTCGACAGCTGGAAGGCGCAATTGTGACCATCGACGTCCGCAATCCGCGCACCGGCGAGATCGACCACCGCTTCGAAGCGGCGAGCCGCGACGCAGTCATGGACGCCGCTGCAAAGCTCCGCGCCGCGCAACCCGCATGGCTGGCGCTCGGCCCCGACGGCCGCGCCGCCGCGCTGCTGCGCTGGGCCGATGCTATCGACGTTGCCGCGCCCGCCATCGTCGAAAAGCTCCGCGTCGACACCGGCCGCCTCGCCATTGCGCGGCTCGAAGCCTTGACCGTCACCAGCATGCTGCGCCGCTGGGCCACGCGCGGGCCCGGCATTATCGCCAGCCTCGCCCGGCCGGAAACACCTTCGGTCACGCCGGGCGTCGTCATCGGCGCGCGGCATGTCCCCTTCCAGCTGTTCGGCGCGGTCACGCCCTGGAACTTCCCGCTGCTGCTTGGCCTCGTTGACGCCATCCCCGCGCTGATGGCCGGCTGCGCGGCGCTGATCAAACCCTCCGAGGTCACCCCCCGCTTCGTCCCCGAACTCGTCGCCACGCTTGACGCGGTGCCCGAGCTCAAGGCGGTCGTCACCATTGTCGAAGGCGATGCCGGCACCGGCCGCGCCGTCGTCGACGCCGTCGATTACATCTGCTTCACCGGATCGGTCGCGACCGGCCGCAAGGTCGCCGAAGCCGCCGCCAAGGCCTTCATCCCCGCCAATCTCGAACTCGGCGGCAAGGACCCGATGATCGTGCTCGCCTCTGCCGATCCGGTCCATGCCGCCGGCATCGCGCTGCGTGCCAGCATCGCCGCCAATGGCCAGGCCTGTCAGTCGATCGAGCGCATCTATGTTGCGCGCGCCATCGCCGAGCCCTTCCTGACCGCGCTGGTCGAACAGGCGCAAACCGTCGAGCTCAATTACCCGGACATCACGCGCGGCCACCTCGGCCCGTTCATCTTCTCGCCGCAGGCCGCCAAGGTGCAGGAGCAGATCGACGCCGCTGTCGCGGCAGGCGCCAAGCTGCTGACCGGCGGCAAGGTCGAAACGCTCGGCGGCGGTAAATATCTGCGGCCGACCGTGCTGACCGATGTCACCCCCGACATGGAGATCATCGCCGAGGAGACCTTCGGCCCCGTCCTCCCGGTCACCATTTACGACGACGTCGAAGACGCCGTCGCCCTCGCCAACGACAGCATCTACGGCCTCTCCGGCGCCGTGATCGGCGAGGCGCAAGAAGCCGAAGCCATCGGCGAACGCCTCGACGCCGGGGCCATCTCGATCAACGACGGCTCGCTGACCGCCTTCGTCTCGGACGGCGAGAATGAGAGCTTCAAAATGAGCGGCCTCGGCCCGTCGCGCATGGGCGACCGTGGCCTGACGCGCTTCTTCCGCGTCAAGGCGATGCTCAAACAGACCGGCACCCCCGCCCCCATCGCCGCCTTCGCCGAAAGTCCCGCCGCATGACCAGCTTCGCCGACGCCATGCCCAACATGCTCCGCCACGCCGGGGAATGGGAGGGCATATACCGCCATGTCGACCGAGACTTCGCGCTTGTCGACGAGCACCGCATGTGGACCGGCTGCTCCTTCCCGGCGGATGGCGAATTCGCCTACATCCAGCACAACAAATTGAGCTGGGCCGACGGCCGCACCGCCGAACACCGCTTCGGCGGTGTGTTTCGCGACGGCCTCCTCCACTGGGACACCGACCGCTTCTGGGGCTATGGCTGGGAAACCCTCGACGGCGTCGTCATGCTCCGCCTCGACCGCAAGGACGACCCCGGAGTGCACTTCACCGAAATGATCAACCTCAGCACTGACGGCAACACCCGCGGCCGGACGTGGCAATGGTTCAGAGACGGTGTGCCGTTCAAGCGGACATTGTGCGACGAATGGCGGGTCGCCTGACGCAACCCAGCCTCACATCTTCAGCATCGACTCGCTGACATCGTCGATCGGTGGCTCGAACTCGGCGAGCGACTCCATATCCTGCTGCACGCCGCGCAGCACGCGTGCGATATATTCGCGGTGTAGCAAACCACGTTCGTAACCCGCCTCGCGGTCAGGCTTATAGGCTTCAATATCCGCGCGGCTGATCGTGCCCTTCGCGTCGAGCAGCCGTTCGATCGTGTCGAGACGCTCGCGGTTGACGGCAACTTCGCCGGCGACGGCCATGACGATCGACAGTAGCCGATCAATGGCCGGGTCCTCGAAATAGGCAGGCCGCTTGCCTTTGGATTTCTTGCCGGCAAGGCCAATCCAGTCGACTCCCTCGGTCATTCCGCCGCCTCCCGCAGTTCGGGTTTCCACGCGCCGTAGGCATGCCATGAGGCAGACCGGCCAAAATCCTCCGGCCCGTCGTTGCGGCTGTCCGGAAATACATCGTGATCGACCACCGCGCGAACCTTCGCCTCGAAATGCGTCGGTTGCGGGAAGCCCGCATCCTCAAGCACTTGATGCAGATCGATACCATGCATGGCCGACCAGAAGGGCTCGTTGTTGTTGAACGCGTCCCAGTCGCGCATGAACTGTTCGAACAGGGGCATTTCCGGCGTGTAGGCGGGCTGTTCGAGGTGAAACATCAACCCGCCGGGCGCGAGCACACGGCTCATTTCGTTGACGATTTTCGGCAGCGCCTTGCCCGAGGTCTCGTGCAGGAACATCGTCGTCTGCACCCAGTCGAAATGCCCATCCGGGAAGCGCGACAGGTCTTCCGCATTAGCCTGCTCGAACCGAACATTGCGGACGCCCATCGACTGCGCTCGGGCATGGCCATAGCGTAACACCGGGGCCGCCGTGTCGATTGCCACGATTTCACTGTCGGGGAAGGCTTGCGCCAGCGGCACGGCATTATGGCCGATGGTCACGCCGATATCGAGGATCCGCCGCGGCGTCCAACCCGGCCGTTCCTTGCGGATCCATTCGACCAGCGCCTGCCCGCCGCCGTCGGTGAGCGCACCGAGTTGGCCCGCCGTCGTCGCAAACATGCCGCTATCGTAGTTCGCGCCGGCCGAGACGTCGCCCGGACGCACCTCGCCGTGATAACATCCGGGCATGCAGTGAATATCCACCGCCGACTGGTAGCGCGGGATCGACACCGAAGGATCGAGCTTCAGCGTGTCGCGACCTTCGTTGTACTGACGCGCCTTGGCGTCCAGCTCGTCGAGCTGACGAAGCACGATTGAACGGCCATTCTGCTGGCGCATCTCCATGGAGTTGCGCTTCAGCGCCGACCAGAAGCGATGCCACGGATCGCGGTTCATTGCATGGCGGACTTCGAACCGGTCCTCCGGCTTGCGGCCATGCTCGGCAACGAAGGCCGGTTCGACCCGGCGCTCATAGGCAAGCTTGTTACCCGCCCCGAGGCTGCCGGAGATATGCTTGTTGAGATTGGCGAGGAAATTATACCGCGCCGCCTCATCATGCCGCGCCTCGGGGAACACCCCGTGCGTCCCGACCACGGCGTAAGGCGGGGGAATGTCGTCGCGTTTTGCTGTCATATCAATCCGTCCTTTGCCAGACGCTCGATCACTTGCTCCTGTACCCGGCGGAAGTGATCGCGCTCCGGCGTCACCATTTCATTGTCCTGAATCAAACTGTCCGCAGGCTGGACGATGGCCTTATAACTCTCAGCGAACAACTCGGTGCGCTGGCGGGCGAGGTAATTGGTCATGCCGGGCTTGCGCCGCACCCGACGGAGTGCGGCGAGATCGATCTCGCCAAAGGCGGTAAAGGTTTCGCCGCTGTTCGATTCAGCGAGCGGCATGCCCTTCCAATCAATCACGGCCGAATTGCCGTCGGCGCTGGCCAGCGGCAGCGATGTGCCGCTGATGCCGGCGGTGTTCGCCGACACGACATAGGCCAGATTCTCGAAGGCCCGGGCGCGGCGGGCGATCTGCTTGTGCGTCGGCAGCGGCGAACCGATTTCCGATGACGAATGGCAGAATATTTCCGCACCGCGCAGCGCGTGTGCGCGCGCGATCTCCGGGTAGAGGATCTCCTCGCTCGCAATGCAGGCGAGGTTTCCGATCTCAGTCTTCGCGACCGGAAACACGCCTTCGAGGCCGTAGATGTCGAGATATTTCGACCAGACATCGTGCGGGGTCGGCGCGAACATCGAATTCAGGCGGCGGTAGCGCAGCACGACATCGCCCGATGGCGCGACGACGAAGCTGGTCTGGAAATAGAGGCCGGGGAAATGCGCATCTGTCTCATAGGCATTGGCGGCGATATGCACGCCCGTCGCCTGCGCCAGCGCCCCAAGCGCCTCATATTCCGGCCCGTCGGGCGCGATCGCGGCGCGGTTGGCGAACTCAGGAATCGAGATGCGACCCGGATAGGAAGTGAACAGATATTCGGGCAGCACCGCGAGCTTTAGCTGGCTGCCGGTATACTGCTCGATGAACACCTTCGCACCGCGAAGCTGGCCACCAACATCGCCGATCTGCGCTGACATCTGCGCGCGCGCCGCCGCCCGGTCCGCACAGCCCTCAACCGATCGAGCGGTCAGCTGCAGCGCCACCGCGACATAGGCGTCAGCGAACATGCTAGCCGAGCCCCAGGCTGCCCGGATTGATGCGGCCGTCCGGATCGACCTGCTGCTTGATCGCGTCAATCAGCCCGCGCGCAGGTGCGCCCAAGCTGGCCTGCCAGGGGTAGGTCTTCGCGATCTGAACATGCACGGCACCGCAGTCCTGAAACGCGGCAATCACCCCAGCGCGGAGCATCTCGACAAGCGCGCGGGCCTCCGGATTGGCGGCGAAACCCTTTAGCCGCGCCAAATGGGCGGGCTCGACCGAGGCGCGGTGCAGGTCGTTCATCGCATCGGGCCAGAAGAACACCGGCTCGATGAGCAGGCCCGTCGTCCCGACCGCAACGAACATATAGCCCGCGCCGATGCCCAGCCGCTCCATCTCCGCGGCATTTGCTTCGTAGAGCGCGATAACCCGCTGGATCGCCTCGAGCCCCTTCGAATGCGCCATGATGCCATGAACCGGCACCCAGCGCTCGCCCTCCGGCCCCACCATCGAGTTGACCGGGCCGAACGGATTGGCGCGCAGGATTTTCGGAATGCTGTTGTCGACCTCGCGCCCGCCGTTGGCGGCCACAATGGCGCGAATCGCGGCGAGATCATCGTCGGCCGACGCCTGGCTGCGCCCTTCACAGATGACATGGCAGCTGAACGGCGCGTCGTCGAGGAAGGACCTCCCGGCCACGACGACCTTCGCCCCTTCCTTGACGGCCTTCCAGAACGAGCCGCCTAGGCCCGTCGCCTGCGCCTTCATCATGCCGAGCAGCGCCTTGGCGTCGCTCGCAAGGCTTTCGCGCTTCATCCGCTGCGCTTGCAGAAAAGGATCGAAGCCGAGGCATTCGCTCGCCAGCCCTTCGCGGCCGATACTGCTCATCGCGGCGAAAATATCCTCAGGGCTATCGAAGGCGAAGCTGCCATAGGCCAGCGCCGCCGCCTCGCGGATCAGCCGCAGTGTGACCGTCGCCTTGATGCCGAGCGCACCGGTATCGGCGGTAAACAGGCCCGTCAAATCGGGTCCATAAGGCCGGAGCACCGGATTGCCGGTGGTCAGCACGCTGCCATCGGCCAGCACGACATCGCACGACAAAATCGAGTCCGCGATCGTGCCGCGCCCACCGCCCCAGAACAGCCCGTTCTGACTCATGCCGCCGCCAACCGTCGCATAACGGCCCGACAGCGTCCCCCACACCGGCGGCCGCAACCGATGCGGTTTCAAGGCCTCGTACAGCGCCAGCCAGGTACAGCCGGCCTCGACGGTCACCGTCATATTCTCGGGGTCGATCGCCAGCACGCGGTCCATCCCGCCCATGTCGATCATCACGGCACCCGCCGCGCGCGGCACATAGCCTGAGGTGTAGCTCATGCCGCCGCCGCGCGGGACAACGGCGAGGCCGTGCGATGTGGCTGCGGCAACTGCGCGTCCGAGCGAGTCCGTATCGGTCGGCCGGACGACCGCTAGCGCGCGAGGTCCGTTGGTGAACACATCCTGCGTGTAGAAACTGCACGCCGCATCGTCGGTCCGGACGGCATCGGCGCCGACAGCCTGAACCAGCGCGGCCACAGGGTCATCGGTGCGCAACCGCGTTGCCATGTCAAAGCTCCCTGGCGGGGAAACTCTGCGGATAGCGGCCAAGCGTCAGGAGCAGCGCGCCGCCGGCCGCGAACATCACGACCGCCGCCGCTAGCATCATATCATAACTGCCGGTCGCATCGCGCACCGCGCCATAGATTGCCGGAGAAATCGCCGAGCCGATGCCGAAGGGCATGTAGAGCAGCCCGTAGATGCTGCCATAATGCGCCATCCCGAAATAGCGCGCGGCAGTGTAGGCGATGAGGTCGGATTCCGCCCCGGCTGCGAAGCCGAGCATGAACGTACCGGCGACCAGCGGTGTCAGCGAGGCACCGGTGCCCATCAGCAGCCAGCAGGACATCGCCGGCAACAGCAGGATCGGCATCAACACGGCAGGGGCCCAGAAGCGGTCGAGCAACAGCCCGGTCACGACGCGGCCGGTCAGGATGCCCAGCGCCATGACGCCCATGACATTGGCCCCCTGCGCCGCCGTGAAGCCGTGCAGCTTGACGATCTCGACCATGTTGATGAACACGCCGCCATAGGCGGTCGCGACGAGCAGGATCGACAGCCACAGCACATAGAAGCGATAGCCGCGGGCCGCCTGACTAGCGCTGAAGCCGGTCAACCGTCCGGATGCGTCGGCGAGCCCGGCGGGCCGTTCGTCGGGCTCGGGTTCCCGAAACCATTTAAGCGCCACCGGCAGCGCAACCAGCAGCGGCAGCAACGCCAGCATCGGGAAAGCCGCTCGCCAGCCCTGCCAGTCGATCGCACGGCGGGCGATTTGCGGGATGATCAGCCCGGCCAGACTTGTGCCGAGCAACATGATCCCAAGCGCCAGCCCGCGGTTGCGGACGAACCAGCTGCTGACGGCCCGGCTCCAGGTAACGGGAGTCGAGCCAATGCCGACCAGCCCAACGACGAACCACATCGCATACCAGACCGGGAGCGACGGCGGCATGAACGCGAAAGCTGCGAAGGACAGTGCAAACGTCAGCAGCGAGACGATCGCAACCTTGCGGACACCGATCCGGTCCGCCCATGCACCGTACACCGGAGCAAGAAGCGCGGCGACGACACCGAACAGCGTGATGCCCAGCGCGATGTCGCGAAAGCTCCAGCCGAGCTCGGCATGGATCGGCCCGATGACGAGCGGCAGCACGTTGAACGGCACCGGCGACGCACCGCACATGACGCCGACAACAGAGGCGGCGAGAACAGGTCCGCCCTTGCGGAATTCGGATTGGGGCACGGCCTGAGTCATATGTTTCGACCTACCCAATAACCCGCAATCCAACAGTACGTCATCCTGACGAACGTCAGGATCTCCCTGAGAGCAGCTACTCCCCACGAGATCCTGACTTACGTCAGGACGACGACATCAACGTTGACGCCCTAGAACTTCCGGCGTGCCTTGAGCGTCCAGGTCATCGGCCGGCTGATGTAGGTATAGTTCGACAGGCTCGACTCGTTGTACACCTTGTTCAAGCAATTCTCGCAATCGGCGGAAATCGTCCAGTTGCCGTCGTCGGTCCGGAGCGCGAGGCCCGCATTGACGAGGGCGTGCGCCTTGGTTTGCGATCCGGTGATGAACGTGCCGCTATTGGGATTGGCCGTGAACGTGCCGTTCACCCCGGTGATCGCTCCCGAATAGATCGTCGCATTGGCCGTGCCAGTTTCCAAGCTGGACCGGTAGACCACATTCACCGACGGCGTCAGGATCCCGCCCGACGAACCCAGCACAAAGTCATAGCTGCCACCGACTGCGAAGGTGACCGTCGGCGTACGAACCGGCGTCGCGATATTGCCCTGCGCGTCGATGATGCCGGCGGCGCAGGCCGGGGCGTTGTTCGGCGTTGCCGGCGCAACCGCCGTGCTCGGCCCTAGCGGGATCTGACCTCCCGCCAGTTGCGCCTTGCACTGCGCCTGCTGCGCGCGGACTGCAGTAATACCGTAGGCGTTCGGCAGCAGAGTCTCGGAGACCTTATAATGGTCCTTCTGGTAACCCGCATTGGCGTAAAGGTTGAGGCCCTTCATCGGCACGGCGGTCAGTTCGACTTCCAGACCCTTGTTGCGGAAATCCGCAAAATTCTGGGTGATGAAAGCGATCGACCCGTTCGGGTTCACAAACGCCGACGGCGTCTGCAAATCTGTGGTGTCGAGGTAGAAGGCCGTGACGTTCACCCGCAGACGGTTGTCGAGGAACTGGGTCTTCAGGCCTGTTTCATAGGACCAGACCTTTTCCGGATCGAACGGCAGCAGCTGGGTCGGGTTCGATGCTCGCGCGTTCCAGCCGCCTGACTTGAAGCCGCGCGTCGCCGACGCGAAGATCAGCGTGTCCTCGTTCGGCTTGTAGTTGAGCGCGAAGCGCGGCGTCCAAAGCTTGGTCGACAGCTTCCGCGGAATGACCTTGCCGTTGGCAGCAACCAGATTGCCATTGACGAGGCAGGTCGCGCCCGGCGTTGCCACTGCGCAAGCCGCGCGATTGTCGGTGATGTCCAGCCGCTTCGTCTCGTCGGTGTAGCGAACACCAGCCGTCAAGGTCAGCTGGTCGGTGAAATGCACGTCACCCTGGAAGTATCCGGCCGTAGCGGTCGTCTTGTTGCGAAGCGTCCGATCGGCAAGCACAAGCGTCAGCGCCGGCGACAGCGAGAACAGATCCGCAAAGTCGGTCGTGTTCTTTTCGTCGTACAAGTAGATG
This sequence comes from Sphingomonas paucimobilis, assembly GCA_943370355.1. Classification (GTDB taxonomy): domain Bacteria; phylum Pseudomonadota; class Alphaproteobacteria; order Sphingomonadales; family Sphingomonadaceae; genus JADCGM01. The sequence continues at coordinate 35,696 of CALRQP020000002.1, forward strand.
CCGGTCACATATTCGAACATCCCATCGAAAACCTTGCCGTTCAACTTGATTTCCTGGGTAAACTGCTTGTGGCGTCCGTCGTTCAGAATGTCGAACCCGCCCTTGGCAAACCCACGCACGGCCGGATTGGGCGCGGCAAGGCTGGGGCCGCCGCGACCGTCGAAGAAGTCGAGCGCAAACTGCTGCTTCATGTCGACCACGCCGGTGATCAGGTTCAGCGTGTGGTTCGAGCCGATGCCGATCTGCAGGTTCGAGGTGACAAGCAACTGATCAACATTGTTGCCGAGGTTGTAATTGGCCTTCCGCCCGGAAACGCCGAGCCCCGCGAACTGGCTGGTGCCAGTCGGGAAATTCTCGCGCAGGCCCGTCGTCACGAACCGGCCCTTGCAGTCGCTGGCGTTGCCGGGATTGCAATCGAAGTTGAGCAGATTCTCGCCGTCGTTGCGCATATAGGCCGCAGCGACGTTCCAGCTCACGTTCGGGGTCACCTCGACACGCGCGGCAAGCCGGAGGCCGGCCCCATCGCTGTCGTTCAGGCGCTCGCCGGTCGTGACATTTTTCACATAGCCCTTGTCGTCCTGATAGTAGCCCGACAGCTTCAGTGCGAAGCCTTCGTTCAGCGGCAGGTCGATCGAGCCGCGCGCCAGCTTCTTCGAGAAGCGGCCATAGCCGACCTCGGCATAGCCGCCGATCTCGTCGCCCGGCTTGGCAAGAATTACGTTGACCGCACCGCCGGTCGTATTGCGACCGAACAGCGTTCCCTGCGGGCCGCGCAGCACCTCGATGCGCTCAATATCGAAGAAACTGAAATTGTTGGCATTCTGGCGGCTCAGATAGACGTCGTCGACATAGGTACCAACCGGCGGATCGAAGGTCGCGATCGTCTCGGTGTTACCAAGGCCGCGCAGATAATAGGCATTGGCAGAACCAAGACCGGTGTTGTTCGACCCGAACAGATTTGGGACGTACTGGATCAGCTGCAGCGTCTCCGTGACGCCGCGTGAGTCGAGTTCAGCGGCGGAGAAGGCGCTGACGGCGATCGGCACGTCCTGCACATTCTGCGAGCGGCGCTGTGCGGTGACGACGATTTCGTCGAGGCCGCCGCCATTGTCCGCAGCCGGTGCTGCCGTCGCAGGGGTCTGCGCCTGCAGCGCGGTCGACATCGACAGTAACGCAACCGACGACATCAGAGCGATCGTTCCAACACGCATCTCGTAGCTCCCCCAAAATCACAAAGGCCCAACTTTGTCCGGACAACTTTTGACAGCCTGCGACGGAAACGCAATAGTCACATTCGGCAACCGCAATCATTTGGGCAGCAGCTATGACCGAAAAGCCACGGCCCGCCTATCTGCTGGTGACCGCGACCGTCACGGACCGGGCCAAGATTGGCGCCTACGCCAAGGCGTTGGCTGAGTCGGGCCTCTATCCGAAGCATGGCGGCTTCTACCTGTTCAGCGGCCCGGCCGCGCTGCCGCTTGAAGACTGGCGCGGCGAAAGCGTTGTCCTCGCGCAATTTCCATCGCGCGCTGATGCCGAGGCCTTCTGGAATTCCGCGCAATATCAGACCGAGATCAAGCCGCTCCGCGACGGCGCGGGCGAGTTCCACGTCGCAATCTTCGAGGCCATCCCATGACGCTCTATGCCCTGCTGGTCTACGTCCACCTGCTGCTGTTCGTGCTTTGGCTCGGAGCAGATGTCGGCGTGTTCGTGCTGGGGCAGCATTTCCGGAAGCGCGACATCTACGGGATTCCCGAGCGGCTGGCGCTGCTGAAGCTGCTCGTGACCGTCGATATGGTGCCGCGCAGCGCCTGGGCTCTGATGGTGCCGGTGTCGCTGACACTTGTGAAGGCGGGCGGCTGGTGGAGTGATGAGCCGCTATGGCTGATCGCGGCGGCTTGGGCGATCGGCGGCGGCTGGCTGTGGCTGGTCTGGGACGCGCATCTGCACGACCAGACCCCGCGCGCCGCGCGCAACCGCCGCATCGAAGGCTGGCTGCGCTATGGCCTCACACTGTTCTATCTGGGCCTCGGCGGGATGTCGCTGGCGACCGGCGCACCGCTCGCACCGCAATGGCTGGCCGCCAAGGCGCTGCTGTTCGGGCTGATTTTCGCAGCCGCGATCATGATCGACGTTGCGTTCAAACCGGTTGGCCCGCAATTGATGCGGCTGATCGCCGAGGGATCGAGCGACGCGACCGAAGTCCCGCTACGCGCGACGATGGACCGGACGCGGATCTGGGTGTGGGCGGTCTATCTGCTGCTCGTCGCAACCAGCCTGCTTTGCGTTCTGGGAACGAAAGGCGTCATTTCCTGAAGTGCGACCTTTTCATTCGCCTCGACGAATTATTCGAAGTCGCCGCGCGAGATTGGCCTGTCCGTATGGCGGAGGGTCGCCCACACAATCATTTGCGGCGCGCGCGAAATTCTCCTATTTGTCCGGACAACTTTGAAAATATGGCAGACTCGCCGTGACATCGAGCACGCTGTTCGCCAAACGAGCGGCAAGGGGAGAAGCAGATGCGTGATGGCGTGATCGAAGTCGGGCCGCAGCGGTACCGCGAGACGTTCGGGCGCTATTTCGAGCAGTTCACCGTCGGTGATGTCTATGAGCACCGCCCCGGTCGCACGATCACCGAGAATGACAATATCTGGTTCACGCTGCTGACGATGAACACGCACCCGTCGCATTTCGACCATGTCTACGCGTCGAAAACCGAGTTCAAGAAGCCGCTCGTCAATTCGCCACTGACTGTGGCGATCCTTGTCGGCATGTCGGTGTCGGATGTCAGCCAGAAGGCGGTCGCCAATCTCGGCTGGAAGGAAATCAACATGACCGCGCCGGTGTTCGCCGGCGACACGCTCTATGCGGAGACCGAGGTCATCGAAAAACGCGAGTCCAAATCGCGCCCCGAGCAGGGACTGGTGACGGTCAAGACGATTGGCCGGAATCAGGACGGCGTCGCGGTCTGCGACTTCGTGCGGACCATGCTGATCTGGAAGCGCGGCTTCGGCCCCGGCGACGAATAAGGAACCGACAGTGGCCACCGCCTATCAGCAAGTCCGCAGCGTCGATCCCGATTTCGAGCGCCAGCTGCTCGACACCATCGACAAATGGATCGACCGCGATCTGAAGCCCGTGATCATGCATCATGATCATGAGGATATCTGGCCCGAAGACACCGTACGGCAAATGGCCGAGCTCGGCCTGTTCGGCGCGACCATCGGCGAGGAATGGGGCGGTCTGGGACTGCCTGCGACCACCTATGCCAAGCTCATTGCGCGCATCTCGTCCTTCTGGATGGCGCCGACCGGCATCTTCAACTCGCACCTGATCTGCGCGCTGGCGATCGAGAAGTTTGGCACCGATGCGCAAAAGGCAAAATGGCTTCCGGCGATGGCCTCGGGCGAAATTCGCGGCGGCCTTGCGCTGACCGAACCCGATGCTGGCACCGACCTGCAGGGCATCCGCATGACCGCCAAGCGCGATGGCGATGACTATGTGATCAACGGCACCAAGACCTGGATTTCGAACGGCATCAAGGGTTCGGTGTTCGCACTGCTGGTCAAGACCGATCCGGAGGCCGACCCGCGCTACAAGGGCATGAGCCTGTTCATCGCCGACAAGCGCGAGGGGTTCCGGGTCGGCAAGAAAATCCCGAAGCTGGGCTACAAGGCCATCGATTCCGCTGAACTCATATTTGAGGACTATCGCATCCCCGCCGACCAGCTCATCGGCGGTGTCGAGGGCCAGGGCTTTTTTCAGGCGACCGGCGGTCTGGAACTCGGCCGCATCAATGTCGCGGCGCGTGGTGTCGGACTGGCCGAAGGCGCGCTGCGCCTCGCGACCGAATATGCGCAGGTCCGCAAGACGATGGGCAAGCCGATTGTCGAACATCAGGCGATCCAGCTCAAACTCGGCGAGATGGTGACGCGTGCCCGCGCGGCGCGGCTGCTGACACTCGACGCGTCCGCGGCATTCGACCGTGGCGAGCGTGTCGATATGGAAGCCGGGATGGCCAAATATTTCGCGTCGGAGGCCGCCGTGCGCAATTCCGAAGAGGCGATGCGGGTGTTCGGCGGCTATTCCTATTCGAAGGAATATGACATCGAGCGCTTCTACCGCGACAGTCTGCTGATGTGCATCGGCGAAGGCACCAATGAGATGCAGCGCATGATTATCGCGAAACAGTGGGTGAAGCGGAACCCCGCGTGACCCAGCCCCTGCCGCTCGCTGGCCTGCGCATCCTGTCGGTCGAACAATATGGCGCCGGGCCTTACGGCACGATGTTCCTGGCACAGCTCGGGGCCGAGGTCATCAAGATCGAGCCGCCGGGCGGCGGGGACTCGGCGCGCGCGACCGGCCCCTATTTCCTCGGCGACGATGACAGCCTGTTCTTTCAGACCTTCAATCTCAACAAACGCTCGCTGACGCTCGACCTCAAGGCCCCCGAGGGCAAGGCGATCTTCCACAAGCTCGTCGCGACCGCTGACGCGGTCTGCAACAATGCGCGGGGCGACCAGCCGGCGAAGCTCGGCCTGACCTATGACGCCTTGAAGCATCTCAATCCGACGCTCGTCTGCGCGCATCTGTCAGCCTATGGCCGCGGCACCACCCGCGAGGCATGGCCGGGCTACGACTATCTGATGCAGGCCGAAGCTGGGTTCATGTCGGTCACCGGCGACCCCGACGGCCCGCCGCAGCGCTTCGGCCTGTCGATCGTCGACTTCATGACCGGCGCGATGCTCGCGATCGGCACGCAAGCGGCGATCATCGGCGCGCGCGAGACGGGCGTCGGCCGCGACGTCGATGTGTCGCTGCTCGACACCGCACTGCACCAGACCAGCTACCCGGCACTCTGGTATATGAACGAGGGCTATGTGACGGGCCGCGCGCCGAGGTCGGCGCATCCGTCGGTCACCCCGTCGCAGACCTTCCGCACTGCCGACGGCTGGCTTTTCGTTATGGCGCAGCTGCCCAAATTCTGGGTGCTGCTCACCGACCTAATCGGCCGCGCCAACCTGCGCTCCGACGCGCGCTTCGACAGCCTTGCCGCAAGACTCGCAAACCGGGACACGCTGACCCGCGAGCTTGACGCCGTGTTCATGGCCCATCCCACCGCGCATTGGATGAAGCTGCTCGGGGGCATTGTGCCCGTGGCCCCCGTCAATGACCTCGCACAAGCGCTGGATTCCTCGTGGCAGGAGGAAGTCGGCATGCTCGACCGCGTCGATCATCCTGCGAAAGCGGGCATGCGAATACTTGCCAGCCCCATCCGCGTCGATGGCAACCGCCTGCCCAACAGCGCTGGACCAAGTCTCGGTGCCGATACCGGCGATCTGCTGGCCGAAATCGGCTATGTGGACTCCGACATCGCAAAGCTGCGTGCGTCGGGGGTGATTTAGGTCGAATGAGCAAGCTCAGCGGCATCAAGGTCGTCGATCTGTCCCAGTTCCTGCCGGGGCCGATGCTGACCGTGATGATGGCCGATCATGGTGCCGATGTGATCAAGGTCGAACCACTGACCGGCGATCCGGCCCGAGCGATGGCCCCGTTCGAGGACGGGCATTCGGTGTGGTTCCGCAACCTCAACCGCGGCAAACGGTCGGTCGCGCTCGACTTGAAGTCGGACGCCGGCCGCGATGCGCTCTGGGCGCTCATCGACGGCGCGGATGTGTTCATCGAGGGCTTCCGCCCCGGCGTGATCGGCCGCCTCGGCTTCGGTTATGAGGCCGTCGCGGCGCGCAACCCGCGCATCGTTTATTGCTCGATCTCGGCATTTGGCCAAACCGGCGCGCTCGCCCATCATCCCGCCCATGATCTCGCCGTCCAGTCGTTGGCCGGGTTCATCTCGGTCAATGACGGGCCCGATGGCCTGCCCGTCGTGCCGGGCGCGCCATCCGCCGACCTTGCCGCCGGACTGACCGGCCTGTCGGCGGTCCTCATGGCGTTGATCGGCCGCGAGCGGACGGGGCGTGGCGACTATATCGACGTCGCGATGTTCGATTCGCTGCTGCCCTGGTGCGCACATACCGCCGGCAGCGCGATCGCCGGGGGCGAAGCGCCCCGGTCGGCAACGCAGCGGTCGCTCGGCGGGGCTGGTTTCTACAATGTCTACCGCTGCGCCGATGGACGGCATGTGACCCTTGGCGGGCGTGAGATGAAATTCGTCGCCAACCTGCTGAAAGAACTCGGCCGGCCCGACCTGATCCCACTCGGCGAGGCCGACGCGGGCCCGGCACAGGCACCGCTCCGCGCCTTCCTGACCGAGACCTTCCTGACGCGGACCCGCGACCAATGGGTCGAATGGTTCGCCGACAAGGATGTCGCGTTCGCGCCCGTTCTCGATTTCGCCGAAGCTTTCGCGAGCGACCATGTCGCCGAACGCGGCCTGCTCACCCGCTCGCCTGGCCAGATCGGTTCCGCCATCCGCTTCCGGAACGAGCCGGCGTTACCGCCCGGCGAGGCCCCTGCCCTCGGTCAGCCCGGCGAATCGATATGCATCGAGTAGGTGAACCGGTCCCCCGGCTGAATGCTCGACGACAGCTCGAAGAGCCGGCCGTTCGCGTCATAATAAGTGCGTACGATGCGCAGGCACGGCGCGCGCCGCTGGATTTGCAACGCCTCCGCCTGAATCCGGTTCGCCGCCACCGCCTGGATATCCTGGTCGATGCGCGCCAGCCGCACCCGGCCGAGCCGCTCGAGCTGGCTGAAGATCGGCTGTCCATTCTGCCGCACGCCATTCGCCGCCTCGGCAAGTTCGGGCGGTACAAACACCTCGGTGAAGGCGATCGGCCGGCCAGAGCCGCCGACGGTGCGCAGGCCGGTGAAACCGCACCAGCGATCGCCCGCCCGCGCGCCGACGTCGCGCGCCTGCTTCGCGGTCAGGCTGATCAGCCCGAGATAGTCGAAACTGAACTGGCTGTTCGCGGCATATTGGAGGATTTCCTCGACATTCGACAGCGAGTGCCGCGTCAGCCGGTTCGGGTTGGGCGGCGCAACCGTCGTGCCCGACCCGCGCCGGCGGCTGATCATGCCTTCAGTCTGCAACTGGCGCAGCGCCTCGCGCACCGTGAAGCGCGACACGCCAAAGCGCGCGCACAGCTCGGCCTCGGTCGGCAGCTGACTGCCCTCGCCGAACTCGCCGCGCGAAATCTCGTCGCGGAGGTGGGTCGCAATCTGCAGGTAACGGGGATCGCCGACGCCGCGCTTGGCCATTCGTCACCAGAGTCCTGCTTGAAAATCCTGACTGCCGTCCAACCCGATTACGTCGCGAAACGCAACCTGCGATCATTCCGAAATGACCGGACAACTGGCCGGGTTGTGCGCGCATGAGCAAAGCGCAGCAAAGCCTCACCGAGCGCCTCGCGCACCGGCTTGCCGCACCCGTTGACTCAGCGACCCGCCAGCGCGCGCGGCTGCACCTCCTCGACTGGATCGGCTGTGTGGCCGGCGCGCGCGCGTCGCGCGGCGATTGGTTGCGCGAGGAACTGGCAGGCGAACTCCCCGCGCTGCTCGGCAATGTGCTGGAGATGGACGATGTCCACCGGACCGCAATCCTGCATCCGGGCCCGGTGGTCTGGCCTGTGGCGCGGTTCGGCGAGACTGTGGCGGACGTGCTCGATGCCGGGGTACGCGGTTATGAGGCGACGATCGCTGTCGGCGCGACTTTCGACGCGCGCCATTATGCGCATTGGCACAACACTGCGACGGGCGGCGTGTTCGGCGCAGCGGCAGCTGCTGCGAGCCTGCTCGGCCTGGCAGAGCAGCATTCTGTCTGGGCGCTCGGCCATGCGGGATCGGTCGCCGGTGGCCTCTGGCGAATGCGCCATGAGCCCGGAGATACCAAGCAGGTGCATATCGCCGTCGCCGCCGAGAATGGCCTGACCGCAGCGCGCATGGCCGCGGCGGGCCTCGCTGCACCGCGCTTCATCCTGGAGGGCGAACAGGGCCTGTACGCAGCGACCTGCGACGCGCCGAAGTCGATGAAACTCAAGGGCCAGTGGCGCATCCATGAGGTCAGTTTCAAGCCCTATGCCGCCTGCCGCCACGCCCATCCCGCGATCGACGCGGCACTGCAACTTCGCCATAGTTATGATGGCGGCCCCATCCGTGTCGAAACCTACCGCGATGCGCTGACCTTCTGCGACCGGCCCGATCCGGCCAGCGTCATTCACGCGAAATTCTCGCTGCAACATGCCGTCGCGCTGGCGCTGGTGCGCGGCACGGCGGGACTCGCCGATTTCGAGATGGATTCAATCGCCGACCCGGAAGTCGCAGCGATCCGGAAACGCGTCAAGGTTCGCGAGGGCGTCACATTCACAAACCGCTACCCCGCGCATTTCGGCGCGAAGGTAACCGCAGGCGGCCGCAGCGTCGCCCTGCGCGACACGCTCGGCGACCCTGAGCGGCCGATGGACCCGGCAGCCATCGTCGCGAAGGCCGAGGCGCTGATGACCTGGGGCGGCGTCGGCCGGAAAGCGCGGAGCAAGCTCATCGATCTGACGCTGGAAAGCGACGATAGCGCGTCGGCCGGCAAGCTGTTCGGCAAGTCCTTCCGCGCGCTGTTCGACGCATGACCGCGACGCAAGCCATTCTCGACTTCGCCGCCGCACCGCACCGGCTGCCCGACGCGGTTACGACGGACGCCCGCCGTCTGCTCGCCGATACACTGGCCTGTGGGGTCGCGGGTTCGACCGCGCCAGGTGCGGATGGGGTGCTTGCCTCGGCCAAGGTCTGGGGCCAGGGCGACGACTGCCGCGTGCTCGGCCGGTCGCAGCGTCTCCCCGCCCCCGCTGCCGCCTTCGTCAACGGCTTCCAGATCCACTGCCTCGAATGGGACGCGGTGCACGAACCGGCGGTGGTTCACGCGATGTCGGTCGTCACCGCCGCGTTGCTCGCCGTCATTGATCGGCGCGGCGGCTGCGACGCGCAGGCGGCGCTGACCGCGCTCGCCGTCGGAGTCGATATCGCCTGCGGCCTCGGCATTTCAGCAACGAGCCCGCTCAAGTTCTTCCGCCCCGCCACCGCCGGGGTCATTGGCGCGGCACTGGCCTGCGCCCGCATCGACGGGCTGCCGCATGACCGCTTCGCCGACGTGCTCGGCCTCGCCTACAGTCAGTCGGCCGGCACGATGCAGGCGCATGTCGAGGGATCGATCGCCCTGCCGCTGCAAGTGGCTGCCGCTGCCCGTGCCGCCGTCACAGCACTCGATCTCGTCACTTACGACCTGACCGGGCCGCACAATGCGCTCGAAGGCCCGTTCGGCTATTTCAAGCTGTTCGACGACGGCACGCCCGACGCCTATGCACGCGACCTCGGCAAAGTCTGGCGCATCTCGGAGATCAGCACCAAACCCTACCCGTCCGGCCGCGCCAGCCATGCCGTGCTCTCGACGCTGCAACGATTGCAGACCGATCACCGCTTCGCCGCCGCCGATGTTGCGAGCATCGAAGCGCGCGTGCCCATGCTGATCCACCGCCTCGTCGGCCGTCCGTGGATCGACGGCATGTTACCAGCCTATGCCCGGCTCTGCCTGCCCTTCCTCGCTGCGCTGATGCTCACGGACGGACGCATCGACCCGCGCAAGTTCACGCCTGCGGCCTTTGCGGACCCGGCGTTGCGGGCAATCGGCGCGAAGCTGACCGTGACGGTCGATGCGAACCCCGATCCCAATGCGCTGGGACCACAATCGCTGGCCGTCGCACTGACAGACGGACGCCACTTTGATGTCGCCATTCCCCACACGCTCGGCGCGCCCAACAATCCCCTGACCGCAGCCGAAACCGCAGCCAAACTTGCCTTCTGCGAAGAACTCGCCTCCGAACCCGTCGGCGACCGCTGCCTGTTCGACGATCCCGCCGCCTTCCTTGCTAGCGAGGCCAGATGACCTTTCCGACCTTCTCCGAGAGCTTCGACGCCGCGCAGATGCTCCGCGACTATCCCGTCGGCGACGCTTTCACCGCGCGCTACACCGCGATGTCGCGCGACGAACTTCGCAGCATCCAGAACGCCCAGTTCCTGAAACTCATGACGCGCGGCTGGCAAATCCCCTTCTACCACCGCCTCTGGTCGGCGAAGGGCATCGAGCCCAGCGACATCCGCAGCCTCGACGACATCGTCAAACTACCGGCCTACGACAAGTCGGACCTGATGGCCTCAATCGATGCCCACCCGCCCTATGGCGACTTTGCCGGTCTCGGCGGCGCGGATCGTTCGCCCGCTTTTTTCCACACCACCTCGGGTACCACCGGCAAGCCGCAGGTGCTGCTGTTCGGGCCTAAGGGCCGCGACGTCGGCAATCTGCTCGTCGCGCGCATGTACCGCTGGCAGGGCCTGCGGCCCGAGGACACCGTGCAATCGGTTTATGGCCACGGCATGATCAACGGCGGCCATTATATCCGGGAAGCCTTCACCCGCTTCACCAACTCGATCTTCCTGTCGGCGGGAACCGGAATCGAGACACGCTCGGCGACGCAAGTCGGGTTGATGAAGGACTTCAACGTCACGGTGCTCGTCGGCTTCGTCGATTATATCAAGAAACTCGCCGAGGTCGCCGTCGCCGAAGGGCTGACCCCGGGTGAGGACATCAAGATCCGCATGATCACCGGCCACCTCGGCACCGAGGACCGCAGCTCCGTCGAGCAGGCGTGGGGCGGCGCCAAGGCCTATGACTGGTACGGTGTCGGCGACACCGGCAGCATCGCCGGCGAGGGGCCGGACCGCGACGGTCTCTATGTCTGGGAGGACGCGCAATATGTCGAACTGCTCGATGTCGACAGCGGCTCACCCGTTCCTGACGGGCAGAAGGGCGATATGGTCGTCACCTGCCTCTACAAGGACGATGTCGCCCCCTGCATCCGCTTCAACACCCATGACGTGTCGGCGATCCGCACCGACGCCAACCAGACCGGTATGGTGTTCAAACGTCTCGAAGGCTTCCTCGGCCGCTCCGACAATATGGTGAAGCTGCGGGGCATTAACGTCTTCCCGCACGCCATCGGCGCGCTGATCGGCGAGCGTGGCGACGTCACCGGCGAATATGTCTGCCGCGTCGTCCGCGATGCGAGCGGCCGGGACGAGATGATCGTCGTCATGGAGCACAAGGCGGCGAGCCCGGCCGCAAGCGCGGAAATCGCCGACCTGCTGCGGCGCGGCCTGTCGGTTGAGGTGACCGTCGATCTCGTCGCGCCCGGCGCGACAGCTGCGCTGACGCAGATCGACGTGCGGCAAAAGGCGATCCGCCTGATCGACGAGAGGAAAGGATGATGGGAGGCGCACGGGCATGAACCCCATCCGCACCGCCTCCATCTCGGAGCTGCGGGCGCACTATGCGTCCGGTGCGCTGACCCCGCTCGCCGTCACCGCGCGCTTCATCAGCCGCATCGACGCCTATGATCCGCAACTCCGCGCCTTTGTCGCGGTCGATCGCGAGCGGGCCCTCGCCGATGCCGCGAACCCGCCGCCCGGTCCGCTCCACGGCATCCCCATCGCCATCAAATCGAACATCGACGTGGCGGGCCTCGTCACCACGGCGGGCCTCGAAGGCCGCCGTCACATTGCGCCCGCCGCAGCCGACGCCCCCGTCGTCGCCCGCCTGCGCGCGGCCGGGGCGATCATCCTCGGTCATGTCAACATGCACGAGGCAGCGGTCGGTGCGACGACCGACAACGAGGCCTATGGCCGGACGATGAACCCACACCGCATCGGTCACACGCCGGGCGGCTCCTCGGGTGGATCGGGCGCGGCGGTTGCCGCAGGACTGTGCGTCGCGGCGCTCGGCACCGATACGCTCGGATCGGTGCGAATCCCGGCTGCGTACAACGGCATCTTCGGGCTCAAGCCGACACCGGGCCTCGTCGACGACACGGGGCTCGTACCGCTGTCCAAACGCTTCGACGCAATCGGGCCGCTCGCACGGTCGGTCGACGATCTTGTAATCATGATGGCCGCAATGGCGGACATTGCGCCGGCGAGCCCCGTTTCAAAGATCGCGCTTCTCGATGTCGTCGGCCGCACCGAGGTCGAACGCGCAGTCCGCAAGGGCTATGAGCTGGCCGCGAGCCTGCTCGAAGGCCTCGGCAATGCCGTCCAGACCTACGCCTTCGACGTTGACCTTCCCAAGGTCCGCCTCGGCGCGTTCGTCGAGGCACTCGATGAGGGCCGCGCTTATTATGCCGACGATCTGGTCCGCGATCCCGGCGGGTTCAGCGACAGCTTGCTGGGCCTGTTCGGCTTCGCAGCAAGCTCGCCCGCGGAGGCGAAGGCGCGCGGCGCAGCAGAGGTCGCCCGCGCTGCCACGACGCTCCATGCCATTCTCGCCGATGCCGATGCTATTCTGCTGCCGACCAGCCCGCAGGTAGCGTTCGCGCATGGCAGCGCGCCGGTCACGCAGGCCGATTTCACCGCACTCGCCAATGTCGCCGGTCTTCCTGCATTATCGCTGCCTGCGGGTTGGAGCGACGACGGCCTGCCGGTCGGCGTCCAATTGGTCGGACGCGCCGGTGGCGAAGCGACCTTGCTCGCGCTCGCGCGTTCGCTCGATGCGGTGATGAAGGGCTATGCCCCACCGCCGGATTTTGCCTGAAGGAGACGGTCATGCGTATCATCGTGCTGTTCAATCTGAAGCCCGGCGCCGATGTCGCCGCTTATGAAGCCTGGGCGAAGGCGACCGACCTGCCAGTCGTGCGGGCGCTGCCGTCGATCAACGATTTCCAGGTCTATCGCTCGACCGGCCTGCTGATGGGGGAGGGCAAGCCGGCCTATGCCTATATCGAAATTATCGATGTCGCAGACATGGACGGCTTCGGGAAGGATGCCGGGTCCGATGCCGTACAGCGCGTCGCGGCCGAGTTCGGTGAATTCGCCGACAATCCGCAATTCATCCTGACCGAGGCGCTATGACTCGGCGCTTTGAAGGCAAGGTCGTCGTCGTCACCGGCTCCGGCAAGGAGCGCGGGCTGGGGCAAGGCATCCTCCGGCGCTTCGCCGACGAGGGTGCTGACTGTGTCGTCTCCGACCTGCGCATCGATGCGGAGGCCGAAGGTGTCGCCGCAGAACTGCGCACCCGCGGCGCGCGCGTCGAAACCATCGCCTGCGATGTCAGCGATGCGGCGCAATGCGCGGCACTGATCGAGCAGACCGTCGCCGCGTTCGGCCGCATCGACATCATGGTCAACAACGCCGGTATCGGCTTCATGATGACGCCGCTGCTCGACGTGAAGCCCTCCGATTTCGCGACGGTGATTGCCGTCAACCTGTCGGGGGCCTTCTACTGCACCCAGGCAGCGGCCCGCGCGATGATCGCCGGTGGCCGCGGTGGACGCATCATCAACATTGCCAGCCAGGCGGCCAAGACCGGCTTCCCGCACATGGCGAGCTATGTGAGTTCGAAGCACGGCATGATCGGCCTGACCCGTTCGAACGCCGTCGAACTCGGCGCGCATGGCATCACCGTCAATGCGGTCTGCCCCAATCATGTGACGACCGGCCTCGGCGCACAGCAGAATGAATATTTCTCGAAGCTGCTCGGCTTCGACTCGGTCGAGGCCTATCTCAAGAACATGGCCGCGAAGAACCCGATGGGCCGTCCAGGCCTGCCGACCGACACGGCGGGGGCCTGCGCCTTCCTGGCCTCCGACGACGCGATCTACATCACCGGCGAGGCGCTCAATGTCAGCGGTGGCGAGGAGATGCACTGATGGCCTTGGCAGAGGAACGCATCGACTGGCCGAACGGCGCGAAGATCGCACTGTCGATCGTCGTCAATGTCGAGGAAGGCTCGGAAATGACCGTCGCGCGCGGCGACCGGGGCATGGAGCCCGTCGACGAACTCGGCGTCCACGTCAAATCGCCGATCCGCAATTATGGTAACGAGTCCAACTATCTCTATGGCATCAAGGCGGGCGCGCCACGCGTCGTAAAGCTGCTCCGCGACTATGGCGTCGCGGCGACGTGGACCGTCGCGGCGATGAGCCTCGAAAATCACCCCGAGATTGCGCAAGCGATCGCCGACCTCAAACACGAGCCCTGCTCGCACGGTTACCGCTGGGTGCACCAGTTCAAGATGGACGAGGCCGCCGAGCGCGAGTTCATCGCCAAGGCGACCGCCTCCATCGAACGCACCGTCGGTGTTCGCCCCTATGGGTGGCTGTCGCGTTACTTGCACACCGACAATACCCGCCGCCTGCTCATCGAGGCGGGCTACCGCTATCATATGGACGATTATTCGGGCGACATACCCTATTGGGATCGCGCGACGGTCGCGGACACGCCCATCGTCATCATGCCGTACCAGCTCGACACCAACGACATGAAGATGTGGACTGACCCGTCGCTGACCCCCGACGCCTGGCTCAAATATGCGACCGACAGCTTCGACCAGCTCTACCGCGAGGGCGAGGCCGGCAACCCGAAGATGATGTCGCTCGGACTCCACCTGCGGATCATCGGACGCCCCGGCCGTATCTGGGCGTTCGAACAGTTCCTGCGCCACGTCACATCCAAACCGGACGTCTGGATCGCCACGCGCGGTGACATCGCCGCGCATTTTTCGGCGCTCACCGCAGGATAATAGACGTGGACGATGCCCGCCCGTCCATGGATCGAGCATCTCCGCAGTACACACGCGTCGCGATCACGCTGCACTGGCTGATCGCCGCGCTGCTCCTGTTCGAAGTGGGGTTGGGTCTGCGTTTGGAGGACCTGCACGGCCCCGCCAAGTTCGCCGCGTTTCAGCTCCACAAGTCGGTCGGCATCACCATCCTGCTGTTGGCGGCACTTCGCCTGTTGTGGCGCTTTTACCGGACGCCACCCGCCGTCGGCGGCGCGGGCTGGGAGCGGCCGCTGGCGCGCACCGTGCACTTGCTGTTTTATGCTCTGCTGTTTGCCTTGCCGCTGACCGGCTGGATGACCATCTCTGCCAGCCGCATCGCGGTGCCGACGTTGCTCTATGGCGCGATCCCTTGGCCGGACTTCCCCGGCTTTTCCGGAATGGCGGCCGCCACCAAATCAGCGTGGCATGAGACGACGGAGTTCATCCACGTCAATCTCGTGACGATTTTATACGGGCTGTTCGGGCTGCATGTCGCCGGCGCACTCAAGCATCACCTTATCGACCGTGACATGGAAATGGCGCGGATGGCACCCGGTGCAAAGCCGGGCGCGCTGACCGATCCCCGCCTAGTGGCGATAGGTATCTGCGCGATCATCGCGGCCAGCCTCGGATTTCGCCTACTGCCCATGTCCGGGCCAGCCCCGGCCAACCCAATTGCCTTGGTCGTTCCAGCGACTCCGGCTGCGTCACCTACCCCGCCTGACCGCGCCGCGTTGGCGGGGACAGCAGAACCAAAGTTGCCGCCCGCTGTGCAAGAGACATCTGCGCTGTCGACGGGGGTGCCCGGCAGGCCGTCGGGGCCGCCTATGGCAAACGGACCAACGTCAGCCGGCACCGCATCATGGGCAATCGGTGCTGGCTCCTCGCTGACCTTCCACACGACCTGGTCTGGCGCGGCCATCGACGGCGGGTTCGCCAAATTCTCCGGCGATATCCGATTCTCGCCTGACCAGCTGGCGCGGTCCAAGGTGAGTATAAAAATCGACACGGCCTCGCTGTTCAGCGGCGACACTCAGCGGGACGAAACCTTAAAGAGTGCCGACTGGTTTGCGGTCGGATCGCATGCAACGGCAAGCTTTACCGCTGACCGGTTCGAGAAAACGGGGCGTGAAAGCTACACCGCGCGCGGGACGCTCGCCCTCAAAGGCGTCACCCTCCCCGTCACGCTTCCATTCAGACTCACGATCAACGGCAGCAAGGCCGTGATGCGCGGCACTGCCACCGTTGACCGGACCGCGTACAAGATCGGCGAGGGAGATTATGCGTCAACATCGGAAATTCCTGCCGAAGTTTCCGTGACGATCGTCGTCAAAGCCATCCGGTCCTGATGCGCCGGGATCAGGCCGCGCCGATGAGCTCGCGGCCGATCAGCATGCGCCGAATCTCATTGGTCCCGGCACCGATATCGAGCAGTTTGGCGTCGCGCAGGAAACGTTCAACCGGCCAATCCTTGGTGTAACCCGCGCCACCCAGCGCCTGGATTGCCTCATTGGCAACGCGCACCGCATTTTCGGACGCGAGCAGGATCGCACCCGCCGCATCGAAGCGCGTGGTGCGCCCAGCATCGCAGGATTTAGCCACGGCATAAACATAGGCGCGCGCCGAGTTGAGCGCGACATACATGTCGGCGATCTTGGCCTGCATGAGCTGGAACGCGCCGATCGGCCGGCCGAACTGCTTGCGCTCGCGAATATAGGGCAGCACGACATCAAGGCAGGCCTGCATGATGCCAAGCTGGATGCCGGCCAGTACCGTG
This sequence comes from Sphingomonas paucimobilis, assembly GCA_943370355.1. Taxonomy (GTDB): domain Bacteria; phylum Pseudomonadota; class Alphaproteobacteria; order Sphingomonadales; family Sphingomonadaceae; genus JADCGM01. The sequence goes on from CALRQP020000002.1 coordinate 52,066, forward strand.
CGCTCATAGTCCAGGCCCGACATAAGGATGCCGACCCCGCCATTGACCGGGCCCATGACATTCTCGTCCGGCACTTCGCAATCGTTGAACACCAATTCGGCTGTCGGCGAGCCACGCATGCCCATCTTGTCGATCTTCTGGCCGATCGAGAAACCCGGCATGTCCTTTTCAATGAGGAAGGTCGTGATGCCACCCGAGCCCTCGCCGGTCTTGGCGTAGACGACCAGCGTGTCGGCATAGGCTGCGTTGGTGATCCAGAATTTTGTGCCATTGAGCACATAGCCGCCTTGGACGGCCTGCGCCCGGAGCTTCATCGACACGACGTCCGATCCTGCCCCGGCTTCGGACATCGCAAGACTGCCGACATGCTCGCCGCTGATCAGCTTGGGCAGAAACTTTGCCTTTTGGGCGGGTGTCGCCCAGCGCCGGATCTGATTGACGCACAGGTTGGAGTGCGCGCCATAGCTCAGTCCCACCGAGGCTGATGCGCGGGCCACTTGCTCCTGCGCGATCACATGTTCGAGGTAACCAAGGCCGAGGCCGCCGTCGGCCTCCTCGACGGTAATACCGTGCAGGCCGAGCGCGCCCATCTCAGGCCACAAGTCGCGCGGAAACCAATCCTCCGCGTCGATCTTGGCAGCAAGCGGCGCAATCCGGTCCGCAGCGAATTTCGCGACGGTCTCCCGGATCATGTCAGCGTTTTCGCCCAGATCGAAATCAAAATCGCTCATGGTGGCTCCCCTCAGGCGCGACCAGATACCGATGCTTTCGCAGCGGTACAATCGCTTCGGAGCCAAGCGTCGGCGATCCACCGACCCGAATGGCCGCATCAGGCCATCGGATCGGTGCCACGCTCAGTTGATCAACGGCAGCGCTTGTCGGCCGTTATGGTCCGGTCAATCGCGCGTCCTGCAAACGCCCCGCCCACCGCACCGGCAACCGTGCCCAGCGCACCGTGGCCGAGAACCGAATTGCCGATCAGTGCGCCGCCGACGCCGCCTGCGACCAGACCCGCCGTCCCGGCCGAGTGACGGCAGGTGCGGACATGGCCATTGGTATAGCCATGACGATGATAGCGGCGCGCCTCGGCCGGCGACGCCGGGAGGGTGACAAGAGCACCAAGGGCGAGCGACGCAGCGCTGAGCGAGACGATGAGGTGGCGCATGTTTGGATCCTTCGAAGGTAGTTACGACCCTCAAACGGTCGACGGCGGGAAATGGGCGCATTGGCAAACAGCGATGCACCCGACCGGCATCTAGGACGTTATGGGAGCGCAATGTCTTGGGCATCGCCCAATTGGGAGTGGTTCGACGGATGACCGGAAACTCAGACAGGTCCGATAGCCCGGAATCCGCAGATGCGCTGCCGTCTGCGACGGTCTGGAAATTTGCGCGTGCCAGCCGTGCCAGTGTGGTTGTCGACGCAGATCATTATTTTCAGGTTGCCCGAACGGCAATGCTCGGTGCCCGCCGCCGGATCATCCTGATCGGCTGGGATTTCGACGCGCGGATCGTTCTCGACGGCAATGCCAGCGATGGCGGACCGAAGACAGTCGGCGAGTTCATCCTGTGGCTCGTCAACCGTACGCCCGAACTGGAGGTCTATCTGCTCCGCTGGGACATCGGCGCCATGAAAGCGATCTTCCGCGGCTCGACCATCCTGACCGTCGCGAAATGGATCTGGCACCCGCGCATCCACAGCAAGCTCGACGGTAATCATCCGACCGGCGGATCGCATCATCAGAAGATCGTGGTGATCGATGACTGTTTCGCCTTTTGCGGCGGCATCGACATGACCGGCGACCGGTGGGACACCCGCGCACACCGCGACAATGACCCCGGCCGGCGCAACCCATCGGGCAAGGCCTATGCCCCGTGGCACGACGCGACATACGCGCTGGAAGGGCCTGCTGCAGCGGCGCTCGGCGAGCTGTGCCGGGACCGCTGGGAGCGCGCCGGATGCAAGCCGCTGCAGCCGGTCCAAGGTCGCACCGATTGCTGGCCCGACGCGCTGCAGGTGGATTTCGAGGATGTTGAGATCGCCATTTCCCGCTCGGAGCCCGAATTCGACGGGAAAGACGGCATTTTGGAGATCGAGCAGCTGTTCCTTGAGCAGATCGCCAACGCCCGTGACTATATCTATGCGGAAAATCAATATTTCGCCTCGCGGCGTATCGCTGAAGCGATCGCGAACCGCCTCGACAGCGACGACTGCCCGGAAATCGTGATCGTCTGTCCGCTATCGGCGCATGGCTGGCTTGAGCCGATTGCCATGGATAGTGCCAGGGCTCGACTCGTCGAAACTCTGCGGCGGCGCGACCGGCATAAGAAGCTGCGGCTTTATCACCCCGTGACCGCGGGTGGTGAGCCGATCTACGTCCACGCCAAGATATTCATCGCCGATGATAAAATCCTTCGCGTCGGCTCGGCCAACTTCAACAACCGTTCGATGCGCCTCGATACCGAATGTGACCTGACGATCGATTGCAGGTTGGTCGCAAATGCGAGCCAGACTCCGGCGATCACGGCGTTGCGTGACGGGCTGCTGGCCGAGCATTTGGGCGTTGACGCCGCCACGGTCGCGTCAGCGGTTCGAACCGGCGGCTCGCTGATCGAAGCGATCGAAAAGCTTCGCGCAACCACCAACCGCCTGCTAGCCTATGAGGTCCCAGACCTTCCCGCCGTGGAAGAATGGCTGGCCGAAAACGAAGTGCTCGACCCAGAGGGCCCCGCCGAAATGTTCGAGGCCCTGTCCCACCGCGGCCTGCTGCGCCGCCTGCTGCGCCGGACCTGACCCCGTTTGTCTATCCACGTCGCGGACAGCAACAGGCCTGCGCGTAATAAGGGCTGGCGTACCCCTTAGGTCATCCGGCATCGTGACGATGGGATTCGTCGCCCACGGCCTTGAGGGCGGCCGGGGCCGGCAGGGGACTTGATCTGATGGCTTACCGGTTGGGTGTGGACGTCGGGGGGACTTTCACCGACCTTTTGTTGTTCGACGATGCGACGGGGGATTTCTGGCGGACCAAGACGCCGTCGACGCCGCACGACAGTTCCGAAGGCATTTTGAACGGCGTTGAGGCGGTGTGCGGCTTGGCCGGGGTCAGCCCGAAGGACATCGAGGTGTTTCTGCACGGGACGACGGTTGCGACCAATGCGGTGCTGGAGGGCAAGGGCGCGCGGGTCGGTCTGGTGACGACCGAGGGCTACCGGCAGGTCATGCAGATTGCGCGCAGCTTCGTGCCGGGCGGTCTTGCAGGCTGGATCGTCTGGCCGAAGCCGACACCGATGGCGGCGCTCGAGGACACCGTCGAGGTCAAAGGGCGCATGGATGCTCAGGGTCATGAGCTTCGCCCACTCGATGAAGCGGATGTGCGCGCGCAGCTCGAGACGCTGAAGCGCCAGGGCGTCGAGGCGCTGACTGTCAGCCTCGTCAACGCTTATCTGAACGGCGCGCATGAGAAGCGCATCGGCGAACTCGCACGCGAGATCATGCCGGATGTGCCGCTGTCGCTGAGCCATGAAGTCCTGCCGGAAATGCAGGAATATGAGCGGACGCTGACCACGGTCGCCAATGCGGCGGTGCGCCCGCTGGTCGGCCGCTATGTCCGCAACCTGCGCGACAAGCTCGCCAAGGTCGAGATGACGGGCAAGCTCAGCCTGCTGCGCTCCGACGGGGGCCTGATGTCGTCGCAGAAGTCCGAGGAACATCCCGTCGCGCTGCTGATGTCGGGTCCGGCGGGCGGCGTCACCGGTGCGTTGTGGGTCGCAAAAAATGCTGGCCTCAAGAATATCCTGACGCTCGACGTCGGCGGCACATCGACCGACGTTGCGCTCATCGAGCATGGTGAGCCGCGCCGCGTTCGCACCACCGAGGTCGGGCACCTGTCGGTGCGCGCTTCGTCGCTCGACGTGAAGACAGTCGGCGCGGGTGGCGGTTCGATCGCCTATGTGCCGGAGCTCACCAAGGCGCTGCGTGTCGGCCCGCAATCGGCCGGCGCGGTGCCGGGACCTGCGGCCTACGGGAAGGGCGGCGAATTGCCGACCGTGACCGATGCCAATGTCGTGCTCGGCTATCTGCCGGAAAATCTGCTCGGCGGCACGTTCAAGCTCGACCGGCCGGCCGCCACGCGGGCGGTGCAGACCATTGCCGATGCGCTCAACATCGAGCTGATGGCAGCGGCGCGCGGCATTATCGACATCGTGAACGAGAACATGTTCGGCGCGCTCCGGATGATCTCGGTCCAGCAGGGCTATGATCCGCGCGACTTCGCTCTGATGGGCTTCGGCGGCGCAGGTCCGCTACACGTGAACGCCGTCGCACGCCTGATGGGCAGCTATCCGGCGGTGTCGCCGGTATCGCCCGGCGTGCTCTGCGCGCTTGGTGACGCGACGACGCGCGCGCGGACCGAGACGGCGCGCTCGCTGTCGAAACTGGTCTCGGCGACCAGCGCCGACGAGGTCATAACGCTGCTCGCCGAAATGGACAGTCAGGTCCGCGCCGAGCTCGCCGCCGACGGCATAGCGGCCGCAGACATCGAGACCAATTTCGAGATCGACGTGAGATACTCGGGCCAGGCTTTCGAAGTGCCGATGACCATCGACATGGCGACGTTAAAGGCCGGCGGCATCCCGGCCCTGACCAAGCGGTTCGACGAGGAACACCGGCGGCTGTTCACCTTCAACATGGACTCTGAACATGAGCTGGTGAACCTGCGCGCCGTGGCAATGGGCCGCGCGCTCATATTGCCAGCCCACGAACTGCCGAAGGGCGATGGCAATCCGCTCGCCGCCAAGCTGCGCGACCATGAACTGTGGATGGATGGCACGGCGCAAGCCGCAGTGATCTACGACCGGTCGAAGCTCAGGGCCGGCGACGTCATCAAGGGTCCGGCCATCGTCGTCGAGATGGACTCGACCACACTGATCGAGACCCGCCACATCGGCACCGTCGATGTGTTCGGCAATATCCTGATCACTCCGGCCTGAGGGACCCAGACGCCATGCGCGCCACCATCGTCCAGTCGAACCCGACGCCGTTCAAGTCGGTCGCCATCGACCCCGTCACTTTGGACATCATCGAGAATGCGCTTCGGAATGCGCGCGTCGAGATGGATACCACGCTCGTCCGCACCGCGATGTCGCCGGGCATCCGCGAGCAGGGCGACGCCTTCCCGCTCATCGCCGACCACAAGGGACGGATGATCGTCGGCCAGTTCGGCAGCTACATCGGGCCGTTCCTCGACGGGTTCGACGGTACCGTCGAAGACGGCGACATGATTTTCCTCAGCGACCCCTATTCGGTCCAAGGAGCGATCAGCCACAACAATGACTGGCTGGTGTTGCTGCCGGTGTTCAAGGACGGCCGGCTGGTCGCCTACACCTCGATGTTCGGCCACCAGAGCGACATCGGCGGCAAGGTCGCTGGCTCGATGCCGATCGATGCGACCTCGATCTTCCAGGAAGGCGTGCGCATCCCGCCGGTCAAGATCTGGAAGCAGGGCGTCTACAACGAAGACCTGATCAAGCTGGTCATGCACCAGACGCGCACGCCGGAATGGTGCAAGGCCGACCTCAATGCGCTGATCGCCTCTTGCCGCGTCGCGGCGCGCCGCGTCATCGAGATGTGCGAGCGGTTCGGCGACGATGTGTTCGTGTCGGCCTGCGAGGACCTGCTCGCGCGCAACCACCGGGCGATGAAGCAGCTTATCGAGACGGCGATCGGCGAGGCGCCGGTCAGCTTCGAGGATTATATCTGCGACGACGGCATGGGTTATGGCCCCTACAAGATCAAATGCACGATGTGGCGCGAGAACGGCAAGGTCGTGCTCGACTTCGCCGGGACCGATCCGCAGTCAAAGGGATCGATCAACTTCCTCTTGAACGAGAACATGATGCGCATGTTCTTCGGCATCTACATGATCATGGTGTTCGATCCCCAGATCCTGTTCAACGACGGCTACTACGACCTTATCGACGTGCGTATCCCTGAAGGTTCGTTGCTGAAGCCGAAGTTTCCGGCGGCGCTGTCGGGCCGCACCCATGCGCTGGGGCGGTTGTTCGACATCCTTGGCGGTTTGCTCGGCCAGAAGACGCCGGAGTTCCTCTGCGCGGCAGGTTTCTCGTCGAGCCCCCACCTGTTTTACTCGGGTGCAGACAAGGACGGGACCTGGTTCCAGCTTTTCCAGATCGGGTTCGGCGGCATCCCCGGCCGGCCGTTCGGCGACGGTCCCGACGGCCATTCGCTATGGCCAAATTTCACCAACGTGCCCAACGAGTTCCTCGAGCGCTATTTCCCGCTGGTCATCGAGCGCTACGAGACGGTGCCGGACTCGGGCGGCGCGGGCTTCTTCCGCGGCGGCAACGGCATCCGGATGACCTACCGCTTCCTCGAGCCCGGCCAAATCGCCATCCATGACGATCGCTGGTTCGTGCCGCCCTGGGGCGTCAATGGCGGCGAGCCGGGGCAGCGCGCGACGAAAATCCTGCGCAAGGCCGACGGCCGCGAGACCATCGTCGGCAACAAGCAGGAAGATATCGAGGTCGAGGCGGGCGACGAACTCGACTTCGTGACCTGGGGCGGCGGCGGCTGGGGCGACCCACTGACCCGCGATCCCGAACTGGTCGCCAAGGAGGTCGTGCAGGGACTGGTCAGCGTCGACGGCGCGCGCCGCTACGGCGTGGTGCTCGGCGCGGGCAACAGCGTCGACGCAGTGGCCACTGAAGCGCTGCGCGAGGCGATGCGCAAGGCGCGACCGGAGACGCTGCCGACCTTCAACATGGGTCCAGACATCGCAACGCTACGCGCCAACTGCCTTGCCGAAACTGGCCTCGAGCCACCGAAGCAGCCGATCTGGGCGCACAGCTACGCCATTGCGGCAGAATAGGTCGCAGCATGGCGGGCGATGAGGATCTCGGCGCAAACTATGCCCGCGCCTATGGTACGCGGGTCGGGTTCGGCGCGCGGCCGGCACTGATCATCATCGACTTCTGCCAAGGTTATTTCGACCCCGGGTGCGATCTTTATGCGGAGGTCGATGCGGCCCTCGCCTCAGCCCTGCGAGTCCGCGCCGCGGCGCGGGCGGCGGGCGTCCCGGTCATCCTGACCAATGTCGTCTATCACCCATCGGCAATCGACGGCGGTCGCTTCTTCGAGAAGGCCGCGCCGCTACGCTATTTCCTGCGCGGCAATCCGATGGGCGCATGGGCGACGGGGCTCGTTCCGCATGACGACGAGCTCATAGTCTCCAAGCAATATCCGAGCGCCTTCTTCGGCACCTCGCTTGCCTCGACGCTGACAGCACTTGGCATCGACAGCGTGCTGCTGACCGGACTGACCACCAGCGGCTGCGTCCGCGCAACGTGCGTCGATTCGATGTCATACGGGTTCAAGACCGCCGTCATCGCCGACGCCTGCGGCGACCGTCACCCCGGACCCCACGAAGCCAATCTGTTTGACATGAATGCCAAATATGCCGACGTCGTCAGCGAAGCTGATGCGCTGGCCTACTTCCAAGGGCTGAACTGAGGACGCGAGGGCGACCACCCTGTCGAAGCGCTCGGCTAGATTGCGCCGCTCGCAGCAAGGTCCGTCAGCTCAGACTCCGAAAGGCCTAGCAGTTCGCCGTAAACTTCCGCGTTATGCTGCCCGATCTTGTCAGGGGCAGCTGTACGGATACTGCTCGGCGTCCGGGACAGCTTCGGGAACGCGTTCTGCATCTTGAGCGGGCCCCAGCGGTCCGTCTCAATCTCAACGATTGCCTCTCGCGCGGCAAAATGTGGGTCGGCAAGCATCTCGGGGGCGCGGTACATTTTCCCCGCCGGGATCGAGTGGCGGATCATCAGCTCTTCGAGTTCGGCGACGGTCAGACCCTTGGTCCAAGCCTCGATGCGCGCGTCCAGCTCGATCTGGTTGCGGCCGCGTGAGACATGATCGACGTAGCGCGGGTCGCGCGCCAGTTCGGGCTGGCCCATCGCCTCGGCGAGCCGCGCCCAAACGGCATCCTGATTGGCGCCGATCAGATATTCGCCGTCCTTGCAGCGGTAGACATTGGATGGTGCAATCCCCGGCAGGAAGCTGCCCGAACGCTCGCGGATATGCCCCGAACAATCATATTCGGGGACGACGCTCTCCATGACCTGCAGCACCGCTTCGTAAAGCGCGCTGTCGACGACCTGGCCAAGTCCGGTGCGTTCCCGGTCATGCAGCGCGGCGAGCGCGCCCATGCAGCCGTAAGTGCCGGCAAGCGTGTCGCCGATCGACAAGCCCATCCGGCTCGGCGGCCGGTCGGGATCGCCGACGATATAGCGCCAGCCGCCCATCGCCTCGCCAATGCCGCCGAAGCCAGCGCGCGACGAATAGGGGCCGGTCTGGCCATAGCCGGACACGCGCACGATGATCAGACGCGGGTTGAGCGCGTGGAGCACGTCCGGTCCCAGGCCCCATTTCTCGATGGTGCCCGGCTTGAAATTTTCGATGAGGATATCGGCCGTCGCAGCGAGTTTCCGGACCAGCTCCTGCCCTTCCGGTACGCGCAGGTTGGCCGACACCGACTTCTTGTTGCGGGACACGACCTCCCACCACAGCTTGTCGTCGCCACGGCCCCAGGCGCGCATCGGATCGCCGCCGCCCTTGCCGTCGACATGCGGCGGCTCGACCTTGATGACCTCCGCCCCCATGTCTCCGAGCAGCTGCCCGCAGAAAGGCCCGGCGATGAGCTGGCCCAGTTCGACCACGCGAATACCCGCCAGCGCGCCTGCGTTGCTCATCGATGGCCTCCGTTCTGCATAGCCGGAAAGCGGCTCGCGTGCGCGACCATGCCGGGCATGCGCTTTTCCATCACGCCTTCCAGCCAGTTGCTCGCGGCCATCAGCGCCCCCAGATCCATGCCCGTTGCCACCCCGGCGCGCTCCAGCATGTAGATCACATCCTCGGTCGCGACATTGCCCGCCGCGCCCGGCGCGAACGGGCAGCCGCCGAGGCCTCCGAGCGAGGCGTCAACGGTACTGGCACCCGCCAACACCGCCGCCCAGACATTTGCGAGACCCGTGCCGCGCGTATTGTGGAAATGCACACGTACCGGCAGCCCGGTCACAGCGGCGACGCGGCGCACGAGCCGGTCGACCCGGGCGGGATCGCCGACACCGATGGTATCGGCAAGCGCGATCTCCACTGGATTGGCCTCGGCGAGCGAGGTGGCGATTTCGACGACACGTTCTTCGGCCACTTCGCCCTCGAACGGACACCCGAAACTGGCCGCGATCGTCGCCTGCCCCGAGCGGCCCGCAGCGCGCGCCAGTCCGACGATTTCCTTGGCGACTTCCACCGACTCGTTGCTCGTCTGCCCCTGATTGGCCATGGCGAACTGATCGGTCGAGACGCAGACCGCCCCGAGCTGGCCGATCCGGTCCATCGCCAGCGCGCGCTCGGCACCGCGCCGGTTCAGGACAAGGCCGATGAATGTGGCTCCCGTACCGGTCGGCAACGCCGAACACACCGCTTCGGCATCGGCCATCTGGGGGACGCGGCGCGGATTGACGAAACTGGCAACCTCGATCCGGCGCGCACCGGCAGCGATTGCCCTATCGATGAGGGCGAGTTTATCGGCGGTCGAGACGAGGCGCTGCTCGTTTTGCAGCCCGTCGCGCGGACCGACCTCGACCATTTCTATTGCGGCTGGCATCTGCATGTCCGACCAGTCTCAAATTGTATACAAAAGATCAACCACGCTGTGACATGGCTAACCGTATTGCGGTTAGTTAACTGTCCGGCTGAGATCGTGAGCTGCGGCGTAATTGTGAAAGGCGCGCCGTATGTGGGCCGACATGAGGCCGCGCGCCCACGCGCCATCGTGAGCCGCGAAAGCGGCAAGCAGTTCGTCATGCTCACGCCACGACCGCAGAAGATTGTCGCGGTCATAATGGCGGGCTGTCCGCTGGATGATTGGCTGCTCCATGACCAAAGCCAGCAATGTCGCGAGACGCGGTGAGGCGGCCGCCTCAAGGATCAGTGCATGAAATTGCCGATTGGCTTCGAGAAAAGCGGGGACGTCTGGGTCCTTGGCCTCCACAGCAATCCGGATCGCCTCATTGCAAGCCCGGAGAAGCGTGAGCGACCCAATAGTCAAACGCGTCGCCGCGCGTTCGGCTGCATGCGCCTCCAACATGCCACGCAGCACGAAAGAGTCCTCGATATCGTCCACCGACCAGTCAGCGACAAAGCTGCGCTGAGATCCCGACCGCCTGACCAACAAATCCGATTCGAGACGGCGCAGCGCCTCGCGAACCGGAGTGCGTGACACGCCGCACCGTTCGGCGAGCCGAGTCTCGCCGATCTGCGCGCCCGACGGCAGCTCACCCGACAGGATCATTGCCCTGATCTGCTGATAGGCCCGGTCCGACGCCTTCGACACAGCAGTCTCCAAACCGCTTGACAGTTTTTTGTATACAATGGAAATTGCGCGGGCAAGTTCATCCGCGCTCGTCTTGGTGGTAGCGGAATTGCTGCAGTTCGATGTTGTGTGCCGTGCGTCCCAACAGACTTGGCAGCCGCTCCGGCGACTGTCCGCCCTTGCAGGAGCCACCCGATGCGCGCCACCAAATCTTCGCTGCTGATTGCCGCTGCGACCATTGCGATGACCCAGTGGACAGGTTCGGCGAGCGCCCAGACCGCCGCGCCAGCTGCGGAGAATGATGAGGAAGCGATTATCGTCACGGCCCGCCGCCAGAGCGAGCGGCTGGTCGACGTGCCTGCCTCGGTCTCGGTGCTCACGGCTGACACGCTGGCAACGACAGGGGCCAATAATGCGCAGGGCTTCGCGCAGCTGACGGCAGGCGTGACGATCGTGACGGGGACAGCCGAAGCCGGCGACACGCAGATCAACATCCGCGGTATCAACGGCGCACGCGATGCCGAGAGTTCGGTCGCGCTCGTCGTCGATGGCATCCTCAAGACCAACACCGCCGAGCTGAACCAGGTTCAGGGCACGCTCCGCCAGATCGAAATTCTCAAAGGCCCGCAGGGTGCCATCTACGGCCGCAACGCAGCGGCCGGTGCGATCGTCGTGTCGACGCTGAAGCCCGGCGATCATCTCGAAGGCGCGGTGTCGGCGAGCTATGCGAACGAGCAGACCGTCGAGACCAGCGCGCATGTCGCAGGGCCAGTCGGCGCGAATGCGGGCTTCGTGCTGTCCGGCTATTACAGCCGCACCGACGGTTTTTACCGCAACGAATTCCTCAAGCGGAAGGTCGTCGACAACCAGCGCACCGCTTCGATCGACGGCCGTTTTGTCGCCAGCCTCGGCGACGCGACGCAGCTCGACCTCAAGGCGCGCTATGCCGACCTGCACGGCGCGTCGATCAACTTCAACAGCTCGTTCCATCTTCCGAACTTCGCGGGAGTCAATCCGGCCTTCTACGAGAACGTCAACAGTCACCCGTTCCGCTATTATGGCAATATCGTCCCGACCAATGATCAGACATCGTTCGATGTGTCGGCTAAGCTCGACCATGATTTCGGCGCGACCAAATTGACGGCTTGGGTACTGTATTCGGATGTCGACCAAGATCTCGTCGCCGACGGCACCTCGGCCGATTTTGCACGCTACATCAGCGCGGCGCAGCCGGCAGGCGCGACCGCCGTCAACAAATGCTTCGCGAGCACCGCTGCGCTGACCGGCTTCAAGGTCAATCAGCCGGGCTTCATCGGTGCGATCCCCGTGCCCTTCATTTTCGCGCCCGCCAACGGCTCGACCTTTGGTGCCTATTCACCGACGACCTGCGACGGCACCCAGTACCAGCTGCGCAAGCAGAGCGACATCAGCGGTGAAGTGCGGCTCGCGTCGAACGGTGACGGCCCGGCGACCTGGGTGCTCGGTGCCTATCTCCTGCACATCGACCGGACGACGGGGGTCAGCCTCGGGGCCGACACCGGCGCGGGCGTGACGCGTCAGCTTTACAACGGTCCGACCAGCAGCAACCCGACGTCGCTGCTCGTCGCCGACAAGTTCAAGACCAATGTCTACGCCGCCTTCGGGTCGGTCGACTATAAGGTCAGCGACCAACTGTCGGGTGGCCTCGCGCTGCGCTACGACATCGAGGACCGCTCGGCGAACAGCATCGTGCCGACCGCCACCGACCCCTTCACCGGCGGCCCCATCAACCCCGGCCAGGCATTCGGCGCGCTGAAGCCACAGTCGAAGACCTTCCACCAGCTTGAGCCCAAAGTCTCGCTGTCTTGGAAGCCGTCCGACAGCACCAATGTCTACGCAAACTGGGGCATCGGTTTCAAATCGGGCGGGTTCAACAACCAGGGCTCGTCGACGATCGTGAACCAGAACTTCAACGCCTTCATCGGCGCGGGAGTCACGATCAACGATCAGTTCCGCAAGGAAGTGTCACGCGCGCTCGAAGTCGGCATCAAAGGCGCGGCGTTCGACGACCGCATCACCTTCGACCTCGCCGGCTATCACACGATCATCGACGACATGCAGTTTTTCGAATTCTTCGTCGGCAGCTTCGGCCTACTGCGTGTCGTGTCGAACATCGACAAGGTCCGCGTCGATGGTGCGGAACTCAACGTGACCGCCAAGGTCGTGCAGGGCTGGAAGGTGTTCGGCTCGTTCAACGTGACCGACAGCAAGATCAAGGCGAACAGCTCGCGGCCTTACACAGTCGGCAACAAGTCGCCCTACACCGCCGACTACACGTTGAACCTCGGTTCGCAGATGAATTTCCCGGTCAGCAAGTCGCTCGAAGCGCTGCTGCGCGTCGACTATCGCCTGACCGGCCCGACCTGGTTCCACACCGTGCAGAACCAGACCCGCCCGACTTTGTTCTCAGGCCTGCTGCCGATCTCGGCACTGGCGCTGCCGGCCGTCGTCGGCAACGCCAAATATGATGTGGCGCGGCGCAACAAATTCGGCGTGCTCAACCTGCGCGCCGGTCTTGGCGGCGGTAATTGGGATCTCGCGGTGTTCGCCGAAAATGTCCTCGACAAGAAATATCTGAACGAGGTCATCCCGGCCCCCGAATTCGGCGGCTCGTTCATCTCGCCAGGCGGTCGCCGTCTTGTCGGCGTGGAAGGCAAATTCCGCTTTTAGGGCGGGATTGCCCGGCCGCAGCCGGGCGCTCGGCCGCGCCCCAGTATCTGGGGGCGGCCTAGGATAGCGCACACGGCCCATCGAGTTCCGTTTCCGCCGATCATTTGATCGAGGTCAATGATCGGCCGCGCGGCGAAGCGCACACCCCCCGCATCTGATGCAGGGGCACGTCCAAATGATTGAAGTGGTGGCAAAAGCCGGATTGTGGTTCGTAGCCGCGATTCTCGCGCTTGCGGCGGCGGTCGGGGCTGCCGACCAGGGATTTGCGGTTCACATGACGATCGTGTGCTTTGCGGCTTTGCTCGCGGCCGGCACGACGCTGATCCGCGCCGACTTCGCGGTGGTGGCAGGCCTCAAGCCGCCGCCCGAGCTTGGCAGCCGCTATGATGACGAGGTCATCCGCTGGGGCGTGATCGCCACGGTGTTCTGGGGCGTCGTCGGCCTGCTCGTCGGGCTGGTCATCGCGCTGCAGCTGTCCTTCCCGCTGCTCAACCTGCATTATGAGTTCACAACCTTCGGCCGCCTGCGCCCGCTGCACACATCGGCGGTGATCTTCGCCTTCGGCGGTAATGCGCTCATCGCGACGAGCTTCTACATCGTCCAGCGTACCTGCCGCGCGCGCCTTGCCTTCCCGTCGCTCGCGCGTTTCGTGTTCTGGGGTTATCAGCTGTTCATCGTGCTGGCCGCGACCGGCTATCTGATGGGCGTCACCGAGGGCCGCGAATATGCTGAGCCCGAATGGTACGTCGACATCTGGCTGACCATCGTCTGGGTCACCTACCTGCTCGTCTTCGGCGGCACGATCCTCCGCCGGCACGAGCCGCACATCTACGTCGCCAACTGGTTCTACCTCGCCTTCATCATTACGGTCGCGATGCTGCACCTCGTCAACAACATGACGGTGCCGGTGTCCTTCCTCGGCTCCAAATCCTATTCGGCCTTCTCGGGCGTGCAGGATGCGCTGACACAGTGGTGGTACGGCCATAATGCGGTCGGCTTCTTCCTGACCGCCGGCTTCCTCGGCATGATGTATTATTTCGTGCCGAAGCAGGCCGAGCGCCCGGTCTACAGCTACCGGCTGTCAATCGTGCACTTCTGGTCGCTGATCTTCCTCTACATCTGGGCGGGTCCGCATCATCTCCACTACACGGCGCTACCCGATTGGGCGCAGACGCTCGGCATGGTGTTCTCGGTGATGCTGTGGATGCCGAGCTGGGGCGGCATGATTAACGGCCTGATGACGCTCAACGGTGCCTGGGACAAGATCCGCACCGATCCGCTGATCCGCATGATGGTGCTGGCGCTGGCCTTCTACGGCATGTCGACGTTCGAAGGTCCGATGATGTCGATCAAGTCGGTCAATTCGCTCAGCCATTACACCGACTGGACTATCGGCCATGTCCATTCCGGCGCGCTCGGCTGGAACGGCATGATCACCTTCGCGGCGCTCTATTATATGACGCCGCGGCTGTGGGGGCGGACCCGGCTCTATTCGCTGCGCCTCGTCAACACCCACTTCTGGCTCGCGACGCTCGGCATCGTTCTCTACGTCTCGTCGATGTGGGTTGCCGGCATCACCCAGGGGCTCATGTGGCGCGAATATGGCTCGGACGGCTATCTCGTGTACGCCTTCGCCGAGGTCGTGAAGGCCATGCACCCCTATTATCTGATCCGTGCGACGGGCGGCCTGCTTTACCTGTGCGGCTCGCTGGTCATGGCCTGGAACATCGCGATGACCATCCGGGGCAAGCTCCGCGATGAGGCCCCCATGTCTTCGCCCGCCTTCGATCCGGCCCGCGACCACCCGCTCCAGCCCGCAATCGCCGCGTAAGGAAACCGCATCATGGCAACGCCCTTCGCACGTCACAAAGTCATCGAGCGCAACATCACGCTGCTCGCCGTGCTGTCGCTCGTCGCGGTCGCCATCGGCGGCATCGTCGAGATCGCGCCGCTGTTCTGGATCGACTCCACCGTCGTCAAGGTCGAGGGCATCCGCCCCTACACGCCGCTCGAACAGGCCGGCCGCGACATCTACATTCGCGAGGGCTGCTATGGCTGCCACAGCCAGATGATCCGCCCGTTCCGCGATGAGGTCGAACGCTATGGCCATTACAGCCTCGCGTCGGAGAGTATGTACGACCATCCGTTCCAATGGGGCTCGAAGCGCACCGGGCCGGATCTCGCCCGCGTCGGCGCGCGCTACTCGGACGAATGGCATGTCCAGCATCTGAAGGACCCGCGCGCCGTGGTGCCCGAGTCGATCATGCCGCCTTACGCCTTCCTCGCCGAGCATGACCTCGACACAAGCAATGAGGCCGGACATCTGGTCGCGCTGAGCCGCGTCGGCGTGCCCTACACCAAGGACGATATCGCCAAGGCCGAGGCTGACCTGAAATCGCAGGCCGATCCCGAGGCGGACAACGCCGACCTGCTCAAACGCTATCCGAGGGCGCAGGCGCGCGACTTCGACGGCGACCCCAAGCGGCTGACCGAGATGGACGCGCTGGTCGCCTATCTCCAAGTGCTCGGCACCTTCGTCGACTTCAACGCCGCCGGTCCGCAGGAGAAGGTGAAATGAGCTACGATGAGCTCCGCCACCTCGCCGACAGCTACGGCCTGATCATGATGGGCGTGCTGTTCGTGCTGTTCATCGGCTGGACCTTCCGGCCCGGCGCGGGGCGCGCCCATGCGCATGCCAGCAACATGATCTTCGAGGAAGAGGACCACAGCCATGGTTGATCGCAAACGCGTCGATGAAGCGACCGGCACCTCGACCGTCGGCCATGAATGGGACGGGATCGAAGAGCTCGACACGCCGATGCCGCGCTGGTGGCTGTACACACTCTACGGCTGCATCGCCTTCGCATTGGTCTATGTCGTGTTGTACCCGGCAATCCCGATGGCAAACCGCGCCTCGGCCGGCGTGCTCGGCTGGTCGAGCCACGGCCAGCTCGACGCCGAAATGGCCAAGGAAATCGCGCGCCGTGCACCGGTCCGGCTGGCGATCGCAAAGCTGCCGATCGAACAGCTGCCCGCGAACGCCGCTCTGCTGCACGAGGCGGAAGAAGGCGGCAAATCCGCGTTCAAGGTCCACTGCGTCCAGTGCCACGGCTCGGGCGCGGCGGGCAGCAAGGGCTATCCCAACCTCAACGACGACGACTGGCTGTGGGGCGGCGACATCGTCGCGATCAACACGACGCTGACCAACGGTGTGCGGGTTCCGGGCAACGACAATACGCGCGTCTCGCAGATGCCGGCCTTCGGGCGCGACGGCATCCTGCAGCCGGCCCAGATCGCCGACCTCGTCTCCTATGTCCGCAGCCTATCGGGCCTCGGCAAGCTGGACGCGTCGGCGCAGCGCGGCGCGCCGCTATTCGCAACCAACTGCGCGGTCTGTCACCGGCCGCAGGGCAAGGGCAATCGCGAGGTCGGTGCACCGAATCTCAGCGACGGCATCTGGCTCTATGGCGGCGACCGCGCGACGCTGACCGAGACGATCACCAACGCGCGCGGCGGCGTCATGCCGGCCTGGGGCGGCGTGCTCGACCCGGTGACGATCAAGATGCTTGCCGCCTATGTCCATTCGCTGGGCGGCGGCGAGGCGCTGCCGCAAACCCTGCCGCCTGCCGCCACCGAGCAACAGGTCGCTGCCGCGGCCACGCCGGCCAGCCATGTCACGAATTGAGGATCTCGCCGGGCCCCGCCAGCAATTCTTCGAGGCCCGGCGGAAGGTCTTTCCCCGTCAAATCGACGGACCCTTCCGCCGATTCAAATGGCTGGTCATGGCCGTTACGCTAGCCATCTATTATGTGACGCCGTGGCTGCGCTGGGATCGCGGCCCTTATGCGCCGGATCAGGCCGTGCTCGTCGATCTCGCGCACCGCCGCTTTTACATGGCATCGATCGAAATCTGGCCGCACGAATTCTATTATGTCGCGGGCCTGCTGATCATGGCCGGCGTCGGCCTGTTCCTCGTCACCTCGGCGGTCGGCCGGGCCTGGTGCGGCTATGCCTGCCCGCAGACCGTCTGGACCGACCTGTTCGTGCATGTCGAACGCTGGATCGACGGCGACCGCAATGCACAGATGCGGCTGCTGAACGCGCCTTGGTCGCTGGACAAGATCACCCGCCGGGTTGCCAAACATGCGATCTGGCTGGCGATCGCCGCGGCGACCGGCGGCGCGTGGATCTTCTATTTCGCAGATGCCCCAACGCTGGCCCGGCAGCTTGCTGACGGCAGCGCGCCCTTTGTCGCCTATGCGACGATCGCGGTGCTGACCGCCACGACCTACACGCTCGGCGGGCTGATGCGCGAGCAGGTCTGCATCTACATGTGCCCCTGGCCGCGCATCCAGAGCGCGATGCTCGACGAACAGTCGCTGGTCGTCACCTACAAGGAGGCGCGGGGCGAGCCGCGGACCCACGGCGTCAAGCGCACCGCGGACATCGAGCATGGCGACTGCATCGACTGCAATGCCTGCGTCGCCGTCTGCCCGACCGGCATCGACATCCGTGAAGGACCGCAGATCGGCTGCATCACCTGCGGCCTGTGCATCGATGCCTGCGACCGGGTTATGGCGAACATCGGCCGGCCGGCGAAGCTCATTGGTTACACCACTTTGGCCGACGCCAAACTCGAAGCGGCTGGCAAGCCGGCAAAGCCCGCGCTGAAACGGCTGCTGCGTCCGCGCTCGGTCATCTATCTCGCCGTCTGGTCGAGCATCGGTGCAGCCATGCTGTTCTCGCTCGGCACGCGCACCCGCGTCGACCTTAGCGTCGGGCGCGACCGCAATCCGGTCTGGGTACGCCTGTCCGACGGGCACATCCGCAACAGCTTCACCGTCAAGATCCGCAACATGGAGAGCCGCCCGCGCCGCATGGAGATCGCGATCACCGGATTGCCGCAGGCGGTGCTGTGGACCGAACAGGGCAGCCGCGCCAAGGCCGGCACCACGCTGACCCTCACCGCGCCGCCCGACCAGGTCGTAAAGACCCGCCTGTTCGTCGCTGCACCGGCCCAAGGCCCCGAGCTTTCCGATTTTGACTTCACCCTCACCGCACTCGATCGCGAGGGCGGCCATGACAATGATGCCACCGTGTTCGAACGGCCGGAGACAGACGAATGACCCGTACCTTCACCGGCCGCCATATGGCGGCGACCATGATCGGCTTCTTCGGCATCGTCATCGCCGTCAACTTCCTGATGGCCGATTATGCGGTCAGCACCTTCAGCGGCACCGTCGTCGAGAACAGCTATGTCGCAAGCCAGGAATTCAATGGCTGGCTCGCCAAGGCGCGCGCGCAGAAGGCGCTGGGCTGGACTGCTAAAGCCTCGGTCGATGGCACCCGCCATGTGCAGATCGTCGCGCGCGACGCCGCCGGACCGCTGGCCAGTGCGAAGGTGACCGCGCTGGCGCTGCATCCGCTCGGCCGCGAGCCCGACCGCGCGCTGACGTTTGTCAACACCGGCGGCGGCCGGTTCGTCTCGACGACTCCCCTGCCCGCCGGCCGCTATCTGCTGCAGATCGGTGTCCGTAGCGGCGGGCATGCCGCGCGCTTCGATGATCAGGTGCCTGCTTGAACGCGCCCGTTCGCTTCGCCGAGGCCGACGCCTGCGCGACGTCGGCGTTCAGCGTCGCCAACCTGCGTTGCGCCGGCTGTATCGCGAAACTCGAGGGCGGCCTGCTGGCGACCCCCGGCATCGTCGAGGCCCGCGTCAATTTCACCAGCCGCCGCGTCCGCGTCACGCATGACCCCAAGCTGACGGTGGACGCCGTTCGGGACGCCATCAATGGCCTCGGCTTCCCCGCCGAACCCTTCCTCGGCGAGACCGACGCCACCGTTCAGAAGGAAAGCCGCCGCCTCGCTAAGGCACTCGCCGTCGCGGGCTTCGCTGCGATGAACATCATGCTGTTGTCGGTCTCGGTCTGGTCGGGCGCGCAAGGCAGCACGCGCGAGCTATTCCACTGGCTGTCGGCCCTGATTGCGCTGCCGACAGTCATTTATGCCGGCCGCCCCTTCTACGAAAGCGCGTGGAGCGCGGTCCGGCACGGCCGCACCAATATGGATGTGCCGATCACCATCGGCGTGACGCTGACCTGCGCGATGAGCCTGTTCGAGACCGCGACGGGCGGCGCGCATGCCTATTTCGACGGCGCGGTGATGCTGCTGTTCTTCCTGCTCGCCGGGCGCTTCCTCGACAGCGTCATGCGGGCCCGCGCGCAGGACGGAGTCGCAGCGCTGCTGCGGCAGACCGCACCCGGCGCGCATGTGCTTCAAATGGATGGCACGACGCAGTGGCGCGCCGCCGCCGAGCTCGCCCCCAACATGCGCATCCTCGTTGCAGCCGGCGAGCGTTTCGCGGCGGACGGACTTGTCGAGACTGGCGAGAGCAGCGCCGATCGCGCGCTGATCACCGGCGAAAGCGCGCCCGAGCATGTTGCGTCAGGAAGCCTGGTGCTCGCCGGCACGATCAACCTCGATGCGCCGCTGACCGTCAAACTGACCGCCGTCGATGACAAGACCGTCATCGCCGACATCGCGCGGATGATGGAAGCGGCGTCGCAGGGCAAATCCCGCTACGTCCGCATCGCCGATCGGGCATCGCGCCTTTACGCGCCCGCCGTGCACAGCCTTGCCGCGCTGAGTTTCCTCGGCTGGATGATCGCGGGGGCGGGCTGGCATGAGTCGCTACTGATCGCCGTCGCGGTGCTCATCATCACCTGCCCCTGTGCGTTGGGGCTGGCCGTGCCGGTCGCGCAGGTCGTCAGCGCCGGCGCGCTGATGCGCGCGGGCATTCTCATCAAGGACGGCTCGGCGCTCGAGCGGCTCGCCGAAGCCGATGTCGCGCTATTCGACAAGACAGGGACGCTGACGCTCGGGCGGCCCGTGCCGGATGGCGCGCTGTCGCTGACCGACGCGGACAAGCCCGTGGCCCTCGCACTCGCGCAAGCAAGCCGCCACCCGCTGGCGCGCGCACTTGCGGCGGCGCTGATTTCGGAAGGCGTGCAGCCTGCCGCGGTCGACTCGCTGACCGAAACGCCCGGCTTTGGCGTTGAGGCGGCCGCGGATGGCCGCCCTGCCCGCCTCGGCCGCCCCAGCTGGGCCGGATCGGGTCATACCGCCGAGAGCGGCTTGCAGACGGCCTTCCGCTGGGGGGATGCACCCGTTCGCCTGCTGCGCTTTGCCGACGCACTTCGGCCCGACGCGGCCAACGCCATCGCGTCTCTCCGCGCACTCGACCTGCGCGCCAAAATCCTGTCCGGCGACCGCGAAAGCGTCGTGGCCCACCTCGCCGACCAGCTGCGCATGCTGGGCACCGGCGAAATGACCCCCGGCGACAAGCTCGCCGAGATCGAGGCGCTGCAGGCCAGGGGCCGCAAGGTGCTCATGGTCGGCGACGGCCTCAACGACGGCCCGGCCCTCAAGGCCGCGCATGTCTCGATCGCACCGTCCTCGGCCAGCGATGTCGGCCAGACCGCTGCCGATCTGGTGTTCCTCGGCGACCGCCTCTCACCCGTCCCCGTCGCAGTCCGCGCGGCGCGCCGGACGATGGCCGTGGTCCGGCAGAATTTCGTCATCGCCATTGGCTATAACGTGCTGGCGGTGCCGCTCGCCATCGCGGGCCTCGTCACGCCGCTCGTCGCCGCACTCGCCATGTCGGGCTCGTCGCTGATCGTCGTCGCCAATGCGCTGCGCCTGCGGAGCGCAGCGAAATGAGCGGTCTCGTCATCCTGATCCCCGTTGCACTGCTGCTCGGCCTGACCGGCCTTGCCGCCTTTTTCTGGGCGGTGCGCAGCAACCAGTTCGAGGATCTCGACGGGGCGGCGCTGCGCATGCTCATCGACGAGGACGAGCCCGACGAAAAAAGGGCGGGCTAGAAAGCCCGCCCCGAGTCGTCGTCTCCTACGAGGGTTTAGAGACGGAACCCCAGCCCGACGCCGAGCAGCAGCGGATTGACCTTGACGCGCACGCTCTGCGTGCCGGCAGCAGTCGTCGCCAACCGCGCGGTCGTGTTCATGTCGACATATTTGAAGTCGAGATTGAAGAACATCTTCGGATTGATATCGATGTCGACGCCCGTCTGCGCCGCCCAGCCGAAACTGTCGGACAGATGGACATTGGTTGGCCCGACTGCCGCGACGAGGCCGCGCGAGGCCTTCTCGTTCCAGAACACGGTATAGTTCACGCCGGCACCGACATAGGGCCGCACATTGCCCTTCGGGTTGAAATGATATTGCGCCGTCAGCGTCGGCGGCAGCACCCAGGTCGACAGCAGCTTGCCGATGCCGCCCGTCGTCCCGCTCGTGCCATGCGCATTGTGCTTGGACGTCGCGGCGACCAGTTCGAAACCGATATTGTCGGTCGCCATATAGGTCAGATCGACTTCCGGGGTCGGGAAGTTGTTGAGCCCGACATGTTCGGTCGGGAAGGCCGGGGTGATCGGCCCCGACTTGTCGTTCGGCGCGACGAGGACGGCACGCAGCCGGAGATACCAGTCGCCGGCCTCGGCCTGCGCCGGCGCGGCAAATCCCGCAACGGACAGCGCCGCCAGAAGGGCTCTGGAACAGGTTGATTTCAACATCTTGGCGTCCCTTGTTTGACGTTCATTCGGTGGGGACGAACTAGGAGTCGCCGGACAGGCGATCATTGACGCGGCGCAAGCGCGAAATTGATCAGGATCAAGGCGCGCGCACGCGCACTCACGCACCTACATGGGCATGGCTTGGACCTATCATCCCGAACTGCTCGCCACCCCGGTGCCGCGCTACACCAGCTATCCAACCGCCGCGGAATTCGGCGATGGGGTGACCGCCGCCGACCTCGGCGACGCGCTCGACGCGGTCCCGGACGGCGAGCGCATCTCGCTCTACGTCCACATCCCCTTCTGCCGCGAAATCTGTTGGTACTGCGGCTGCAACACCGGCGCCGCCAACCGCAGCGCGCGGCTGACCAGCTATCTATCTCATCTGGAACAGGAAATTGCGTTGGTGTCGGCCCGCCTCGGCGGCAAGGCGCGCATCGGCCGCATCGCCTTCGGCGGCGGCAGCCCGAACGCGATCACCCCCGACCAATTCGACGCATTGAACGAAGTCCTTGAAAACGCGTTTGATTGTTCCGACGCCACCCGCTCCGTCGAGGTCGACCCCCGCGGATTCGATTCCGCCTTCGGTACCGCCTTGAATAGGAACCGCGTATCCCGCGTCAGCCTCGGCGTGCAGACCCTCGCACCTGACCTGCAGGCCCGCATCGGCCGCGTCCAGCCCCTTGCAGCTATCGAGCGCACGGTCGAACTGCTCCGCAATGCCGGTATCGCCTCGATCAATTTCGACCTCATGTACGGCCTCCCCGGCCAGACCGAGCGCGACCTCGGCGAGACCCTTGATCACAGCATCGCGATGGGTGCCGACCGGCTCGCGGTGTTCGGCTATGCGCATGTCCCGCACATGATCCCGCGCCAGCGCCGCATCGACGCGACGGCGCTGCCCGATGCGCCCGCCCGCTTTGCCCAGGCCGCCTTCGCCCATGCAAAGCTGACCGGTGCCGGCTATGCCGCCGTCGGCTTCGACCATTTCGCCAAGCCCGCCGATGCGCTTGCCATCGCGGCCAGGGCCGGCACGCTCCGCCGCAACTTCCAGGGCTTTACCGAGGATCCCGCCGATATTCTGATCGGCTTCGGCGCGTCGGCCATCGGCAGCTTCCCCGACCGGCTGCTGCAGAATGAGAAGAACAATGGCCGCTGGGCGATGAACGTTGGCAGCGGCCGCTTTGCCGTGTCGCGCGGCGTCTTCCGAACGGCGGAGGACAGGCGTCGTGGCGCAGCGATCGAAAGCCTGCTGTGCACGGGCCAAGCTGATCTCAGCGGCTTGGTCGGACTTCCTGCGATCGCCGCCCGGTTACAGCCATTCGAGCGCCTCGGCCTGCTGCGCTGGTCGGGGTTGACCATCACCGCCAGCGACGACTCGGCACCTTATGTCCGGAGCATGGCCGCGCAGATCGACCAATATCGTCACGTCAGCCAAATCCGGTTCAGCAGTGCGGTTTGACACGATCGCCCGCAGTCTTGCCGTGGCGGCCGTAGCGGGACTATGCCTAGCAGGCATTCCGGCGCAGGCACAGCAGCTGACGATGCGTCTCTGCAGCGGCGGCGCGCCGATCTCGATCCCGATCCGGGACGGCGGCCGGGGGCATCGCCAAGATTGCCCGCCCGGCTGCCATGCCGCCTGCCCGAGAAAAAGAGACCCAGGCGGCTGCGACCGCCCATAAAGTCCTGACATGGCGGCGCAGGTCTGCCATAGCAGTCGCCATGTCCGACATGCCAAGCCGCTGTGCGGAGTGCGTCGTTCGGGATAGCGCGCTCTGCGCGAGCCTCGACGATAGCGAACTCCATGCGCTCGCCGACATCGGCCGCCGCAAGATCGTGCCGCGCGGCCATGTCGTGATCTGGGAAGGCGACCGCAGCACGATCTGCGCCAATCTCGTCTCCGGCGTGCTCAAAGTCGCCAATGCCACGCCCGACGGCCGCGAGCAGATCGTCGGCCTGCTGTTCCCCGGCGATTTCGTCGGCCGCCCGTTTCGCGACGATGTGATGCTGACCGTCACGGCGCTCAGCGACGCCGACCTCTGCGTCTATCCGCGCGAGAAGTTCGAAACCGCGCTCGGCAACAAGGCCAATCTCGAGCGCATGCTGCTGCAGCGCACGATGGATGCGCTGGATGCTGCCTGCACGCGCATGCTGTCGCTCGGCCGCAAGAGTGCGACACAGAAAGTCGCCAGCTTCCTCGTCGAAATGTCGGATCGTCTGCAGGTCATCCCGGGCGGACCTCCGGCGCGCTCATTCGAACTTCCCCTGTCGCGCGGCCAGATGGCCGATGTGCTCGGCCTGACGATCGAAACGGTGAGCCGCCAGCTGACCAAGTTGAAGAGCGAGGGCGCGATCGGCCTGCCGCATGGCCGCGAGGTCGAAATTCTCGATCGCACCCGCCTCATCGCGCGGGCTGGAGACGAGTAGTAGCGGTCGGCAACCGGTAGTCACCGGCTCAGTCAGGCAAGTCACTCTTCGGTTACTCCAGTGAGTGTCTCTGGCACCACGACAGCGGCCGACGCAATGTCGGGCGACCTTTCTCGGTCGACCGAAATGAACGACATGCATGTGATGCCTCGAATCGCCGTGACCATTCCGCCCTGCACCGAATTTCCAGCCGCTCCATGCACGCTGTGGATCGCGCCGCGAGTGAATAGCAACGCAGAGTTGCAGAGGTTGTCATGCAGATGCCCGAGCCGTGCCGGATGATCGCAACGCTTTACGACAAGCTCTGGGACTCGCATGTCGTCGCCGAAGAGCCTGACGGTGTGAGCCTTATCTACATCGATCGTCAGATGATCCACGAAGTCAGCAGTCCGCAAGCGTTCGAGGGATTGCGGGCGCGCGGTATCAAGCCGCGCCGTTCGCGCTTGCATCTTGCAGTTGCCGATCATGCGGTGCCAACGCACGGACGGCTGACGGGGTTCGCCGATCCGCAGGCGCGAGCGCAGGTCAGGTTGCTCGAACGCAATTGCGCCGAGACGGGCATCGCCTTCGTTCCGCTCGACGACGTGCGGCAGGGTATTGTGCATGTCATCGGGCCGGAACAGGGGTTTACGCTGCCGGGCATCACGCTGGTCTGCGGCGACAGCCATACCGCGACGCACGGTGCCTTCGGCTCGCTGGCGTTCGGGATCGGCACGTCGGAAATCGAGTCGGTGCTGGCAACGCAAACGCTTTACCAGACCCGGGCCAAGACGATGCGTGTCACCATCGACGGGGTGCTGGGCGCTGGCGTGACGGCCAAGGACATAATCCTCGCGCTGATCGGCAAGATCGGCGCGGGCGGTGCTGCCGGCCATGCCGTCGAATATCAGGGCGAGGCGATCCGGGCCCTGTCGATGGAAGCGCGGATGACGCTGTGCAACATGACCATCGAGGCGGGATCGCGCACCGGGCTGATTGCGCCCGACGAGACCACGTTTGCTTACATTGAGGGGCGTCCGATGGCTCCGACGGGGGCGGCGTGGGACCGGGCTGTCGATTATTGGCGGACGCTACCCACCGATGCCGATGCAAGCTTCGACCGTGAAGTGACGCTCGATGCCTCCGACATCGCGCCGCAAGTCAGCTGGGGGACCAGTCCGGATCAGGTAGCTCCCATCACCGGCCATGTGCCTGAAGGGAGCGATCCCCGACATGACAAGGCCATCGCCTATATGGGCCTGCACCCCGGCGAACCGCTCGATGGCCTCCCGATCGACCATGTGTTCATCGGCAGCTGCACTAACGGCCGCATCGAGGATCTCCGCGCTGCCGCTGCCATTGCGTTGGGCCGCCACATCGCGCCCGGCGTTCGCGCGCTCGTCGTGCCGGGCTCGGGATTGGTCAAGCGGCAGGCCGAGGCCGAGGGGCTGCGGGAGGTGTTTCTCGGCGCGGGCTTCGAATGGCGCGATCCGGGCTGCTCGCTCTGCGTCGCGATGAACGACGACCGGCTCGCGCCCGGCGCGCGTTGCGCCTCGACGTCCAACCGAAACTTCGAAGGGCGACAGGGGATAGGTGCGCGCACCCATCTGATGAGCCCGGCGATGGCGGCAGCTGCAGCGGTCACCGGGCACATCACCGATGTCCGCAAGTTGATTCGCTGATGCAGCCGTTCGCGACGCTGACCTCGATTGCCGCGCCGCTGCGGGAGGCGAATGTCGACACCGACATCATCCTGCCGGCCCGCTTCCTGCTGATCACCTCCAAG
Organism: Sphingomonas paucimobilis; assembly: GCA_943370355.1. Classification (GTDB taxonomy): domain Bacteria; phylum Pseudomonadota; class Alphaproteobacteria; order Sphingomonadales; family Sphingomonadaceae; genus JADCGM01. The sequence continues at coordinate 77,941 of CALRQP020000002.1, forward strand.
ACGGGGCTCGGCAAATATGCCTTCTATGAACGCCGCTATACCGCCGATGGGACAGCCAAGCCGGAGTTCGTGCTCAACCAGCCCGCTTATGCCGGTGCCGAAATCCTCGTGGCTGGCGACAATTTCGGTTGCGGGTCCAGCCGCGAGCAGGCCCCCTGGGCGCTCGCCGATCTCGGATTTCGTTGCATTATCGCGACAAGCTTCGGCGAGATCTTCCGCAGCAATTGCCTGAAGAATGGCATGCTGCCGATTGTCGTCAGCGCCGACGTGCATGCCCATTTGATGAGCGATGCAATCGGGTGCCGCAAGCTGACGGTCGATCTCGTTACCCGTGCCATCGTCCGCACCAATGGCGAGCGGATAGCCTTCCCACTCGACGAGTCGAAGCGCGAAGCCCTGCTCAATGGCTGGGATGAGATCGACCGGATCGCGGTGCGTCACGGCGCTGCCATTACGGCCTTTGAGTACAGGCAACAGACCCAACAACCCTGGCTCTGGGCCAGCGAACAGGAGCCGGTGAATGGCTGATCCAATCCTTCGCAAGAAACTCGACTCGCGCGAATTCTTCGTCGCACCCGGCATGCAGGACATGATCGCCGCGGTCATCGCCAACAAGGTCGGCTTCGATATCGTCTATGGCAGCGGCTATTGGCTCACCGCCTCAGCGTCAGGACTGCCCGATGCCGGGATCGCGACCTTCACGCAGATGCTCGACCGTATGGCGACGTTGGTGCGGACCTCCAACGCCGCCGTCATCGCCGATGCCGACACCGGCTATGGCGGGCTGCTCAATGTCCATCATACGGTGCGCGGCTATGAGGAGGCGGGGGTTAGCGGCATCCAGTTCGAGGATCAGGAATTCCCGAAAAAGTGCGGCCATACACCATTCAAGCGGCTCATTCCGGCCGAGGACATGGCCGACAAAATCCGCGTCGCCTGCGCGGCGCGGCGCGATCCGGCGACGGTGATCATCGCCCGGACCGACGCGCGCGCCAGCGAGGGGATCGAGGCCTCGATCGCGCGCCTGCGGCTGTACGGCGAGGCCGGTGCCGACGTGCTGTTCTTCGAGGCACCGCAGGGCGTGGAGGAGATGCGCCGCGCCTGCGATGCGCTCGACCGGCCGATGATGGCGAACATGTCGAACGGCGGCCTGTCGCCGATGCTGACCGCGAAACAGCTCGAAGATATTGGCTATGCCTTCGCGATCTTCCCGGCATTGGCCAGCCTGTCGGCGGCGGCTGCGGTGGAAGCGTCGCTCAACCGACTGAAGGCGACGGGCGACGGCAATCCGGGCGGCCTGTTCGACTTCAACGAATTCTGCTCGCTGATCGGGTTCGAGGATGTCTGGGCGTTCGAACGCAAATGGGCGAAGTAGCGGCGGACCGGAGACAGATATGAAGATCGTCGCAGCAATCCTTGATGAAATCGGGCAGGCCGGGCCTTATGCCGAGCGGCCCGCGCTCCGGCTGGCTGAGATCGACCTCGATCCGCCGCGCCCGGGCGAACTGCTCGTGCGCATCGAGGCGGCAGGGCTGTGTCATTCCGACCTGTCAGTGATCAACGGCGACCGGCCGCGGCCGATGCCGATGGCGCTGGGGCATGAGGCGGTGGCGACGGTGGTCACGACGGGCAACCCAGCGGACACGATGTTCGCGGCGGGCGACCGGGTCGTGCTGTCCTTCCTGCCACCGTGCGGCGAGTGCCAGCGCTGTGCCTCGGGGGAAAGCTACCTGTGTCCCAAGGGCGCGGCGGCGAACGGTGTTGGCGAACTGCTGCTCGGCGGGTTCCGGCTGCACGAACATGGAACGGATGTGCATCATCATCTCGGCTTGTCGGCCTTTGCAGACCATGCCGTGATTGACCGGCGGTCGGCGGTGAAGATCCCGAGCGACATCCCCGTCGAGGTCGCAGCGCTATTCGGATGTGCAGTGCTCACCGGGGTCGGCGCGGTGTTCAACAGCGCAAATTTGCGGCAGGGCGAGAGCGTGGCGATCTATGGGCTCGGCGGCGTTGGCCTGGCGGCTCTGCTTGGAGCAGTCGCGGGAGGCGGGCAGCCTGTTGTGGCAATCGACCCGTCGCCTGCCAAACGGGCCCTGGCGGTCGAGCTGGGCGCGGCGGGAGCGTTCGCACCGGACGGGGCCGAGGCCGAAATCGAAGCACTGCTCGGCGGCAAGCCCGACGTGGTGCTCGAGACGGTGGGCAAGGCGCAGGTGCTGGAGGCTGGCTATAAGCTGGCGCGGCGCGGTGGGCGGATCGTCACGGTCGGGCTGCCCAACCCGTCGGAGATGTTCACGATCCCAGCGGTGTCGCTGGTCGCCGAGGGCAAGACGCTAATCGGCAGCTATCTCGGTTCCTCGATCCCATCGCGCGATATTCCGCGGTATCTCGGCCTGTGGCGCGCGTGCCGTCTGCCCGTCGAACGATTGCTGACTTCCGTAAGTCCGATCAGCGAGATCAATCGGCTATTCGATACGCTCGCTTCCGCCGAGGCAATCCGGCAGATCGTCATCCCCGGACGGAACAGCTGACCGGTGCCATTATCGGCCCCGCTATCCGTGCATCGGTCACTGGCTGCGTTTGGCGAAGCTTCCGTGTAAGCGGCTCTAATTGAACTGTCCGGGCCTAGCCTGCATGTAACTGGGGCAGTCCGCGAAACGAGGAGGTTGTCGATGCGTCCCCTGACCCTGGCCTTGGCCGCGATTTTCGCCGCAGGCATCGGTGCCCAAGCGGCCCGCGCGCAGGACGCCGCATCGATGGCAGCCCAAGGCAAGCGGATCTTCATTCGCTGCGGTGCTTGCCATTCGGCGACTACGCCGCTCAACAAGGTCGGGCCGAATCTCGTGGGCATCGTCGGCCGCAAGGCAGCGAGCGTGGCCGGCTTCAACTATTCGACGCCGATGAAGGCGCAGAGCTTTGTCTGGACCGAAGCGAAGCTCGACCTCTGGCTGACCAAGCCGAGCACAGTTGTGCCCGGTACAACGATGGCGTTTGCCGGACTGCCGAAGCCCGAGGATCGCAAGGCGCTGATCGCCTATCTGAAGAAACCGAGCTAGGCGCGGACCGGATTGCGCCAAGCCATTTTCATGTCGAGCGGGTGCCAGGTTCGGGCTGATGGCTGAGTTCGAGTTCACGGTTCCGCTGATCATTGTCGGCGGCGGTGCCTGCGGCTGCGTGGCAGCGCTCGCCGCCAGCGATGCCGGGGTCACGCCGCTGCTCGTCGAACGGGACGCGGTTCCGTCGGGATCGACCGGCATGTCGCAGGGGCTCTTCGCTGCGGCGGGCACGCGCGCGCAGGCCGAGCATGGGATCGCCGACGACGCCGACCGTTTCTACGCCGACATCATCGCGAAGACGCGCGGGCAAACCGACCCGGTTATTGCGCGGATGATTGCCGACGGATCGGGACCGGCGCTCGAATGGCTCGTCGAGCGCCATCAACTGCCGTGGACGCTCGATACGGGATTTCGCGCCGCCTATGGCAACAGCGTGATGCGCGTGCACGGCTGGCCCGGGCACGGCGGCACGGACATGATCCAGCTGCTGCACCAGAAGCTCGCCGAGGCCGGTGTCGATGTGCTGCTGCAGGCGCGGCTTGCGGATATCGTTGCGGAGGGTGACCACGTCACGGGCGTGGTGCTCGAACGGCCCGATGGCACGCTCGACCGCATCGGCTGCGACGCGCTCATCCTCGCCTGCGGGGGGTTCGCTGCCAATCATGACATGGTGGCAACTTACATGCCCGAGGCCGCTGCTGCGAAGCACAATGGACATGAGGGCAATCGTGGCGACGGCATCCTGCTGGGTGCGAAGCTGGGCGCCGCACTTGGCGATATGGGCAGCTATCAGGGCTATGCGATGCTCACCGACCCCCAGGGCATCACCGTGCCGCCGGGCGTGCTTGTCGAGGGCGGAGTCCTCGTCAACGTCCGGGGCGAACGCTTTGTCGACGAGATGGCTGACATTGCCGGCATGGCGCATGCGGTCATGGCGCAGCCCGACGGCGCGGCCTGGGTGATCTTCGACGCGCGGATCGAAGCGGCGTGCAGCTACATTCCGGAAATGGCTGCGCTCATAGAGTTGAACGCCGCGAAGTGCGGCGTCAGCGCAAACGAGCTTGCGGCCTCGACCGGAATAGACACCGCAGGGCTGGCAGTGGCGCTCGACGAGGCCGGTGCTGCCAGAAACGCTGGACAGGCGGACCGCCTTGGGCGGCAATGGACCGATGCCCCCCCTGCCCCGCCATTCCGCGCGTTGAAAGTGTGTGGGGCGATCTACCATACCCAGGGCGGGCTGCAGACGGACGGCGAAGCGCGCGTGCTCCGCACCGACGGGTCACGCTTCGCCAACCTGTTCGCGGGCGGTGGCGCGGCGCGCGGCGTTTCGGGGCCATCCTCCTGGGGCTATATCCCGGCGATGGGACTTTGCGCAGCCGTCACGACCGGACGCGTGGCAGGCATGGCGGCGGCGCGGCTGGTCAGCCGGTAGCTGCATCCTCGAACCGCCGATACGGGCCCAGCAGCAGGAACATCGCGGCCCCGGCGACCAGCACAACCGCCGAGACCATCAGGATGCCATGATAGTTGCCACTGGCGTCGAACGACCGGCCGAACACCAGCGGTGCGGTGCCTGATCCGAGCGCGAAGCAGACATAGAGGATGCCATAGATCGCGGCATAGCTTCGCAGGCCGAAATAGCGCGCGACGAAATAGGCGATGAGGTCATATTCGACGCCGAGCGCGAAGCCGATCAGCAGGATCGCCGCAGCTGCGGTTTCGTAGCTCAACTGGTCGCCGGTCAACAGCCAGCAGGACAGGGCCGGCGCGCCGAGGATGATGAAGCCGACAGCGGGTGCCCAGAAGCGGTCAAGCAGCCAGCCGCCGATTGCCCGGCCGGTCAGCGCCGACACGCCGACCAGCGGCGTCAGGGTCAGGATTGTCGCCCGCGAAATGCCGCCGCCCGCCAATATCTTGGCGAGATTGGGGACTGGCCCGGCCAGCGCGAAAGACACCGGCAGGATCGCCACCGCGATGAGCCAAAAGCGCCAGTTCCGCAGCGTCTCACTGACCGTCAATCCGCTTGCCGGCTGCACCACTCCGGCTGTCGTCGGCGCGTCGGTGTCCCGGAAAAACACGAAGCCCACGGGCAGGGCGATGAGCAAGGGCAGTAGTCCCAAGGCGACATAGCCGCCGCGCCACCCGAAGTTGGGGATTACCCAGGCAAGAAATGGATTGCAGACGATGCCGAACAGGCCGGTGCCCATTAGCGACAGGCCGAGCGCCAGCCCTTTTCGCGCATCGAACCGATGGTTGACCGCGCGAGTCCAGGTAATCGGCAGCGTTCCGGCACCGGCGATCGCAACCAGCGCCCAGGTCGCATAGAATAGCGGCAGAGATCCGTTCGAGAGCGCCAGCGCCATGAAGGCGAGGCCGAACAGGGCGGTCGAAACCAGCGCGACCCGCCGGACCCCGAACCGCAGCGAGGCGAGACCGGCGAGCGGGCCGGCCCAGACGGTCATCAGCGTGGTCATCAGCAGGCTGGTGAGGATTTCACCCGTCTTCCAGCCGAACTCGGCCGCCAGATAGGGAACGAAAGCGCCCATCGTATAGAAGGGCAGTGGCGAAAGGCCGAGGCCGATCCCGAGGAAGGCCGCCAGCACGATCGGCCAGCCACGCCTGAACTCGCTGTAGCCGCTTGGTACCAAACCCATTCTCCCGCTCACGCAGGCATTGGCGGCGCGGCGAACGCACCGGGCAAGGCAGGCTGGCGCATCATCCACGCTACGGACAAAATGCCCCGGGCGGGGTTGCGCCGCGACCCTGCGATCTAAAGGGTCACGCATCGCGAAGGGAAACGAAGTGACGCAGGCAGCTCCAGTCCGGCTTTCCAATACCCCGGAGGCGGCGCTGAAGGTCGCCCTGACGGCGATTGTCGGACCCGATCACGTCACCGATGACGCCACCACCTGCGCGCTGCACAGCGAGGATATCTGGGCGGTCGCTGAGCATCCGGTGGCGCTGATCGTGGCACCGGCGTCCACAGAAGAGCTCGTCGCTGTGATGAAAGCCGCGCATGCCGCGGGGGTCCCCGTCGCGCCGCGCGGGGCCAGCATGAGCTATACGCGCAGCCATCTCCCGACGGTCGAGCACACGCTGTCACTCGACATGGCGCGGATGGACCGCGTGGTCGCCATCAACGCCGACGACATGACCGTGACCGTCGAGCCGGGGTGTACCTGGGCAACACTCAACACTTCGCTCGCAAAGCAGGGTCTGCGCACGCCCTTCTGGGGCCCGATGTCGGGCCTTGCGTCGACGATTGGCGGCGGGCTGAGTCAATTGAATGCAATGTTGGGTGCCGGACAATATGGCACGTCGAGCGAGAGTGTTGTCGCGATGACCGTCCTGCTCGCTGATGGGTCGGTGCTCAAAACCGGGGCGCGAGGTGTCGGGGGTGACGCGCCTTTCTACCGCCATTACGGACCGGACCTGACCGGCCTCTTTTGCGGTGATTCCGGCACGCTCGGCATCAAGGCGGAGATCACGCTGCGGCTCATGCAGGCGCCGGCCTATGAGGATTATGCCAGCTTCTCCTTCCCCTCGGGGGAGGCGCTTTTGAAGGCGCTTGCCGACGTTGCGCGCGCGGGTCTCGCCAGCGAAAGCTGTGGCTTCGATCCGGGGCTCACCAAAGTCCGGCTGAAACGCATGTCGCTCGCAAGCGATATCAAGACGCTCGGCGCGGTCATCGGCAAGGAAAAGAGTCTTGCGAAGGGGCTAATGTCGGCCGCGAAAATCGCGCTCGGCGGGCGCAATTTCATCGAGCCGACCGACTATCCGCTGCACCTGATCGCCGAGGGCCGGTCGGCGGCGGGTCTTGCGGCCGACATGTCCGCAATGCGCGCCATCGCGCAGCGGCACGGCGGGCATGAGATCGAGAACACCATTGCCAAGGTGATCCGCGCGGTGCCTTTCCCGCCGCTCAATTCGATGCTCGGCCCCGAGGGCGAGGCCTGGGTGCCGGTTCACGGCATGGTGGCGCTCTCGCAAGCGCCGGCCCTGTTCGCCGAGTTTCAGGCGCTGTTCGCCGAACTCGCGCCCGCGTTCGAGCGTGAGGGTGTGTTCACCGGCTATCTGTTCACCCATGTCTCGACCAACGCGATTACCATCGAGCCGGTGTTTTTCTGGCCGCATGGCTGGCGTCCGATTCACGAAGTGCATGTCGAACCGACCCACCTGGCGCGGCTGCCGAAGCCAGCCCCCAATCCGACCGCAACGGCGCTTGTTGCAGACACACGCAAGCGCATTGTCGAAATCTGCGAACGCTACGGCTGCGGTCATTTCCAGATCGGACGAAGCTACCCCTATCGCGACAGCCGCGATGACGCGTCGAAGCATCTGCTGGACGCGATCAAGGCCGCCGTCGATCCGCAAGGCCAGCTGAACCCCGGCGGGCTGGGCTTTCCCACCCGATGAGCGAGACTTACCGCGCCATCAGGCTCGAGCGGTTTGCCGAGTCGTTTCGCGCCGCCACCGAGATCGTTGACCTGCCACTTACAGCGCCCGGACCGGGCGAGATCCGGGTGCGCAACCACTGGTGCGGCGTCAACGGCATCTTCGATACCCAGCTTGCCCGCGATGCCGTCGACTATATCCGCGTGACCCTACCGACGCTGACAGGCGTCGAAGCCGTCGGCGTCGTCGAGGCGATCGGCGACGGGGTGACGACCCTTGCGGTCGGCGATGCCGTGGCCAACATGCGGTTTCGCGGCGGCTATCGCGAGGTCAATGTCGCGCCGGCCGACCAGTTCGCCAAGGTGCCGGATGCGAGCCGGGAAAGTCTCGCGCTCGCGTCCACGGGCGTCGCCGCGCTGCTGGCGCTCGAACATGCAGGCTGCCTGAAGGATGGCGAAACGGTCGCGGTGTCCGCTGCCGCTGGGGGACTTGGTCACCTGATCGTCCAAATCGCCAAGTCGCGGGGATGCCGGGTGGTCGCGATCTGCGGCGGAGCGGACAAGGTCGCGTTCGTCGAGCGGCTCGGGGCCGACCGGGTGATCGACTACCGTCAAGAGTCGGTTGCCGAAGTCCTGGCAAATGAATTTGCCGATGCCATCGACGTGGCCGTCGATACGGTCGGCGGCGGCATCTTCGACGCGTTCGTCGACAATCTCGCACCGTATGGGCGGTTGGTGATCAGCGGCGCGGCGCGTGACATGGACAAGGCCGCCGACGCCGGTGACGGCCCGCGCATTGCGCTGCGCATCTATTATAAGGCAGCCCGAATTCAGGCGTTCCAGAACGGGCTTGTCCAGCATCTATGGCCTGCGGCGCGGGAGCGCCTGTTTGCGCTCCAGAAGGCCGGCAAACTTGTCACACATTGTGACGCGAATTTTGTCGGACTGCCAGCTGCTTACGATGCGATAGACTATTTGTTGTCCGGACAATCCATCGGTAAGGTCGTCGTCGATCTTCGTTCAAGAAACTGAGGGACCATCATGGAACTGCCAGCCAAACCCCTGAAGACCGACTGGGCCGATTTTCGCAAGCGGATGCCACAGCTCATGGAAAGCGAGGGGGTCTGGGAGGGCTGGTACCGCCATTATGATGCGGAGACCGGCAAGCTCGTCGACGAGCACCGCTCGCGGCTGCTGTGCCGGATCATGGATGAGGATGCGGAATTTCCCTATTATCAGACCAACCAATATTTCTGGGCCGACGGGCGCACTGATTTCCGCGAATTCCCCGCCTGGTACGCCAATGGCCGTATCTGGTGGGACAATGACCTGATCACCGGCTGGGCGGCGCCGATGCAGCCCGACGATTATCACCGCACTACCGTCCTCAACTGGACGCGGCGGGGCGAAGAGGATCTCTATCTCTACGAGATGATCCAGCACGCCTCCAACGGCATCGACCGGGCGCGCACCTGGCAGTGGTTCAAAAATGATCGCTGCCACATGCGCACGTTGATCGACGAGAAGCGCGTCAGCCGCGACTGGAAGAGCTGGACCGACAATTCGCCGCCGAAGAATTGAGATGCGGCGGCTGCTGATCGTCGCGTTGCTCGGTCTTGCCGCCCCGGCGGCAGCGGAGATTGTGGTACAGCGCTGGGTGCCAACGCCCGAGAATGAAGCGCTTTATCGTCAGCGCTTTGCCGACCTCATGCGCGACAAAGGTGTGGTCACACATTACGACCCGCTCGAGGCTGTCCCCGGCGCAGCGTTCCGGGCGCTCCCGGTGGCCAAGCATCCGACGATCCGGGCCGACGCGCTGGAGGCAGCAGCGGCCTATGCCGCGGCCAACAACAGCAATGCCTTCATCGTCTGGCGGGACGGCAAGATCGAGGCCGAGCGCTATTTCGGCGGCACGACGGCGACGACGCCACTTGTCTCCAAATCGCTGTCGAAGCCGGTCGGGGCCGTCGCGGTCGGGCGCGCCATCGCGCTGGGCAAGATCAAGTCGGTAGACCAGCCTGCCGCGGATTTCTTTCCCGAATGGCGCGGCACGCCAAAGGCGGAAATCCTCATCCGCCACCTGCTCGACATGCGTTCGGGGCTGCTGGAGCAGGGATTCAGCGAGGACCCGGAGAGTCCGCTCAACCGGGCCTATATCGATCCCGACCACGGCCAATATATCCTCGACCGCTATCCGCTCGTTGCGCCGCCTGGCAGCGTTTATGGCTATGCCAACGCGCCAGCCCAGCTCATCGCGCTGCTGATCGAGCGGGCCACCGGGCGGCGCTATGCGGAGTTTGTCAGCCGCGAAGTGCTCAAGCCTATCGGTGCGGCGGGCGGGACGATCTGGATCGACCGGCCCGGCGGCCTCGCCCATTCGGGCTCGGCGATGTATCTGCCCGCGCAAAGCTATCTGCGGCTGGCAATCCTGCTGCTCGACGATGGCGTCGCAAACGGCCGCCGCCTGATGCCACGCGGCTTTGTTGCCGACATGCGCAAAGGCACGCCCCAGAACCCGCACTTCGGCATGGGTGTCTGGGTGGGTGCGCCTTACATCGAACGGCGGAACTTCGGCGGCCCGTCAAAGCCCGGCGGTACATTGCAGTCCGAACCCTATCTTGATCCGGACCTGTTCCTATTCGACGGCAACGCCAACCAGACCGTCTATGTGATGCCCGCGACGCGGACGATCGTGCTGCGCACCGGGGAAAATCCACCGCGGTCGCCGGAATGGGACAACGCCAAACTGCCGAACCTCATTGCGCGCGGGCTTGGCCCCGGCAAATAGCCGCTATTGCCGGTCCGCGGCCTCGATATAGGCCGCGACCAGCGCCGCAAAGCGTTCGGGCACTTCGACCGGCGGATAATGCCCGACATCGGGGAGCAGCATCCGCGAGATCGGCGCGTTCTTCAGATAGGTTGCCAAACCATCGGCGGCAGCCAGCGGCAGCAGGGGATCGCGGGTGCCCCAGATAAGCAGCACCGGCTGGCGCACCTGCGCCATCGTCTCGCGCGTGACCGCATTGTCCCGTACCTTGGCGACGAGCGCGATGTAGTTGGGCTCGGGCTGCTTGCGGTTGATATCATAATATTGCTGCCGCATCGCCGGGGAGAAATGCGCGGGCGCGCCGCCGAAATAATCGAGATAGGCGTTCCACCACTCCAGATTTTGGAAACCGGTCTTCTTCTGCTCATCGAGCGCGGCCTGGAAGGCGGGAGTGTAAGTGAGCTTAGCGCCCTCAACCGGGTCCGATGGCGAGTTGGACATGACCACGCGCGTCACCAGGTCGGGCCGCTTTGCCGCGAGGAAAGCCGCCATCGTGCCACCGCTGGACACCCCAACCGCGGTCACCTTCGTGACGCCGAGCTGGCCCAGCAGTTGTTCGGGAATGTCGGTCGGCTGAAGCTTGGCGAGCGCTTCATTCGAAACCGGTCCCGACTGTCCCTGCGGCGGGATATCGAAGCGGATCACCCTATAGTGTTTCTTGAGCAGCGCGGATGCCACCCCGTCCCAGCTTCTGAGCGAACTTGCCGAGCCGTGGATCAACAGGATCGCCGGCCCCTTCCCTTCATCCTTGTAGTAGACTTCCACGCCGCCAATCGTCGCGATGCGGCCCCTGGGGTCGCCATATTTGGCGCGGAGCTCGGCACGGGACAGATAGGGCTTGGCAGGATCGGCTGCGACCGCTGGCGACGCGATGAGCGCGAGAGCTACGAAAAAGCGAAGGATCATTGTTCACTCCCAGACAGGCCGCTCAAAGCAGCCTCAAATTACCGCGCAGACCGTCTTCCATTCCAAATAGCTGTCCATCGCCTGCCGCCCGCTGTCGCGGCCCCAGCCGGACTGTTTCATGCCGCCGATCGGCAGCGCGGCATCATACATGAGGTGGCAATTGATCCAGACCGTGCCCGCTCGCATGCGGGTGCTCAACCGGTGGGCATCGCTGAGCGACTGGGTCCAGATGCTTGAGGCAAGGCCATAGTCGCTGTCGTTTGCCTCGGCGACGACGTCATCGAGATCGTCATAGGCTTGCACGGCCAGCACCGGACCGAACACCTCTTCCCGCACGATCGGCATCTGCGAATTCACGCCCGCGATGACGGCTGGTGTCACAAAGGTGCCGGCTTCGCCATGGCGTTCGCCGCCGGTCAGCACGACTGCACCGCCGGTCCGGGCATCCGCGACATATCCGGCGACTTTCTCCGCCTGCCGGACCGAGACGAGAGGCCCCATCTGCGTGGCGGGATCGAGGCCGTGACCATGTTTGAGGCCCTGTGCATAGGCCGCAACGCCCTCGACGACCCGGTCATAGATCGAGCGGTGCGCGTAGAGCCTCGAGGCCGCAACGCAAACCTGTCCGGCGTTGAAGAAGATCGCGTTCGCGACGCCCGGGATCGCGAGATCGAGATCGGCGTCGGGAAGGATGATCGCTGGCGACTTCCCGCCAAGTTCAAGGCTGACCCGCTTGAAATTACCCTTTGCGGCCTCAAGGATAGCGCGACCCGTAGCTGTCGATCCCGTGAAGGCAACCTTGTCGATATCGGGATGCGCGGCCAGCGCTGCGCCGGTTTCCGCACCCAAGCCGGTCACGATATTGAGTACGCCTGCCGGCAGACCTGCCTCGATCATCAATTCGCCGAGCCGGAGCGCCGTCAGTGACGTGTCCTCCGCCGGCTTGAGCACAACGGTGCAACCGGCGGCCAGCGCTGGCGCCAGCTTCATCGCGGTCAGGACAAGCGGCGAATTCCACGGCACGATCGCTGCAACCACACCGACGGCTTCGCGAAGCGTCCAGCTGCGCATTTGCTTACCGGCGGGCTGATAGTCGATCGAGCTTTCGATCGTCTGGCCCTCGATCGCCATCGCTTGCCCGGCAAAGAAGCGGAACTGGTTGGCCGCGCCCGGAATCTCGGCCCAGCGGCCGACGAACAGTGGCTTGCCCTGATCGAGTGTTTCAAGTTCGGCCAGCTCGTCGATATTGGCTTCGATGAGGTCGGCGATGGCCCACAGGATTCGGGCGCGCTTGAGCGGTGTCGTGGCGCGCCAACCCTCGAAGGCATGGCGGGCAGCGGCGACGGCGGCATCGACGTCCCCGGCATCGGCTCTGGCGATGCGGGCCGTTTCAAGACCCGTTGCAGGATCGAGCGTGGCAAAGGTCCGGTCACCCGCCGCGCGAGTCCATTCGCCGTTGACCAAAAGGCCTTCGCCGCGCCCGCGACGCGCCAGAAAGGCTTGTGTAGCAACTGAAAGCGCTGGACATTCGATTGCCATTCGCGGCTCCCCTAAACGAACCGATCTTGTGCGGCATCCGGGCGGCCCCGACTAAAGGGATGGCGGCAGGAGGCCGCACAGCGGATAAAATGCGGCAGACGGGTCGCGGCAGCCTGCGCTAGCGTGTCCCTCCTTGAGCAACTTGAAATCCGGAGAGCGTGATGCGTGTTTACCAGATCGGCGACCAAACCGGACTTGGCTCGCTGACGACGTCCGAGCGGCCGGATCCGGTGCCCGGTCCCGGTGAGGCTGTGCTGCGCGTCAAGGCGATCTGTCTCAATCACCGCGACATGCTCGTGCTCGCAGGCAATTATGGCGCGCGGCGGCCGGACACGCGCGTTCCGTGCTCAGACGGCGTCGGCGAGGTCGTTGCGGTCGGGGACGGTGTGACGGGGATCCAAGTCGGCGACCGCGCCATCTGCGCGCATTTCGTGACGTGGCTCGGTGGCGACTTCGACATGTCGGCCTTCGGTCAGGATTTGGGCATATCCCGCGACGGCTGGCTGGCGGAGAAGATCCTCGTGCCCGCCGCAGCGCTCGTGAAAGTGCCCGACGCGCTGAGCGACGAACAGGTCGTGGCGTTGCCGGCCGCCGGGCTGACGGCTTGGAACGCCGTTGTCGAGGTCGGCAAGGTCAAGGCTGGCGACCTTGTGCTCGCGCTCGGCACTGGCGGCGTGTCGATCTTCGCGTTGCAGATCGCGAAGCTCAACGGCGCGCGCGTCGCGATCACCTCGTCCAGCGACGAGAAGCTCGAGCTCGCGCGGTCGCTTGGGGCGGACATTACAGTCAACTACCGGACACGCCCGGACTGGGCTGCGGCGATCATGGAGGCAACCGGCGGCGCGGGTGCCGACATCGTCGTCGAGACTGGCGGCTTCGGGACACTCGGCCAGTCGATTGCGGCCGCAGCTGTCAACGGACGCATCGCGGTCATTGGCGCGCTGAGTGGCGCACCCAGCGAGACGCTGCCCAATTATGGCACGATCATCGGCAAGAATCTGACGCTGCGCGGCATCGCCGAAGGCAGCCGTGCTATGCTCGCATCGCTGCTTCGCGCTGTCGAAGCTGGTGGCATGACGTCCGTGATCGACCGCAGCTTCGCGTTCGACGACGCGCCGGCCGCCTATGCCTGGCTGAAGTCGGGCGGGCATCTGGGCAAGGTGATGATCAAAGGGGCGGTATGAGCGCGGCTGTCCAGATTGAAGGGTTGAAACCTGCCGCTGCGGCGGGCGAAACGCTGCGCGCGCAACTGGGCGCAGCCGTTGGCGCAGACCGGGTCAGCGACGACGCAGACCGGATCGCGGTCATGGCGAACGATGTCTATCACGGGGGCGGTACGCCGCTGCTTGTGGTGCGCCCGGCCAGCGTTGCAGCTCTTCAGGCCGCCGTTCGCCTTTGCGCTTCGGCAGGCGTTGCCATGGTGCCGCGTGGCGGGGGCGCATCTTATACCGACGGCTATTTGCACGCAGCGGGCGGCCATGTGCTGTTTGACCTCGGCGATCTCGATAGGATCGAGGTCGATGCCGCCAACGCCGTCGTCGCGGTGGGTCCGGGCACGACCTGGGCGGCGCTCAAGGCAACGCTCGATCCGCTCGCGCTGCGCACGCCCTTCTGGGGGCCATTCTCAGGTCTTGCCGCCACGGTCGGCGGCTCGGTCAGCCAGAATGCGATCAGCCATGGCAGCGGCGGCCACGGCATCTCGGCGCAGTCGGTGCTCGGCATGGACATCGTGCTGGCATCCGGCGAGCTGCTGCGCACTGGCGCGTCCGACGCCACGCGCCACTTTGGCCCCGACCTGACCGGTCTGTTCACCGGCGATTGCGGCGCGTTGGGGTTCAAGGCGGCGATCCGGATGCCGCTGATCGCTGCCAAGCCGCATTTCGAGGCGCTGTCCTTCGCCTTCGACAGCTTCGCCGCCTATCATGCGGGCGTCAGTGCTGCCGCCCGCGCGGGACTCGACGACGAGCATTTCGGCCTCGATCTCGCACTGTCGCAGGGTCAGATCGGCAAGCAGGAGGGCCTCGGCTCGCGGCTTCGGATTGCCCGCGACGTGCTGCGGTCCTCGGGCCTGCGTCAGCTGCTGAAAATGGCGTTGGCCGGCGAAAAGGCGCTGCAGGCCGGCGAATATATGTGCCACTTCCTCGTCGAAGGCGGCACACCTGCTGAGGCAAAGGCCAAGGCGGCGCAGTTGCGTACCCTTCTCGCAGATCACGCGCGCGAGATCCCGAACAGCGTCCCGACGTTCGTGCGCGCCATGCCGTTCGCGCCGCTGACCAATATCCTCGGCCCGCGCGGCGAACGCTGGGTGCCGCTGCACGGCATCGTGCGGCACAGCGATGCGGTCGCCTTCCACGACGCGCTTCAGGCCTTCTACGCACCGCGCAAGGCCGACATGGATCGCCTGGGCATCTGGACGGGATCGATGTTCAGCAGCGTCGGCTCAACGGGATTCCTGTACGAGATCGCGCTCTACTGGCCCGATGTGCGGACCGCCTACCATGACGCAGTGCTGGACCCCGCCTTCCTGCGCGACATTCCGGCCTATGCCGAGAATCCTGAGGCGCGCGAATATGTCGACACACTCAAGCGCGACCTGATCGCGCTCTATGCCGCGCACGGGGCCGCGCATTTCCAGATCGGCCGGGCCTATCCCTATCTTGACCGGCTCGCGCCAAGCGCAGCGGCCTTGCTCCGCACGATCAAGGCTGCGCTCGATCCACAGGGCCTGATGAATCCGGGGGTACTGGGGCTTTGAGACAGGGCTTCCACGAGATCGTACAAAGCGCGTTCGATATCGAGCGACTTGCCGGCCCTTTGTGCGCGGTGGGCGGCTGGACGCGGCTCAACCTGCCCGACGCCCCGCGAGAACAATGGGCGGCCTGGCATGTGCCGGAGACCTGCACCCGCATCGAACAATGCCTGCTGCTCGCCCCGAACGACGAACGCGGGCCGCTACGGGTCGTGGTGTTCCACGGCGTCGACCAGATACTGATGCGCTCCAGCCAGCATGTGTGGGACTCGGGCGGCATCTTCGACGTCGACATGTACAGCGACGATGCATCGGCGACCTATGCGGCACTCCAGCGCTACGGTTGGACCGCCTTCCACGATCCCGCCGACTATGGGTTCGGCGACCTCAAGGTACGGGAAGTTGTGGTCGTCGGCCCCGACGGCTTCGTCATTGGGCTGATCGAGCGTCAGAGCCCGCCGCTCGACTGGCCGGAGGGGCTTGGCGCCATGACGCGTCAGTTCAATTCCTCCCAGACCGTCCGCGACTATGCGGCGGCCGCTGCCTTCTACCGCGACATTCTCGGCTGGAAGGCGGTGATCGAAGTCACGTCGTCCGGGACCGGCGAGCCGGGCTCAATCCTCGGCATGCCGATGCCGCAGTGCGCGGAGGTTGAGCGTCGCGTCGGCATCTGGCACCCCGACGGCATCATCGACGGCTCGGTCGAACTGATCCAGTGCGCCGGGATCGAAACGCGCGACTTCGCCGCTACGGCGATTTCTCCGAATGTCGGATTGCTGTCGCTTCGCTTCCCCGTGGCCGACGCGCGCCGTTACGCTGCGGAGATCGAGCAGCGCGGCTGGGCGCTCTACACGCCGCCGATGGAGCTTGAGATTGCGCCCTATGGCCGTGCGACCCTGTTCTCGGTGCGCTCGCCGGACGGCGCGATCCTCGAATTTTACGATGGGGTGGCACATGGGTGATTCACTGGGATACCGGATGAAGTTCGCGGTGGTGGCGCCATCGACGAACACCAGCGTCGAGCCGGAATATGCGGCCATGCAGCCGCGCGGCGTGACCAACCATTTCTCGCGCATCTCGATCCCGGACACCAAAGTCACCGACGACGACAGCTTCATGGTGATGCTGAACACGATCCGCGAGTCGACCTTCGAGGCCGTCGACGTGTCGATGTCAATGCAGCCGGGCTGCGTGATCATGGGCATGTCGGCGGAAACCTTCTGGGACGGTGTCGAAGGCGCGGAACGGCTGCACAAGCGTATGCTGGAACGCACGGGCGGCATCCCGGTCATCATGGGATCGACCGCCGTCGATGCAGCGATCAAGGCCTATGGCAACATTCGCAAGATCGGCATCGTGACGCCCTACATGCCGGTCGGCGACAACAATGTGCGGAAGTTCTTCGAGGACCAGGGCTATGAGGTGACCAGGATGGTCGGGCTCAAGTCGCCGTCACCGATGCTCATCGCGCATGAAACCAAACAGACGCTGAAGCGCGCCGCGATCGAGGTGGCCGAAGGGGCCGATGCGGTGATCCAGTGCGGCACCAACCTTGCCTTCGCCGAGGTTGCCGCGATCGCCGAATTCTGGCTGGAAAAGCCCGTTATCGCGATTAATACCGCGACCTATTGGCATGCGCTCCGAACGATGGGCATCCCGGACCAGATGGACGGTTTCGGCAAGCTGATGAGCGAGCACTGACATGGACTATGACTATGTCCCGCTGCCCGAACGGCTGCCGCTACGCTGGCCGAACGGCGCGCGCGTCGCGCTGATCCTGACCTTCAACCTCGAAACCTGGGATCTGACCAAGGACACCGACAAGCCCTATTATGCCGGCGGCCCGGCGATCCTGCCCGATACGTTGCCGGGCAATACGCCGGATTTCCCGAACTTCACCTGGCGCGAATATGGCCAGAGGGTCGGCATCTGGCGGCTGTTTGAACTGTTCGACAAGCTGGGCGTCAAGGCGAGCTGCACGACCAATGCGGTGACCTTCCAGCGCCGGAAGGCGATGACCGATGCGGTGCTGGCGCGCGGCTGGGAACTGCTGACGCACAATTGGGAGCAGGGCGAGTTGCTGACCGATTTCGCCAAGGACCCGGCCAAAGAGCGGGAGATCGTGCTGCGGACCCTCGCCGAGTTCGAGGCGCAGACCGGGCGCAAGTCGAAGGGCTGGCTATCCTCCTCGCTGCGCGGCACGTTGCAGACGGCGGACATCCTCGCGGCGGAAGGGTGCACCTTCTACTGCGACATCATGAACGACGATCAGCCCTATCTGCTGCGCACGCCGAACGGCCCGATCGTGTCGGTTCCCTATTCCAATGAGATCAACGACTTCACCTTCATCACGCGCAAGAATTACACCACCGACCAGTTCCGCGACGCGCTGATTGAGGAGCTCGACGTGCTGTACGAAGAAGGCGCGACGACCGGGCGGATCATGAATGTCGGGCTGCATCCGCATGTCTCGGGCCGCGCGCACCGCATCCGAGCCCTGCGCGAGTTCATCGAACACGCCAAGTCGCTGCCGGGCATCTGGTGGGCGACGCGCGAGGAGATCGCCGACTGGTATCTCGCGAACCACGAAAGCCATATTCCGGGCCAGCTCGGCGCATGAGCCGCGCACGGCTTACCGTCGCCGGAGGCGGGATCGGCGGCATGACGGCGGCGGTCGCGCTGGCGCAGGCCGGGTTTCCTGTCACGCTGCTCGAGGCTGCCCCGGCCTTCGGCGAGATCGGTGCCGGCGTGACGCTGTCGCCCAATGCAATGCGCGGCCTCGATCATATCGGGGTCTGCGAGGCCGTTGCCTCCGCCGGTATGGAGCCGGCGCGGCAGCGTATCCAGCATTGGCAGGATGGGCGCACATTGGTGCCGATGGAGCGCGCCAGTGCGCGGGCCAAATATGGTGCGCCCTATGTGACGGTTCACCGCGCCGACCTGCATGCGATTCTCGTCAAGGCAGCTGAGGACGCAGGAGTCGACCTGCGCACCGACGCGGCAGTGGTCGCGACCGACGGCAGTGCTGCCCTCCTGCACGACGGCAGGCGCGTCGAGGCTGACGTGCTGGTCGGTGCCGATGGATTGAAGTCGGTAGTCCGCGAAGCCTTTGAGCCTGTCCGGGCGCATTTTACGGGCCATGTCGCGTGGCGCGCGCTGGTGCCAGTGACCGACGCGCTCGCCGATCTGACCGACTATCCGGGGATCCACATCGGGCCGGGCCGCATGGTGACACGTTATCCGGTGCGCGGAGGGACCTTGCTCAATCTGGTGTTCTTCGCGCGACAGGATGGCTGGACCGAGGACGGCTGGGCGATTCCGGCAAGTCCGGTCGATCTTGCTACGACCTACGAAGGTTGGTGCGATGAGGTCCAGACGATGATCGCGGCTGCGTCGGCGGGGCCATTATTCAAATGGGCGATCAACGCCAGGCAACCCTTGGCCGATTGGACACGCGACGGCTGCGTCGCGCTGCTCGGCGATGCGGCGCATGCGATGACGCCATTCCTCGGCCATGGCGCGGCCTGCGCGATCGAGGATGCTATTGTGCTGTCACGGGCGATGGAAGCTTCGGCGACTGCCGCGGAGGGGCTCCGCCGCTACGCGGATGCCCGGCATGACCGCGCGACATTCATTCAGGCGGAGTCCGCCGCCAACGCGGATCGCATGCAAGGATCGGACAGTGATCTGTTCGGGCTCGGCAAGATGCGTGACGAGGAGAGCCTCGGGCTTTTCGATTATAACTGTCGGACCGTCCCTGTTTGATCGCAATGCGGCCCGCGCTCAGGCGGCAACGGATGCCTCAAGCGCCGTCAATTCCTTGCTGATCTGCGCTGCGGTGGCCTTCAGGTCGGGCAGATAGCGTTCGAGCGCCTCATCCAGCTTCATCGCCTTGACGAAAAACACCAGCGTCATCGCTGCTTCGAAGCGGTCGCCGGAAAAGATCGGCACCGCAATCGACGATGTCTTGCCCGGCGTCAGATTGTGGTGATTGAGCCCCTGCCGCGCATAGCCGAGCGCGCGGATGCCTTCGACGTTCAGTCCGAGTTCCGCATTGGCGAGATAGGCGCTGTCGACATCCTGGTCGGCGCGCATCCATTTGAGGATGGTCTTGCGCTCCTCGTCCGACGAATAGGCCATCGACAGCTTGCCCGACGCGCTGTCGAGGATCGGGAGCGTGAAGCCCGGATAATATTGGTCGAAGGTCAGCGACGTGTTCGCATGCGTGCTGTCGCGCAGCATCATGTTGCGCCCGACGCGAATGGCGATCGAAATCGGCCAACCTACCCGCTGCGTTAGGGCGACGATGTGTGGCCGGGCGACTTCGACCAACCGACCGTCATGCTGATAGCCGTGCGACAGGGTCTGGACCATCGCCGTCGGCCGATAGCGTTTGCGGGCCGGTTCCTGCTCGATGAGCCCTTCGTAAAGCAGCGTCTGCACGATGCGATACGCCGTTGGGTAGGGAACCGCCGCCGCGCGGGAAATCTCCATCATCGTCAGCGAGCCATGGCGATTGATCGCCTTCAGGGCAGCAATCGATCGGCTGAAAGACTGGATCGGTACGCCCTTCTGCATGCATTTCCCCCGTCGGTCCCAACCCCGCCAGCCATCGTGTAACGATCCGATAGCCCCGGCGTTTGTTCGGCTGTTGGATAATGTTTCCCATTCACGACGCTCGCCTGCAAGATGAAACTTCAGGCTGTACCCGTCAGATGGACATTCGCGCCAAGAGCGCGGCCCGCTCGGACCGCTTGGCTATCCTTCGATCGTCGATCTGCCGAGGATAGAAGATGGCTGCCCACATTATCGCGACGGTGAACGTGACCGACGCAGAGGCGTTCGGGAGATACGTCAAGGCGATTACAGGTCTGCAGGAACGGTTTGGCGGTGAGTATCTCATTCGCGGTGCCGTTGCGGACATGCTTGAGGGAGAAGTGCCTCCCGGCGAACGCGTTGTCGTTCTTCGTTTCCCGACCGAGCAACAGGCGCGCGGCTTCATTGCGTCGCCCGAATATCAAGCCGGCAAACGGCTACGTTCGGGTGCGGCGACGCTTCAAATGCGTCTTCTCGTCGATGCGGCCTGAGGCCTGACGCAATGATCCGCACACGCGTTCTCGTCGCCGGCGCCGGTCCGGTCGGGGCCACCGCAGCCTACCGCCTTGCCCTTGCCGGCATCGATACCATCCTCGTAGATGGTCTGGCCGAATGTCCCGAAGACATGCGCGCGTCAACGCTGCACCCGCCGACACTCGACATGATGGCCGAGCTCGGCGTGCTGGACGAGCTTGAGGCGCAGGGCCTGCGCGCGCCTGTCTATCATTACCGCAACCGGCGAACCGGAAACGTCATCGCCTTCGACCTTGGCGAGCTCGCTGATCGGTCGGTGCACCCCTATCGGCTGCAGTGCGAGCAATTCAAGATTGCGCGCCTGCTGACGGCGCGACTGGAAGCGCATCCGCAAGGACGGCTGATGTTTCAACATCGTGTGCTCGCCTACGATCAGGACTCCGCTGGCGTCACCGTACATGTCGAGACGCCCTACGCCATCGAGCAGATCCGCGCGGATTTCCTCATTGCGGCGGACGGGGCCAATTCGGTCATCCGCAAATGGACCGGGACCAAGTTTGATGGCTTCACCTACCCCGAGCGCTTCCTGACACTGTCAACCCGCTATCCGCTGGAGCGGCATTTTCCGGGCCTATCGAACGTCAACTATGTGTCCGACAAGGACGAGTGGTGCGTCCTGCTGCGCGTTCCCGACTATTGGCGCATCCTCGTACCGACCGACCCTGAGGCCCGGGAAGACGACTTGCTATCCGAGGCCAAGAAGACCGCGGTGTTCGATGGTTTGACCGGCGACGGCAGCTCCGTCGAAACCTCGCATCGCACGCTCTACCGGGTCCATCAGCGGGTGGTGCAGCAGTTCCGCCACGGCCGCGTTCTGCTGGCCGGCGATGCCGCGCATCTCAACAACCCGCTCGGCGGATTCGGAATGAATTCAGGTGTTCACGACGTCTGGAATCTGACGACGAAGCTCATGTCGATCCTGCAGCATGGTGCCGATCCGGAGCCCTTGCTGGACCGCTACGACCGCCAGCGGCGGACGATCGCCAACACCTTCGTCCAGGCGCAGACCATCGAGAACAAGCGCATGCTCGAAACCAGCGCCGGGATGCGGGAGAAGGAGCGTCAGATGCAGGAAACAGCAGACGACCCCAAGTTGCGGCGGGATTATCTGCTGCGCCAGTCGATGTATGAGAGTTTGGCGGAAGAGGCAGCGATCGCCTAATTGCGACCCCAGCGCGACAGGATTGCCGCGCCAAAGATGTTCAAAGCGGCAGGGGCAAATCCGAAGGCGACCATGACGCCGGTCAGGGCCAGTTCGGTCTGGGGAAGTCCGGCGACTGCGCGGTGCGAGTCGAAGCCGAACCCCGACAGGATCAACCCGACCAGCAGCGTCCCGCCCAGCGCGAAGCCGATCTTGTCGGCCGCGACCCAAGCCGCCGAGTAAAGGCCGGCATGCGCCTCATCGTCGCCGGCGATGTCCGACACCATCGAAAAGCCGAGCATCGCCCAGCCCGAATTGCCGATCGCAGCGATGAACGACAGGGCAAAGGCGACGTAAACGCCCGCCTCAGCGCTCAACCCCCAGACGATGTAAGAGACGCTGTAGATCAGACTGCCCGCGACATAGGCGGCGCGCTTGCCGATGCGCTGCGAAATCGCGACCCACATCGGCTGGGCGACGATGATGCCGGCACAGGCTGCAATCACGATGCCGCCGATCACCTGAAGCGCGTCGGTTCGACCCATGTTGTAAGCAAGAAAATAGAGCAGCGACGCATAGCCCATGCCTGCGCCGGCGAGCTGCATGACATTCACGCCGAACAGCACCGAAAAGCGCGGCGCGAGCAGGACGGTGACGGCTTCGCGGAAGCTTAGGCGCACGCGTGGGTGTGGCGATGCCTCTGCGGGCTTGCCCGCTCCGAAATAGGCAATGACGAGCGCGATCGGGCAGATGATTGCGAGCACTTTCGCCATGGTCTCATAGCCAGCCTGCCCGCCACCCGACGCCTGGACGATCGCCGGGGCGATCGCACTGGCAATGAGCACGCCGACCGCCGTGAACACCAGTCGCCACGCCATGAGCACGGTCCGCTGCTGCGGATCGGATGCAAGGTCACCCGAGATAGCCAGATAGGGGACCGAGAAGCTTGCGAACACCGCCATGTACAGGCTGAACATCGCTGCGACATAGCCGACCCGGAGCATGGTCGAGCCTTCGGGTACATGAAACAGCAGCAGCATCGCGACCGGTGCGCCGACCGCTCCGGCGAGCAGCCAGCGACGACGGGGAATCCGCTGCTGCCAGCGATCCGACAAAATGCCTGCCGCCATGTCGCAACCGACGCCGAACACCAGTTTCGGGACGAAAATCGCAGTGCCCGCCACGGCCGGTGCGATTCCGAGCACCGTCGTCATGAAGAACAGCAGCAGCAGCGAGGGAACGTCGCGGAACACCTGTCCCGCGATCTGCCCGATCCCGTAACCGATCTGCGGCCCGAGCCCGAGGGCGGGCCGCGACGTCAACGCCGCCGCGTCCGCTGCCACCCGTCAACCCGCCTTTGGCGGCATCGGCGGCAGCATCATAGGCGGCGGCGGTTGCGGTGGCGACCAGCCCGCCGGGACCGGCGCGGGCGTCTGTGTCAGCTTGTAATTCTCGAGACTGGAAAGCGACGGCCCATAATCATGGTCGGGGGCATCGAACCATTTGGGTCCAAGCTTGCGGCCGGCTGCAACAAGGTCAGCTGGCAGTTGGTCGATGCTCTCCAGCGTGCCGAAATTGGTAAAATAGCTGATATGACCGGGTGCCTGGCCCATCAGCATCCATGGCAACCACGACGTGATCCGGTGCCACGACCCGGTGCAGGGAATATGCGTCATCGCCGGATTTTCGACGTCCTTACGCTTCACCCAGGTGATGAAGTGCTCCGACACGCGATTGAACGGACCGGCCGACTCCCGCGGCCATGTGTCGGGCTGCAGCGCCGCGGGATAGATCATGTCGATCCCGGTGCGCAGGATCAGCGTCCCATCGGGTCCGTCGCTCCAGTCGAGCAGATAGGGTTTGCGCTCCGCCTTGACCTTCTGCAGCCCGCCATAGGACGGTGCTTCGGGCATCCACTCGCTGATCGTGTAGTTGAACGGATCATTGGCAATCGGAACGACCCGTACATCTTCATTGGTGTAGGGATTGCGCCATGTATCGAGGATCTTGCCCGTCTCGATATCGCGATAGAACACCACCTCGCGGCACATCCGCCGCCAGCTATCGTCGGGCAGCGGAATACAGCGGATGAAGCTGAAGCCCTCCACCGCCAGCAGCGGCCGCACCTTTTCATTATCGCGCACGCCATAGGCGATGCCCTTGATCCAGCCGAGCTTCGCCTTGCCGATACCCACATCGCCGTCGATCCGCGCATTGGTGTCGCGGTTCCATTTGGGATCCTTGAAGTCGATCTTGGTCACCAGCGGGCGCGGCGACTTGCCAAAGGGCGTCGCGCCGGCCGAGGCCGCCACCGCTCCGGCGGCCATCGCCGCAAGTCCCAGACCTTCGCGCCTTGTGATTGCAGAACCCGGCATATCGACACCTCGTTATTACAGCGAATAGGCCAGATCGTTGCGCGGTCGGCAATCGTTGGGGACAACCAACCTGCGTATGTCCGTCCTGTGGATAACGCCGCCGTGCCGCCCTTGCATCGCCCCCGAGACTCGCTTTGTATGACGGCATCATTTTCGAGGTGACCGGCCGTGCTCAACACATTCCAGCAAATGCTTCACCCGATGCTTCCGCGCGTCAGCCATGACGAGGCCAGCCGGCAGGAATTCGCAAAATCCTTCAAGGGATTCATCCAGGGCAAGCTCCTGCCCGGTTTGGGCCCAGTCTATGGCAGCCGTGTCGCCCCTAGCTTCGAGCGCGAACATGGGCGGCCACCGGCCGACCGGCGCGATATCCGGACCGGCATGGTCCGCGACAGCTATTTCCAACACTACGCCGCCGCCAATCGCATTGCGCAGGAGCTGCTTTGGGAGGCCAGCAATCTAAGTGTCGAGCGCGAGCTGCCCGAGCTTATAGACCGTGCGGCCGAACTGTCGGCCTCGACCAAAGCCGTGCTCGATATCCCCGAGACGTTCGAGGTGCCGCGCTATGTCAGTGCGCTCGATATCCACTGCATGCCGGGTGGCTATGCCACTGAAGTCGCTCCGAACGATGTCGCGGCGGGCGTCCTCTACGACCGCGGCGTCTACCTTTATGCGATGGGCTATATGGGCCCGCTCAACGACGACATGGGCCGGTCGGTTTGCAACTATATCAAGCGGCACATGCCCGGGTTCCAGCCGCGCCGCATCCTCGACATGGGCTGCACGGTCGGACACTCGACGGTTCCGTTCAAAGAAGCATTTCCTGACGCGGAAGTGTGGGGCATCGATGTCGCCGCCCCGCAGGTCCGCTATGCGCACGCCCGAGCGGCCGGACTGGGGCTCGAGGTCAATTTCGCGCAGATGAACGCGGAACAAACGCGCTTCCCCGACAGGCATTTCGACCTGATCGTCAGCCACATCCTGCTGCACGAGACCAGCGGCAAGGCGATGCCGCGGATCTTCGCGGAATGCGAACGCCTGCTGAGCCCCGGCGGCTATGTGATCCACGCGGACCTGCCGCCGTTCGATCTGATGGACCCGTTCACGCAGTTCATTCTCGACAACGAGACCTGGTACAACAACGAGCCCTTCTGGGGGGCGATGCGCGACATGGACCAGATCGCGCTGGCCGATAAGGCCGGCCTGCCCGGTGCCCGTTTCGACACCGCACCGATGGCCGTCATGGAATTTGCAGGTAGCGATCCGGGCTACAATGCCGAGGCCGCCAGCGCCGTTGCCGAACGCGAGTTCACCGCAGGCGAATATGCGCCGGGCGGCGGCTGGGAGGTGCTGATCGCGCAGAAGCCGGTCGCGCAGGCGAAGGCAGCATGAGCGGAACCGAACGCCCGCATGTCGTCAAGGACGCGAAGGGCAAACGCCCCGCCTTCCTCGGCACGCCCGCCGAAGATCATGCGATGGCGATGATCATGGTGCTCGCCAATGAGATCGCGGTCATCCACGACCGGCTCGATTCCGCCGAGCGTGTCGCCAAGGCGAACGGCCTCGATCTGGCGGCCGGGATCGAAACGCTCGCGCTCGACGAGGAGGCGCTGGCAGCGCGGGAATCCTGGCGACAGGACTTCCTCGAGCGGATTTTCTATTTGATGCGCAAGGAAGCCAGCGAGGCCGCTGCGGCGGACACGCATGAGCGCTATCGCGAGACGATCGCCGAAATCGCCGTAGGCTGACTATTTGCGGCTGAGCTGAACGGGGCCCGTCTGAGTCAGCAGATTGTCGAGTTTCGTTCGATGCTGCCCTTCTGCATAAACTCGCATGAATTGCACCGCTACGTTGGCAGCTGCGGCAAGCTGCGCGGCTTGGACGGGGCCGGGCAATTCCGGCCGGCAGATGCCGCCACCAAAATAATGATCGACACCATCGAGAACGAGCGCATAGCGGTCCCCGCCCGGCGCAGCGGCGTCATAGGCGGTAAGGTGCGTCCGCCAGCTTTCCGGCGGGCTGACTGGAAAATGGTCGAGCGTGCCGGTCTGGATCAGCGCCGGCCGCGCCAGCGTCGCATAGCCCGCTGCATCGATCGGCCCGAGACCCGGCGCTGGCGGCGAAAAGGCCACAACGGAGGAGACAGCCGGATCCGACAACGGCCCGGTTACGCCGTCCGGCCGGCTCGGCAATACGCCACCAAGGGTCAGGGCAACCAAGGCCCCATAGCTGTGACCGGCCGCGACATAGCGCTGCGCGCCGACATGCGCCGCGAGCGCGCGCATGTCTTCGATCCGCGGTCCCCAATTGCGGAGGCCCGGATAGTTTTTCGTGTCGGGGTGGTCGGTCGAATCGACGTGCAGCGGTGCCCAGATGTCGTAGCCGGCGTCGGCCCAGGGTCGCAGCAGCGCCTCATACTTCCACGGCGCTGAGGCGAAGCCGTGCGAAAACAGGATCGTCCCGCGCGTCCGGCCTTTGGGTTGCCATCGGCTGATCTGACTGAGCCGGCCATCGGCGGTCTTGATCGAGATCGTCGCTGCGGCGTTGGCCCGCACCGGCAACAGGCTTGCCCCAAGAGCGGCAACAAAGGTGCGACGACCGAGCAATATCCCCATACTGACAGCCTAACCAGCCCGCCAAGGCATGCAATCGGTCCGGCATGGCAATCCATAGGATGGATAGTGATAAGGATGGCACGCCCGTTGCTGACCGGACATGTTGTGCTGCTGAAGTTTGATTTGGGATCGGGGGCGGCAATGCGCGCGAAGCTGACAGTCCTTCTGCTTGGGATCGCCGCGCCGCTCGCGGCGGCGGACGTGCCGCCTGACTATGCGCGTGCCGACGCCTGGGCTGCGCGCCCCGGCCATGAGGGAGCGGCTGCAATCGTTGCGCCCGGTGCCACGCCGGCTGCGCGCAACCCGGCAGTCGATGTCTTCTACGTCAACCCGACGACCGAGCGCAGCAACGAGCGCTGGAATGCAGACCCTGCCGATCCCGTGCTGAATGCCTGGACCGATGGCAGCGTCATCGCGCGGCAGGCCGGCATCTTCAACGCCTGCTGCCGCATCTTCGCACCGCGCTACCGGCAGGCGTCGCGGCGTGCATTCCTCAACATGGCGAGCGGCGGGTCTGCTGCCTTCGACCTCGCTTACACCGATGTGCTGCGCGCGTTCGACCGCTACCTCGCGCACGACAATCACGGGCGGCCGTTCATCCTCGTCGGGCACAGCCAGGGCGCACGGCACGTCCAGCAGCTGCTCGCCGAGCGCATCGACGGCAAGTCGCTCGCGCGCCGCATGGTCGCCGCCTATGTGATCGGCGTCGATCTCGTCGAAGGCGACTTCGGCCACCGCTACAAGGCGCTCAAGACCTGCGACACGCCGTCAGAGACCGGATGTGTCGCCGCGTGGAACAGCGTCCTTCCCGAGCTTGACCGGGCACGGGCCGCCAAGATGAACGCCATGCGCTATGTCACGACCTATGGGGACGGGCCGGGTACAACGGGCGTCTGCATCAACCCGCTGACGTTCGACCGGGCGACACCATCCGCACCGGCGGGAGCCAGTCTCGGCGCGGTTCCCGGCGACCCGGACGAGTCTGCGTTGAAGCCGCTCGTTGCCGGCAAAGTCTCAGCGCATTGCGAGGATGGCTATCTCGTCGTCGAGCCTGACCCTTCGCTGGGGCTGAAGTCGCTGCCGGGTGGCTCAATGCATTACCACGACTTCGGTCTGTTCTACGCCGACATCCGCGCCAACGCTGTGCTCCGTACGAAGGCCTGGCTGGCAGCGCGCCGATAGACGCGGGCCGTTTCCGCCTCAGCTCTGGCGTTCGATAATCTCCAGCGCCGCTGCTTCGCCGGTTTCCATTGCCGCTTCCATGCCATGCTCGAGGCGACGGAGATGTTCACCGGCCCAATGAATGCGGCCCGCAGGCTTGCCCATTTCCAGCGCGAAGCGGCGGACCTGGCCGCCGCCGAACACATGTTTCTGGCCCTGGATCCAGCGGTTGCGGCCCCAACTGTAGCCGGTCACATATTCGAGCGCGCCGGCCATCGAAGGCCGGACTTGCGCCAAGGCGTCGAGCATGCGTGGCGCAAGCTTGTCTGCCTCATCGACGTCCCACGGCAGGCAGGTGTCACCGTTGATGAACAGCAGCAGCGTATCGATTTCGCCGCTGGCATTGGACCGGAGCGCGAACGCCCGGTCGAATGCGCCGTCGCTCCAGATCGACGGCGGCAGGCCATCGGCCTCCCAATATTTCTTGGTGATGCGGAAATGGAATTGCGTGGTCCGCGCGTACATCGCGCCATCGATGGCATCCGCCTGCGTTGGTGGTAGCGCCGGTGAGAAGGCGATGCGGCGGACGGCGCTGAACGGCGCTGCCACCACCACAAAGCGGCTACTGAGCGCCTCGCCAGATTGCAAACGCGTTACGGCGCCGTTGGCATCCTGTTCGATGGCCACGACGGGCGAGTTGAGCTTGACGGGCAGTTTCAACGCCTTTGCCATAGCCGAGGGCAGTGCGTCGGATCCGTCACGGATATAACTCAGCTGGGATTCGCTTGCGGCATAGACCGACTTGTTCGGGTCGGTATAACCCTCCGCGCGCGAGCGGGCGATGTCGCGGAACATGCTGAGCGCCGACACCGATGAGATATTGGGCGCATTCACATCGACATTGGCCAGCGCGATCGCCGCTTCGGAGACGCCTTTCGAGCGCATGAAGTCGGCAGCGGACATATCGGCTGTGAGGCTGGTCGGATCGAGCCAGTCGCTGGTTTCCTTGAATGGCAACCAGCCGAAGAACAGCTTGTTGCCGAGTACCAGCGGCGAGATCGCCCGCTCGGCCCCGCGCGTGCGATTGGCGGGCGAAGCCGCCCAGTCGGCCTGTTTGACGGAGACGCCGCCGACGTTGATCATCACGTCAGTCGGCGCGCGCAGTGGCTTCGACAACGCGAGGCTGTGCTTCTGCAGCGCGTCCCTGACGCGCCCGTACAGTGGACCGACTTCGCTCGCGCCGAGTTCCGCCTGATAGTCGCCGACGCGCGCGGTGCGCAGCCGTCCGCCGACCCGGTCCGAAGCCTCGACGACCTGCACCTTCAGGCCCTGCGATTCGAGGATCGCCGCGGCATTGAGCCCGGCCAGCCCTGCCCCGACCACGACCACATCGAGCGGCTTCGTGGCCGCCCAGACCCGCGACGACAGCAGGGGGGCGGCGATCAGGCCACCGACGACAGCACGCCTCGACGCTTTCATGACACTTCACTCCTCATAGAAATGGCGCAAATTCGATCAAAGCTCCGAGGCTGCGGGGCAAAGTTCCGGTTCGCAAGCCGTACCAGGACAAGAGCGTCGCGCCCTGCATTGCCTCACCCACCGGGGAACGTGGCCGTGGCGCAATCGCCGGGCGGCGCTTTTCCGGCGAATGCGGCCCGTACCCATGGCATTGAATCCTCCTGTGATCGAAGCATGGTTGGGCTATGTCCGAGACCCGGATACAGATGGATTGCAATGTCGGAGCCAAGCGCACAGGCCCGCTTGGCACCGTCGAACGCTGCCTTTGGCGACGTCTGCATGTCGTCCAAACCGATCCCGAGAAAGACCGGGGCCTTGAACGCCAGAGGCGGGTAGGCCCGAAAGGGCTCCGCACGCGCTTCAAGCGGGCTCGGATCGCGCATGAACAGCGTGTTTGTAACGGGCTTCTGGGCGAGAAAGGCGGCCGCGGCCGCAGAGCCGCAACTGCTCCGGAAGCCCTCATACAATGCGCGGCCCGCTGGCGTCAGCAATGCTTCCGGACGGAAGCCCGGGTCAATGACCGCATAGCTTGGCAGATAGCGCAGATACAGCATCGCCATCGGATCGAAGGCATCCATCTTCAAAGCTGTCGGGAGCGCCATGCTTCCGGGCCACCCGGTCAGCACGACCCCCATCAGCCTCAAGGACGGTGCCAGCTTCGGTTGCAGCAACGCGGCAGAGGCTGCAGCGTGAGCCCCCTGCGACTGGCCGACAATCACGATCCGCCGGGAGAGCGGATAGCTGGCGCGCGCTGCAACGACGGACTCAAGAACGCTCTCCGCTGCCGATTTGCTCATCATATAGGCATGCGGCCCGTCGGTCCCCAACCCCTCATAGTCCGAGGCGACGATGGCGTAGCCTTGCTTGAGCCAATTGTTCAAATAGCCGGCGTCGCGCTCGGCCCAGCCATTGAACGATGGCGCGCATATGTCCGGAAAACCGACCGTGCCGTGCGCCCAGGCGATGACGGGCCAGCCGCCCTTGGGAGCATGGCCTCTCGGCAAGTAAACGCTGCCCGACACGACAATCGGGGTATTTCCGTCCGGACCGCCGTGGCCGGTGTTCAGGATTCGATCACCGACGGCGGCTTCGGCCAGGGTCTTGCCAGGTTCGAGTGGGGCGCGACGGACGATCTGAGGTGAACCTGCCGGAACCGGCGCGGTCCACTGATAGAAGGCACCGGTCCCGCCGTCGCCGACCTGCGGATCACCCGCCCTGGCCGGATCTGCAATCCCGGTTCCTGTCAAGGACAGCGCGCAAAGGACTTGCAGGATCCGCTGCCGCCAAGTGCCTTTCACGTCCACTGTCCCTCTCAAAAGGCGAACGCCGCCGCAGTTTCCCGCGACGGCGCTCTCCGTTCTGCAATACCGATCAGAACTTCACGGTTCCGGTCAGTCCGATGCGGCGCGTTTCGCCGAGGTAGATTTCCGGAATGCTGAACGTGAACGGCGCGCCGATACGCGGCTGGTTGATCGCGTTCTGCACATAGGCCTTGTCGAACAGGTTGTTCGCGAACAGCGCCAGACTGTAGCGTTCGTTGTTCGCCCCAATCCGCAGGTTGACCAGCGTGCGCTTGCCGAACGTCTGCGTGTTGATCAGGTTGTTGAACTGCGAGCCGCTGTGATTGACATCGACGCGGGCCGTCGCATTCCAGTCGCCCGTGATCGGCGCATCGACCGTCGCATGCAGGTTCCACTGCGTCTTGACCGAGCGCTGCGGACGCTGGCCAGCCAGCGAGGGGACCGCTGCGGTCGTGCCATTGGCGCGGGTGACAACGATGACCGGCGGGCAGCCCGGCGCTGCCGTCGCTGCGGCACCAACGCCGATGACGCAGGTTGCGATCTGGCCGCCGTCATAGGTGCCCGTGGCGAACTTCGGATCCGAATAGCTGAGATTACCGCCGACCGAGAACATGTCGGTGAATTTATACTCGGTCTGCACCTCGAAGCCCGTCGCCTTGATGTTGCCGATGTTGAGCACGATCCGGTTGACGGTCGTCGCAGCCGGGTTTTGGGTAAAGCCCGAGACCTGCGCATTCTTCCAGTCGATGTGGAAGACCGAAGCGTTGAACAGCAGGCGGCCATCCATCCACTTGCTCTTCACGCCGCCTTCATAGGTCCAGTTCGTTTCCTCGTCATAGGCCGCCTCGCTCGGAAGGATGCCGTTCGCGGCACCGTTCGCCGGATTGGCCGTGTTGAAACCGCCCGACCGGATTCCTTTCGCCGCCGAAGCGTAGAGGAGCAGGTCTGGCATCGCCTGCCAATCGGCGGTGAAGCGCGGCGCAAAGCTCTTGAATTTACGCTGGTAAATTACTCCGGCTAACGGGAACGTGCCGGCCGCAGGGACCGAAGTACCCGGAATGGGTTGGTTGATACCGGGCGCACTGGTCGCGTTCGCGGGCACCGTAAACACCTGCGCCTGTTTCTTGTCCTCGTTATAGCGGCCTTCGGCGCGTACCCGAAAATCGCCGAGCTTGTAGCCAAGCGAGCCGAATACCGACTTCGACTTGGTCGAACTTGCCGAATAGCTGCTGAACACCTGCGAGGCATTCGAGTCGGCGACGAGGAACGGGTTGGCGGTGAACTCATAGGCTCCCGTCCCGGCGGCTGGCGGAGTCGCGATCTGGGTGACCGCGACCAGACGCTCGGTGGCGGCAAGCGCCGTCGGCGTGCTGACACCGATGCCGCCTGCAGCAATTGGGATCTTCGAGTCGAAATAGTTGCCCCCGAACATCCAAGTGAACGCCGCGGTGTCGTCCGACTGCAGGCGCAGTTCCTGCGTAAAGGTATGGACCCGCTCGATGCTGGTGCTGATCGCGTTGGCAGTCGTCAGCCGGGTGTAGGGGCCGCCGAGGCAGGCGGCCGTCACCGTGCAGACGCCGAGCGTCACGCCGCTGGCGGTCCCGTCATAATCGTTGAAAGCGCGCTGATTGGAATTGGTATAGCCGGTCAGGCTGACCAGCGTCGCGGGCCCGAAATTCCAGCTCATGTCCAAGGACACCTGCCGGTTCTTCGCGACTGTATTTGGCCCGTTGGGGGTCAGGCTGCTGTTTTCCGAAACGGGCTGCGGGCCGCAATAGAGTTGGCGGAGGCCGGCCGCGAGCGGCGATGTGCTCACGGTGCCACAGTTGAAGCTGCTGATCGGCAGCAGTGTCGTCGGGGTGAACTCGGTGGAGGAATGCGTGATCAGGCCGCTGAGCCGCGCCCGGAAGCTGTCGGTGGGATCGAACTGCAGCGCCGCGGTCACGGCATATTTCTCGGTGCCGCCGAGATTGTCCTTCGGTGCGGCGGTGTTGGTGCCGTAGCCATCATAGGTCAGGTAGCCGGCCGACAGTGCGGCGGAAACCGTCTCGCCGAGCGGGCCGGATACCGCCGCCCGAACGCGGTAATCTTCGTCCTGGCCAACCGTTGCCGTCGCAGATCCCTGGAATTCCCGGGTCGGCTTCTGCGTGGCGATCGACAGCGCACCGGCGAAGGTCGAACGGCCATAAAGTGCCGATTGGGGTCCCTTCACGATTTCAATCTGCTGCGGCGAGAGGACCGAAATGATGTCCAGCGTGTTGCGGCTGGTCTGATAGATGCCGTCGATAAACACGCCGACGTTCGCATCGACGTTCAGGTCGTTGGCGGTGTTCGCGGGCGCGAGCCCGCGCAGATATATGCCGAGAACCGTGCCGCCGGTGATCGAGGTGATCGCCACGCCCGGAGTCGAATTGCCGAGGTCAGCGATGTTGCTGATGTTGCGCGCCTCAAGGTCCTTGGCGGTATAGGCGGTCATCGTGATCGGAACATTCTGGATGCTCTCTGCGCGCTTCCGCGCGGTGACGATGATGTCGCCCTCGTCGGTGTCGGCGCTGGCCGCGCTTGCATCGGCCGCCGCAGCTTCCTCCGCCGCTGCCATCGCCGGCGTCAGCGCGAGCAGCGCGACCCCCGACAGGATTGCCGACATCGTAAGCGGACGTGTGTTGATACGGTTCATCTGAGTACCCCCTGTTGTCACCCAAAGCGTCGCATCGTGATCGTGCCCCGTTCTTGAGTGCTGGGCGTCGATCAAGAATATGACTGGACAACTATAGAAGGTTACAGAGGCGTTTCACTTTCAACGGAGATCAACCCTCTATCCATCCAGCGATCATATCGCTGTCGTTATGATTCCCAGATTTTGGCAATCGCCCCCTGCGGATCGGCTAGCAATTCAGGGCGGTGTTTGCGTGTCGCAGCGATCCAGTTGGCGGGCAGCGTCGCGATTGTGGCGCCATAGGCACCGGTCCCTGTGCCGAGCAGATGCCCGGGACGGTCGCCCATCTTGAGCCAAGGCCGCCAATTTACGACACTGGTGTAACTTGTCTCGCAGCCGACGCTCTTGGCACCGGACGCCTCAAGCGCGTTGCGGCGGACCCGCATCTCGACCAGTTCGCTATAGCGGAACGGTTTGGCCATGCCGGGGAAGCTCGCGGTCGTCCGGGTTTGCTGGGCGAGCATGACAAATCCGTCACGCTCCTGGGGCGGAAAGATCCGGTCGCTGAACTGCATGCCGGGCCGCTCCTCCGCCAGATGCATGGAGAGATCAGGCCGGAATACCAGCTTCGCGGGCTTGCTATCAGTCGTCGGGACATCGACTGTTTCGCCCGTATAGGGGTTCTGGAAGCGGCTGATCCATTCGCCGCTGTCGAGGTCAGTGAAATAGGCTTGCTCGGCGGTCACCGCGTCATAGCCGCCATCGCCGCGCCGCCGGTATTTGGTGAAGGTCGCGCCGACGACGCCGTAAAGCGGCAGCATGTCGCCATCGACGACGCCGAAATAACGGCCGCTGATGAAGCCGATCACCAGCCGTTCATTGAGTGCGCCGCGCATTAGCATGTAGGCACGGAACCGATCTTCGGGTTTTGCCAAGTCGAGAGCCGTTCGCGGCTTGCCGTTCCCCGGAGTTGCCGCCGCGACTGCCGTCGCGCCAGCAAGAACCAGCAGGTTGCGGCGTCCAATGGTCAGGTCGGTCACGTCCGCTCCCCTAATCGTTCTGAGCCAAAAAGGCGGCAATCGTCGGTGCCAGCTCGGCGCGCGTTATGTCGGCACGCCTCGCGTCCGGCAGCAGGCTGGCGACCTCGGCGGCATAGACGGCCAGCGGATCGCCGGGCAGCCCCAACACCAGCGTCGGGGCGGTCACCAGCGGCAACCGCGCGCGCATGTCGTGCCGGAAGGCGGCACCATAAGCGATGTGCCAGCTTGGCCATGCTTTCACCATGTCGACGACGAGTCCCATGCGGTCCTCCGGCGACAGGATGATCTCGGGCAGGATGCGGTGCGCTTCATCCTTGCGATAATAGGGGAAATGCTCCGTGAGGCCGCTCACAAACTCCCATATCCAGGTCATGTGGCTGCCGTCTGCCGCAGGGACGGTCGGCGGCGCATAGCGTTCCAGGAACTCCACCCGTAACTCAGGCGGGAACAGGGCAGCGCCGTCGAGCACCAGACGCCGGACCCGGCCCGGTCGTGTGACCGCCAGCTCGCATCCGACCTGCGCACCGGTATGGCTCCCGTAAAAATCCGCGTGCGGGATGCCGAGCAAGTCCATCAACTGCGCGATACAGTCCGCATAGAAACCGATCTCGGCGGTTCCGTGCGGCGGCGGATCGGAATCGCCATTGCCCAACATATCCGGTGCGATCACACGATGCGTAGCGGACAGCGCCTCGATCAGCGGCACCAGACCCGCCGACGAGCCAGGTCCAGCATGCGACATCAGCAAGGGCGGCAGGTCTTTCGCCCCGGCTGTCCGGTAGTGGATCAAGCCGGCATCAAGGCGCGCAAACTGCCGGTCAATCACTTAGAGCGCCTCTCTTCAGTGTGGGGGCGGGTCAGCCCGCAGCATAGTGGACCGGGCCGAGGCTAGGTGATCAGAATGCGTACCCAAGTTGGTGGCTTACTTCAACCACAATGCGGATACTCTATGGCGACCGTAGTCGGCTCGGCAGGGGCTGGTTGCTCCCGAGGCATGGGGTCGGCTGAACCAATAACTTGCAAAGGGCGGCATAGTCTTTCCTTTGACGTGATCGACTTTTGGCGTGGTGATCAAAGTCCAAAACGAGGGTGGACGGTACGCCGTTGGACCCCCAGAGCGCGAGCGTTGCTGCAGGCACGCGCATTGACAAACTCGGTGCCGGGTCCGACGCTGGCCACGGGGAGGTTCGGGGTGGACCTGAAGAGGTTGTGCGCATGGTTTTTGGTGGCAGCGGCCGCCGTCGGCCCGGTGCGAGCCGAAGACAGGTTGCCGTTCGATGCTGTCGCCACACCTGGCATAACCCTTCCTGTCGCGCATGCCGCCGGTCCTGACGCCGATGCCAGGAGAGCGCAGGTCGCGCTGACCTCGGCAGCAGCTCCGCCACCCGTTTTCAGCTATACTGCGCGGACAAACCTTCCCGCCGCAAACCAGCCAAAGCTGGTTTTGCAGGTCGGTCATGCGCGGGGTGTCGACAGCGCGGTTTGGCTGAACTCGGGCAAGTTTCTGATCACCGCCGACGGCCCGGACAACAGTATAATCCTGTGGGACGTGAAGAGCGGTCTCGCCACCGACTTCCTGCGGCTGCCCCAACTCGATCCGCGCGGCGACCATATCCCGATCCAGATCGAAGCGATGCGCGCCGATGGTGATCGCCGTGTCGCAATCGTCGCGCTGGTGTCGGGCTACAGCGACAGCGGCGGCAACCCGGCGGGCTTGCGGCGGGTGAGCTTCGATCTCGATCTCGAAACCCGCGTCGTGACGCGTGCCGGCGATCCTGCGCTTCCGCGCCGCGGACTCGATCCCGACAACCTCGTTCCGCCCCCGCTGCCCGCAGGCGTCGCCGGTGAGACGCTGCGGCGCGAAGGCCGGGGACTTGTCGTGCGCTTTCCCGAAGGGCGCGAGCAAAGGCTGGGACAGGCGGAGCGGCAGTTCTACACGGACGCCGCATTCTCGCCTGACGGCACGCGGCTGGCGCGGCTCGTTCATCTTTACGGCGGCCTCACGACAATGGTCGAGGTAAGCGACCTTGTCGCCGGCCAGCCGCTGCCGACGCTCATCCGCAAGGGCTATTGGGACACCGTCAAATGGTTGAGCAATGCCCAGTATCTGGTCACTGCCCCGGTGGAGCCGAAGACCGGCTTGCCGCCTCTCCCGTCCCTGCTGGTGGATGCTGATTCCGCCGGCGGCCCGAAGGGCCTGGTGAGAGCGGAGATTCCGGGGCGATGCCTCACGACGCCTTATACCGACGCCTTCCTGCTGTTCGCAGCGACCGCTGGAAACTGCGGCGGCCCGATCACCGCGCACGAGGGCGTCCTGATGTACATGCCGGACGCACCAGAGGTCGGCTGGCAGTTTATCGCCAATACGGCGAGCGCCGGTGCGCTGGTCACCGCAATGGCGGTCAGCCCCGGCAATGATCGGCTCGCAGTGGCCGTCGCGCCGCTGAAGCCCGACGCGCAAGGCGCCTATGTGCCGCGCACGCTGATTTTCGACATTTCGAAATTATGGATAGCTGGCACGCACCGGATCGACACGATGATGGAACTTCGACCGCAGCCCAGGCTGGCGGCGGAGCTGCGCGGGCGCGACGAACCCGATACCGAAATCGAGCGGCTCGCCTGGTCCGCCGATGGCAGCAAGCTGCTGCAGCATTTGCCCTATTCTCTGCTGGTAACCGACGTCGCGACGGGCAAAGCGAGTTTTGCCGAGACCGGATTGAGGGATCCCGATGTCCTGCTGAGCGATGGCAAGACCGCACTGGTCGGCGGGATTCAGTTCCCGGTGGTCCGGCGCTTTTCGCTTGGCGACGGGGGCGTAGCGCCGCTTGATCCCGCCCTGACCATCCTCGGCGCGATCAGCGGCGGGTTTCTGCCCGTAAAACAGTTGTTCTGGATCGCCAGCCGCGATGGTGCCGTGCGCTTCTGGGATATGCGCAGCGGCGAGCGGCAGATGACGTTATTCGCGTTTCCAAACAATCAGTTCTTCGTCACGGCAGCCGACGGCCGCTACGACACCAACATGGGCCCGGATACCGAAGCGGTGCGCTGGCTGATGCCGGATGCCCCGTGGGTTTCGCTGCCCGCAAGTGCCTTCATGTCGAACAATTATGAGCCGGGACTGGTTGCCAAGCTTTACGCCTGCAATGCGGGCGGCTGCGACACGGCCCTTCCGCCATTGCCTCCGGTTGGCAGCCTGACACGGCTGTTTCCCTCGATTGCGATCGCCGGCGTCGCGCCCGGGCCATCCGATGGACTGGCCCGGGTGACGCTCGACGTCCGGGAAGGCGCATCTGCGGTCGCGGAAGGGCCTTCGCAATCGTCCGGCATCTATGATCTTCGGCTCATGGTGAATGACCGGCTTGTATCGCAGCTGCCTGACCCGGGTGCCGCTATTCTGACGCGCGAGCGGGACGACTGGCGACGTATCTCCGTCCAGCAGCCCGCGCGGGACGTGATCGATGCAGGGGCGATCGAGCCAGCACCGATCCGGCGTGACGTGATCGTCGCAGTGCCGACCACCGGAGCGGGCAGTGTCAGCCTGAGCGCCTACGCTTTCAATCAGGACCGCGTGAAGGGGGAGACAGCACGGCTCGAATGGACACTCCCCACCGGCTGGCGACCGCGTGAGAAGCGACTGGTTGTACTTGCGATCGGGGTCGATGCGACACGGGTGAAGGACTGGACACTGAGCTACGCGGCGGCGGATGCGCGGGCGATGGTGGACGCGTTCGGGAGCGCCCCCATCGGCGACGGCTATGCCGCTCCGCCCAAGTCGTCGAGATGGGAGGATAGCGGCCGGGGACTCATCCGACCAAAGCTGCTCGCGACGTCGATCACCAGCACCGCTGATCGCGACCAGGCGACGAAGGCAGCGATCCGGGCCGCCTTGCTGTCGCTCAGCGGTGCGGCGAGCGACGCCGATCGCGCGACGCTCGCGGCTGTCGGTGTCGACGCGACGCGGCTGCCGGCACTGACGCCCGACGACGCACTCGTGATCAGCTGGTCGGGCCATGGCGACACGATCGAAAAGCAGTTCTTTCTGGTGCCATCGGACGGCGGCCGTCTTCCCGATGGCCACCCCGACCCCGCGAGCCTCATCAGCAGCGCCGAACTGACCGCATGGCTGCGCGGTGTTCAGGCTGGCGATGTGTCGATCGTGATCGATGCCTGCCATAGTGCAGCGAGCGTCGACGCCGACGGTTACAAGCCGGGGCCAATGGGCGATCCGGGTCTTGGGCAGCTGGCCTGGGACAAGGGATTTCGCATCCTTGCGGCGACGCAGGCCGACAATGTCGCGATGGAGGACGGTGATCTCGGTCACGGTCTGCTGACCTATGCGCTGGTTTCGGAGGGGCTGACCCCGCTCCCGCCCCAGCAGCGCGCAGACCTCGTCGCGCAGCAGGGATTTGCGCCGGCGGTGCGGGCCGACCTGAATGCCGACGGTCAGGCGACGCTCGATGAGTGGTTACGCTTTGCCGTCCAGCGGCTTCCGGGCTTGAGCAAGGATATCGCCGCCGGCCTCATCTCGCTCAAGAGCGAGGCGTCGCTGGCATCGGCGCGACAGATCATCAACCTCGACACACCTGTCGCCGCCGCGCCGCGCAAGGTGCAGAGGCCGTCGCTGTTCGATTTTACCGGGCGGTCCAGCGAGGTTGTCATCCGGTGATCCGCACCGCGCTCCTCGCGCTTGCGCTGGCCGCAGCACCGGCCTCGGCTGCCGTTCGCACGCTTCTGATTGGCATCGACACTTACAATTACTCGGCGGGCAAACCGGGCAGCAGCGATTCCGAATTCAAGGATCTGGCGGGCGCGGTCAACGATGTCCTGC
Organism: Sphingomonas paucimobilis; assembly: GCA_943370355.1. Taxonomy (GTDB): domain Bacteria; phylum Pseudomonadota; class Alphaproteobacteria; order Sphingomonadales; family Sphingomonadaceae; genus JADCGM01. The sequence continues at coordinate 117,174 of CALRQP020000002.1, forward strand.
TCGTCCGCGACACGCTGGCCGGCCCGCGCTTCGGCCTGTCCGTCGCCCCGGCGCAGCGCGGCGCGCCCTGCCCCGTCCTCACTGGACCATCGATCATTCTCCTCGACGGCTGCGCCACGCGCGCTGCGATTCTCGCTGCCCTTTCGGCGCAGATTGCCGAAGCTGCGCCCGGTGATACGCTCCTCGTCTATTACTCCGGCCACGGCAGTCAGGCGCTCGACCGGACCCGGACGCAAAAGGGCGGCATGACGGATACGACACTCCCCGCCGACGCGCGCGGCGGGAAAGTCTGGGATATCCTCGACATCGACCTCAAACGCCTCATAGACGCCGCGCTGGCGCGGGGCGTGAATGTCACGACGCTATTCGACAGCTGCAACAGCGGTACCGCTACCCGCGACCTCGCCGGCGGCGCGGCGCGCAGCGTGCCCAAAATCGCCACCGGTGCGCGTCCCGCCACTGACCTGGTCCTGCCGCCGCCCGTTCCGGGCGCGCCGCGCGGTGTCCGTGTCCACCTATCGGCTGCAGCCGACGGAGAGGTTGCAAGGGAAACGACGCTCGATGGCGCGCGCCACGGCGCCTTCACCCGCGCGCTCATCACCGCGCTAACAGGACTCGACCGTCCCAGCCACCGCGAACTTGCCGCCGAGATCCGCCGCCTGATGAGCCTTGCGGGCGACACCCAGACGCCGGGGATCGAGGGTGATCAGGACGCATTGTTCCTCGGATCCGGCAGCGCGCCGCGGCCTCGCGCCTTCCCTGCAACGCTCACCGCCCCGTCCGAGGCAAGCATGGGCGGCGGCGCAATCCTAGGCGTCACGCCCGGATCGACCTTCGGTCTCTACGCCTCGATGGCCGCCTCCATCGACGGCGGCCTTCCGCTCGCGCGCGGCACTGTGACCGATGTCGGCGCAGGCACAGCCGTGCTCGCGCTTGACGCGCCCCTCGCCGGACCACCGCCCGCGGCGCTGACCGCGCGCGAACTGGTCCGCGCGCCGTCGCTCCCACGTCTTCGGCTCCGCATTGATGGCGGCGATCCGGCCGAGCGCGCCGCACTCGCAGAAGCCGCCGGCAATGTTGAGGCAATCGCGCTCGCCGATCCGCCCGCCTGGGTGCTCACCCGGGAGCCCGGCGGATGGCAGCTACGGTCGAGCAATGGCCGCCCCGTCGGCACCCCGCAGGATGTGAAGGGCGCGACCGCCAATCTCCGCAAGCTCGCGCAGTCTTCCGCCGTGGCCGCGCTCGCCACACCCGGGGCCGCCCAATCTGCGACTCTGACCTTCACGTTCGGATGCACGGACGACAGCGGCGCACCAAAGCGTCTCCCGCTCGTCGCCGGACTTGCCACTGCGCAGTCGGGCGACGAGGTCGCGATCCGCTTCGCCAATGCGAGCGACCGGCCCCGATGGCCCTACCTCATCGCCTTGGGCGAGGACCTATCGGTCGAACCGCTGCGCGAGGAGCAGCGGCCGATGGAGCCGGGCGAGCTGCTCGTCCATCGGATCCGTGTCGGAGGCCCGGCGCGCGACGCAATCCTGTTCCTGCTGACCGACGAGCGTATCGATGTTTCGCTGCTCGGACAGGATGCCGCGCGTTCGGTCGAGAACCGCAGCCCGCTTGAAAAACTGCTCGCTGCCTCGGCGCGCGGCGCGCGCGGTCTCGAGGTCGAGCGCGCCGGCGGCTGGATCGGCCGCCTCGAACCGCTCGTCACTGCTGCGAAAGGCCCCCCCTCATGTCCAGCCTCCTGAAGCCATTGCTGGCGCTCGCGCTCGTTGCGGCCGCCGAACCCGAACCCGCCGCGCCGGTATGCCCCCCAGCGCCAGTGCCGGCTCCGGCCGACGCGACCGACGACGGCGCGCGCATCGTCGACGGCGAACCTGCGCAATGGGGTGACGCGCCGTGGCAGGTCTCGGTGGGTTATGCCGGCCCGCTCATCCCGAAACGCCTGGCCCCCGGCGAGCGGGCGCTCCCCGACGGCATCCGCCGGCATTATTGCGGCGGCGCACTGATCGCACCGGGTTGGGTGTTGACTGCCGGCCACTGCGTCGTCGCCGACGGTAAGGCGGTCACCCCGCCCGCCGGCTTTGTCGTTCGTTACGGCGCGCTTGAGACAACAGGCACCATGACGACGCTGACCGTGCGCCGGGTTATCCTCCACCCCGACTATCGCGCCAACCCGTCGCAGAACGACATTGCGCTGCTCCAGCTTGCCGCTCCCGCAAAACTCGCGCCCGGTCGGGTCGCGACGATCCCCTTGCTGGGCTCCCCCGGCAGTCCGGCCATGCCGGCCGTCGCGCCGGTGCGGATCAGCGGCTGGGGTCGCCTCGCCGAGGGCAAGGACGCGCCCCCGCCGCCCGCCGAACTACAAGTCGCATCGATCTCGACGGTCGCGCCCGCCGCGTGCCGCGCCAGCTACAGCGATCTCCTCGATGTGGAGATGTGTGCGGGCGGCACCGGCAAGGACGCCTGCCAGGGTGACAGCGGTGGTCCGATGGCATGGCAGGACGCCAACGACCGCTGGTGGCTCGCAGGCGTTGTCAGCCGGGGGAAGGGGTGCGGACGCGTCGGGACCCCCGGCGTTTATGCCCGGGTATCGTCGTTCGCCCCATGGATCGCAGCGCAGATCAGCGGCGCCCGTCAGCGCCGCTGACTTCGATCAGGTGTTGCCGTCCCGGCGGTCGTCGCTAGTGGCAGCGTCGGTATTGCCGTCGCGCCGGTCATCGCTCGTCGCCGCGCCCGTGGTGTTGCCGTCGCGCCGGTCGGCCGATCCGGGCTCGGCCGGTGCCGCTGCGGCATCGGCGGGAGCGGCAGGTGCAGCCATGGCATCGGCTGCCGGAGCCTCGGCCGCGGCTGGCGCTGGCGCGGCAGCCTCTTCCTTTTTCTGGCAGGCACCGAGCGCCAGAGTCGCGCTCGCGGCGAGAAGCAGAACATGAACTTTCATTGTGGCACCCCCTCAACATGGCACCGCGATCCGGTGCCGACTACGTCGATCCTATCAGTGGTTTGGAACGCTGTCAGCCCGTCACCCGCCGCAGGATCACACCGAAACGTGGGTCGCGTCGCACCCGGTCGAGCAAGGGATCGCCCCGCATCTGGATCAGTCCCGGATCGCGCATCGCTAGCGCGCGGTTGAGTGCGGTGATCGCGCCATCGGCGTCGCCCCGTCCGGCGAGCACCTGCGCCACCTGATAGGCGAGCGTCGGGTCGGCGCGGAGTTTTGCAAGCAGCGCGTTTGCCGTCGCGCGGTCGCCCGCGCGGTCTGCAACCAATGCAAGCCCGGTCCAACGGGCCCAATCCACCTTCTCAACGGCATATTCGCGCTTTGCCGCCGCGACCTGGCCGCTTGCGAGCAGCGCGTCGCCGATGAAGGAATGGCCCAGCGAGAGGCCCGGTGATAGCCGCAGCGCCTCGTGGAAATGACGGAGCGCCGCGGGCGTGTCGCGTGCCATATAATAGGCCGTTGCCAGTGACCGCCATGCGCGCGGATTCACCGGATCGAGAGTCAGCGCCCGTTGCAGCGCTGCCTTGCCTTTGGCCGGATCGCCGGCGCGAACATTGAACAAGCCGTAGGCGACGAGCAGGTCGGCATCGCCGCTCCCGCCGGCGCGATACGCGCGTTCATAGGCGCCGGCCGCGCCCTTGACGTCCACCACGCCGCGCTCGAGCGTGTAGGCAAGCGCCGCTTGCGCGGCTGGCAGCTGCGGGGCAAGCCGCACTGCCAGCTGTGCCGATGCGACCGCCTGTTCGATCTCAGTGCGCGCCCGTGCAGCATCGTCGAACAGACCCGCGACTGCGGTCAGCGCCCGCGCCCGCGCCGCATGGGCAGGCGCATAGGCCGGGTCGGCCCGGATCGCCGCGTCAAGCTGTGTGATCGCGGCGCGATAACTTGCCTCGTCACCCGACAGATTGAGCAACTGGGTGGCACGCAACAGCGCATCATGCGCGGCGGGCGATTGCGTCGATGCTGCAGCCGCGCGCGCCGCGTCACCCGGAAGCAGCTTGATCCGCAGGGCATCCGCGACCGAACCTGCAATGTCGGACTGTACTTTGAATACGTCCTTCACTTCACGGTCGTAGGTCTGCGACCAGCGCTCGAACCCGCTCTTCGCCTCGACAAGCTGAGTGCTGACCCGGACCACATCCCCCGACCGTCGGACGCTGCCTTCGAGAATATAGGCGACGCCCAGCCGTGCGCCGATCGTCGCAGCATCCTCGCCGGCATCGCGGAAGGCATTGGACGAAGTGCGCGCAGCGACCTGCAAACCCTCGACCGCCGCGAGCACGCCGCGCACTTCCTCTGCCATCCCGTCCGAAAAAAATACCTGATCGCGGTCGCCCGACAGATTGTCGAAGGGAAGGACAGCAATACTGTTGCGCGGAGCGGGGCGCAGCGGGGACGACGTTGCCACCGCCTCGTGCCCGTCACCCTGCGCCGCCGACCGGTCGCTACTCGCCTCGGCGACATGCGCGTTGCCGGCAGCGGGTGCGTGGTCGCTGTTCGACGGCATAAACGCCCAGAGCAGGAGGGCAACTGCGGCGAGGACGCCGACGATGATTGGCAGCGGATCGAAACTGTCCCCAGAGGCATGGCCATGCCCGCCATGACCGCTGCGATGCGATGAATTCCCCTGTATCGCCGCCTCATGCGCGGCAGCTGGTTCGCTTTCCGGCAGGTGCGGGAACCAGCCCTCGCTCGTGAAGCGGAATCGCCAGGTCAGCGCCAGCACGATCGGGAAGCCCCCGACAAGCATGAACAGCAGAGCACGTGCCACCCAGTGCGGCAGTTCGAGGATCAAAGTTATGACGTGCCCGACTTCGAGGACGAGCCAGCTGATCACCAAATAGGTCGCCGCCGCGCGGTGCACCCCCCGCCGGCGAGCTTCTTGCATGATGCCCCCCGACATGGAACGACTACACGGACGCCGACGCGGCTGGAGAAGAAAAGGCCATGGCGTGAATTCGCATGGAATGCGCCCAACGCCAAGCAATGATGTGCTCGCGGATGACATTGGTGCAGCACAATCCGAAGGCGCCGCGCTCCAGCGACGCTACCGCCGCCCCGTTCAGCGCTTGCGCGAGATAGGTGCCGGCGCGGCCGTAACGACCTTATCGCTGATATTCAGCGCGAACCTGACGCTTCATCACCAGCGCCACGCCAAATTCGCGCAGGGGTATGCTGCTCGCCCATAGCCTGTCTTTCCTTTGCTGCCGTGTCCCTCCATAGCCAAGACTAGAAGAGATGAGCTGATAGCGTTGCGCAAGGTCGATTGCCGGCAGCGCTGTGTGGACCTATCGGCACCGATATCGGGACCATGGGCGGGACGCATGAATTGGGAGGAATGGGCGTGACTGCAGCAGCGCTGGCCGGCATCAAAGTGCTCGACCTGTCCCGGGTGCTGGCCGGGCCATGGTCGACGCAGATCTTGGCCGACTTCGGCGCTGACGTGATCAAGATCGAAGTGCCCGGCAAGGGCGACGATACGCGCGGCTGGGGCCCGCCCTTTCTGACCGGCGCGGACGGCGAAGAGGAAGCCGGCACCAGCGCCTATTATCTGTCCTGCAACCGCAACAAGCGGTCGGCTGCGATCAATCTCGCCAACCCCGAAGGCGCTGCACTGATCCGAGCGCTGGCCGCGAAGGCCGATATCGTTGTCGAGAACTTCAAGGTGGGCGGCCTCGCCAAATATCGCCTCGACTATCCGAGCCTGTCGGCGATCAATCCCCGGCTCGTTTATTGCTCGATCACGGGCTTCGGCCAGACCGGACCCTACGCCAATCGCGGCGGCTATGATTTCGTCGCGCAGGGCATGGGCGGGTTCATGAGCATCACGGGAGAGGAGGACGGCCCGCCGCTGCGGGCCGGCGTCGCGATGGCCGACCTGTCGACAGGCATGTACGCGACCGTCAGCATCCTTGCGGCGCTACGTCATGCGGAGGCAACCGGACAGGGTCAGCACATCGACGTGTCGCTGCTAGACACCCAGATCACCATGCTTGCCAACCAAGCGATGAACTGGCTGGTCGGCGGCATCGTACCGGGGCGTCTTGGAAATCGCCACCCGACTGTCGTGCCCTACAAGACCTTCGAGGTCGCCGACGGCAATATCATCATCGCGGTCGGCAACGACGGCCAGTTCCGCGCGCTGTGCCACGATCTCGGCATGCCCGATGTCGCCGACGACCCAAAGTTCACGACCGGCCGCGCCCGGCTGATCAACCGCGACGAAATCGAGGACATCGTCCAGCAGAAGGTGCGCGGCTTCAACGGCCTCGCGCTGATCGACCGGCTCGTCGCAAAGGGCATACCGGCTGGCCCCGTCAATTCGATCCGAGAGATTTTCGAGGACCCGTTCGTCGAGGCGCGCAACACGGTGCACCGCTTCAAGCGCGAGGACGGCGTCGAAATCCCGACCGTCGCCTTCCCGGGCAAGCTGTCGGCGACGCCGGCCGGCTACCGCCACCGCCCGCCGCATGTCGGTGAACAGACGCGCGACATCCTCAGCGAATGGCTCGATCTCGACAGCGACCAGCTGGATGAACTGGAGCAGGGCAGCACGATTGTGCAGCGGCGTGCGCATGCGAGCTGACCCCGTCGATCAGGCGCTGGTGCTGCCGGGTCTCCCGGATCTGCTGCGCAGGGCTGCCGAGGCAGCGCAGGCGTTTGTCGCTGCTGTCCGCCCGGCGGTGCTGGCGCGGGTTTCCAGTGCGCAGGGCGGCATCGACCGCCGCGTCGCCGACCGCGAACAGCATATCGTGCACGGCTTTGGCTGGTATGCCTCCTACGTTGAACTGATGCGCGAGGTCGCCAGCTGGGCGGCCAACCTCTCGGCAAGCAGCAAATTCGGCGAGATCGAGGGGCTGCTCGCGCAGCTGCTGTTCGCCGAATATGGCGCGCAGCTGGCTGGCGGCATCCCAATGAACCAGGGCGAGACGATCCGCCCCGGCGATCTGACCGACGATCCGGCCGCGCTGGCGCTGTTGCAGGCCGCACCGCTTGCCAGACTGGTCCGCGATGGCGGCGGACAACTGCAGAAGACCGCAATCGCACTGCATCTTGCCAGCGCCCGGGGCCGGCAGACGCTGGAGAATTGTGGACTCGACGACACGCTCGACATGGTACGCGACCAGTTTTTTGCCTTCTCGCAGGCCAAGGTCGCGCCCTTCGCGCATGGCTGGCACTTGGCAGACGAGCTGATCCCGCTGCCGCTCGTCGCCGAGCTTGGCGAGATGGGCGTATTCGGCATGACGATTCCCGAGGCACATGGCGGGCTCGGCATGGGCAAGACCGCGATGTGCGTGGTGTCCGAAGAGTTGTCGCGCGGCTGGATCGGGGTCGGCTCGCTGGCGACGCGGTCGGAGATTGCCGCCGAGCTCATCATCGGCGGCGGTACTGCGGCGCAGCAGGCCGAATGGTTGCCGAAGATCGCCAGTGCCGAAGTGTTGCCGACAGCAGTGTTTACCGAACCCGACACCGGGTCCGATCTCGGTGCGCTCCGGACGCGCGCGGTGCGCGATGGCGACGACTATCTGGTCAGCGGCAACAAGACCTGGATCACCCATGCCGCGCGCGCCGATGTGATGACACTGCTCGTCCGCACCGATGCGGCGACGGCGAACCATAGCGGCCTGTCGATGCTGATCGCGCCGAAGCCGCGCGGCACGGTCGAGGACCCCTTCCCCGGTGAGGGCATGTCCGGCGGCGAGATCGAGGTGATCGGCTATCGCGGTATGAAGGAATATGAGATCGCCTTCGACGCGTTCCGTGTGCCGGCGCGCAACCTGCTCGGCGGCATCGAAGGCGTCGGCTTCAAGCATCTGATGGCGACGTTCGAGAGCGCGCGTATCCAGACGGCGGCGCGCGCGGTCGGCGTGGCGCAAGCCGCGCTCGACGTGGGCCTCGCCTATGCGGTGGAGCGCAAGCAGTTCGGGCGCGCGCTCATCGAATTTCCGCGCGTCGCCAACAAGCTCGCGATGATGGCGGCGGAGATCATGGGCGCGCGCCAGCTGACCTATTTCGCAGCGCGGCAGAAGGATGACGGCAAGCGCTGCGATCTCGAGGCAGGCATGGCCAAGCTGATCGGCGCGCGGGTGGCATGGGCGGCGGCCGACAATGCGCTGCAGATCCATGGCGGCAACGGCTTCGCGACCGAATATCCGGTGAGCCGGTTGCTCGCAGATGCGCGCATCCTGAATATCTTCGAGGGTGCCGGAGAGATCCAGGCGCAGGTTATCGCGCGCCGCCTGCTCGACGGCGGCAACTGACCTAGAGGAAGCCGGACGGCAGCGACACCAGATCAGCGGGAAGGTCGATGTCGCGCGCGAGGCCCGGGCGAGTGAGAATTTGGAAGGCGTCGTTGTACGTACGCGTTCGCCCATGATCTTCGCGGCTCGTCCCTTCACCGCCTTGGCAACAATGAACGGCGACACGGCAACACAGGGCTCGTGGCGCGGCGCGAGTGAGTCCGCAATGCATGGCACGGTGAGGATCGGCGCGATGCTGAGCCAAGGATTGGAAAAGAATTTGTCGTATAGTTGCCGGCAGCCGGACCTGAGCCAATACGCCTTGCGGACCTGAATTTGAGCGGCGCCAGTACCTAGTAACACCTTGGCGAAAGTCTACGGAGTTTGAAATTGAATTGCCGCCCCAATCTGTGATGGACATCCACGCCCCGGTGGGCGCCGCCAGTCCGAGGGCGTAGCCTCGATCTATCTGAACGCCACAGTCCTCACGCGCCGCCGTCTATTGGATCCAGCCTCCATACGGCGACATCTGCCGGACCAAGTCCTGCCCCTCCCAACAGAAATTCGCCCTGTTTGGCGAAGTCCAGTGTCTCCCGCTCTGTGCCATAATTGAACGCAAATCCAATGCCGCCTCTCCGGCGGACCCGCACGGATTGCGGCAAGTGAAGGGTTGGCGTCGACGTCTTTCGCGCCATCGTTTCGATGAGATGTGCGAGCAACGCAGAGTCGGGCCAGCCTGCCACATAAGTGAGCTGCTCCCGGCCATAGACGATTCCGCGGCCGTCATGCAGATGCAGCAATGGCTCCAGATCGGCTTCCACTCGCTCGAGCCAGTGCCGAACCTCAAACGCCTCACCGCTTTTCACCTCGCCGGGGCGCAGCGACTCAACGCGCGTAACCTTGAGAGGAATCAGCGACTGGAGCGCACCTGGCGGAAGATCGGCAGGGATCGCGAAGTCGGCGGTTTTGCTCCCGGTCCTCGGTCCGACAAGGATGGGCCCCGCGAACCGCGACAGGGACTCAATGGTTTGCGCCGAGATGATCGGCAAGCAGGGAACCAGGACCATACGGTAGCAATCGAGCGGACTGTCCGGAGAGACGATGTCGATGTCGAGCCCCAGCTGGCGCGCGGCCGAGTAGAATTCGAAGGCGAGCCGTAAGGCACTGAAGCCGCGCCCCTGCGGCTGTATCCCGGTGATCCAGTCCGCTTGATAGTCGAACAGCAATGCGACGCTCTTTGGCAGTCCGCCGATCGGTCCGAGCAATGCGATGTCCTGGGCCGACTGACGCGCCTCATGTGCACCAGCGTCATCGACGCTGTCGGGGCGTAGCAGGCCGGCATGCATCTGCTCCTGCGCGTGCGGAAACTGCCGCCAGCGAAAATAGCTGACCAGTTCGGCACCGTGCGCCATCGCCTCGAGTGTCCAGAGTCTCACCATCCCGGGCAGCGGCGCCGGATTGAATCGCGCCCAGTTCACCGGCCCGGGCTGTTGCTCCATGACCCACCAGCGCCCCTTTGAGCACCCGCGATAGAGATCGTGGTGGAAAGCCGCGATGTCGGGATGTCCCTGCCGCAGGTACCGCCGCTTTTCATCCTCGCTGAACCAAAACTGCTCGAGAAATCCGAGTGGATAGCTGTCCCAGGCGCTGACATCGAGATCCCGGCCCACGTCATGGTGGTCGAACTCGGTAAAGAATCCCATGAAATTGTGGACGATATCGCGCCCTGGCGACGCGGCCCGCAAAATGTCCACCTGCGCCCGGTTGAACTTCACAACCTGGTCCGACGAAAAACGCCGGAAATCCAACAGGTGGGACGGATTGGCTTCGGTGACCGTGAGATTGGGCAGCTCGATCTCGGCGAAGGACCGACATTCCATGCTCCAGAAAACATTGCCCCAGGCGCTGTTCAGATTGCCGACGTCGCCATATTTTGTAGCGAGCCAAGCACGGAATGCGGTCAAAGCGGCGTCCGAATAGCTCAGGACGGAATCATGGCAGCCGTATTCATTGTCGGTCTGCCAGGCGACGACCGCCGGATGACGCCCGTAACGATCTGACATCGCCGTCGTGATGCGAGCAGCTTCCGCCGCATAGCCGCCATGGGAAAAGCAGTAGTGGCGCCGCGACCCGAACCGCCTTGGCAGGCCCTGCGCGTCCAGCGCGATCATGTCCGGCATCTGATCGACCAGCCATTTCGGCGGCGTCGCGGTGGGGGTACCGAGGATGATGCCCAAACCTGCTGCGTGCAGCGTCGCAATCGCCCGGTCCAGCCAGCCCCAGTCGAACCGGCCGGGATCGGGTTCGATCCGGCTCCAGGCGAACTCGCCGATCCGGACCCGCGACAGGCCCATCTCGACCATGCGCCGCGCATCCTCGTCCCATTGGTCTTCCGGCCAGTGCTCGGGGTAATAGCAGACGCCCAGACGCATCAAGCCGGTCATCGGACACGCTCCACGGAAATCAGCCAAGCCATCTCCGGCAACGACAGCGGCAGTGCCAGACCGGCCTCGGCAAGCGCACGCCCCGACAAGGTCAGGCCATCGCGCCAACGTTCGGACATCGCCAGTTGCCGCTTCGCCAGTCTTGGCCATGGCTCAAGGAGCCGCACCCGATGGACAGCGTCCGGTTCAAGACCCGACAATCGCACCGGCGGCACGTTGAAGCCGGACGCGTGGGCCGTTTGTGCGGCGAGCGCGAGGCCGCGAGCCCCGTCCCAGGCAAACCAACCCCGGAAGCCCGGGTCCGGACAATTGAGAGTCGTCAGGCCACCGGTGTGAAGAACGTCACGCCATTGCTTGTAGAGCGCGATATGGGCCGCAAGACAGCGCCTGTCCTCGTCGGACATTGAGGCTGGATCGGCCTCCACGCCCATGTGGCCGAACATTGCGACCTTGGCGCGAAAATCCATCGAAAGCTGCCGCCCGGTAATCGGGTTGGGGCTGGGTCCAACGTGATTGCCAACGATACTGAGCGGCAGGAAGTCGAACCACCCCGCGTTAATGGCAAGCCGCTCCAAGGCATCATTGTTGTCGCTTGCCCAGAATCGCCCGCAGCGCCTGAGAATTTCCAGATCGACCCGGCCCCCGCCGCTCGCGCAGGTTTCGATTTCAACATCCGGATGCGCCGCGCGTAGCCGGTCGAGCAACGCATAAAGGGCTTTCACCTGGGCATGGCCCTTCCCAGCAAGGGGAAAGAGCTCCCGATTGTGATCCCATTTCAGATAGGCGATCTCATGGTCCCGCAGCAGCCCATCCAGCCGGACGAACAGATGTTCGGCAACCTCTGGGCGCGCAAGATCGAGCACGAGCTGGTGGCGCTGCGTGGGCCGGTCCTCATCAGGACGGTTGAGGCACCAGTCGGGATGGGCACGGTAGAGATCGCTGTCCGGGCTGACCATTTCGGGCTCGACCCAGAGTCCGAAATCCATCCCGCACTGCTGGACATGGTCAATCAGCGGCGTCAGCCCGTTCGGGAAGATGTCGGGGTCGGGCGTCCAGTCACCGAGGCTCGTCCGGTCGTTGCGACGCCCTTTGAACCAGCCATCGTCGAGGACAAAGCGTTCGATGCCCAACGCTCCGGCGGCGTCAGCCAGACGCAGAAGACCGGGCATATCGAGCTCGAAGCCGAGCGCTTCCCAAGTGTTGAGATGAACCTTTCGCGGTGCCGACAGCGATTGAGGCGGGACGATCTCAGCAGCCACGTGCGAATGAAACATCTGTCGCGTGGGCGATATTCCGGCATGGCTCACCGCGACCATGGTCCGGGGCGATAACCAGCTCTCGCCGGGCGCCAAGACCGCTTCGCCCGGCTCGAGGCGGGCACCCATCTGCAGCATCGTTTCGCCGTCGGAGTTGCGCTCAAGGCTCAAAACATGGTCGCCGCTCCACGCAAGATGTGCGGCGATCGCATTCCCATGCAGCTCGCCGCTATCATGCGCTTCAATTCGAACCCAGTTGCCGCCGCCAAAGCCGACGCGTCCGCCGTATGACAGCTTACCCTGGATGCCCTGACGGATCTCGATGCGCTCCCTTTGCATCTCGGCAGCCCATCGCCCGGAATATTTAACGGCATGGCTCGCCCATGCCGGCAGGGGCATCGCCAGCGATGCCAGCCACGCGAGTTCCAGCCGATCCGCCCCGATGTTGGTGAGGCGCGCCTCGGTCTGGATCAGACCCGATGGCGCGAACCACCAATGCGTTTCAACAGATGCGCCGCACCGGGCATCGGAGTGCGTGAAGCGAACGCCGCACTCGGTTCGCTTTGCGTCGGTCAACGGCAGGCGCGCCTCGATTGCCCCGTCACCCTTCAGCAACTGTACCGCTGGCAGACCGGAATAGCCCCACCCAGTCTGCGGCAGAATCGATGCTGGTGCAGGCTGATCGGGCTGCGACGCGTGCGGTCCGCGCAGGCGTGCATTGCAGAGGTCGGACAAGTCCTCGCCGTCCGGAAAAGCGCAGCCGATCCACGCCAATTCCGCGAACCCGCGCCTGAGGTCGAAGATCAGGCTGTTGCCGTGACCGTCACAACGGAGGAATTGCGGGAGATCAGGCACAGTCCGCCCTATGATTGCTCATTACATAATCCGTCAATAAAAACGTTTTCCCTGCCGCAGCGCATGATGATAACGGGATGGCAAGAGCCGAGGGGAGAAAGAATTGAACGGGGGTCTCCTGCCGGTCGGCGCGGGTCAGTTGGCGGTCTTTTTGACCATCACCATCATGATCGGCCTCGCGACATGGTTCAAGGTCCGCAGCGGTCCCGGCGAGCATGACGGGTCCGGCAAGGACGTGTTTCTCGCGGGCGGCGGGTTGACGTGGCTCTACGTGGCCGGGTCGATCACCCTCACCAACCTCTCGACCGAGCAGCTGGTCGGCATGAACGGCAACCAGATGCTGTTGCTGGCCTGGTGGGAGATATGCGGGTTTGTCGGCCTGATGATCCTCGGGTTCGTGTTTGTGCCGATCTACTATCGCAACAACTGCACGACGGTGACCGAGCTGCTCGAACGGCGCTATCGCGGCGGCAGCATCCGCACCGTGATCTCGGCAATCTTCCTGCTCGGAAATATCCTGATCTACCTCCCCGCCGCACTTTACTCCGGAAGCCTGTTCCTGAAATCGATGTTCGGTGTGGATTGGCCGCTGTTGTGGTTCGCCGCACCGATGGCGATCGTCGCGGCCCTCTATACGATCACAGGCGGCCTCAAGGCGGTTGCGGTCATGGACACATTCTCCGGGATCGGCGTGCTGGCGATTGCGCTGCTCGTGGTGGTTCTTGCCTTGGCTGCGGTGGGCTTCGATCTGACGACCGGCGTGCCGGCCGAGCGCATCTCGATGATCGGGGCAGCCGACTCGCCGATCCCGATCCACACGCTGTTCACCGGCATGATCTTCATCCAGATCTTCTATTGGTCCACCAACCAGAATATCACGCAGAAGGCGATGACGGCACCGACCGTCCGGGAGGCACAGAAGGGCGTACTCGCCGCCGCGGTCGTCCGCATATTGATCATCCCCGCTATCGTCGTGATCCCCGGCGTTGTCGGGTACAAATTATTCGGACCGATGGGTGATGCCAGCTATGGCCGGGTGGTCGCGCATGTCTTGCCATCCTGGATGTCAGGGGCGTTCGCAGCGCTGATGGCGGCGGCGGTGATCGCCCACACCAGCGCGATCCTCAATAGCTCGGTTGCGCTCTATTCCCTCGACTTCCACGATAAATTCGTTCGCCAAGTGCAGGATCACTGGCGGCTTGCAGCCGTTGTCTCTGGCGTACTGACATTGAGTTCGATCGCGCTCGTGCCTGCCTTCGAGAGTGCGACGAGCATCATCAACCTGCTTCAGGAGCTCAACGGCTTGTCCTCAATGCCTATCCTGTCTGCGTTCATCGCCGGGCTGATGTTTGCCAATGTCGATGCCCGCGCTGCCGTCATCGGCCTGATCTTCGGTGTGAGTGCCTATGCGCTCCACACCTTCGTGCTTTACAAGCCTGACACGCTCTATCCCGGCGAAACCTTCTACCAGCATATCGGGCTGGTAAAGCTCCACTACATCGACGTCATGCTGCTGGTATTGGTGAGCTCCGTGCTCGTGGCGCTCAGCACCAACCGGGTCATTTTCGGTAATCGCGCGCACTATGTCGGTCCGTGGGCGCGCAGGCATGGTTGATGGCGGCTCGGTTCATCGTCGCCTGAACCCGCTCACCGGCCGGTGGGTTCTTGTATCGCCACACAGAGCGCAGCGCCCCTGGTTGGGCCAGACCGAAGCCAGTACGGCGGAAGCCCTGCCGCCATATGATCCCGACTGCTACCTTTGCCCCGGCAATGCCCGGGCAAAAGGCACGGTGAACCCCGACTATGAGGGTGTCTGGGTCTTCGACAATGACTTTCCGGCGTTGTTGCCCGGCAACGTGGCTGAAAGCGCCGATGATCTACTGTTCAGGGCAGAGGCGGTCACCGGCCAATGCCGCGTGATTTGTTTCTCGCCGGACCATTCCAAGACATTGCCCGAACTGTCGAATGCAGAGGTTCGCGCTGTGATCGACTGCTGGGCCGCGCAATCCGAAGAGTTGGGACGCCAGTTCGCCTGGGTGCAGATATTCGAGAACAAGGGTGCCGCGATGGGATGCTCCAATCCGCATCCGCATGGGCAGATCTGGTCCAGCAGTCATGTCCCCGACGAGCCCTTGGCCGAGGACAATGCGCAGCGCAGGTACCGCGATGCGCAGGGCCGGCCGATGCTGCTAGATGTTGCGATCAGGGAATCGGGCGGGCCCCGGACGGTGGTCCAGACGCTGCACTGGCTTGCCATTGTTCCGTGGTGGGCGACCTGGCCGTTCGAGACCCTGCTTTTGCCGCGCTTTCCGGCGCAGCGGATCGAGCAACTGACATCCGACCAGCGCGACGATCTCGCCGGCGCGCTCCGGGAGTTGACCGCCCGATATGACAATCTCTTTGGCTGCTCCTTTCCCTATTCCATGGGATGGCACGGCGCGCCCTATGAGCCGGCAGACCAGTCGCATTGGCAGCTGCATGCGCATTTCTACCCACCGCTGCTGCGGTCGGCGACCGTCCGCAAGTTCATGGTGGGGTATGAGCTTCTTGCCGAGGCGCAGCGCGATCTGACACCGGAGCAGGCAGCCGAACGGTTGCGCTCCGTCCCAGCTTCGCGTTCGGCTCGGGTGACATCGAGATGACTGCCAATCCCGACACCGTCGCGCGCGCGGTCGACGGTTTTCGTACCGCGTTCGGGCGTACACCGGACCTCGTCTCCTTTGCGCCCGGCCGCGTAAACCTGATCGGTGAGCATACCGACTATAACGACGGGTTCGTCCTTCCCTGCGCACTTTCCTACGGCACTGTCGTTGCGCTGTGTGCGAGGCCGGACCAGCGCATCGAGGCACGCGCGCTGGATTTCGGTGGCGTGCCTGCATCCTTTGCTCTGGATGAGGCGATTGAACCGCTGGGCGAGGGCCAGTGGGAGAATCACCTGCGTGGCATCGCGGCAGGCATGCCGCGCTTCGGACTGCCGGTATGCGGGGCTGACATCGCCATTGCTGGTGATGTTCCGCAGGGCGCTGGACTGTCTTCGTCGGCATCGCTGGGAGTCGCGCTCGCGCTCGGACTGGCTACCTTGGCCGGTGCCGCCAACCCGACAGGCGAGGCACTTGCCAGAGTCGCGCAGTGGTCCGAACATCATTATGTCGGCTGTGCCTGCGGGATGATGGATCAGCTCGCCTCTGCGTTCGGCCAACAGGGCAAGCTGCTGCTCATCGATTGCCGGAGTTTTGACGTCCAGCCGGTTGCATTCCCCGACGACACCACGATCATGATTGTTCATTCCGGCGTGACGCGCGGCCTCGTCGATAGTGCCTACAATGAGCGCCGGAGCCAGTGCGAACTGGCAGCGGCGCATTACCGAGTGCCGGCATTGCGCGATGTGGACGCATCTTTGCTCGAAGCGGGGCGCGGCAACCTTGACGAAACCGCCTATCGTCGAGCGCGGCACGTGGTCAGTGAGGATCAGCGGACTTTGCAAGCGGCGGCCGCATTCGCTTCAGGTGACCTGATCAGCGTCGGACGCGCGATGCGCGCCTCACATATTTCTCTTCGCGACGACTTCGAAGTCAGCCTGCCAGCGGTCGACCTGCTGGTCGATTGCTTGACGAACGCAATCGGACAGGCCGGTGGGGCAAGGATGACTGGCGGTGGATTTGGTGGATGCGTCGTCGCCATCCTGCCGCGGTCCAAGGTTAAGAATGTTGAAGATGCCCTGAATGCTCATTGGGCACGCATGGGCCTGACTCAGCAGTTGATGATATTCGCACAGCCGGAGGCGGGGGCGCACCTCATTCAGCTTTGATATTGATCATCTCGCCCAGGTAACAAGGCATCGTACCGGTGAGAAATGCTGACCGTGACGGCAGCGCCCCGATCGACTGGGCTGGGCAGCCGTCAACTTGCCAGTTTGCCAATATCCCTGTCAGTTCCTAACTGCATCACCTCAGCCATATTATTATAGTAGAAGGCCTTCATGGCTTCCGGGGCGCAATTTCCCATCGTTTCCTCAAACTTGGAAATTGGATCCGCCGAACCTTCCGGATGGGGATAGTCCGAGGCATAGACAAGCATCTCCGGCCCGACCTGATCGATGACCCAGCCCACCGGCTCGCCTGCGAAGGGTGCGACCTTGATGTGACGTTTGGCGGTCACCGATGGCAGTTCATCAAACTTGCGCAGCCGTTTGAAAACGTTGGCAGTGAAATCGATCATTCTCAGCCAGGACGGCAGCCAGATGCAGCCCTGCTCCATCGAAATCACCCGCAACTCCGGATGCCTGTCGAAGACCCCGTCGTAAATCATCGCACCCAAGAACAGCTGTACCGAATTGGCGATGGTCATGACGCCAACTTCGCCTGCCGGCGCGTCGTCGCCGATCTCATGAAACGTCCGGCCGTTGTTCCGGAAGCTCTGCGAGACTGGATCATAGTGCCCATTGATCGCGACATGTGAAACGACCGGGATCCGATGTTCGACAAATTGCGCCCAGACGACATCGAAGTCAGGGTGGGTGAACGACCGGGCCGCATCGTTGGGCTCGTTGGTATCGACGGCGAACGTGTAGCAGCCGTCGGCAAGCCCTTCCCCCATCATCTCGATTGCCTTGTCGGGCCCGAGGCTCAGCGGAACATAGCCGACAGCCCGCATACGGCGGTCATGTTTGCAGAAATCACCCATGGCGCGGTTCAGAGCGCGGGCACCTGCTTCCAGTACCCTCGGGTCAGGGTCATGAACGAATTGATGAAAGGTGAAGGTCGCCAGAACGAGCTGAATCTCGTAACCGAACAGGTCGATGGCACGGGATCGTTCGACCGGATCGAAGGCTCCCAGACGCCCCCAGCCGACCTTCGTGTTGTCGAGGATTTGCGCCTCATATTCCGCAACTAGATCGGCATTGCCCTGCCGGGCAAGGAACTGCTCACGCCCGAGTTCAAGGCGATCCCGCTTCTGAATGACCGCCTTCTGCGCGAGCATCGACGGCAGAACAGCCTTCTCGTCGTCCCGTGCTGTACGAATGAGGAAGTCCTCAAGCTCGATGAGATGGCTGTCGACATCGATGATCCGTCTGGTTCCGGCGTAGGTCATGCGCTCATCTCCCCCGCGATCAGCTCTCCGGCCTATTGCCGGCTCATCCCACACGCCACGCGGCCGCTTGATTCTGATGGCACCTGCGGGCGACTCAAGGGATATTAATGTGCATTCCGTCAATAACAAGGACAATCATCAGCAGCTTCCGATCGAGCCCTGGCCCATTTACGTGTCCGCTGCTGCCAAGGAGACTCCCATTCGTCTCGATGTTTGACACGCAAGGGCAGCTCAGATAGCAATAAATGACGATATTTATAATTAAAATCGGGTTGTCGATGCTGGGCCGCAGCTTCCAGCATATCCGGCCGATCCGGCAGATTCGGGGGCGGACATGGTCGAGGCGCGAACTGGACTGCCGTTGCGGATCCGATTGGCCTACGGCGTCGGTGCCGTCGGCGAACTGGTTTTCCTCGGCATGTTCAACACTTTCATCACGATCTTCTACAATCAGGCGATCGGTCTTTCGAACACCTTGATCGGGACCGCCGTGATGATCTCGTTGCTGGCCGATGCCATTGCGGACCCTGCAGTCGGCATGATCTCGGATCGGTGGCGGTCCAAACTAGGAAGGCGGCATCCGTTCCTGTTCGCAGCACCTCTGCCGGCGGCAATTTCGCTGTACATGATCTTTGCGCCTCCCGCGGTTCTGACGGGGGCGGTTTCGGGGCATGAGCCCGATCAATTTCCGCTCTTTCTGTGGCTGTGTTTCTGGACGGTTGCGAGCCGCATATTCCTGACGCTCTACGTCATCCCGCACTTCGCGCTGGGCGGCGAACTGGCGCGCGAGCCAAATGAGCGCTCGCGGCTGTTCAGCATGAACGCCGTGTTCGGCTATGCGACCGGTGCCCTATTCGCGATTGTCTCATGGGGCGTGTTTCTGGGCGGCAAGACGCTCAATCGCAGCGGAGTCCTGGTGCCGAAGCACCTTGAGGCGTCGGCCTATGGCCCGCTGGTATTTACCGCCTCCGCCGTCGTCCTTTTCGCCATTCTGCTTAGTGCCTGGGGAACGAGGGGGCAGATTCCCTTTCTGAGCGCGCCGCCAGCCCAGCAGGAGCGGCTTTCGCTCAGGACATACTACAGCGACCTGATGAACGCCCTGACCAACCGGAACTACCGGTTCCTCATGATCGGCTTCTTCTTCTTCATGATCTCCGTCGGTCTGACAGAAACCTTCGGCGTTTTCGCCAACACCTATGTTTGGGAACTGGAAACACGGCAGCTGAGCTGGTTCGGAGCCGCCGCTGTACCGGCGATCCTGCTCGGCGCCCTGCTCGCGCCTGCCGTGATGCGCCGGTTCGACCGCCGACCCGTGTTGCTATGCGCGATCGCCGGCGCGACGGTGACCGCGCAATTGCCGATCGACCTGCGCCTGCTTGGCCTGTTTCCGGTGAACGGATCCGCGATGCTGCTGCCACTGCTGCTTGCAAATACCGCCGTAACCGCCGCTAGCATTGCAGTGGCGACGGTAGCCGTGCTGTCGATGCTGGGCGACATTGCCGATCAGAACGAGGTCACCACCAGCATGCGGCAGGAGGGGCTGATCTATTCTGCACGGGCCTTTTTCGCGAAAGCCTCGAACTCGGCCGGGCATTTCTGCGCAGGCCTTTTGCTCGACCTGTTCGTCCGGATCCCGTTCGGGGCCGTGCCTGGCAAACTCCCCGGCGACGTGGTTTTCCGCCTCGCGCTGGCCAGCGGTCCGATCATGGGCTTCGCGGCCGTCATCGCGATCCCCTTCTACGCACGCTACGATCTGACCCGGGCGCAGCATCGGGTGTTACTCGACCAACTGGACGCGAGGCGGCAGTCGGTCATTGCCTAGCCAATTCTGTCCGTCTGACGCAGGTCAGGATTTCGGGAAACGACTGCCGGCCCTCAGAGCAGGTCAGCGCGCAGCGTCGATACGGGCGCAGATGCCGGGGTCGGCGAGCGTAGCCAGGGAAAACGGCCCGTCGGGCGATCGTAACTCAAGCAGTTCGAGCACATTACCTTCGGGATCGCCGGCAAACTGGCGTCGTCCGGCGTCGCCGGCATCAACAGCGGAAATCAAGCTTCCGCCCAGCTCGACAATGCGGGCCGCATCCGCTTCCAGTTGGTCGGTGACCAAACAAAAGTGGCTATAGCCGGGCTCGCTGAACGGCGCTGCCTTCGGTCTGCCGCGGTAGTCCGGCGCATGAAATTGCCACAACTCCAGCAGCATGTTTCCCGCCGATATCCACGCGCCTTCGAGTTCGGCGTCCTGCAGTCCGCCCATGCGGTCGAAACGGTCCGCCGGCCCAAAACGACCGCGATTCTGCAGCGGACGGCCGAGAAACTGCCCGTAAAAGGCAACCGCAGCGTCCATATCGCACGTCACGAGCGCGACATGCGCCATCCAGGTCGGCTCCGCCGGCGGGGCGTGGGGCAACCCCTCGATCTCCATGATGTTTCCCTCGGGGTCCCGCGAATAGGCATATTGGTTGCCCGTCCCGAGATCGAGCGGCGGCGCGATCAGGCTCCCGCCATGTCCCAGCACGGCCGCCTCAAGGATCGCAATATCATGGTTCTGAATGCAGAAATGCCGGATTCCGGGTCTGTTGACGGGATCGGCGGCTTGATCGATGTCGAAACCCGGCTCGGGCAGCGACACGAGTTCGAGATAGCCGTTCCGTCCTGCCAGGAGGCAGCGCTCCTGCCGTCCTTTGGGCAAACCGGGCTCGTCGAGCTCGACCTGCGCCGGCCAGCCGGTATCGGGCACCGTCACCGGTTCCAGCCCGACAACATGGCTGTAGTAATCAACGGCGGCCGCCAGATTCCGCACTGCCAGCGTGACGTGATGGATGCCCGTGATCAATGTCAGCCTTCCCTCGATCGCGTGCCATAACGACGTGCCCCGGACCGGATCAGCGGCAATGCGATCCGCTCCGGAGAAGTCGAACGACCGGCAGTCAGAACTTAGCGCGCAGCGTCACCTTCCAAGTCCGGGGATCACCGATATATTGGGTCGTCGTCACGTTATCCAGCGCGGTGTAGGAACTCCCCAGAACATAGTGAGCATAGACTTTGTCGGTCACGTTTTCGACCGAGAAGGTAATGCCGTAGCGGTCGTCCGGCGCATCGAAGCCGGCGCGCAGGTTGAGCAGCCCATAGGAATCGACATTGTAAATTGCCCGGCCGGCGAGGTCGGTGTTCTTGGCCCCCTGCCAGGTCCATTCCGCCCGCACGAAGCCTTCATAGTCGGAGCCGCCAAGCTTCGACCGGTAGTCGCCGATGACGGAGTAGAAATCATGGGCATTGTCGCGGAATCGCTTGCCGACCAGAGTTGGGTCGGCGGAATATTTCGCGATCTTGATATCGTTCAGCGTGTAGCCGCCCGTGACCGATAGCCCGGGCAGCGCCGCCGGCCGCAGCACCATTTCCAGTTCGATGCCGTTGGACTTGATCAGATCGATGCCGACGTTGAGGGCAGCGCCGATCGCACTTGGCGTGATCGTCTGCAGGTTGCGCAGCCGCTGCCGATAGAAGGTGACATTGGTGGTCAGCGCCTTGTTGAACAAGGCCGTCCTCACCCCGGCTTCCCATAACGTCGGGATTTCGGGCTTCAGAACGGGCAGTCCGCCCGGCTGCAGGATGGCGGCGACGTTGACGCTTTCGGCGACATCGATGCCGGGCCCCTTATAGCCGCGCGACCAGGACAGATAGGTCATGACGTCGTCGGTCCAGAAGTAGCGTCCGATCACGCGGCCTGACAGATTGTCGTTGTTGAACGGCTGGATGCCGATCACGTTCGCCCCGAAGAAGGGCGTGAACGGCTTGGTCGGATCGAGCGCGCTCGAAGCGCGGTTGTAGGTGGCAACGAGCGCGTCGTGGGTATAGCGGCCGCCAACGATGATGGCGGCCTTTTCGCTCAGATTGAACGTGGCTTCGCCATAAGCCGCATAGCTGTTGGTGGCGACGGTGCGGTCTGCCAGCGTGCGGACGTTGAAGAACGAGCCAGGGAACGGCAGGGCCAATTCGATGTCGACCCGGCCTTTTGCCGTGAGGTCCTGGTGGAAGAAGAACAGCCCGCCGACGATGTCGACAGCGGAACCGATCTTGGTGTTGAGCTGCAACTCCTGGGTGAATTGCTCGGTGTTGACCTTGGTCCCGTTGCGGCTGTTGACGTTCGAATTCGAGACACCGTCCGCCTCGTTGAATTCGTCGATATTCCATTTCCGCCACGCGGTGATCGACTTGACCGAGGTGGCACCGAAATCATAGTCCGCGTTGAGCGCAAGACCGCCAGAGTTTTTCTTTTCGAGAATCCGTTCATCGAGAACACCGACCTTGCGATTGCCGGGCCCGGGTACGATCCCAAGTGCCGCCAGCGCGGTCCGCAACTGCAAGGCGCCGGGGTTCGTCGCAAAGGCCAGAGCGCCTGACGGCGGCCCGGCGAACCGGTACGTCGATTGGCAGCAGCGATTGCTGCTGTGCCCGAGGTCGCCGGTCAGGACGATCTTGAGATCCTCGTTTGCCTGGTAGAGCAGCTTGCCGCGCAGCGAATAGCCGTCCCGGTCATTCAGGTCGCGCTCGCCGACGATGGCATTGTCGAGCACACCGTCGCGCTTGTTGTAGGTGCCGGTCATGCGGAACGCGAGTTTCTCGCCGATCAGCGGGCCGGAAACGGTTCCGCGCACCTTGGTTTCATTGAAGCTGCCATAGGTCGCATCGGCACTGCCGCCAAAGACGAACGTCGGATCGTTCGTCTGGATGTTGATAACGCCCGCAGACGCGTTCTTGCCGAACAGCGTGCCCTGCGGACCCTTGATGATTTCAACCGACTTGATGTCGAGAAAATCGGAGAAGCCCTGGGCTTCCCGGCCCAGCACGACGCCATCAACGACCGTCGATACACTGGATTCGAAGCCATCGCTGAAGCTGAAGGTTGAAAGCCCGCGGATTTTGGATCCGCTTGCGCGGGTCGTGTTGAGCGGCGACAGCGCGATGCCAGGCACGAAGCGGACGATTTCGGAGACCTGCACGAAGCCCGTCCGCTCGAGAAACTCGCCCGTGACGACCGACACGGCGACCGGGGTATCCTGAAGCGTTTCCTTCACCTTGCGCGCAGTCACGATGATCTCATTCGGCGCTTCGCTGGTATCCGCGCTGGCTGCGGGCGCTGCCGCCGCCTGCTGGGCCTGCGCGGGTGCCATCGGCACGATTGCGACAGCGACCGATGACAACCACAGATTTTTCGCCAGCGATTTCATTTTTATCCTCCCCCGAAACGTCTTTCCCCCGCCTGGAACGACAGATGGACAGATCGTCAATAACGCTACTATTATTTCTTTAGTCAATAATCAATCTGCTTTTGCTGGCATGGGGCACGATTGGCGATATTGGTCATGCATTTCCCGATGGGCGTGGAATCTGATTGACTTAAGATATAATATGGCCGCCGGCCGCAGAATGAGGGACCCCGGATGACGCGCACGAACGAGCTCGATGGCAAGGTGGCATTGATTACGGGCGCAGCGCGCGGGATCGGACTGGCAGCCGTCGCCCACCTCTCGCGAGCCGGGGCTGATGTTGTCGCATTCGACCTGCCTGGATCATCATGGGACGAGGTGCGCCATCATGTTGACGTCAGCGACCGGCGCCTGCTGGTCTGCGAAGGCGATGTGGCGGATGAAGCGGCGTGGGCGGCAGCCCGCGCCAAGGTCGGCGATCAGTTCGGCCGCATCGACATTCTGTTCAACAACGCGGGAATATCCGGTCCCGCCTGCCCGCTGTGGAACTATCCGGTCGCGGATTTCGATGAAGTCATGCGCATCAACTGCCGGGGCGTGTTCCTTGGCATGAAGTTTGGCGCGGACCTGATGAAGGAACACGGTGGTTCGATCATCAACATGTCCTCGGTATCCGGCCTGGGCGGGGGTCGCTCGCTGATCGCCTATAATGCCAGTAAACATGCCGTCATCGGCATGACCAAGGTCGGCGCGGTCGAGCTCGCCGAATTTGGTATCCGGGTCAATGCAATCTGCCCCGCAATGACCGAAACTGCCATGATGCTCGACCTGGAAACCGGCAAGAATGTCGAGGAAATCGCTGCGCTGCGCCGCAGATTCACATCGACAATCCCCTTGGCCCGCTATGCACAACCGTCGGAGATCGCCTCTGTGGTGCTGTTCCTGGCAAGCGATGCTTCGTCGTTTGTGACGGGAACAGCGATCCCCGTGGATGGGGGCCTCAAGGCGCAATAACAACGCGCCCCGGCAGGGAGCGCCGATTCGCCTACGATTTCTTGCCGTATTGGGCCTGGAGCGACGCAGTGCTGCCTTTGAACAGGCAGATCACGATTTCCTCGATCTTCTTGCGGCTGACCGCGCCGCTGCTGATCAGTTCGCCTGCGGCCCCCGTCATGCCCATCGACACCTCCGTCGCCAGCATCGCGACATCGCGCGGGACATTGAAGTTATGCGAGATTTCACTGGCCAGGAAATCGACCACGCGCTGCCGGGATTCCCGCTCCTGTTCCTTGAAGACAGCCGCGATCGATGGCTCACCCATCAAACGCTGAATATGCATGCCGTTCTTCTCGGCATGTTTGAGATAAGTGTGCGTGGTCAGACGGATCAGTTCGTCGAAGCTGGTTGCCTCGCTGACGGCGATCGTTTGCAACTCCCATAGCCGCCGCTGGTCACGCAATAAGAGCTCTTGCAACAGGTTGGTGACGTTCTGGAAATAGGCGTAGACGAGCGGCTTGCTGACGCCGGCCTCTTGGCCGATCCGGTCCATGGTGACCGCCGAAATGCCCTCGCTCGCGACGAGGCTGGCTGCCTTGTCGAGGATCATATGTTTGCGAACTGCCGGGTCCAGTCGCCGCCGTTGTTTTGCAGTGTCAGCAGTTGGCATGAAGGGTCGAACGTCCGATGACATAGTGGCCATGCGGTTTCGCTTACGCGTTGTCGGCTAGGATGTCATGCTGCGCTGCTTTTGGCCGGCTCGGCATATTCGTCGAAACGATCTCAGGCGGCCCTGAGCATCATTTGCAACGATGTGTCCCTGCCGTTCCGGGAAAGCGGGTCGAGACCATATTCAGTGCGAACTTCGCATAGGGGCCGATCAAGCTGCTCCTCAAACTTGACGAACTGAATGTTCCGTGCGGCCTTGCCATAGGCCCATCCATCGACGATCGCGCCCATTGCCGGTTCGATCAGCCCGGGATCCAGGAAGGTCATGTTTGCCGTCACAACGGCAATCCACATCCCGGCATAGGGATAGGACATTTGCGCCAGTCCGAACGCCTGCAAGGCCAGTTCCTCCACCGGCGTGGCGGCATAGCCGGTGAGAACATGGTGGAGGTCGTGCGTCTGATAGCCCCGGAGCACCTTGTATTGGAGAACGGCTGGCATGCGCTCCAACTTACCATCCAGCCGCATCTGCTCGTGGAGCTCGCGATAGCCGACCGCCAATCGGGCCTCCAAACCATTGTCGATGATGAAGCGATGATAGGCTTCGCCAACAGTTCCCGGCGCACAGCGACTCAGACGGTCGACATCAGCTGGCTCCGCGAGCCAGCCTTCCCGGGCCAGCGGCCCCTGCTCGGGGTGCGTTTCGATGGCGGCGACGTAGGTGTCGATGGCGTGCTGCGGTGCCTTGGTCCACCATTCGTTGAAGAGTAGATGGACGCCATAGTCGTCGAAGTTGTCGATCGATTTCAGGAACCAAGCAGCGAAGTCTCGATCGATTCCGGCCATTGGATACCGCCTCCAGACGCGCCACCAACGGCGACAAACTGTAGTTGACTAAAACTATAATAGAGCTAGGCTCGACCGAGTCAACGATGCATCTGGTCCGCAGTTACGCGGTTGCGCGAGCAGTCCTCCAAACCATCCAACCCGAGAATGGACGGTCATGAAGCTGAAGCCGATTTTGCTGGGAGTTACGGCTGTCCTGCTCGCCGGCGGCGCCGCCGTTGCCTATCTCGCGACGCCAACCGTGCATGCGGGTCATCCCGGCGAAGCCCCAGAATTGGGCAGATCCGGCACGTTGCGGCTCGGAACCGTCGTTGCCCAGTTCACCTTGAAAAATCGCAGCCGTGTAACAGGATGGGGGGCAGTGACCGGCAATCTGGCGCAGGCCGAGCGGACGCTGTCGGTTCGCTTCTGGTATCCGGCTGAGGCATTCGCCAAGGAGCTGCCAGAGCGCTATGCCCATGTGATGAGATTGCCTGGAAAAGCACCGCTGTCGGTCGTCAGTCAGGGAATCTCGATCGCGAATGCCGCGCCTCTCTCAGGCGGCCGCTTTCCGCTGGTCCTGATGTCGCACGGCTACGGCGGATGGAGCACGCAGTTCAGCAATCTGGCTGAGCATATCGCGTCGCATGGCTATGTGGTGGCGTCGATCGATCATCAGGACATGCCCGCGGACAGCATCGCGACGGCTCTTCTGTCCTTTGGCAATGTGATGATCGACCGGACCCTCGACCAGCGCCAGATCCTGTCGCAGATTCTGGCACGGGCCGGCGACGGAACGATCCCCGGCCTCGCGCTGGCCGATACCCGGAATGTGGCACTGATCGGCTATTCCATGGGAGGCTATGGCGCGATTGCCACGGCCGGCGCACCCTACAGCTTCGCCAACAGTCCGATGTCCAAAATTCCCGGCGCTGCCCAAGCGCGCTTGCGCGACGTGGAAGGTCAACCAGCTCCGATCAAGGCCTTGGTCACCTTCGCGCCTTGGGGCGGTCAACCGGACAGTCGCGCATGGACCGCGCAATCGCTCGCAAGGATCAAGGTGCCGGTCCTGCTCATTGCCGGCAACCAGGACGATGTCGTTAACTTCAAGCAGGGCGTGTCCTGGCTGTACAAGAACATGACGGGCGCTCAGCGCTACATGCTTGTTTATCGCGAGGCGCGGCACAACATTGTCGGTAACGAGTTCGCGCTCGGGCCGAACACGCCCTTCATGGCGGCGGAGTTCCTCAAAGAACCCGTCTGGCGCAGCGAACGGCTGAACAGCATCAATCAGCATTTCGTAACGGCGTTTCTGGACCTGACACTCAAGGGAGACGCGGCGAAGCGGGCCTATCTTGAGGTGCCAACGGTCGACTCAGACGCCGGGGAGTGGCCGATGTCGTTTGGCGAACAATTGAACGGTAAGACCGCAGGCCCGGAGCAGGACAAATATTGGCGCGGCTTCCAGCGCCGTTGGGCAACGGGTCTCGAAATGCACCGGGCAGCGCCGGGCAAACCTGGGCTTTAGCTAAGCCCGATCAGGTCGTTCGTCAGCCCGGGTGGATGGTCTGACCGCCATCAAGGATCAGGGCCTGCCCCGTCATGAACCGGCTCTCGGGCGAGGCAAGATAGACGGCGATGCCCTCCATATCCTCAAGCCTGCCAACCTCGCCCGAGGCCGACCGGCGCTTGCAGGCATCGCGAAATGCCTGCGAGGTGTCGAGCGACATGTCTGTTTCAATATAGCCCGGCAGGATTGCGTTGGCCTGGATGTTTGCGCGGCCAAGTTCGATCGCCAGCGCCCGCGTGAGGCCAACCACCGCCGCTTTGGTTGTTGAGTAACCCGCGTGAAGCGGCATGCCGAGATTGGCAGCGGCGGACGAGGTGACGATCAGCTTGCCGCCTTGCCCGCGCGCCAGGAAGTGCGCGATGGCGACCTGATATGTCAGCACGACACTGTTGAGATTGAGGTCCATGACCCCCGACCATTGCGCCTCCGGCAGCGAGTGAAGCATCCCGGTCGGCCCCGAACCGCCCGCATTCGCAAAACAGCTGTCGACCTTGCCGAACCGCGCGACCGTCGCTTCGAACGCGGACCGGACCTCTCCGGCGTCGGTCACATCGCAGGCAAAGGCATCCGCATCGCCACCGAGGCCCGTCAGCACGGCAACCGCCTCGCTGTTCTTGTCTGCATTTCGACCCCAGATCGCGACGCTCGCGCCCGCTTTGACCAGCCCCTTGGCCATGGCGAGCCCCAGCCCGCCATTTCCACCGGTTACGAGTGCGACGTGTCCTGACAGGTCAAACATGAAGGGGATCTCCCACGGTGATCGATGCGCGACAGCCTCGGCCAGATCTGCCCTAGCGTCCGCGCCCGGCTAGGTCCAATTTATTATATAATAAGTCAATACAGGCGATGTTGGCTCTCGCGATGCCTGCGCTGCAGTGCCCGCGCTCGACATGTACGCCAATCAGCATCCGTCTAGTTCCGTTTCAGCGGCCGTCGCTTCGCAACGAATTCGCTGCTGAGATGCGTGAAGGTGCCGATGATCATCGTGACCGTGAGATCCTCCAGCGTCTGCAAATCGAGCTGGCTGCGGCTGAGATAGGAGCCTGCCGATGCCGGGATACCGAACGAAATGTCAGTCGCGGCAAGCGCGATGTCCGGCGGCAGGTTGAAATGAGCCGAGGCAATCTCAGCCAGATAATTCACGGCTGTTTGTCGCGCATATTCGGTCGGGTCGTGCATGCCCGACACGCTTGGCTCCGACTGAAGCCGCTCGATGATCAGTCCACGCTCGGCGATATAACCAAGATAGACATGGGTGATCGACCGGATCAGTTCCTCGAAGGTCGTCGCCTTCGCAGCAGCATCCGACTGCAGGCGGCGTAACCGGCGCATTTCCCGGAGGAAAAGCTCCCGAAGCAATTCGGTCAGATTAGGAAAATAGGCGTAGACGAGCGATTTGCTGATGCCCGCTTCGCGGCCGATCTGTTCGATGCTGAGCTGCGCCACCCCCTCGCGCGCCACGACATCGGCGGTATGATCCAGGATCAGAGACCGGCGCCGTTCAGGGGTGAGTCTTGTCCTCTTGCGCACAGCAGCTTGGTTCATGAATGTCGGATACCATAAATTCGGCTGGGCGATACCGGGATTGGCGGTTGGCGCAATCAGCCGGAACGGCACCGGACTCTCCCTCAACCTGTGTCGATCAGTCCAATCGAGCGGGTCGCACCGAAAGCTTCGGCATTATTGACAAATCCAACAATAACGAGCCTTTTTCTGTCGCATGGCCAAGCTCCTTCCAAGCCTTCTGATCGCTGCGATGGCAACCGCCTTTCCTGCGACAGCCCGCGCGGAACCCGTCGATCCCGCAGTGATCTACGCCAACGCCCATCGCAATGGGCCAATTCGCTACAAAGAGGGTTGGTTCGGCGAAGGCGCCTCGCGGCTCCACTATGTCGAAGCCGGAACCGGCCCGCTGATTATTCTGTACCACGGGTTTCCGTCCTTCTGGTTCAGCTGGTTCCGTCAGATGGAGCAGCTCAAATCACGCTACCGCGTCGTCGCGGTTGATGGACTGGGCGCCGGACGGTCCGCGAAGCCAGACGTACTTGATGACTATCGTATCGACCGCCTGGCGAGTCAGCTCGACAGACTGGCACGGCATCTCGCCGATCAGCGCCGGTTCATCCTGATCGGCCACGACTGGGGCGCGGCACTGGCCTTTGCCTATGCTCAGGCCTATCCGGGTCGCCTGCGCGCGCTCATCGCGATGAGCGCGCCGCCCTACAATCTGTTCCTCGATCTCGTTGCGTCCGATCCCGAGCAACAAGCCCGCTCCGCCTATATGCAGGTATTTCGCAAAACGACGGCCGAGATGTTGAAATCATCGGACATTCCGGAGCGCATTTGGCGGCAGGCCTACGGCGACCTGCTCTCGTCGGGAGCCCTGAGCCCTGGGGAAGGTGAACTGTTTCACCGCACCTTAACCGACCCGGCCACACTCAACGGCGGAATGAACTGGTATCGCTCCAATCTGCCCGCCTTCGATGAAATCGATGTGGCCACGCATTGGCCCGCCGGCCATCCCCAGATCGGAGTTCCGACGCTCTTTGTATGGGGTGCTGCCGACAAGACCTTCGTGGAGCGCTTCATACCGCAACTCAGGGCGGTCGCGCCCAACATTCGCGTCCAGCGCCAGTCAAGCGTTGGACATTGGACCCCCATGGAACGACCCGCCGAAACGTATCGCGCCATCATCGAATTTCTTAACGACGCCAATGTTCCCGGTTTGAAAGACGACGCGCCCTAATTTTAGGTCCTCCTCCGGTGTTAGGATCTATCCTTAACGATCTCGCCACAGCACATGATCACTTTTGGCTGACCCAGTCGGCAGCCCGAAAATTTATATCAGCGAGAGTATCTCCATTGACGATGATCAGAGGTGATCAAATCGCTATTTGCATCTGGCACGACTCAACATTCCTTCTGACCTGCTAGCCCAGCTCGGCAGCGATCAAAGTCGCCTTGCACAATATTTCGACTGGGTTGAGCAATTTGCGGCCCTCGACCTTCGTCGGGAACATCAGTGAGAATTGTCCGCGCTTTGGTGAGGCGTCGGCACTGCAGACCATGTTGCCAATTGGACGATAGTCTGAATTGATTGGATGGTAGGGGGAGAATGATTCGGTCATGCATGGAGGTGACACCTATCCCGCCGACCAGAGTCCTCAACGCAACCCGGTCCTGACGCGGCGTGATTGGTCCGACATGCGGTCGGCGGCACTCGGCGACCCGGGTGGATTTCATGGCGAAATTGCCGCCCGCACGATGCACTGGTTCGTCGCGGATGCCGGGCGGTCGGGGGCGTGGGTATCGCGCGATGACGACGGCCGCTGGTCGGGCTGGGATGCGGAAACCGGCGATGCGCTCTCGCTCGACCTGCCCAAAGATTTCGCCCCCTGGACACAAGCCTTTGATGCGTCGGAGCCGCCGCACTGGCGGTGGTTCGTCGGCGGGCGGACCAATGCCTGTTTCAGCGAGGTCGACCGCCATGTGCTGAGCGGCCACGGTGACGAGGCAGCGCTGATCTTCGAGGGCGACCGGTGGGACATGTCGGCCGGCGGCGGCAAGGGCGCGCCGGTCGATTGCTTCACGGTCTCGCGCAAACAATTGCTGCTGGACACCGCCAAATGCGCACTGGCGCTGCAGGCGCTCGGTCTGAAGGCCGGCGACCGTATCGCGCTCAACATGCCGAGCATCGTGCCGCAGATCTACTGGACCGAAGCGGCGAAGCGGCTGGGGATCGTTTACACGGCGGTGTTCGGCGGGTTCAGCGACAAGACGCTGTCGGACCGGATCAGCGATGCCGGTGCGCGCGTCATCGTGACCTCCGACGGCAGCTATCGCAACGCACAGGTCGCGGCGTTCAAGAACGCCTACACCGATCCCGCGCTCGACAATTATGTGCCCGTCGCGACGGCGCTGGATATCCTTGCGGCGACCGACCTCGGCCTGCCAGCTGGCGATGCGGCGACGATTCTCGATACAGTCAGGGACACGCTGGCCGGCGAGGTCACGATCGAACGGTCGGACGTGATGCGCGGTGTCGGCCGGGCGCTCATCGCCCTCGGCAAGGAGGGGCGGATCAGCTCTGCCGATGCCGCGCGCGTGCGCATCGCGATTGCCTCCAGCCTCGTCACGCTGCCACCGCGCGTCGAGACGGTCATAGTCGTCCGCCATACCGCGCAGCCCGACATCATCTGGCGCGAGGAACGCGACCGCTGGAGTCATGACCTGACCGATGCTGCGCTGGCGGTGCTCTTGGCGAAGGCGCGCGAGGCGGGGTTCGCCGTCGAGACGCAGTCCGACCTGCTTGCGCTGCCCGATGCAGATTTCGTTCGTGCGATCTGGGCGTCGTCGAAGCCCCTGCCAGTCGATGCCGACTATCCGATGTTCTTCATCTACACATCGGGCTCGACGGGAAAGCCCAAGGGCATCGTCCACGCGCACGGCTATGCGGCGGGTGTCGCGCACACGATGGCGGTGTCGTTCGACGCGCGGCCCGGGGACACGCTGTTCGTCGTCGCCGATCCGGGCTGGATCACAGGCCAAAGCTACCTGATCTGCGCACCGCTGATGACGCGGGTGACAAGCGTCGTCTCGGAAGGGTCGCCGGTCTTTCCCCATGCCGGGCGCTTTGCCTCAATGATCGAGCGGCACAATGTCACGATCTTCAAGGCGGGGGTCACCTTCCTGAAGTCCGTGATGTCGGACCCATCCAATCTGGCCGATCTCGAACGCTACGACATGAGCGGCCTGCGCGTCGCGACCTTCTGCGCCGAGCCGACCTCGCCGTCGGTGCAGGCGTTCGGGATGCAGCATGTCGTCCCGCAGTATATCAACAGCTATTGGGCGACCGAACATGGCGGGATCGCCTGGACGCACTTCTACGGCAATGCGGACTTCCCGCTGCGGCCCGATGCGCACACCTATCCGCTACCGTGGATCGTCGGCGACGTCTGGGTCGAGGATGGCGACGCCGCTGCAGGCACCGCACCTTTTCCGCGTGATGACGGCGACGGCGTTCCGTGGCGACGGGCCGAGATGGGCGAGAAGGGCGAGATCGTCATCGCAGCCCCTTATCCCTATCTGGCCCGCACGATCTGGGGCGATGCCGGCAATTTCCGGGTCGAGAATGGCAGCGTCCAGGGTGGCTGGCGGGGCGATGCCGGCCGGTGGATCGACGGTTACTGGAAGCGGTGGCGGGGTGTCTGGGCCTACACGCAGGGCGATTTCGCGATCGCGCACGACGACGGGTCCTTTTCGCTGCACGGCCGCAGCGACGATGTCATCAATGTCTCGGGCCACCGCATGGGCACCGAGGAGATCGAAGGCGCGGTCCTGCGCGACAAGGCGCTCGATCCGGATTCGCCGGTCGGCAATGTGCTGGTGGTCGGCGCGCCGCATCGCGAGAAGGGACTGACGCCGCTTGCGTTCGTCGTGCCCGTGGCGGGACGCAAGCTGACTCTCGACGACAAGCGGCGGCTGTTCGAACTCGTGCGCAGCGAAAAGGGCGCGGTCGCCGTCCCGGCCGACTTCATCGAGGTCTCGCAATTCCCTGAGACGCGCAGCGGCAAATATATGCGTCGCATGGTGCGCGCGCTGGTCGAAGGCGGCGATGTCGGCGACGTGACCACGTTGCGCAATCCCGAGGCGCTTGAGGAACTCAGAACCGCGATCGATGCTTGGCAGCGCAAACAGCGCCTGTCCGAGGAACAGTCGCTGTTCGAGCGCAACCGCTATTTCCTCGTTCAATACAATAGCGTCGCGCCGGGCAAGCGTGTCGCGACCGTCACCGTCACCAACCCGCCCGTCAACGCGCTCAACGAACGCGCTATCGACGAACTGGTGATCGTCGTCGAGCATCTGGCGCGCAAGGACGATGTCGTCGCCGTGGTGTTCACCGGCGAAGGCACTTCCTCCTTCGTCGCTGGTGCCGACATCCGGCAGATGCTGGAGGAAATTCACACGCTCGACGAAGCGATGGTGCTCCCCAACAACGCCCAGCTTGCCTTCCGCAAGATCGAGACGATGGGCAAGCCGTGCGTCGCCGCGGTGCAGGGCGTAGCGCTCGGCGGCGGCATGGAATTCGCGCTGGCCTGCCATTACCGCATTGCGGAGCCGACGGCGCGCTTCGGCCAACCCGAAATCCGCCTGCGGCTGCTGCCCGGCTATGGCGGAACGCAGCGTTTGCCGCGTCTTCTTGCAGACAGAAATGGGGCGACGGGATTGCGCGACGCACTCGACCTCATCCTTGGCGGACGAAGCATCGACGGCGCTACAGCGGCCGACATCGGGCTGGTCGATGCATTGGTGAACGGTTCACGCGATGCTTTGGCGGAGGCTCATGCGGCCGTGCGTGCCTTTGTCAAAGATGACAAATCCAGCGCGCTGGGTGCAGCCTTCGCGGCAAGGCAGGATGCAATCAAGCAGTGGGAATCGCCGGCAAACGTCGATCTGGATGGCGTGCTCGACGACGATTTTCTGAAACGTATCCAACGTCAGCTCGATTGGGCTGGTCGCGGCACGGCCGGCAAGCGCGCGCTTGCAGCGATCCGCACGGGGCTCGAGCAGGGCATGGCCGCCGGTATGGCGCGCGAAGCGGCGCTATTCGCCGAAGCGATCGTCGATCCCGAGGGCGGCAAGACCGGCATCCGCCAGTTCATCGACAAGATCAGCCCGCCGCTCCCGGTGCGTCGCGATGGGGTCTGGCTCGACGATGAGCATGAGCCGCGCGGCAGGGCGCTTGTGACAGCCGGCGAACTGCTGCCGGTCGGTGCCCCCTTCTATCCCGGCGTCACACGCATTCCCGAATGGCAATATGCGTTCGGCATCGCCCGCGATGCGGAAACCGGCGCGCCGCGCTTCGGCCCCCCCGCCACGCATGAGCGCGAACTGATCGTCAAGGTGCCAGAGCCTGCGCCCAACGAAGCGCTGCTGTACATGCTGACCAGCGAGGTCAACTTCAACGACATCTGGGCGCTGACCGGCATTCCGGTGTCGCCGTTCGACAGTCATGAGGAGGATGTCCAGATCACCGGCTCGGGCGGGATCGCGCTTGTCGCGGCGCTCGGCAGCGAGACGCGGGCCGAGGGACGCGTCAAGGTCGGCGATTTCGTCACCGTCTATTCAGGCACCAACGATCTGCTGTCCCCGCAGGTCGGCAATGACCCGATGTATGCGGGCTTCTCAATTCAAGGGTATGAGACCGAGACGGGCAGCCATGCGCAGTTCCTGACGGTGCAGGCGCCGCAGATGCACGCCATTCCGCCCGATCTGACACTCGAACAGGCGGGCAGCTATGTGCTCAACCTCGGCACGATTTGGCGGTGCCTGTTCACGACGCTGCAGATCGCTCCGGGGCGGACGCTGTTCGTCGAGGGCGCGGCGACTGGCACCGGGCTGGATGCGCTGCGCAGTTCGGTGCGGACCGGATTGCAAGTGACCGGTCTGGTCTCGTCGGCAGAGCGCGCGGCATTCATCACCGGTCAACAGGGTGCGGCGGGTGCGATCAATCGCAGAGACCCCCGCTTCAGCGACCTTTTCACGACCGTTCCCGAAGAGGCCGAGGCAGCGCGCG
Organism: Sphingomonas paucimobilis; assembly: GCA_943370355.1. GTDB lineage: Bacteria > Pseudomonadota > Alphaproteobacteria > Sphingomonadales > Sphingomonadaceae > JADCGM01. The sequence goes on from CALRQP020000002.1 coordinate 151,904, forward strand.
CCTGGGAAGCAGCGGGTGCGCCGCTTGTCGAGGAATATCGCGCGCTGAATGGCGGTAAGCTTGCGGACTATGTCGTGAGCCATGCCGGTGAAACCGCCTTCCCGCGCAGTTTCCAGTTGCTGGCGGAGGGCGGGACGCTCGCCTTCTATGGGGCGTCGTCGGGCTACCATTTCAGTTTCATGGGCAAAGCCGGGACGGCGTCTCCGGAAGAGATGTTGCGCCGGGCGGCACTGCGCGGCGGCGAGGCCGTGCTGATCTATTACGGCCCGGGCTCGACCGAATTGCTCGATGAGACGGGCCTGGAAATGATCGAGGCGGCCCGCCGCTTCAACGCGCGCAGCGTGGTGGCAACCACCACCGACGGCCAGCGTGAATTCCTGCAATCGCTTGGCCTCGAGGATGCGATCGAAGGCATTGTCAGTCTGGAGGCGATCCGGCGGCGCGAGGGGGCAAATTTCCTGTGGCCCGACACGATGCCGCGCCTGCCCGATGCCAAGGCCGATATCGAGGTCTTCCGGGCGGCGGTGCGCGATTATCAGGATCGCGTGATGAAGCCGTTCGGAACGGCGGTCGGCAAAATCCTGCGGTCGCCCGATAATCCGCGCGGCGCGCCCGATCTGATCATCGAGCGCGCGGGTCAGGATACGCTGGGCGTTTCGACGTCGCTGGTGAAGACCTTCACCGGCCGGGTGATCTTTGCCGAGGACCTCGCCGGTCAGCGCTTCACCTTCTACGCGCCACAGGTTTGGACGCGGCAGCGCCGGATACTGATGCCGACGGCCTCCATCCTCGGGACGCATCTGTGCAACGCCTTCGAGGTCGCGCGCATGAACGATATGATCGCGGCCGGGCTGCTTGAGGTCACCGAACCGAGCGTGGTGCCGTGGCACGGCCTTCCGGAAGCGCATCAGTCGATGTGGGAAAACCGCCACTCGGGCGCGACCTATGTGGTGAACCATGCCCTACCGGAGCTGGGGCTGCGCAGCCGCGACGCGTTGCTGGAAGCATGGGCGGCAAATGAGGCGAGTGTAGCAAACGGATAATTCGATCGAACCGGAGCAAATTGATGGCCAAGGCGAAGACCGTAGCGACGTCACCCACCAGCGGCAGGCTGGCCGGCAAGATCGCGGTTGTCACAGGCGCCGCCGGCAATCTCGGTGGCCATATCGTCCGCCATTATCTGGCCGAGGGTGCGACGGTGGTGATGACGGGCCGGACACCGGCGCGCACCGATGCGGCAGCTGACGCAATCCGGACCGAACTCGGCATCGATAGCGCCCGGCTGGCGACGGTCGCGTTCGACGGCGGCGATCCGGACTCGGTTCGCAAGGGCATTGCCGAGGTCGTCGCGCGCTTCGGGCGCATCGACATTCTCGTCAACAATGCGGGGTCCGCGGGGCCCAAGCAGACGCTCGAGAAGCTGCCGCTCGATGCCAAGGAACTGGCCGCGCTGCAAAAGACGGGATCGACCGACAGCGAAACGGTCGGCGATGCGATGCGCAATATCTTCGGCGTCGCGTGGAACGTCTCGCGCGCTGCAGCAAGCGCGATACCCGAGGGCGGATCGATCATCAACGTATCGACGATCTTTTCGCGGACGCCTTATTATGCCCGCACCGCCTATGTGGTGCCCAAAGCAGCGATGAATGCCTTTTCGCGCGAGCTGTCGCTGGAGCTCGGGCCGCGCGGCATTCGCGTCAATCTCATTTTCCCGGGACCCATCGAAAGCGAACGGATTCGTACTGTCTTTGCGACGATGGACAGCATGCGCGGCGACGAGCCGGGCGCGACCGCCAGCCAGTTCTTCGACATGATGTCGCTCGAGCGCGCCACCGGCGGCAATGCCAAAGCCAAGACCTTCCCGACGCCGGCTGACATCGCGACCACCTGCGTATTCCTCGGCAGCGACGAGTCCGCTGCCTACAACGGTCATGATTTCGAGGTCACGCACGGCATGACCGTGCGCAAGGAGCAGCGATCGACCTATCTATCGCGCCCGACGATGCGGTCGCTGGACGGTGCGGGTCTTGCGGTGCTGATCGCGGCGGGCGATGGCTGGCAGGAGGCGCTGGAGATCGCCAATATCCAGATCGCGGTCGGCGCGCGGGTGTTGTTGGGCCTGTCCCGCCAGGCCGATGTCGCGATTGCACAGGCGCGGGCGAAGGCCGAAGGCGCCGACGACCGCCTGACCATCGTCCGGTTTAATCGGGGCGAACCGGCGGCAATGGAGGCGGCACTCGAAAGCTACACCGCCGAGTACGGACCGATCACCGGGGCGCTGTTCATGCCGGTGCTGGGCGCGGGCGAGCTGACGGGCGACCTGCTCGGCGCGACCGACGAGGATGTCGCGCGGTTCATGGATGTCGAACTGACGGGCAATATCGCGCTCGCCCGCACGCTCAGCCGTTACTGGAAGCGTCCCGGCACGCTAATGCAGGAACCGCGCTTCGTGTTCCTCAGCAACAAGAGCGACGGCAAGGGCGACATCTATGCCCAGATGCTGCGGGCAGCCACCGAGCAGCTGATCCGCATCTGGCGCGACGAATCCGAGATCGATGTCGCGCATGGCCGCCGGCGGCAGGCCGAATGGGGCAACCAGATCGTCCGCTTCGGCAATGTCGAAGCGGAGAACACGCGGTTCACCGGCGGACATGCCGCGCGCATCCTGTTCAAGGAGAGCAAGATCCGCGAAGTGACGCTGTATGTGCCGGGCAGTATCGGCGAGGCGACGGGGTCGCGGAAAGCGATGCCCGGGTTCAGTGAGAACATCACCGGTTTGCACCTTGGCAAGGTCGCGTTGATCACCGGCGGATCCGCAGGCATCGGCGGGCAAGTGGCAAGATTGCTCGCATTGGCCGGAGCCAAGGTGATGATGGTCGCGCGCCGCGAAAGCGAACTGGCGGTGGCGCGGGCGCGGATCGTCAGCGAGCTTGAGGACATCGGGTTCGCCGGCGTGGAGCGGCGGGTGCAGACACTCGCCAACGTCGATGTCAGCAACTTCGAGTCGCTCAAAGGGGCGGTCGATGCAACGCTGAAGGCGTTCGGACGCATCGACTATCTGATCAACAACGCCGGTGTTGCAGGGGCCGAGGACATGGTCGTCGACATGAGCGTCGACGCCTGGAACTACACGCTCGATTCCAATCTGATCTCCAACTATTTCCTGATGCACCATGTCGTGCCGCTCATGAAGCAGCAGGGCTCGGGCTATGTGCTCAACGTCTCGAGCTATTTCGGCGGCGAGAAATATCTGGCGGTCGCCTACCCCAATCGCGCCGACTATGCGGTGTCCAAATCGGGGCAGCGCGCGATGGTCGAAGCGATGTCGCGCTATCTGGGCCCCGAGGTGCAGTTCAACGCCATCGCCCCCGGCCCGGTCGATGGCGACCGGCTGGCCGGGACCGGCGGGAAGCCGGGCCTGTTCGAGCGGCGCGGCAAGCTGATCCTCGAGAACAAGCGGCTGAATGCGATCCACGCGGCTGCCGTGAAGGCGCTCCGCCGGGGTATCCGGGTGGAGGCGCTGCTGACCCGGCTGGCGCGCAACGATACCGTGCGCATCTCGCACGACACGAACAATCCGCGCGAAATCCGCGACCTCGCGCTTGCCTGCGCGCGGGAGGGCGACGGCATCTGTTCGTGGGATCAGTATCTGTTGACGCCGTCGATTGCGGCGGCGCTAGTGTCGCGGCTGCGCAAGGGCGGCTATTTCCTGGACGCGCCGGGCTGGGCCGATCGCCCCGATACGGCCGAGGCCAACGGCGGCTGGCTGCTGCGCACGCCGCCCGAGGATGTGCCGTTCCTCCCCGCCGACAAGATCGCCATCGAGGCCAAGAAGGTCGGCAGCGGGGTGCTGTCCAAGCTGCACCTCGGCAAGATGCCCACCGAGACCGATGTCGCGCAGGCGACGGTGTTCTTCCTCGCTGACCGCGCGGTGAGCGGCGAGACCTTCATGCCCTCAGGCGGCTTGTCGGTCGAACGGTCGACCACCGAGCGCGAATTGTTCGGCAGCCCCAAGCAGGAGCGGCTTGACCAGATGCGCGGCAAGACGGTCTGGATCATCGGCGAACATCTCGTCGACTACATCGCCGAGACTGCGCGCGCGTTCATCAACGACTGTCATGTCGCGCGTGTCGTCCTGATCACCCGGACCACCGAGGGGTTCGATGCGCTGAAGGCCGCGCTGATCGACGTTCCGGAAGCAGCGCTGCAATCGATGGTCTGCGGCGACTCGGTCGAAACGGCGATGAACAGTGCGCTGCTGCAATGGGGCCGGCCCACCACGCTGCTGTCGACACCGTTCGGCGGGCTGCCGCAGAAGCTGTTCGACCTCAAGGATCCGCTCAGCCCTGACGAATTCCGCGAGGTCGTCGCCAACAACCTGACCCACCACTTCCGCGTCGCGCGGAAGGCCTCGCTCTATGACGATTGCCAGCTGGTGCTCGCCTCGCCCGATGTGCCGATGGGTGACAAGAGCCCGGCGTTCGCGCTGGCCAATTTCATCAAGACGACGCTGCACGCATTCACGGCAACGCTCGCGGTGGAAAACGAGCGGCTGGTCCATGACGTGCCGGTCAACCAGATCAACCTGACGCGGCGCGTGCAGTCCGAAGAGCCCCGCGATCTGGACGAACATCTGGAAGAAGTGAAGCGCTTCGCCAGGGCGGTGCTGCTGGTCGGCGCGCCGCTGCCCGATGGCGAGGATTCGCGGTACCGCGCTCGCATCTACCGCGGCATGTCGATGACGGTCTGATGCAATATCTGCCGTTCGAAAAACCGGTCGAGGCGCTTGCAGCGAAGGCAGCGGCGCTCCGCGCGGCGGGGCAGGACGAGACTGAGGCTGCGATGCTCGACGAGCGCGCACAACGCCAGCTAGTTGATCTCTATGGCAGCCTGACGCCCTGGCAGCGAACCCAGGTCGCCCGCCACCCTGACCGTCCCCATTTCCCCCACCTTGTCGGCGGGCTGTTCAGCGACTTCACGCCCTTGGCCGGCGACCGCAGGTTCGGTGACGACAAGGCCATCGTCGGAGGCTTCGCGCGCTTTCAGGGACGATCGGTCGTCGTTATCGGACACGCCAAGGGGGAAGATACCGCGTCGCGCCTCCACCATAATTTCGGGATGGCCCGGCCGGAGGGCTATCGCAAAGCCATCCGACTGATGGACCTTGCCGACCGGTTCGGGCTGCCAGTCATCACATTGGTCGATACGGCGGGGGCCTTTCCGGGCCTGGACGCCGAGGCCCGCGGCCAAGCCGAGGCGATCGCCCGGAGCACCGAAAAGTGCCTTTCGCTCAGCGTGCCGCTGATCGCGGTCATTGTCGGCGAGGGTGGATCGGGCGGCGCGGTTGCGCTGGCCGCCGCAAACCGCGTTCTGATGTTCGAACATTCGGTCTATTCGGTGATCTCGCCCGAGGGCTGCGCATCAATCCTTTGGCGCGGAGCCAACCGCTCGCCGGACGCAGCAGAGGCGATGAAGATGACTGCCGAAGATCTGCTGCGCCTCGGCGTTATCCACCGGATCGTCTATGAACCAAAAGGCGGCGCGCACCGCGACCATGCCAGCACGATCAAGCGGCTGTCGCTTGCGCTGCGCGCCGAATTGGACGCTTTGACATGCCTACGCCGGGAAGAATTAAGGGCCGAGCGGCGCCAGTTTTTTCTCCAACTAGGGCGAGCGCAGGTGGGGTAGTCTGAGTTCGCTACCTGCCTATGGTTCAGCCGGCCTCGGAGACAATATTGTTTGCATTCATTATCCCCCTGGCACGAGTCGCATATCCGGCGGCGCCCACCAAATGCTGCTCAATACGATAGCCGAGAAAATCCTCGGGCTGCCACAGGACGGCCGGCCCGATAAGACTGTCCCGTTCAACCAGATTCCCGCCTGAGAGGATCCTGTCATGGCAGACGCCTATATCATCGACGCCGTCCGCACCCCGCGTGGCATCGGCAAGCCCGGCAAGGGCGCGCTTTCGCACCTGCATCCGCAGCATCTCGCGGCGACCGTGCTGAAGGCGCTGAAGGACCGCAATGACCTTAATACGGCGGAGGTTGACGACATCATCTGGTCGACCTCGACGCAGAAGGGCAAGCAGGGCGGCGACCTCGGCCGTATGGCGGCGCTCGCGGCGGGCTATGACATCAAGGCGAGCGGCATGACGCTCGACCGCTTCTGCGGCGGCGGCATCACCAGCGTGAACCTTGCGGCCGCACAGATCATGTCGGGCATGGAAGATCTCGTCATCGCCGGCGGCACCGAGATGATGTCCTACACCGCGACGATGGGCGCCGAGGAATATGCGGCGGGCATCAAGCCGCTCGGCATGGGTTCGGGCAACCGCGCGCTTCAGGCGATGCACCCGCAGTCGCATCAGGGCGTCTGCGGCGATGCGATCGCGGCGATGGAGGGGATCAGTCGCGAGGCCGTCGATGCGCTCGGCCTCGAAAGCCAGAAGCGCGCTGCCGTCGCAATTGCGGAAGGCCGCTTCGCCAAGAGCCTCGTCACCGTCTACAATGAGGACGGCAGCGTCGCGCTGGATCATGAGGAGTTTCCGCGGCCCGAGACGACTGCCGAAGGCCTTGCCGGCCTGAAAGCGTCATTTGATGCCGTGGCCGATGTGTCGATCCAGCCCGACGGCCAGACGTTCCGGCAAGCGATCAACGCGAAATATCCCGACCTCAAATGGACGGGCGTGCATCACGCCGGCAACTCGTCGGGTGTCGTCGACGGCGCAGCGGCGATCCTGCTCGCCTCGAAAGACTATGCCGACAAACATGGCCTGAAGCCGCGTGCACGGATCGTCGCGACCGCCAATATCGGCGACTGCCCGACACTGATGCTGAACGCTCCCGTCCCTGCCGCACGCAAGGTGCTCGAAAAGGCCGGCCTCACCGTCGACGACATCGACCTGTGGGAGATCAACGAAGCCTTCGCCGTCGTCGCCGAGAAGTTCATCCGCGACCTCAAGCTCGACCGCGACAAGGTCAACGTCAACGGCGGTGCCTGTGCGCTCGGCCATCCGATCGGTGCGACGGGCTCGATCCTGATCGGCACCGTGCTCGACGAACTCGAGCGCCGCGGGCTGAAGCGGGGCCTCGTTACCATGTGCGCGGCAGGCGGCATGGCCCCGGCCATCATCATCGAGCGGGTGTAAATTACGTCAACCTCGGCACGACGGGCCTGAAGGCCTCGCGGTTGGAAATCCGCTGCATGACCTTCGGCACGCCGGGCCAGGGCTGGCTTCCCTGGGCGCCCGATGAGAACGCCAGCCGCGACGAGACCGTCGTCGCGACCAAGGTGTACACGCCATAGGGCAAGGGCCCAAACCAAGGCGGACCTTCGCGCATGGCGATCCTGCAGGCGGTGGACGGCAGCCTGCATCATCTCGGCATCCTCGCATCGTCCGGGCATCGTACGAAACCATCTTGCGCCTGCCCTTCGCGATTCCGCGGGCGTTCGAGCCGATCGGCGACAGCCATCCCGATCCGCCGGAATACTTCTTCGCGCTCAACAAGCAGCTCGGTGAAACCATGGCCGACGTGTTCACGCACTACATCCGGCCAGGCTGACTGACATCGCAGCCCGGCGCTTACGTGCATTGCCCCCGGAGGCGTGGCACAAAGCGGCAGTTCCGAACTGGAACTGGGACCTGTCTGAGGCAAATCGAGCAGCGTGGAGAAATCCGCTGGCCGTGCTGCCAGCGGAGCTCAGACGCTAGCGCGCGCCCCGCACCAGCCGTCCGGGAAGCTCGCCCGTCGGTTCGCCGTCGCGGTACGTGACGGCCCCTGACACCATCGTCATCGCATAGCCGTTGGCACCCTGGCGAAGACGCTTGCCGCCGGCGGGCAGGTCGCGGGCAATCGTCGGCGCATGGAGCGAAAGGCGATCGGGATCGATGAGGTTGAGATCCGCCTTCAACCCCGGCGCGATGCGGCCGCGATCGCCCAGCCCGAGCGCCGCCGCCGGGCGGCTTGTCAGCGCGGCGATGGCAGCTTCGGGCGACAGTCGCTCGAACGCGGCAGCGTCGCGGACCCAGCGGGTCAGCAGATAGGTCGGGTAGCTGGCGTCGCAGATCATCCCGTAGTGCGCGCCGCCGTCGCCGAGCGCGACGACGGTCCGCGGGTGCGCGAGCATCGTCCGCATCGCCTCGGCGCTGTTGTTTCGATAATTGGCACCGGGGAGATAGAGGATTGCGCGCCCGTCGCGCTCCAGCAACAGATCATAGGCGACCTCCTCGGGGCGTCGGCCCTCGCGCGCCGCGCGTACATCGATGCGGTCCTCGAGCGGGGGTTCGTAGTTCGGCGGATCGCCGAGCGGGTATGCGAAGACCGAGTTCCGGACCTGATTGACGAAGATCGGATTGAGGTCGTCGGGCGTCTCCGACAGCAACCGCTCCCGAATGGCGGGATCGCGCAGCGCCTGCACCTTCTCCGAAAGCGGCAGGTCGGCCAACGGGCGAAAGCTCGGGTGCAGCGAGAACGTGTGGAAACTCAGATCAAGCCCGTAGAGGACCCCCACCGGCCGTGGGAACACTTGCCCGCGAATAGGCAATCCGTCGGCAGCGGCGATGTCCAGCCACTCGAGTGCCTCACGCCAGGACTCGCGAGTACCGTGCGTGACTTCGAGGAGCGAGAAGGACAGCGGCCGCCCCGACCGTTCCGCGAGGCGGCGCATCAGGCCGAGTTCGGGCTGCACATCACCGAACACCTCGGGAATGAGCTGAAACACACCCGAGCCGGCGTCGCGCAGCCCGTCGGCGAGCGCCATGAGCTCATCTTCTTCCGAATGGAGGCTGGGGGCCGGATCGCCCGCGCGGGTGCGGTGGATGATGTTGCGCGACGTGGTCACGCCGAGCGCACCGGCCCGGATCGCCTCCGCGGTCAGCCGCCGCATCTCGGCGAGATCGCCGGCGGTCGGGGCCTCGCGCTCCGCGCCGCGCTCGCCCATGACATAGACGCGGAGCGCGGAGTGCGGGAGCTGGGCCGCGACGTCGATATCAAGCGTCCGGGTGCTGAGCGTGTCGAGATAGTCAGGGAACGTCTGCCACGTCCACGGCAGCCCCTCGGTCATCACGACCTCCGGAATGTCCTCGACACCTTCGAGCAGACGGACGAGCATGTCATGATGCTCGGGCCGGCACGGCGCGAAGCCAACACCGCAATTGCCCATTACCGCGGTCGTTACGCCGTGGTTCGACGATGGCGCCATCCGGGTTTCCCACGTCGCCTGCCCGTCATAATGGGTGTGGACATCGACGAACCCGGGGGTCAGCCAGCGGCCATCGGCACGGATCTCCTCATGACCCCTGCCGGCGATCTCGCCGATGGCGGAGATGCGCCCGTCCTTTACGGCGACGTCGCCCTGCATGGGCGCTGCCCCCGTTCCGTCGAAGATTGTCGCATCGCGGATGACAGTGTCGAACTCGGTCATGAGACTCTCCACGGTTGATTTCAGTACGTAGGGTCGGCGGTCTGCGCGGGCGCACGATCGCTCAAGTCAGATAAGTTAACCCAGTTTGACCAGCATCTTGCCGATATTGGCACCGGTGAACAGGCCCAAGAAGGCATCGACGGCGCGCTCAACACCCTCATAGACGGTTTCCTTCCAGACCAGCGTTCCAGCCTCGTGCCAGCGACGGATGTCGGCAAGGAATTGCGGGCGCAGATCCTCGTGATCGAACGCGATATAGCCCTCAAGCTTCAGCCGCTTCGACGGGATGAGCATGAGGTTGCGCGGGGCGGTTGGCGGCGTGGTCGCGTTGTAACCCGATATGGCGCCGCAGATCGCGAAACGCGCGAACGGATTGGCGATGGCGATGGCCGACTCGAGCTGGTCGCCGCCGACATTATCGAAGAAGACATCGATCCCCTGAGGCGCCGCCGCCGCAAGCGCCTTTGTGAGGTTCGGCACGGCCTTGTAATCGATGACCTCTTCGAGGCGAAGTTCGTCGCGAAGGAAGGCCGCCTTGTCGGCGCCGCCTGCCGAACCGATGACCCGCGCCCCGAGATGCTGGGCAATAACGCATGCCGCTGAGTCGGCCTGAGCCCGGACCAGATCGCCGCTGCGCAGGCGCGTCCGGCTAAAAGGCGCTAGGGAGATACGTTCAGGCAAAGCGGGAGGCCGGTCAGGCTGGCCAACATTACGAAACTCGAGGCCAAATTCTCGCCTCAAACGTCGGCCGGCAGCTCGCAGGCACAGCGTGTGTCGACGAAAACCATCGACCTTCCAATGGTGCGGGCGGTCGGAATCGAACCGACACTCCTTGCGGAACTGGATTTTGAGTCCGCGTCCGATATGTCTAACATGCTGATACATAGTAGATATTGCGCATTCTGATGAGCTAGTGTGCTAATCGCTGTGCTAGGTTTCGATACCGTATCGACCGTCGATGGGGAGAACCTCTGAGACGTGTACCGTCAGTGCCTCACGCACGAGATATCCTGTTTGCCGATGACGATGGTTCACACGTGATGGCCGCATTGGACCGCCGCAATGTGCTTGTTTTGCAGAAGCGGTTTGTCGAAATGTTGAAAGGGTAGACCTACGCGGCGCGGGGAGCCAGCAAGTCAGACCCACACAGTACATGGCGAATGCTAGCGTTCCTTGATCGTTGCGACGGCGCTCCGGAACACATCGGTGCCGCCATCGCGACGTTACGAATTCTTTATCTCATCCCCGCCACTCCCACCGCGCGCCTGAATGGGGTTCGCGCCCATATCGCGTCTCCAATCTGGAGGCGTGTTCTATGTCATTCGACCTCATGCTCGGCGGTGCCGTCGCGGCGGCCGTGCTCGTCTATCTGCTGGCGGTGCTCGCCCATCCCGAACGCTACTAAGGGGCCGCGCCATGATCATTGCCGGCTGGGGCCTTATTCTGCTGTTCACACTCGTCATCGTCGCGCTGGCCAAGCCAGCGGGCGACTGGATGTTTGCGCTGTACGATGGGCGGCCGCTGCCGCTCGGCGGGGCGGAGCGTGGCTTCTACCGGCTCGCGGGCGTCGATCCGGCTCGCGAGCAGAGCTGGGCCGGATATGCGGTGTCGCTGATGACCTTCAACATCGCCGGCATCCTGCTGCTGTTTGCGATCCTGAAGCTGCAGGGTGGGCTGCCGCTCAACCCGCTCGGCTATGCGGGCTTGGACAACTGGCTGGCGATCAACACGTCGGTCAGCTTCGTCACCAACACCAACTGGCAGAATTACGGCGGGGAATCGACGCTGTCGAACCTATCGCAGATGGCCGGTCTGACTGTGCAGAATTTCCTGTCGGCCGCGACGGGCATTGCGGTGGCGTTCGCGTTTATCCGGGGCTTCGCGCGGCGGCAGGTTAGCGGCATCGGCAACTTCTGGGTCGATGTCACGCGGGTGACGCTTTACCTGCTGCTGCCGCTCAGCGCGCTGCTGGCGATTGGCTATATAGCGCTCGGCGTGCCGCAGACTTTCCTCGCTTCGGTCACAGCGACGACGGTCGAGGGCGGCAAGCAGGTCATTGCGCTCGGGCCGGTCGCGTCGCAGCTCGCGATCAAGATGCTCGGCACCAACGGCGGCGGCTTCTTCAACGCCAATTCGGCGCATCCGTTCGAGAATCCGACGGCGCTCAGCAATTTCATCCAGATGATCACGATCTTCGTGCTCGGCGCGGGCCTGACGCTGACCTTCGGCCGCGCCGTCGGCAATGCGAAACAGGGCTGGGCGATCCTGTCGGCGATGCTGCTGCTGTTCCTCGGCGGTGTCGCGGTCGCCTATTGGGCCGAAGCGGCGGGCAATCCGATCCACCATGCGCTCGGCATCGCGGGTGGGAATATGGAGGGCAAGGAAGTGCGCTTCGGCGTGGCCACGACGGCGCTGTTCGCGGTCATCACGACGGCGACCTCATGCGGGGCTGTCATCGGCATGCATGACAGCCTGATGCCGCTGGCCGGGCTCATCCCGATATTCAACATGCAGCTCGGCGAACTGGTGATCGGCGGCGTCGGGTCGGGACTTTACGCGGTGCTGATCTATGCGATCCTCAGCGTGTTCATCGCCGGGCTCATGGTCGGCCGCACGCCGGAATATGTCGGCAAGAAGATCGAGGCGCGTGAGATGAAACTGTCGGTGATCGCCATTGCGATCCCGCCGATGGCGATCCTCGGGCTTGCGGCGCTGGCGACTGTCACGCAGGCGGGCCTTGCCGGTCCGCTGGCCAAGGGCGCGCACGGTTTCTCAGAGATTCTCTATGCCTTCTCCAGCGCCGCAGCGAACAATGGCAGCGCATTCGGCGGGCTGACCGGCAACACGCCCTTTTACGACAGCCTACTGGCGCTCGGCATGTTCGTCGGCCGCTTCGGGGTCATCCTGCCGGTGCTCGCCATTGCCGGCGGCCTCGCCGCCAAGCGGCACGTGCCGCAGGGCGCGGGGTCGTTCCCGACCACCGGGCCGCTGTGGATCGGCCTGCTCGCCGCGGTGATCCTCATCGTCGGCGGCCTGACCTTCCTGCCGTCGCTGGCGCTCGGCCCGATCGCCGACCAGGCGCAGCTCGCCGCCGGCACCCTTTTGTAAGGACGATATCCATGTCGACCGAACTCCGTCCGACTTTGTTCTCCGGCGCGTTGCTCGCCGCTGCCGCCCGCGACGCGCTCATCAAACTCGATCCGCGCACGCTGATCCGCAATCCGGTGATGTTCGTGACCGCGATCGTCGCGGCGCTCTCAACCGTTCTGTTCGTGCGCGGCCTCATGAACAGCACCGGTAATGCGCTGTTCGAAGGCCAGCTGGTGTTCTGGCTGTGGCTGACCGTGCTGTTCGGCAATTTCGCCGAGGCGATCGCCGAAGGGCGCGGCAAGGCGCAGGCGGCGAGCCTGCGCGCGACCAAGGCCGAGCTGCGCGCCAAACGCATTGTCGCAGCGGGCGACATCTGGGAACTGGTCGGCGCAAGCCAGCTGCAGGTCGATGAGATCGTGCTTGTCGAGACCGGCGACCTGATCCCTGCCGATGGCGAAGTCGTCGAGGGCATCGCCAGCGTCAACGAAGCGGCGATCACCGGCGAGAGTGCGCCCGTGATCCGCGAGGCAGGCGGCGACCGGTCGGCGGTCACGGCGGGCACCCGCGTCATTTCCGACCGCATCAAGGTGCGCGTCACGGCGGCAGCGGGACAGGGCTTCCTCGACCGGATGATCGCGCTCGTCGAAGGCGCATCGCGGCAGAAGACGCCGAACGAGATTGCGCTGACCATCCTGCTGGCAGGCCTCACGCTGATCTTCGTCATTGCGGTCGGCACATTGCCGGCATTCGCTTCCTATGCGGGCGGATCGCTTGCGGTCCCTGTGCTCGTCGCGCTGTTCGTGACGCTGATCCCGACGACGATCTCCGCACTGCTCAGCGCGATCGGCATTGCGGGGATGGACCGGCTCGTGCGCTTCAATGTGCTGGCGAAGTCGGGCCGCGCCGTCGAGGCGGCGGGCGACATCGACACGCTGCTGCTCGACAAGACCGGCACGATCACCCTCGGCGACCGGCAGGCGAGCGCCTTTCTGCCGCTGCCCGGCATCGCCCAGAGAGACCTGGTGGCCGCAGCGCGCCTGTCCAGCCTGGCCGATGAAACACCGGAAGGGCGTTCGATTGTCGTGTTGGCAGGCGACGGTGCGCCGATGCCCGAGGACGGCGAGCCGATCCTGTTCACGGCGCAAACCCGCATCAGCGGCGTGCAGATCGGCGACCGCGCTGTCGTCAAGGGCGCGGTCGATGCGATGATCGGGCGCCTGCCGGACGCCGACCCGTCTGCCGTTGCCGCGCTGCGCCGCATTTCGGATGACATCGCCCGCAGTGGGGCCACACCGCTGGCGGTCGCCGACGGCGATCGGTTGCTCGGCGTCATCCAGCTCAAGGACATCATCAAGGCCGGCATCCGCGAGCGGTTCGGCGAACTGCGCCGCATGGGCATCCGCACGGTGATGATCACCGGCGACAATCCGCTGACCGCCGCGAGCATCGCCGCCGAGAGCGGAGTGGATGACTTTCTTGCCGAGGCGACGCCTGAGGACAAGTTGGCGCTGATTCGCAAGGAGCAAGAGGGCGGCAAGCTCGTCGCGATGTGCGGCGACGGCACCAACGATGCGCCCGCGCTTGCGCAGTCCGACGTTGGCGTGGCGATGAACACCGGCACGCAGGCCGCACGGGAAGCTGGCAACATGGTCGATCTGGATTCGGACCCGACCAAGCTCATCGAGATTGTCGGCCTGGGCAAACAGCTGCTCATGACGCGCGGCGCGCTTACCACCTTTTCGATCTCCAACGATGTCGCCAAATATTTCGCGATCCTGCCGGCAATCTTCGTGGTGCTCTATCCGGGGCTCGGCGTGCTCAATGTGATGCGGCTCGCGTCGCCCGAAAGCGCGATCCTGTCGGCGATCATCTTCAACGCACTGATCATTCCGGCGCTTGTCCCGCTGGCGCTGAAGGGCGTCGCCTATCGACCGGCCAGCGCCGGAACGCTGCTCGCACGCAATCTCGCCGTCTACGGCCTCGGCGGCCTCATCGCGCCGTTCGTCGGCATCAAGCTCGTCGACCTCGCGGTCGCCGGCCTCCACCTCGTCTGAGGATCTGATCATGGGTAACGAACTTCGCTCGTCGCTGCGTCCGGCCATCACGCTGCTGGCACTGTTCACGCTGATCCTGGGACTGGCCTATCCGGCAACGATCACCGCGGTCGGGCAGCTGCTGTTCCGGTCCCAAGCCAATGGCAGCCTGATCCGCGACGGCGACCGCATCGTCGGGTCGGAGCTGATCGCGCAGGATTTTACCGGGGCGGGCTATTTCCACCCGCGTCCGTCGGCAGCGGGCAAAGGCTATGACGCGATGGCATCGGCCGCTACCAACCTTGCGCCCGGATCGAAGGATCTGGCCGATGCGATCGGCAAGCGCATCGCCGAGCAGCGGGCGGCCGGTGTCACCGGCACAGTGCCTGCCGATCTGGTAACGACGTCAGCATCGGGCCTCGATCCGCATATCAGCCCAGCGGGCGCAGAGGTTCAGATTGCACGGGTCGCCGCCGCGCGCGGCATGTCTGCCGGTCAGGTCAGGACCTTGGTTACCGATGCGACTGAGCAACCTCTCCTCGGCGTGATCGGCGAGCCGCGAGTCAATGTCCTGCTGCTTAATCGACAGCTCGACCGGATCGGCGGTAAAACCGCGCCGTGAACACTGAGCCATCGCGTCCGAGTCCTGACGAGCTGCTCAAGCAGGCGCGGCGGGAATCGCGCGGCCGGCTGAAGCTGTTCCTCGGTGCGGCACCGGGGGTCGGCAAGACCTATGAAATGCTGCGCGAGGGCGCGGAGAAGCTCCAGGGCGGGGTCGATGTTGTGGTCGGGCTCGTCGAAACGCACGGCCGGGCCGAGACCGAGGCGCTCGTCGGGCCCTTCGAAATCGTGCCGCGCCGCATCTTCCAGCAAGGGCCGCACCGCCTGACCGAGCTCGATGTCGATGCGTTGCTGGCGCGGCGGCCCAAACTCGCGCTCGTCGATGAATTCGCGCACACCAATGTGCCGGGCAGCCGCCACCCGAAACGATGGCAGGATATCGAGGAACTGCGCGATGCCGGCATCGACGTCTATTCGACGCTCAACATCCAGCATGTCGAAAGCCTGAACGATGTCGTCGCCGGCTTCACGCGGGTGCGGGTCCGCGAGACCGTGCCCGACGCGATGCTCGACGATGCCGAGATCGAAGTCATCGACTTGCCGCCCGACGAACTCATCGAGCGGCTGAAAGCGGGCAAAGTCTATATCCCCGAGGAGGCGACGCGGGCGCTCGGGCATTTCTTCTCGAAGTCCAATCTGTCGGCACTGCGCGAACTGGCGCTGCGCCGCGCCGCGCAGGCCGTCGATCTGCAGATGCTCGACCATGTCCGGATCACCGGCGAGGCCGGCAATTGGGCGGCGGGCGAGCGCCTGCTCGTCGCGATCGGCGAGCAGCCCGGCGGCGAGGCGCTGATCCGTGCGGCAAAGCGGCTCGCCGACGCGCTACGTGCGCCCTGGACGGCGATCACCATCGAGACGCCGCGCAGCTCGACGCTGTCGCCCGAGGCGCGCGACCGGATGGCATCGGCGTTGAAGCTCGCGGCGAGCTTCGGTGCGGCCATTGCCACGGTGCCGGCGATATCGGTCGCAGCGGGCCTGCGCGCGCAAGTCGTTGAAAGCCGCGCTACGGCCATCGTCATCGGGAAATCGCGGCGCAGCTGGTGGTTCGAACTGCGGCATGGTTCGGTGGTGGATCAGCTGGTCCGGGATCTCAAAGGTGTCTCGGTGCATGTCGTGCCGACAAGCGGCCCTAGCGACAGTCGCCCGTCGCCACCGACCGCGCGAGCCTTCCCCGCAACAGGCATCGGTGCGGGTCTGGCGATGGTCGCGGCAACGACGACTATCGCCAAGCTGTTGCAGCCTCTGGTCGGCGCCAACGCGATCGACCTTCTCTACCTCGTTCCGGTCATTGCGACGGCGACACTGTTCGGATTGCGGGCGTCGCTGGTCGCAAGCATCGGCTCGGCGCTGGCCTATAATTTCTTCTTCCTGCCGCCAATCTATACCTTCACCATCCAGGACCCGCAGAATGTGGTGACGGTCGCCGTACTGACCGGGGTCGGCATCCTCGCCAGCAATCTGGCCGGCCGGCTGCGGCAGGAGGCGAGCATCGGCGCGCGCACCGCGACCGAAAATGCCGCGCTCGCAACCTTTGGTCAGCGGCTGGCTGCGGTATCCGATGAGACCGTAACGGCGGCGATCGTCTGCGATGAAATCGCCCGGCTGCTTGGCGTTTCGACCATGCTGCTGACGCCGCGTGACGGGCGGCTCGCGGTAGCTGGTGCAAGCCCGGTCGATCCGGTCTTCTCTCCGGTCGACACTGCGGCGGCGCAATGGGCGTTCGACCGGAACGAACCCGCCGGTTGCGAGACCGCGACACTCACCGCGAGCGACTGGCAATATCATCCGCTGGCGACCTCGCGGGGCGTCCTCGGCGTGCTCGGGCTTGCCTCGCCTGAGGGCGGCGACCCGCTGCCGCCTAACCGGCGCATCCTGTTTTCGACGCTCGTGGGACAGGCGGCGCTGGCCCATGAACGGATAAAGCTGGAGGCTGAGGCACGGCAGGTAAGCGCCCTGCAGGATCGCGACCGGCTGCGTGCCGCGCTACTGTCGTCGATCGGCCACGATCTCAGGACGCCGCTGACCGCCGTCATCGCAGCGGCGGACGCGCTGGCGGCGGAAAGCACCTCGCCGCTCGTCGCAACCCTGACCGCCGAGGCGCATCGGCTGCGGCGCTTCTTCGAGGATCTGATCGAGATGACGCGCGTCGAGGCGGGCGCGCTTGTCGTCCGCGCCGAGCCTACCGACCTGACCGATGCGGTTGCCAGCGCCGTGCATGACCTGCGCGCCGAGCTGCGCGGTCATCCGATCGACCTCCGCGTACCCCCGACACTGCCGCTGGTTGAGGCGGACCCGCGCCTGCTGCATCACATCGTCATCAACCTGCTCGGCAACGCCGCAAAATTCGCGCCGGAGGGCCGCCCCATAACCATCGAGGGGTGCCGCAGTGCCAATGGCGTGACGCTGTCGATATTGGACGAAGGCCCGGGACTGCCGCCCGAACAGGAGGCACAATTGTTCGAACGCTTTGTCCGGGTGGAAGGCGATGACCGGACGGGCGGTACGGGGCTGGGCCTCGCGATCGTCAAAGGCTTTGCAGATGCGATGGGCCTGAGCGTCGAAGCTGCAAACCGGAACGATCGTCCGGGTTCGCGCTTCAGCGTCCATTGGCCGGACGCGATGGTGCGGCGACCGCAGGCCGTCGAGGTAAGCGCATGACCGGTCAGGTCCTCATTGTCGACGATGAACCGGCGATCCGCCGGCTGGTGCGGGGTGCGTTGGAGCGCGCTGGCCACAGTGTCAGCGAGGCGGCGACCGCCGCCGAAGCAGTGATCGAAGCCCGCCGCGATGGCTGCGAACTGGTGCTTCTCGACCTCGGCCTGCCCGACCGCGACGGGCTCGAGCTGGTGCCGTTGCTAAAGGCCTTGAAGCGGGCGGTGATCGTGCTTACCGCGCGTGATGCGACGGCGGAGAAGGTCGCGGCACTCGATCTCGGCGCTGACGATTATGTGTTGAAGCCGTTCGATACCGAGGAACTGCTTGCGCGTGTCCGCGTCGCGCTTCGGCACAATCTGGGCGATGCGGTCGAAGGCGGCGTCGCGCGGTTTGGCAACGTGACCCTCGACCCCGCCGCCCGCCGCGTGACGCGGGATGGCGAGGAGGTCCGGCTCACCCGCAAGGAATATGCGCTGCTGACCGAACTGGCGCGCCACCCGGGCCGCGTCATCACGCACAGCCAGCTGCTGACCGGCGTCTGGGGCGCGGCGCATGTCACCGACGTCGAATATCTGCGCGTCGCCATGCGCGGCCTGCGCATGAAGCTCGAGGAGGATCCGGCCGCGCCGCGCCTACTCATCAATGAACCTGGGGTGGGCTACCGCCTTCTGGCAAGCTGACCTGGCCGCTCAGCTTGCCGAAACCGGAAGCATTCCGAATGGAAGCTGTCTAGCCAGCGTAAAGCGGAAGAGTGACAGCTTTGATCCTCAGGCGCGCGATACCTGCCGGACCGCAAACGGTTCCAAATGCGCCAGTCGGAAACGCGCCCAATTGCCATCGTTCACATGAGCCAATCGCTCACCTTGAAGCAGTCGTCCGTCCACGTTCCTGTAGCAACATGCGAACGACCCGGAGCTGTCCCTTACGATCGGCGTTCTTGCGTCCCCAGCATGTCGGCCGACATTCCCGCATCACTGCCCAAGCATGAAGCCAAGCAGGGCTTGGTGCTTGTGACTGACCGGTACCACCAGACCGCCGGTAAGCGACAAACGCATGTTGCCGCGTTCGCTCATCGATTCGATAATCGCTGGCCGCTTGACCCAGAAGGAGCGGTGGACCTGGATGCCGTCGGCGCCCTTCAGTTCTGAAAGCGCATCGGCGAAGCGGAAGTAGATCAGGCGGCTGCTGCCGTCGTCGCAATGCACGCGGACATAATGGTCTTCTGCTTGCAGGGCGACGATCCGGTCTGGATCGGCAATACCGCCCTTGCGGAACTCGCCAGCTATCCGAGGCGAATAAGGCACCCCAGCCGCGGGTAGGGCAGCCGCAGGCTGCGCGATCGATATTGCCGGGGTACTGGCCCATGCGCGGGATTCGCGCATGCTGTACCGCTCGTAGGCGTATCGCAGGCCGCACCAGTACACCGCTCCATATGCGCTGGCGCGGAACAGCTGAGCGACATAGCCGATGTCGAGCAGGCTGCGATTGGTGCCCATGATCGACTTGTCTTCGACACCACTCAGATCAAGGAAGAGGAGGTTGAGAGCTGGCCCATAATATCGAGACAACAGGATATTGCCGAAGGCAGCGATCACCAGAAGTACAGGAAACGACAGCTCCCATGGCTTCAAAACGGACTTCCCGGATTGCAGCAGCGCTTCGGAAAGCCACCAGGATATCAGCCATTGGCTGAGCCAGAGACCGCATGACGCGGCAACAGGCATGAACCGGCCCAGCCCCGCCTGATACCAGCCCATCGGAAAGCCAATCATCACCGGGCAGGCGACGAAAAACAGCAGCGCGACCAGCATGCGGTCGTAGGCATATCTTCGGGTCGCCATCGCGTCTGTCATCGCGGTCACCGGACAATCCAATCGTTACACGTCTATCATAGGCACAAGTCGGTCACATCGCGAATAGCCGTTCACGCAGCCTCCACTGCGTGAACGGCCGTTCGCGTAGCGCCGGTATTTTCGCGCGAAAACAGCGCTGGCGATCCCTGAACCTCCGACACATCGATAGCGGGAGCAGCTTGGTCCGGGCGACGGGACGCCCTTCCAAGACTGGTTACAGGGGAGCAAGATGATGACCATGAACAATCGCCGCCGCCACCGGCTTCTGTGCCGCCTCGGCGTTTCAGGACTGGTTTTGGCCAACACCGCAGCCTGGGCACAAACGCAAGTTGCGGCGGCAACAGGGGCAAGCGAGTCCGCCGAAGCCGGCGAGATCGTCATCACGGCACGCAACCGGACCGAGCGGCTGCTGGATGCGCCCTTGTCGATCACGGCCTTTGCGAGCACGCAGATCGAGCAGCAGAAAGTGCAAACCTTCGCCGACATCGCCCGGCTCGATTCAAGCCTCGTGTTCGACAAGGGATCGGGCCTTCAGGACACGCGGCCGGTCATCCGCGGTTTGCCATCGTCGCGCGGCCGCCCGCCGGTCGGCATCCTCATCGACGGAGTCGACGCATCGACCGAATCCTTCGGCGCGTCGGCTGGCGGATCGACGCTGCTCAACACGCGGGCGATCGAGGTCGAGCGTATCGAGGTCGTCAAGGGCCCGCAGTCGGCGCTGTATGGCCGTGTCGCGTTCGGTGGCGCCATCAACTACGTGACCAAGAAGCCGTCTGAGACGTTCGGCGGGGAAGTTGGCGGCGAAGTTGGCGAATATGGGACCTACGAGGGGCGCGCGGCCCTGACCGGTCCCCTCGCTGACGGCCTGTCCGCGCGGGTCCACGGCTATTACAGCACGTCGGACGGCTATTATCGGAACGAGCTGTCGGGCCAGCGGATCGGCGGCTTCGACAGTTACGGCGGCGGGGCCTCGCTGCTGTTCGATCGCGGGGCTGGAAATGCCCTGCTGAGCGTCAACTACAGCCGCGACACGATTGAACCTGCCGCGCAGGAATATGCCGGATCGCGCGCCGTCGCCAATGTGACGATCCCGCTGGCACCGGGTGTCGCCGGCGCGACCGTTGGCACCGTCGGTGCGACCACGACGCTGCCGGCCAGCGTGCAGGCAGTGCCGTTCGGCACGATCCAGCGCTCGAATGTCGGGGTGCGCCTCAGTCTCGATCCGCGGACCGGGAAAGATTATCCCGGCGCGCACGTCGAAACGCTGCGCACCGCGCTGACGGTCAATCTGGATGTCGCGGATTGGGCAAAGTTCACCTCGATCAGCGCCTTTACGCACTCGAAGTTCAACGAGCGTGAGGACATCGACTTCTTCGGCTTTCCGCAAGCCGCCGTCACGGGACCGGGCGGCGCAGGGCAAGGTGAGCCGTTCCAGCGCTTCTTCGAGCTCAATATCTTCAACGGCGACGTGAAGCAGCTCAATCAGGAGCTGCGACTTGGCAACCTCGACGGCGGTCCATTCCGCTGGGCGGTCGGCGGGCTCTATTGGTATGAAAAATACCAGCAGGACAACACATCGGCAGCCTATGTCGTACCTGCACCGTTCAGCGCCCAAAAAGACGTGACGCTGGTCCAGGATGTCCTGCCCCGCACGCGCGGTGTACGCACGACCGACCATGTTTCGGGTTATGGCATGGCCGAATACGACGTCACGCCGCAGCTCACGGTCAGCGTCGAAGCGCGGTACGCGCATGAAAGCTACGACTATGTCTTCAATCCGTTCCTGACCACCTCGGCGGTGCCGCTGGCGAATGGCGGTTACCCGATTGTCGTGCTTCTCCAACCTGTGCCCAGGAGCTCAAGCAGCAATTACTTCGCCCCCAAAGGGCTGATCCGGTACAAGCCAACTGACGATCTGATGTTCTATGCATCCGCGGCCAAGGGTGTGAAGCCGGCAGGCTATTCGACCGTCGCCGTGACGGACTCGTCGCTGGCGCGATACGACACGGAAAAGCTTTACAACTACGAGGCCGGGTTCAAAGGCGACTTTCTCGACCGGAAAGTTCTTGTCAGTTCGGCTGCTTTTTACATGAACTATCGTGGCAAACAGATCAGTGTAGCGCAGCCCAATCCCCTTACGCCGTCGGGGTTTTCCAACTTCATCCGGAACGCCGGCGGCGCGCGGGTTTACGGGATTGAAGCGAGCGTTACGCTGAACCCCACGGACGCGCTGAGTTTCAATATCGGCTATACCTATCTCAACGCCAAATACACCGACTTCGAGGTCAACGTTAACAGCGGACTGGTCGGCTCGTTCGTCAAAAGCTGCACGCCGAACGTGGTGATCGGGAACGGCGTTTTCTGCCGGGCAAACCTTAAGGGCAATTTGCTCGAACGGACGCCGAAACATTCGATTACCGGCTCGGCGAGATACACCGTACCGTTGGGTGGAGACCTAAAGCTCTTCGGCGAGGGCGACGTTCGATACACCGGGCATCGGGCTCTGGACGAGTTCAACGTACGGACGATCCCGGCGTTCACAACTGCCAATGTGCGCGTGGGCATCGAGGGGCGTCAGTACAGCCTGCTCGGCTATGTCGACAATGTTCTGAACAGCAAGACGATCCAGGGCGCCGTGGGCGTCGGCGATCAGCTCGCTCCCGGCAATTTCGCGATTATCGAACAGCTGCCTGACAAACGCCGGATCGGCCTGCGCGCTTCGTACAAATTCTAGCTCTCGCGCCAGATCGGATTTGCAATGCGTTGGCGTATCAACCTTCGCCGTCCTGACCGGACGCGGAACGTCCGGCTGGCCGCGCCGCTTGCGATGCTCATCTACCTCCTGAGCTCGCAAGCGGCCTGTGCCACACCCTCGCACTTGACCGTGCGCTCGTCCGACGGCGTCGAACTTGCGGTGGAAGAAGAAGGTGACCGGCAGCGGCCCGGTATCCTGTTTCTGCATGGTTTCGGACAAAGCCATCTGTCGTTCCGGCGGCAGTTCGGCTCTGACCTGGCGCAGCGCTACCATCTCGTTGCGTTCGATCTGCGCGGCCACGGCGGTTCTTCCAAGCCGACCGATCCAGCGGCTTACAGCGACGTAGGCCGCTCCGCCGACGACGTCGCGGCCGTCATCAAAGCAACCGGGCTCGTTCGTCCCGTCATCGTCGCTTGGTCCTATGGCGGCTTGGTCGCGGGCGATTATGTCCGGAAATTCGGGACGGCGAATGTGGCGGGGCTTGTTCTCGCCGGGACGCTTGGCGGGTTCACCAAGGTTTCCGGGCCGCTGCCACCGCAATTGGCGACGATTGCGGCGGAGATGCGTTCGGCGTCCGAACTGACGCGGTCGAGCGATCTTGCCGATAATATCCGCGGCGCGCGCATCATCAGCGACGCCTATGCCACGCCCGCCTCGACCGCCGATGAGCGCGCGATCCTGCTGGCGACCGAACTGATGCTGCCCGCCTATGTTCGGCGGGCGATGTTGCAGAGGCGCGGCGACAACTCAGACCTTATCGGACAGTTCAAGGACGTTCCGGTTTTGCTGGTGCGCGGCGATACCGAAATCGGCATGTCAGAGCCCGGCATTGCCGATCTCCAGCGCCAATTGCCGCAGATTGCGGTGTCGCGGTTCCCCGGTGGCCATCTCACATTTTATGACTTCGCCGATCGCTTCAATGGCGAGCTGGCGCGGTTCGTGGACGGCGCTGTGGCGCGGCCGCAGGCGGCATCGGCTCCACCGAAACGGCCGTCGGGCCTGCCGCTCACTTTGGCGGCGCACCGTGCGTTTCGCGACCGGGAATTTGCCATGGTCGATCGCAACGGCGATGGCGCAATCGATCACGACGAGCTGCGCTTCCGGATGGAGGCCGCAGTGGGCCGATCGTCGCCCGAGGCGCTCGCCAGGGCGATGCGCGTGAATTGCGGGCGCAATGTGCCGGCCTGCTCGCGCGCGGCGTTTCGTGTGCAGGGGGACTCCGAATTCGCCCGTCTCGACACCGATCATGATGGCGTGGTGACCGAAACGGAGTTTGTCGCCGCGGGTTCGACATTTCACCTCGAACAGCCTTTCTGAGGAGAGCCCGATGACCGGAATTTCCGCAACGACCCGTCGTCACGCCCTGATCGGCATGGCTGGACTGTCGCTTGGCGGCATTGCCGCGTCCGGGCAGGCGGCGGCCCGGGTCGCCGCTCCGCCGCCGATCCCCGACGTTGCGGCCTATCTCGCGCTGCGATTCGCGGGTCCGCAACGCGTCGGCTGGTGGATCAACCGAGCGACGGTCTTCGCGCTGGTACTCGGGCGGCGGACCATTCCCCTGTTCGATGTCATCGGGCTCGGTCGGGACAGCTATGTCGCAATGCCCGACGGCTCCTTCCATCTGAACTTCGATGAATGCGGCTGGTATTGCGCGCCGGGCACGACCGTACCGCTGACCTCCATGGTCAGCCCGATCAATGGACGCACGATCACCGTCCAGCACTACCGGTCTCCCAACGATACGATGCTGACCAACGGCAAGCAGGTCATGACGAAGCCGATTCCGCCGGGCGTGGAGATCGAGACTGTGCGCAGCGCCCTGCAGTCGGACGGCGAACAGGTATGGATGAGCGATGACCATATTGTTAGATCGCCGCGCAAGGTGTCGGAGGAGGCGCTTCGCGCGAATCCGGCCGCTGCGTGGAACGTGCAGACGTCGCTCGCCACCTACAATGCCCGGCGGGACGATCTCATGGCCTACCGCCGACGCTGGGTCCCAGCGACCTGCGCCTATCAGACGCTCGCTAGCTGGCGGACCTGGTTCGATGCTGACGAGACGCCTGGCGTGATGTCGTGGCGGATGCACGGAACCAAAGTCGCCAGCATCAAAGACATGCCGGATCCGTTGCTCGGGCTCGTCCGGGCTCAGCATCCGGCTCTGCTCGAAAGTTGAGCTGCCCCAACCGCGTCGAGGAGTTCGCTGATGTCTGAGATGTTCTTGCAAAATCCGCTTTCGCGGCGAGCGGCCTTGATCGGAACACCGCTGGCGGCAGCGGCGATGGCTGCGCCTGTCCTTGGTGCGCCGACGCCGCGCCGGGCCAATTTCGATCCGGCCAGCCCGGCGGATAATCTCCGCACCTACGTCAAGCTGCAGTACAGTCTGATCAAGGAGCAGGTTCACAGCTATTTCGGTGGCAATATCTATGCACTCGAGGGCGACCTGCCGCCGCGCCTATTGTTCGCGATCGACGGTTATGGCCAAGGCTGGACCGATCCCCAGCCCGACGGCAGCTACCGCCTGGCGTGGAAGGAAATTGCCTTCATCAAGGACCCGCTGACCGGTAAAATCCTCGATCGCTGGCACAATCCGCTCATCGACGAGGATGTCGATGTGCGGCACATCATGAACCCGGCCGCCAATGCAACGCTCAGAATTCGCGACGAAGGGCCCGATGCCTCGTTCGTGACATCGCAGATCGACAAGCCGCCCCGCAATCCGAACGGGTCCAACGATTTCATTCTGCCGTGGCAGACGATCGGCGCGCATACGTCGGTCTGGAATGACGTGGTGCTTGCCATGAAACATACGCTCGATCCCAAGGTCTGGGTACGCGAATCGAGCGGCGAGCGGATCAGCATCGGCGAGTTCTTCCAGCTCGTTGCGCGTACGGATGAGCTGTTCGACGATCGGCGGAATCAGGTGCCGTACACGGGCTCTTGGGTAAGGATAGCGTCCTGGCATCCCTGGATGCTCATGGGGCAACGCCCGGGGAAACTGTTCTACCGCTGCACGACGCAGCGGCTCGCTAGCGCCAACGAACTCCCGGCTCCGTTCCTGTCAGCGCTAGTAACCCGGGCCCCTGAATATCTTGAAGCCCCGACCGAATGGGGTCCTCGCTACTCAACCTGGAAAAACTTCTTCGCGACCCAGAAGCCCAAGCCACCGAAGTCGCCGCAATGAGCACGCGAGGCATGGGCGGCCTCCGCACAGATCATCGATAGTGGGCTTCTTCAGCGCAGTTCTGGCGGTTGCCGTGGCAACAAGCGTCCCCGACGAACCGGTCTCACAGGTGCCCGCAGCCCTTGCCGGACTGGCCATCCATCACGTGCAGATATCTGTCGCTGACGCGGATGCTCTAGCTGCGTGGTATGTCCGCATGCTTGGCTTCCGCATTACCAAGCGGGCGATCGCGCCCGGGCTTAAGCTAATCTGGATCGACATTCCCGGCTTCCGCCTCGGCCTTGCCCAAGTCGACGGATCAGTCCGTCCAGCATCGGCGAATGTGATCCCGCCTACCGACGTCATGACTCAGGGCTATCGCCAGATTCACTTCAGCATTGCCGATGTCGATTTAGCTTACGCCACTATGACCAAACTAGGCGCCCGCTTTGTCATGCCGCCGCGCAGCTTCGCAATCACCGGTATTCGCTTGGCAACGTTCGTCGACCCCGAAGGCAATGTGGGCAGCCTTTATCAGGACCTTGAACCGGGAAACGCTCTGATCCCGCAAGTGCCCGGTCGCAATTGAATTTGCTTTGGAGATTGAAAATGCGCGAGTGCGACCCGATGGCGGCCTAGTGCAACGATAGTTCATGGCCGACGCCTGCGGCCCGGGCGGAGCGCAGTACGACATCGGCCGCAGCAAGATCCTGTGCGATCACTCCGAGGGACTTGTAAACAGTGACCGCCTCCACACTGTTACGGCCCGGAACCAGCCCAAGCAGAAGTTCGCCGAGTTCACCGCGGATGTGGCCAAGACTGGCAGCGCCCGCAGCGATTGCGTTTCTGAGTTCACCGGCCTCCGCCGCCGCGGATGGGCGATAATCGACGTAGAACTCTGCCCGTGTAACAAGCGCAACGTCGGCTTCGGAGGTCGTTGGGACGGCTGATCCCACCAAGTTTACGTGCGTGCCGGGACGCACGAGCGCGCCCTCCAGAATCGGAGCGGTCGCGCTTGTCGTGGTGCAAATGATATCTGCGCTCGAGACGGCCGCTTGGACAGTGTCCGCGACAGTTGCCGGCAGATCCAGCCTAGCTGCCAGTGCGGCAGCATGACCGGGCGTGCGCCCCCAAATACTGACATGCGAGATCGGTCGAACGGCGGCTATGGCGGCAACATGGCGGCGTGCTTGTTCGCCGGTGCCCAAGATAGCGAGCCGTGAGGCGTCCGGTCGCGCAAGGACGTCGGTTGCGAGCGCCGAGGTTGCAGCTGTGCGTATCGCCGTCAAACTGCCACCCTCGATAATTGCAAGAAGCAATCCCGTGCCGGCATCAAACAGTTGCAGGATTCCAACGTGGCTCCCGTGCAAGCTGCCGGGTTCGCGGACATATTTCGCCACGGTCTTGACGCCGAAGAGCGGCGGATTCGCGATGTAGCCGGGCATGACCACCAGTTTGCCAGACGTATCGGGGATCGGAATCACCTCGCGCAGGGGAAGCGCGACTTCGCGTCGCGATACCTGCACCATCGCCCTTCGCATCGCTTCGATTGCTGCCGGTAAGGGCAGCAGCATCTCCACTTCGGCAGCGCTAAGGATGAGCATGTTAGTCGTTGCGTTTGGGAGGGACGAACCGTAACCGGGCCTGCGTCGTGCCGACATCGTCCGGCCGGTCGAATGCCTCAGGCATCGGCCCTCCGGGCGCGCGTGGCCGTCCGATGGCAGCAAACCAGTCTTCAAGCCCCGGCGGCATGAAAACCCAGAAGATTTGCATGTCCACCTCGCCGGTGTTGACGACCAGGTGGCGGGCATGACGACCGAACAGCACAATGCAGCCCGGCGTCAGGTCGTGTGTCACATCCTCAATGGTGCAGGTACCGGTACCTGCATGTATGAACAGAAGTTCGTGATTGCGCTGATGGCCGTGCTCGCGGACGCTGCATCCGGGCGGCAATATCTGGATCCCTGAGGAGAAGCCGTCGTAAGGCGTGTTTTCGGGGGATAGCGCGACCGACACATGGCCGCGCGATGGTAGTGGTTGCCACCACGACGGCGCCTCGTCAGGGCGGATAACCGCCGACCATCGGCCAAAATTGGGCTCCTCGCTCATGTGGTGAGGAACGAATCGAGGCGGGCGCGATAATCATCCGGCACCGTCACCGGTGCGAAGTGATTCCCTGTCGGCATTATCTCGAGCCTGGCACCCGGAATGAGCCGCGCCAATTCGCGCGAAAAAGGCAGCGGCGTGATCGCATCGTCACGCGCACAGATCACCATCGTTTCGGCGGTGATCTCGGAAAGCTGGTCACGAAGGTCGTGAGCGAGCACGGCATCCATCCGATCTATTTCGGTGTCCACACCGGCAAAGGCCTCCAGCCGTGTTGCGATCCCCGCCTGCATAGATTCTTAATGGTCCATCGCCCACCAGCCCGGGTTACCCAGCAGATTGCCCTGCAACAGATAGGCTGCCGGACCGCAATTCAGCAGCACCGATTTGCGAAGCGCGAACAGCTCGCTGAATGCCGGGTGCGGGCCTGCCCAGCTCGCGGACAGTACCAACCGCCCTACTCGGTGTGGCGCATTGATTGCGATATATTGCGCAATGGCACCGCCCAGAGAATGGCCAACAACATCGACGCGCGCGAGCCCAAGCCGGTCCATCAAGGCCAAGGCGTCGTGCGCCATGACCGCGACCGTCGTCCGGAGGTTGGAAGGCAGACTGTCTCCCACGTTGCGATGATCGAATGAGATACAATCGTAGCGATCGGCGAGATGGTCGATCGTACCAGCCCAGAAATCCGCGCGTCCCCCGAGTCCGACCAGCAGCAACAGCGGCGGACCCGATCCGCGTCGTACGACGTGCAGGGATGTGTCGTCGAGTTCGATCAGGTTGCTCATGACAGTGCGAGGCAGCGTTGATCAGGGATAGGTTCAGACGGTTCCATGATTGCAAGCTGACCGCGTGGTCCATGCATGACAAGTCGTTTTTGAGGCAAACTGCATAGACGTGATGCATGGCAGTTGCTGAATGTTACAGTCTCGTTATGCTGTCTCGATGGAATTGCGTCACCTTCGTCACTTCGCTGCCGTTGTCGATGCGGGCAACCTGTCCAAGGCGGCCGAACGCGTGTTCATCAGCCAGCCCGCCCTTACGCGCAGCATTAAAAATCTCGAGGAGATGGTCGGCGCGATTCTGCTCGAACGGCGGCCGCGGGGCATGGTGCCGACGCCGGCGGGAGATGCATTATATCGCTATGCCCGGCTCATGCTGAATGAGGCGACGCGGGCACGCGCGGAGGTCAAGGCGGTACAGGCGGGGGCACGTGGCGAACTGGCCATTGGGTTTGCGGCGATGTTCTCTGATCATATCGTCGACCGGGCTGTCGCGGCCCTTTGCAGCTCGGGCCGCGATGTTGCGCTTACGTTGACCCAGGGATTCCTAGAAGAGTTGGTGGATGCTCTGCGAGATGGGCGCCTGGACGTGATTTTTTCCAATCTGTCCAACATGATGCTCCCTGACGATGTCAGCGTCGAACCTATTCTGGACGTGAATGCCTATGTCTACGCGGGAGCAACGCATGAACTGGTCGGACAGCGCGGCATAGAAAAGCAGACACTTCTGGGCCAACGGTGGGCGGTCGTGGACCAACCCCATATGCGCGATTTTCTGGACCACTATTTCTCTGCTGACGGGCTGCCCATGCCCAATTTCGTGGTTCGGACCAATTCGCTCAACCTGATCCGTTCGTTGATCGCCAACGGCGGTTTCCTTGGCATTCTTCCCGAACATGTTATCCAGCGCCGCAGCCGGAGCGGCGAGGTCGAACGGATCGACGCGCCAGGTTGCCCTGTGGTGCGCAAAGCCGGAATCATCACCCGGAAATCGATGCCAAGCCGGCCGGTGGTCGACATGCTCATCGCCGAACTACGGGCAGCCTGCGAAGGTGATGCATTTCGCGCATGGGAACCGGCCAGCGATTGATTTGTAGCCATGCGCTGACCTGCCGATAACCGGATCAGTCACCGATGGGTGGTGACGGTTAGTCACAGGTAATTCATGCCTTTCAATAGTCGCCCTCTGCGTCCCGTAAGTGATGAAGACGCCGCAATTTATGCGCGTGACGGCGTTGTATGCCTCCGCAGCGTGTTCGACGCGGAATGGCTAAAGTCGATGGAGGGCCCCGCTCGGCGACTCCTGATCGACAAAGTCGATTTTGGCCTGCTCCCGAACAATCCTGGCCGATATATGGCGCGAACCATCCCCGAATTCCGGCGTTTCATTTTCGAGAGTCCGCTTGGCGAGGCCGCTGCAAAGGTTTTGCGATCATCCTACGCGCGGTTCTTCTTCGATGAGATATTCGCGAAGGGCCCGCAATCAACCGAAAAGACAATCTGGCACAATGATCGCATGGGCTGGCCGGTCACTTGCGAGACGACAATGGTGCCTTCGCTTTGGATTCCATTGACGCAGATCACCAAGGCAAACAGCCTCGAAGTGATCGCAGCGACACAAGACAATGACGAAAAATACTGGTTGTTCAGTCCAAATGCCCGCAAGATGATCCGCCCGGCCGACAGGGCGTCGCATCCGGATGGTGAGGCGCTGCGCGCCGATCCCGCCTATGC
Source organism: Sphingomonas paucimobilis (assembly GCA_943370355.1). GTDB lineage: Bacteria > Pseudomonadota > Alphaproteobacteria > Sphingomonadales > Sphingomonadaceae > JADCGM01. The sequence continues at coordinate 182,122 of CALRQP020000002.1, forward strand.
TGGTAGGTTCTTGACCTGGGACATGGCCGTGGGAGACATGCTCGTCGTGCACCCCCGAGCCTTGCACTATTCGCACGGAAACCCAACCGACGACTGGCGTATCGCGCTATCGGTGCGCGTCTTCGGCGATGACGTCCGTTGGTCGCCGCGACCGGACTGTCTTAACATCGCCGGCGTGAGCTTCGATGAAATGATCGAGGGCGAGGTGCCGGCAGGCGACCTCTTCCCCCTGCTGTGGTCGGTCGATGGCCAGCGTGACGACGATAGCCGTTATCCACGCGGCTTCGCGACAAGTTGGTCAGCGCAACGTCGCGACGATGTCAACGAATATGAGATATTCGAGAAGCTCAACGTTGCCGACACGCCCGCCTGACTCAAATGGATAATTTCGATGTCATCGTCGTTGGCGCAGGGTCGGCGGGCTGTGCGCTCGCCGCCCGTCTGAGTGAGGCGCCGCACCGTCGGGTCTTGCTGCTTGAGGCCGGGGGGGCCGACCGAGACCCCGCTATCCATATTCCCGCCGGTGTTGTCCGGCTTATCGGCAATTCCAAAGTCGATTGGGCACATTTGGCCGAACCGGACGCGTCCCGCGCGGGAAAAGTCGACCTTTGGCCGGCAGGAAAGGTTCTGGGCGGCTCCTCGTCGATCAATGGCATGCTGTTCGTGAGAGGCGCCCGATCAGATTTCGACGGCTGGGCTGCGGCCGGCAATCGCGGATGGGGGTATGCCGACCTTCTACCCTACTTCCGGAGAATGGAGACGAGCCCGATCGGAGGGCAATGGCGTGGTCGTTTGGGACCGCTCGAGGTCGGGCCGCTGCGTACGACCCACCCGCTAGGGCCTGCATTCATCGCCGCTGCAGTGGCCGCAGGCCTGCCAGCCAACTCTGATTATAATGGAGAAAGCCAGGAGGGCGTTTCCGCACCGCAGGTGACTCAACGCCGTGGTGCCCGCTGGAGCACGGCACGCGCCTACCTGGGGCCAGCCGCAAGACGCGCAAATTTGTCGATTGTTACTCGTGCCGAGGTGCAGCGAGTGGTTATCGCGAATGGCCGTGCGAAAGGGGTCGTGTACCGCCGCGGCGATACCGAGCATCAGGCCTATGCCCGAGAAATCGTAGTTTCCGCAGGTGCATTGGCGAGTCCGAAATTGCTTATGCTTTCGGGCGTGGGTGACGCGGAAGAACTGGCCGCGCACGGCATCGAGATCCATCATCACGCTCCGGGCGTCGGCCGTAACCTTGGCGAACATCCCAACGCCAACATGAGCTGGAATGTACGGCAGCGGACCTACAATATGGACGCGTCCGGACCGCGCATGGCGCTTGCTCTTCTGCGTTGGCTATTGAACCGGCGAGGGCCGGCCACGAGCCCATATCCGCACGCCGTCGCGTTCCTGCGATCATCCGCTGATATCGTCGAGCCCGACATCCAGCTGATGTTCGGGCCATTTGCCTTTGCCTTTTCGCCTGACGGCGTTGTGCCATATCGGCAGCCTGCAGTGACTGTCGTCGCAGCGCTCAGCTATCCGCGCGCCCGGGGAACGCTACGGTTACGCTCCGCCGATCCACGTGATCGCCCAGTGATCGACCACCAACTGCTCGGTGATCCTCATGACGTCGAAAGACTGGTCAGCGCATGTCGCTTTGTCCGTACCATCATGGCTCAGCAGCAGATTCTTAGCGCCGTCACCGAGGAGCGACTTCCCGGTCTCGCTTGTCAAAGTGACGCCGATTGGGAGGACCATCTACGTGCGACAACCTTCCTAGGCTATCACCCCGTCGGAACCTGCGCGATGGGCCCCGACGGTGTGGTGAATGACCGGCTGCAGGTCCGCGGCATCGCGGGGTTGCGCGTTGCTGATGCCTCGATCATCCCTGCGCCGATTTCCGGCAATACAAATGCTGCGGCGATCATGATCGGAGAAAAGGCTGCGGACCTGATCTCCGAGGAGATGTGACTGCTAGGCCCAGCGTTTCGCGTCTTCCGCCAAGGCCGGCGCGCCGACCAGCTGAGCCATCTCCGGTGCGAGCAACATGCCGTCCCGCATGGACAGCGTCGATCCAGCGGCACGGGCTTGGGTGAGCATTCCCGAAACGGCTCGCGCCATCGTCTGCACAACCGCACCGGCGAACAACGCCACCTTGAAGCCCATCGGTGCCAGCTCATCGACGCTACGATATGGCGATGGGCCGCCTTCCAGCAGATTGTGGATTAGCGGCACACGATGCGCAAAGGCCTTCGCAAGTGTCGCGGCATCTGCTGGGTTGGAGACCCCTTCGGCAAGCAGAAGATCGCAGCCGGCATCGACGTACGCGTAACACCGATCCATGGTCTCGGTGAACGCGACCGATGGCTGCGCATCGGATCGCGCCGATATCAGCAGTTGTTCCGATTTGCGCGCGTCCTGCGCAGCCTTAATTCGACCAACCATCTCGCTGATCGGGACCAATGGTCGCGACTGTAACGCGGACATCGGCTTCAGGCTGACTTGGTCTTCAATCTGGACGGCTGATGCCCCTGCGCGTTCGAGCAGGCGGACCGTGCGCTGCAGGTTGACTGCATTTCCATAGCCGCTGTCACCGTCCACTAGAATCGGAATATCGACACGATCGGCGATGCGGGCACAGGCATCGGCCAACTCCGTCACCGTGAGCAAGCCGGCATCAGGCCGACCCAGCCGGGCATAGGATAGCGAGGCCCCCGACAGGAAAACGGCTGGAAAGCCAGCCTTCGCGACCAGCAACGCCGAAAGCCCGTCATACGCGCCGGGGACCATAAGCATGCCGGGGGATTCGAGCAGTGATTTTAACATCATGCGACCTCTTTGGCGCCAGCTGGGCTTCGCATGGCATGTACCCCAATCCCCACAATGCCGGCGCCCGCAAAGATCACACCTGTGCCGACGAAGGCAATTGAGAAGCGAATTGCCTGCGGATCACGGAGTATATCGTCTGTGAAGGCGGCGATCATCCAGGGGCCAAGACCGGCTCCGAGCAGATTGCCGAATAGCAGGTAGATCGCCATCAGCTGGGCACGCATTCGGTTGGGTGCCAAAACTGGTATCGCAGCTGGGCCTGCCCCGAATGGCATCGCCCCAAAAAACAGCACTGGCCCGAGCAGCAGCAGCGACAGAATTGGCGATCCCGCGAGCGGAAAGGCCAAAATAAACGGTGCTGCGACCAGTGCCGCTGACATCGACACCAGCAGATTGGCGTCGATGCGACCGCGAGCGAGCAGTCGATCAGCGAGCCATCCCCCACAGATCACACCCGACGTACTGAGCACGCTCACCATTAGCCCGAAAACGGGCCCAATTTTACCAGGTGACCAGCCGTAGGTCCGGATGAAAAATGTTGGCGTCCACACATTGAGCCCGAACTGGGCGGCAGCAAGGATCGGCAAGCCGAAAAACACTGGCCCGAGCAACCGGATATGAAGCCGGACAAATGTGAGAACCTCGGTGAGGGTTGCGTTACCTGTCGCAGTGCCTGCGAGCGCCAGTCCCTCGGCGCGGGGAGGTTCTCGAACCAAGAGCATGGTAAAGGCAAAAGCGATGCCCGGCAGGCTTGCGGCGATGAATACCAATTGCCAATCGTTGGGTCGCCCGATCAGGGGGAACTGAACGGCCGGATTGGCGGCCAGCCACCCGATGACGGCGCCGAGCACGATCAAGGCCAGTCCGGAGCCTGCAAAGCTGGAGCCGACGAAGAACCCCATTGCTCTCCCGACCTTCTGCGGCGGCAGATAGTCGCTGATCAGTGACGAGCCTGCCGGTGTCAGTGTTGCCTCGCCGATGCCGACGCAGAGGCGTGCAACAAACAGCGCTCCGAAGGAAAATGCGAACCCCCCGGCCATCGTCGATAGCGCGAACAGGAGAGCACCGGCGGCAATGATATTCCGGCGGTTCCCCGAGTCCGCAAGGCGACCCAACGGCACTGCCAATACGGCGTAGAAGAGCGCCACCGCAAGGCCTTGCAACAAGCTGATATCGGTATCCGAAATGGCAAGATCGGCTTTGATCGGCTCGACCAACAAGATGATAACTTGGCGGTCGAGCATGGCGACCACCCCGCCAGCGCACAGGACAACAACGACCCACCAGCCCGAGCGGCTCGACGGCAAGTTGGCAGGAACGGCCACGGTCTTCATGTCCCCGAACCTGCCGCATCAGCTTAAGCGGCACCAGTCAACGTTACGATAGATGCCATAGACGCGACGTATGGCGCTCATCGACACATCGATTTGTGTGGGTGGTCCCTCGACGGCATCGTCACTGGCTTACGAAATGATTTTCGATCTTCGGAATATTTAAGGGAAGCAGAGAGGAGAGACAGTCTTGGCAAATGGATGTCCCATTCGTTCCGTCAACCGGTCGATCGCAGCCCTTAAAGCCATAAATCAGTTCGGTAGCCTTACCGTAATGGAAATATCCAGAGCGTCTGATGTCCCCTACCCGACCGCAACCCGCATCGTTCAGACACTGCTGGCGGAAGGTCTTATCGAGCAGGAGCCGGTCGGCAAGCGATACCGCCCAACAGCAATGGTGCGTACTCTCGCCGTTGGATTTCGCGACGACGACAGGCTGGTGCGTGCGGCCCGCCCGCATATTGTTGCATTAACCAGAAGGACGGGCTGGCCGATCGCGATCTCGAGCCGCGTTGGGTCCGCCATGGTTCTGCTGGATAGCACCCATGCCCATACCTCGATGACATTGGGGCAGTGCTACCCGGGGTATGAATTGCCCATGCTCGACAGCGCGGCAGGCAAGCTGTCACTCGCCTTTTCGACACCGGAGGAGCGCAATATCGTTTTGAGGGCGGTTCTGTCCTCCGACATTGATTCCCACAACGATTCCTACAACGCGGTAGACCTTAGCGTCAGCCTGCGGAATGCCCTCAACGACGGGTATGTTGTTCATGGGAGCAGCTTGCTCGACACGGTTTGCATTGCCGTTCCAATTTGGGCCGGCGGACGCTTCGCAGCGGCTATGACAATGGTCTGCGGTGCCGACGAGGTGCCACGGGAAGCGGCAGCCGATGTCTATCTCGACGTTCTAAGGGCGACGACCGCAATGATTGACAACGAATTGATCGAACTTCGGGAAGCGGCCTAGGTTCAGCGCCAGTAGCTAGCGTTTCGGCTGGTTCAATCTCGGCCTATTTTCAACCGAGCGCCCGCACCGGATCGCGCAGCACGTCAGGATCCTTTCGGGCAACCAGGTCTCGCAGTTCCAAAGGATAATCCTCGGAGGAGCGGACCTTAGCGCCATGGCCATTCTCGGCAGTATGACCTTTGATCGTGCCCATCTTCATCCAGGGGCGCCAACTTGAGAGCGCCGCGTACATGAAATCGGCAGGGACAGTCGGGGAGCGACTTTCCGTTACCTCCTTCGCCTTTGCCCTCCACGTCATCCATTCGCGATAGAACACCGTCGGGGGGGCGGCTCGGTCAGGATAGACGCGGCCATATTCGTCGGTCCGAAGGTAAAGATATCCGTTGTTGAGCGTCGGCATGCCGACGCTCCGCTGGAGATGGACCGACGATTTCGGCGCAAAGTCAGCCGAAGCGCCATTTTTTGCGGCGGGATCATGCTCTTCCCACTCGTCCAATGCAGCGGAATATCTGACCTTCGTGGGGCCAGTACGGTAGGATGGCACGCGGACCGACTCCGCTGTCCCAGGGAATTGAAACGTTTCGAGAGGGGCCCCCGTCTCGGGATGAAGATAATAGCAGACCTCCAGGGTCGTGGCTTCATAGACGTCGCCATGCCTTTCGAACCGCGAAAGCGTTCCAGCAAGCATCCGGCAAAATGGCACGATCTCCCCGTCTATGACGGTCACACGGACAGCGTCGAGCCAGCCCGCACACAGGCGGCCGTCTGTGCTGCCCCGCAGTCGTATTGCGGTCTCAAGGCGCTCGGAGGGCGTTGCTGGCATGGCAGCGCCAACGCGGTTTGCCAGCGTGAAGGCAGGGACGGCAGCGAGCAATAATCTGCGCGAGATCATTTTGGCTCTCCCCGGGAGACGCTATCGACAAAGCTCGACAGCTCCTGATTGAAACGCTCCGGGTCTTCCGCAAACGGCGAATGGCCAGTGTCGTCGAATCGAATGGCCCGGCTCCGCGGCAATTGCGACATAAGCTTGGCGACTGCTGCTTCTTGCATCGCCGTGTCGAGCTTTCCGAATATGACCAAGATGGGGAGGTCCAGCTTCCCAACCAGGTCGCTGTTCGCGGCCTTGTGTTTGCGGAGCGCGCGATCGACAAACGGCGGCACCATTGCGCCCATTGCCAGCGCGTTGCTGCTCCAGTCGGGCGATGGTTTTCGACCGGTCAGATAAGGAGCCAGCAGCCGCTGCGCCTCGCGCTGATCGGCGAGCTCGGCACTGGCGCGCAACTGGCGCGATTTGATCAGGTCGGGCGGAACCGGCCCGGTCGGCGGTGGCACATCAACCAGCCCGCCCAGCGAACTCACTAATATCAGGCCCGAAACGGCCTTTGCGCCCGCCGCACGCACATAGTCCGCTGCAACCAGCGTTCCATAAGACCAAGCGACGATGACGGGACGGTTCAGTCCGGTCGCCGCAATGACCCTTTGCACGTCTCCGGCCCAGGTTTCAGGATTGACGTAGGCATTCTCATCCCACGGCTTCCCGGACATCGCATGGCCGCGGAGGTCGAAGGCGACCAAATGATATTTTGTCGCCAGGTCGGAAGAAAATTGTGGTGAGAAGCTTTCGCGTCCCTGGCCCAAGCCGTGCAGGAACAGGATCGCGGGAGCGTCCTTCGGTCCGACGTCGCTAACTGCAAGAGGGACCCCATCGGTACCGGCGACGTAAAATGACCGTGCCGCTAGCATTGACGGAGTGCAGCCCAGCGTGACCGCGAGCAGCACCGCACAGCATTTTGGGAAAAGGCGCGATCTTCCGATCATTTGTGTGTCAAACTGCGCAGGACGGTGTTCACAAGGTAGGCGTGATCCCAATTAGGGCTGGCCGGCCCATGCCGGTAGATGACCAAATCCTGCGACGGGACCATGAATAACGTGCGAAACCCGCCACCCTCCATGATGCGCACATCCGGCGCGAGATAAGGCTCGGATTGGGGGATCACGCCAGGCTGGTTTTCAAAATAGGTGCGTTTGGCGACAAACGGGGTTCCCAGCCAAAGGCCGAGCCCGAAGTTGGAATTACGCGCAGATGGGGATGCCATGGTTCGAACCCAGCCCTTGGGTATCACCTGCTTGCCGTCCCACCTGCCCTCCCGCATCACCAAGAGGCCAAGACGCGCCCAATCCGCATGCGTTGCGCGCATGCAGCACATCACGCGCGCGGTGCCGCCGGGACGGTCGAGTTGGAAGGTCGCATCCGATGCACCGATGGGCTTCCAGACACGCTCGGACAGCAGCGTCTGGATCGTGGTACCCGTGGCCCGCTCGATCACAAGCGCGAGCAGCTGCATATTTTCCTGAGCGGACTCGAAGCGCGTCCCAGGCTCGATGGCATAGTCATAGTTCAACGCCGCCCGAACGACATCGCCGCAATAGACCAGGCAGAGATCCTTGTTGCCGAGCACCTGCGTAATCGGGAGGGTAGGCGCCACTTCGAGTCCGGAGACATTTTGCGCAAGCTGGCGTACGGTGATCTTGCCGCGCGGGTCGCTTTTCCACTCAACGATGAACCGTCCAATCGGGTCATCGAGGCTGATTTTGCCGTCTGCGACGGCAAATCCCAGCAACAGAGGCGTGATGCTACGCGACAGCGCCCGGCCGTTTGCAAGGTCGGTTCCCTTGGAGCCATTCCAAAACTGCGCCAGTTGCACGACGCCTTTGTGAATCACGATCAGCGCGTTGCTGTTCTGCGCCTGCGCCCAACTTGCAATGTTCTCCAAGGCAGCTTTGGGAATCGTTGGACGATCTTTTTCCCCAAGCGACGCCAAGGGGCGGCTAACGCCCGCGACAATAGCGTCGGGCCAGTAAAAATAGGGCTCGGGCTCGTAGATATTCTTGGGGGCTGAGACGATGCGCCAGAACAGGACCGGGTCGTTGAACGCCGGATCGACGATTGCCTTGTCGGGGTCCGCGATACCCGCCGGCATCTCGCGTGCCGCGACCCCCACAGCACCCAGAGCAATCAAGAGGCCAAAGAGGAGCTTGATCGGGTAGGTCATCGGTACAGCTCCCCATCAGCAAAGAGACGGCGGGCGATCACCTGTGCGGCGTCGCCCGCCATGCTTCGAAGCGAGACATCGGCAATATTAACAATAGTTCGATCAGTCCCTAACGCACCGTCGATTCTTGTGACGGTCGCCGAAATCCCATTCCATGTCGTAGTGTTAGTCAAAGAACTAGAAGTCATACTTCGCAGTAATACCAGCGGTTCGATTTGCTCCCTTGATCGGAACGTACGACGAGTCGGTCGCTGCGAAGGTCACAAAGGAGGACGCTGCATATTGCAAGTTCAGCAGGTTCTTAGCCCAGACGGTCAATGACCAAGCATCCGATCGCACACCGGCCCGCGCATCGACCAGCCAACGTGCCCGTAGCCACGCTGCGTTTGCGGTGTCAGCATATTGCTTGGACTTGTAGTTCGCATCGATGCCGGCGAACCCGCTCAAATTGCCGCCGAGTGCGACCGTATAGTCCGTACCGAACGATGCTTGGACTTTCGATTGCCGTTCGAGTTGATTGCCGCTCACGTCACCGTTCACGGCGCATGTGATGCCATCGCAAAGGCGGAAATCGCGCAGGCGCTGATCGAATACGCCATTTGCGTAATGGGCATCATTGAAGGAGATGCCGGCATTCACGTTCAGGCCCTTGGCGGCGACCCATGTGGACGACAGCTCAAAGCCCCTGACGCTCGACTTTCCGATGTTACAGATGACGCCGGGGCCGATCGCCCCCGGCGCTGCGCCGGACGCAGAGCAGGTAACCTGCCGGTTTGCCCAATCTACGTAGAAGGCCGCAGCATTGAGTCGAAGCTGCCCATCAAAGAGTTCGTTCTTCGAACCAATTTCATAGGTCCAGTTCTTGTCGGTGTCATAGGTGAATTGCGCAGGAAGAATGGCGCTCGTGTTGAAGCCACCTGACTTCTGGCCCTTTGCAACGGTGGCGTAGATCAGGCTGCTAGAGCTGGCCTTATAGTCGACCGTGAAGCGCGGCGTAAATTGATGCCATGTGCCGTTCAACACCCTTGTCGTCGTTGTGCCTGTGGTCAGCATCTTGTCTTCGGACTGATATCTGGCCTCGGCAGCAAAACGGAGCCGGTCCGTCGCTTGCCAGTTTATGCTGCCGAACGCTGCCTTGGTGTCAACGATGGTCCGGCCTCGCGACAAGAAGACAAATGCGCTGCTTCTGATGTCAAAGGGAGCCGTGCCAAGCAACGGAAGTCCGCCGGCAATCGGGAACTCGTCAAAGTCGTTGACCTTGGAATACAACCCTCCAACGAGCAGTTTGAGGTTCGATATCGGCGTATATTCCGCGCGAACCTCATGCGACCAATAGGTAACGTTGCCGACGGGAGAAATTTGGAACTGATTTCCGCGCGGCGATGCAGGCGCGAAGATATTTATCGATCCAAGAACTGGATCGCGGTCGCTGCCGCCGCCCGATATCGCGTCCGATTTGACGTGCCCGTAATCATAGGAAAAACTCAGCTGGTCATTCGGCTGCCAGGCCGCCTTTCCAACCAGGATCGTGCTTGTCGAATCAAGCCCGTAGCCTCGCGGGTCTACGTTCGCGACCGATGGTTGTGCCCCCCCGGGCAACGGTGAGAACTTGTAGGGCAGCGCGCCGCAATACAGACCGCGACCGTTCGAGAATGTTGCGCCGCAATTTGTATCAGCGAAGGTGCGGTTGAGGCGTACGACGGCCGGTGTCTCTGCAAAGACCTCGAACCGGTAATAGCCAAAGTCGAAACTTAGGGTTTCCGTTGGCTTGAAAATGACGCGACCCTGATACGACCGGTTGTTCCAGCCGTTTACGCGGCCCGGCGAGCCTGGCGAGATGTCGGCATTGGCGTTGGGGTTTCCGTTCTTTTGATCGCCATCAAATTTGCTGTAGCCGACCCCGAAACGGACAAAGAGCTTGTCCTTGATCAGCGGGCCGGAGATGTCGCCCAATATGTCAAAACGGCTATAAATCCCGGCCGTCAATTCGGCCGAGCCGGCCCATTCGTTTCCCGGCTTCTTGGTAACGTAGTTGATCGCGCCCATGAAGGCGTTTCGACCATAGAGCGCGCTCTGTGGCCCCTTGACCACCTCGACGCGTTCAAGGCCGATCACACCGAGGTTCACGGCATATTGGCGCGGAAGATAGATGCCATCAAAGAAGCTGGAAACATTTTGGTCGAGATCGGTGATGCGCTGCTGCGAGGCACCGCGGATCACCGGCGTGCCGCTGCCCCCGAGATAGCCTTCAAAATTCAGTCCTGGCGTTAGCGCTGCTATATCCTTGGTATCCCGGACTTGGAGCTGCTCGAGTTGCTTTGCCGTAAGCGCCGACACCGACAGCGGGACGTCTTGGAGGCGCTCTTCGCGCTTTCGCGCGGTCACGACAATCTCGTCCGCGCTGTTGGCATTCTCCGCCGCGGCGATGTCTGGAAACACCAATAGACTTGCAGTTCCGAAGAGCGCGGCTTTCAGGATATTCATTTCAGTTCCCCCGTATGTTCAGACTTATAATATTGAGCTTTTAGTTCCCCCAAATTCATGACCCGGATCTGCTGGTAAGGCTTTTAGTTATACTCCACGAGTTTCGTGATAAGTCTTTTAGCCAGATACGGATTTATATCTGTGGCATGGTGCGGTTGTCGGAACCGGTTGACTAATTCATTCTAGTGGACCCGAGATGCATGCACGTTATGAATTGACCGGCGATGGACCGATGCCTCTGAGCGCTTGCTTGCGCAGGTCATGCGAACGGCATCGGGCGGTCGAACTCCTGCCATCGCGGACTGAGCAGTTCAGGATATTCGCGCTCGGTGCGCTCAAGAAACTCGCGGGGCAGATCCGAGGGCGAGCTGATTTTGCGTCCGTCAAAGAAGCCAAGCATGTGACCCTTGGCGGTTCCCATCTCCAGCCAGCCTGGAAATGGGAAGACGTAAGTTCCGCTGAAATGGGTAGGCAATGACGTGATCGACCGATTTTGGAAATCGGCGAGCGTTACCCACTGACACGAGTTTTCGATGTGAACGACCGGCCAGTCCGGCGGGGCTGTACGGATGCTGTCGAGCTTGATCAGATCGTCCTGCTTCCGGAACATGCGGTAAGGCTGCACATAGGTCTTGCCGTCGCTTCGCAGGTTACGAAAGCCCTGGGGCGAGGCGAGTGTGCCGGGATCGTTGAGGAGCACTGTCGGCTTTGCCTTGACGTGCTTGCCGATGATCGGATTGTCGACCGTATCGGCAAATGCCCCGCTGTTCAGGTCGCGAACATAAGACAGATTATGGGCATGGATGCGGTATTCGAGGTCTCGCAGCTTACGGAAATAACTATACTCCATTCCCTCATAGCGCATGATCGGGAACGGTGATCGGCCCTCGGCGATGACAAATGCGATCCAGTTATACCAGGTCAGCGTCGTCCCCTCGGCATCCACCAGGTCGCGCTCAATGCGCAGATGTTGGCGAAAGGCCTCATCGGGATCATCCAGAAACAGATATTCGGAGGTCACCTTCGACGGCCCCGGATTGCCGCCGTGCGATCCGCTTGCAGCGGACAGGGCGGGCGATACCAAACCGCCGGCCACAGTGGCGGCCCCTACGCTTGCGAATGCACGGCGACTAATGAGTGGCATGTTTGGCATCGTAGAACCTCCAGCAGGTTAAGGGTGGCGGGCACCGCCTCTCCGGCGGTCGCGGTGCAGGCACCTGCCCAAACTCGCGCGGTTTGATGCCGAGAGATCGACTGACGGGACGGTTGCGCAACGCATCCCAGAACACGCACGTCTTCGGATGATATTAATGAGATTAACCCGGAACCGGCCGGTCAAACTGCTTAAGGTCGACGGCGAGCAGATCCGGATAATCCTTCCGGGCTCGCTCGAGGAATTCAGGAGGAAGCTGGGCAACGTCGCGAAGCTTGTATCCGCTCCATGCTGCGAACATGTGCCCCGGCGCATCGCCCATCTCCATCCAATCCGGGTAGGGAAAGACGTAGGCACCGGAAACATCGGTAGGCAACCAATCCAGCGCCTCGTTATAATAGAGTTGTGCGGGCGTGGACTCGGTTCCCATTTCGAGGAACGTACCCGGCCAGTTGGCAGGTGGCACACGGATGCCATCGATCTTGATGATGTCGCCTTCGCGGCGGATCATCGCATATTTCGGCCGGGGCGCGGCCTTCGGCGAGCCTAGCGGTACCATGCCGTCCGGACTGGCGAAGTAGCCCGGATCGGAGGTCAGCGCCATCGTGCGGGGCCGGATCGTGCTGCGCGTGATCGGATTGATGACTTGATCGACGAACCGCCCTGTCGCGAGGTCGCGAGCGAACGATAGATTGTGGCCGTGTACGCGATAGCGTCGTTCGCCGATCTTGCGGTGGCGGGACAGCTCAATTCCCTCCCAGCGTACCACCGGTTGGGGCGCCCGTCCGATCGGCACCGCGACCATGATGAAATGATACCAGTGCAAGATCTCCGCTTCGTCTGCGGTGCTTCGCTGGATACGCCAGGATTGGCGAAAATTTTCGATCGGATCATAGGTCAGGAAGTCCGAGGTCCAGCCCAGCGCGCCATGCTCCGATGCCCCTACGCTGCCGCCAGATCCGACGGCGGCCCGGCAATCGACGGAAGCCCCGGCGGCAAGGCCTGCGCCAGCGAGTGCCGCAAAGGCAGCGCGGCGGTTAACGGCGATCACCATATCGAAACGCAGACCGCGGAAACGATACCGAGCGGCAAACTGCGTTCAGGTGGCGTGGCGCCATTCGCGTGTTTGCAAAGGCAGAGCTGGCAGGCCCAAAGCGCGTCCACGCTGTTTCGTTCGCTGTGCATGTTGGCATACCCCTGATTTGCTCAAGAAAGTCGTTGCCAACTCGGGCGCATTTCAAGCGCTTTGTCATGAACTCGAATTCGCGCCTTAGCATCTGGCACCAACGACGGCTCGTGCAGAGGCGTCAGGGCATTAGGCAGAGAGCAAGGACGATTCCGTCAGCCGTACGGCATTCCAATAACTGCTGCTTACCGGGATCTTCGTCCCGTCCGCCAACACGAGCTGCATGCCGTTTTCGGTGTCGATCCGGGCAACCCGTCCAAACGAGATCCAATGCGAACGATGGATCCGAAGTCCACATTCCTTCGGCATCTGATCGATTGCCCCGCCAAACGAATGGCGGATCATCCGTGTGCCAAAGGAGCCTCGAAGCTTGAGGTAATGTTCCTCCGCACTGATGGCCCACAAGTTACCCAGATCGTCGATACCTGCTGTCCGGCAAAAGTCTGGCAGACGAGACGCGTCATGATTTGGAGGCGCAGGACTGGCGGCTGTGCGTTCAGATTCGATCGTCTCAGTGGACGAACCATATACCGGGAAACCGAACCGCATCATGAACAACAGGTTTAGCCCGGTCCAGATCAAGGCACCCGGGATGTTCACGAACAGAAATCTAGCGACCGCTTGCGAGGCATTGTCGCTTTCTGACTGGCTCAGTTGCGTCGCGGGTGCAGCGGCGCGCGATATCCAGTCATACACAAGGAGATTATAGGGCCTGAATACCAGCAGACTGGTGACAAAGCCGATAACAAGAAGCAGGGACACCGGAAGTTTGCGGGCCCCCGGTAACCGGGCAAGAAGGGTGGTCGTAAGCCAGGCAAAGAAGGTTCCAGGCACGGTAAACATCGTGGCGAACGCGAGCGACGACATCAGATCGCTGTCGGGTGTCACAGAATACTGCAAAAACGTCTCGATACACGCGACGAGGATTGGTGCCACGATAAAGAACAGCAGTATCGGGCGGATACCACCGTTGGCCGCGCGTGACGTTTTCGCTGGCGCGCTCGATGTCATTGCCCATTTCTAGGCACAAACGAAACCGCGCGCCAAGCTTGGACGGGACCCCGGGAGGGTCGCGCCTCTTCTGCGTCGCCCCCGCGCGTAGTCCGGCTCCGGTCGGTCGGTAGAGGACCTGCAAGGACCGACGCAGTGTTCTGATCGTCCTCGCTTCACGACGGTGCAGACAATTCGAGAAGCCGGCGGGCCGCTTCCGCCGACGATGCCGGGTTTTGACCCGTTACCAGCTTTCCATCGACCACAACGAAAGAAGCCCAGTCGTCTCCTCTCTGGAAGGTGCCGCCATTGGCCTTGAGCATGTTTTCGACAAGGAATGGCACCACCTCGGTCAGTCCGACGCCCGCTTCCTCGGAATTGGTAAACCCGGTGACGTTATTTCCCGATACCAGCGGCCTGCCGTCCGCGCCTTTAGGATACTTGAAGACTGCCGGCGCGTGGCAAACTGCGCCGATTGGCCGACTGCGAGCTGCGAAGTCTTCTATTAAGGCTGTATTGACCGGATCCTCGGCTAGATCCCACAGGGGTCCATGTCCGCCCGGATAAAAGACCGCGTCGAAATTCTCTCCGGCCACTGTGGCCAACACGGCCGTGTTGGCCAGTGCCTTCTGAGCATTTTCGTCGGTTTTGAACCGTCGGGTCGCGTCGGTTTGGGCATCGGGATTGTCGCTCTTAGGGTCGAGCGGCGGCTGCCCGCCCTTGGGCGAAGCGAGCGTTACGTCCGCGCCCGCGTCCTTGAAGACATAATAAGGTGCGGCAAACTCCTCTAGCCAGAAACCTGTCTTCTTGCCGGTGTCGCCAAGCACATCGTGTGAGGTCAAGACCATCAGAATTTTCATGTGTAGACCTTTGCGCTGCAAATCCGCACTCGAGCGGCTGGCGTTATTTAACCAGAACGGTCGCCCTCAGTGACGAGACGCCAAGGGATGAATCTTGTTCCAACGTCGTCGATGTGAGGCACGCCGCACGTTGGGCATGACGGGCCGATTTTGCCGCCCAATCGATGCAGTCACGCCATTTGTCCACCGAACAGTGAGCGAGGTGGCGCGTCGTTGTTCCGGACTGCGACACGCCTCAATCCCGCTGTTCGGATGCGCAATGCCAGATCCCAAAAAATCGTCGAGAACAAGGCTGCCGAGCTTGTAGACGGGCGCATGGATCACGCGGCATGTCGCAAAACGGTCGGACGAACGGGAACAGGCAGCCGAAACATAATATTGGTGCGGGCGGTCGGAATCGAACCGACACTCCTTGCGGAACTGGATTTTGAGTCCGCGTCGGATATGTCCAAACTACTGATATTATTTGGGATATATCTGCTCTTCTGAGCTAATGTGCTAATCGCTGTGCTAGATTTCGCCTGCGTTCCAATTTGCTTAGATGTTGGCAGAACATGACCCAAAACTGGCTTGATCGTCATGCCCGAATGCAAGGGCGCGCTGGACTTGCAAGACGTTCGGTCGCTTATCTGGCGCGAACACCGGCGCTGGGATAGCCTCCGCCACCATATGCGGCATCCGCTGCCGCTCGATCGATAAACCCAGCGGCATTTTTCGGCAGGGCGTCGACGAATTCGACAATTTTGGGCTTTTTGTAACCCGCCAGCCGCGCACGGCAGTGGTCGATGAAGCTTTCCGGCGGGAAGTCGGTGCCCGGTTTGCGCACGATCAGCGCCTTGATGTTCTGGTCCCAGGTCGGGTCCGGGACACCGATGACGCAGACGTCGGCGACGCCTTCATGCTGCTTCAGGCAATTCTCGACCTCGGCAGGATAGACATTCTCGACGCCGGTCTTGATCATCGTGGTCTTGGGACCGACAAAGATGAGGCTCCCATCGGGTGCGCGCCGTCCGAGGTCGTGGGTGCGGTGCCAGCCGTCGATGACACGCCGGGCATTTTCCTCGGGCCGGTTCCAATAGCCGCACATGACGATCGGTCCGCGCGCGAGGATTTCGCCGGCTTCGCCGTGCGGCACCTCGTTGCCGTCGTCGTCAGCGACCTTGAACTGCACGAAGGGGACCGAGCGCCCTGCCCCGGTTCCGCCCATCCACAAAACCGACGTCAGCCCGCCGATCTCGGTCTGGCCATAGCCGCCCATGCGCCGGACGGCCGGCGCATGCGATGGCATGACCATCGGCATGAAATATTTCGACATCTGCGGATCGTCCCAGATCGACGACACGTCATATTTTCCGTCAAAGTTGGCAGCGCGCATCTGTAGGATGGTGGGCTGCGGCACGAAGGCATGGGTCAGCTTGTGCTCCTGGATATTCTCCAGCAATTCGACCGCATCCACACGCGACACAAAGGCGTTGCGACCGCCGGCGAGGAAGGTGCCGAGCGTCCCCATCAGCACACCGAGATGGAACATCGGTCCCGACACGAGATAGCCGGAAGTCTCGTCGATCGCCTGACTCATCATCGCCAGCCAGGCGACGATCAGCAGCGATTCATGGCTCAGCAACGCTGCACCCGGTCGCCCCGAAAACCCGGCCGTGTAAATCCCGAGCAGCGGCGTCGAAGTCTCGACCGGCGCGAACTCGGTTTCCGGGTCGGCTGCGGCGAGCAGCGCCTCATATTGATCCTCACCCGGGCAGCTGTCGTGGCAGATCCAGTTGCCATTCGGGCTCGTCCACCCCTGCCGCGCCGCGCGCATGCTGGAGCCGACCTCGGCCTCCTGCCAGAACACGACCTTCGGGTCGAAATCCTCAAGCGCAAAGGCGATTTCATCGACGGACCAGCGCCAGTTTGCCGGGCAGAAGATCGCCCCGACCCGCGCACTGGCCAGCAAGGTCTCGAGCACCCTAAAGCTGTTCTGGCCCAGCCACAGCACGCGATCGCCTTTGACTAAGCCCTTGCTGCGAAGCACACCCGCAAGGCGGTTCACCCGTTCGTTGAACTCGAGATAGGTGTAGCGATGCGCGCCATCGATCACGGCTGTCATCTGCGGTCGGCTGCGCGCCTGCTCGTGGAGCAGATCGCCCAGGCCATAGGCATGGACAGTCGCATAGGGCTCGAGCGCGGCGTGCATTTTCATAGCGCGATCAATGCTTCCTTGGTGCCGCAGTTGCAGGCAGTGTCAAGGACGCGCCCTTCGACGCCCGTATCGAGATTGCTGAGCGGCGTGATACGGGGCATGCGCGAACTCAGGCGGAGCGTCCCGCCAGCGCCGTCCAGCGTCCAATCGCGATTGTCGTAATGAATGCCTCCCTTGGCGCACTCATAGGCAACCAGGGGTCCGAGAATGACCAGCCGCCGGGCATCGACGCCCGGCATGGCCTTGACCTCGTCATAGGCATCCGCGCGTGCCCAGACGGTGCGGCCGGCAAAGACCTTTGCCGGATCGTGGCCGAACATGCGCAGTCCCTCGAGCGAGGCCGCACCGATGCCGCAGATCGCGGGCACGTCGAACTGTCGGGCGATCGACTCGATGCGGCCGGCATCAAAATTGGTCGACTCCGCGTTGATCCCATACATGCCGAGATACTGAACGGCCTTTTCGAACGGCGCGAACTGAATGACCTCGGGCACCAGCGACACGACGAGGATCGTGCGGCCCGGCGCAAGGCCGAAGGTGCGCAGCAAGCGCGCGATCCCCAGCGACTGACGTTCGAGTTCGTCATAGCGGGCCGGAAAAAATTCGGTGCGGCCGCCGGCCTTGTAGCAACCGACGATGTCGGGCCGCGTGCCGGTGATCGGATTCTTTGTCATGCCGTTCATTGCTTGGTCACCCGCGGAATCTTGTGCGGTGGGCCGAGTTTCAGCAGTTCCTGTTCGTCGATCAGTTCGATGTGAACCGGGACGCCGATCGCTTCGGCGATCTGGCCGTGGACGCGGCCGCGCAATTCGTCGAGGCTGGTGACGATGCGTCCGGCGTCATAGCCGACTCGCAGCTTGAGCGCGTCCATCTCGCGGCCGGTGCGGATAATCTGGAACAGGCTCCCGCGCGTCTCGCTATGACCTTCGACAAGTCCCATGATTTCGCGCGGCAGGATCGAGCGGCCATCGACGAGTATCTGGTCGGAGGTGCGCCCCAACACCTTGAAACGCGCATGGTTCTTGCCGCAGCCGCACTGGCCGCGGTGCACGGTCGCGAGGTCGCCCGAGCCGTAGCGGACCAGCGGGGTCAGCCGGTCGAGCAATGTCGTCACGACAAGCTCGCCGACCTCGCCATCGGCGATCGGCTCGCGCGTCACGGGATCGACCGTCTCGATGAAGGCGACATCCTCATAGGCATGGAAGCCGTCGTGCATCCGGCATTCGGTCGCGCCGGCCACTTCGCCGAGACTGGTCGTTTCGAACATTTCGAACCCCCAGCTGTCGGTGAGCTTCTTCAACCGGCCCGAGAGCGGCTCGCCGCCGAATATCGCGCCCTTGTAGCTCGACAAGGCCTCGACCGGATCTTCGCCGGTGCGCTCGAAATAATGTTCGAGCATCAGCAGCACGGGCGTTGAACACATCGACCACATGGTTGGGCGGAATCGCCGCGACCCTTCGACCGCGCGGGCAATCTCGTCGGGTGCGATCGAATAGGTAATCTCGGTCAGACCATATTGCGCATACATCCGGCGGCGATGACCGCCGCGGAAGGTGAACAGCATGTGGGTCAGATAGTCGCCGGGGCGCGCGCCGATATGCCAATTGTCCCGACCGTAAGCGAGTTCGCTACCCCCTGACACCCAATTGGGCACCGGCGTCGGATCGCCCGTCGTTCCCGAAGTGGTGCCGATAGACACCGTCTCGCCCGGAATATGGCTGCCCATGCCCCCGGCCGGGTCGTTATGCGCGTCGCGAAAGCGCCGGACGTCGTCCTTGTCGATGACCGGGGCCTTGGCGATAAAGTCCTGGATCGACTTGATGTCCGATGGCTTGACGCCCTTCGCGTCCCAGGTTTCGCGGACCAGCGGAGCCGAGCGATAGGCATGTTCGCAGATCGCCGCGAGCGCACCTTCCTGATAGCGATTCAGATAGTCGCGGCTGGCCAGTTCGATCGGATCGAGCACATCGGGAAATGTCTCGGCCACGGGCTCAGGCTTTCTTCCAGTTCGGCAGGACCCAGCCATCCTTGATGGGAGTCCAGTCGATGGTGACCTTCATGCCAATCCGCACATCCTCGGCGTCACAACCCGACACATTGGCGTTGAGCCGTGTCCCTGGCGCACCGTCGAGGTCGACCACGACCGGCACATAGACATAGTCTTCGCCGGTCTTGGGGTTCTTGTTGCAGATCGCGAAGCTGAATACCGTGCCCGTCCCTGGCAGCGTCGGCCACGTCTTGTTGCGGCTCTGGCACTGCGGGCAATAGGCCGTGGGCGGCATGCGGAAATGCCCGCAGTCAGCGCATTGGCAGGCGGTTAGCCGGCCCTCTTTGGCGGCCTGCCAGAAGGGCTCGGTATCGGGATTGGTGGTAATCGCGATCTGCTCGCCCGGCAGGGCACGCGCGGGTCCATAGGCCATTATGCGCTCCTCAGGACAAGGCCGGAGACGGGCAGCGATGCGGGGCCGCCGGTCACCAGCGCGAATTCGGCGTCCGCCACCTGATTGATCGCGGTTCCGCGCACCTGCTCGACGCCTTCAACGATATGCGTCATGCCGATGATATAGGCCTCGTTCAGATTGCCGCCGTGCGTGTTGACGGGAATGCCGCTGTTGACGCCCCCGCGCGAGGCCGCATCGTAGCGAACCTTGCCGGACAGAACATAATCGCTGCCCTCGCCCTTTTCGCAGAAGCCGTAATCCTCAAGCTGCATCAGCACCATGCAGGAGAAATGATCGTAGATCAGCGCGACGTCCATGTCCTTGGCTGACAGGCCCGTCTGCTCCCAGATCCGGTCCGCGACGAATTTGTGGCCGGAGGAGGCAAAATAGGGGTCGGGCATTCCCATCCATGCAAAGGCGCGCCCCCATTCTCGCTGGCCGCCATGCGCGACCCCGTGCACTACTGCCGGCTTATGGCGGCAGTCCTTGGCCCGGTCCATCGTCGTGGTGATCACGGCGACGGCACCATCAGTTTCGAGGCAGAAGTCGAGACGGCGGAGCGGATCGGCGAGCATCGGGGAGCTGTCATACTCCTCCACGGTCAGCGGCGCCTTGCGGACAGCCTTCGGACGGTTATGCGTATTGGCGCGCGTCGCCATCACAATCTCGCGGAACGACTCCGGCTTGGTGCCGTAGAGATACATGTGGCGGCGTGCGAGCACCGACATCAAATGGCCCGGCCCAACGAGGCCCGAGGGTTGCAGGAAGCTGTTTTCGGCATTTGGGGCAGCCGCGCCGAACACGACGCCGAGCCGGTGCTGAGGCAGCTGCTGCAGCGCCATCAAAGTGATGGTATATTTGCAGTCGCCGTTCATCAGTCCGGCCGTTGCCAGCCCAATCGCGCCGGGGCAACCGCCGCCGCCGCTGGTCAGCGTCGCGGAAAAGCCGACGTGCGGGATACCGAGCGTTTCCATGAGGCTGGCGGTGTCGAACTTGTCCAGATAGCCGGCGCCCGCCGTCGAATAGTAAGCGATGCCATCGACATCCTTGATGCTGATCCCGGCATCGGCGCAGGCGTTCAGGATCGCCTCGCCGGCCATGTCGTTGATCGTGCGCGGCCAGCTTTTGCCCCGGACATAATAGTCCGTCGCGCCGACGCCGACGATCGCGCACTTGTCGCGATTGACCCAAGCCACCGCCATCTCCCCAAATCGATTCCGACTTATATAACTAAGTGAAATATGCGTAGATCTTCGACCTGTCCAGCCCTGTTGTCAGGCGAAGTGCAGCCGCCGGTATTTGCCCCGAAAATAGAGGAGCGGATCGCGGCGTGGCTCAAAAGCCGCGCGCACCACCCGGCCGACCAGAATAAAATGGTCGCCGCCATCGTGGACCGCATGACGGGCGCACTCGAAGCTGCTGAGAGCCCCCGTCAGCAAGGGCGCGCCCGTTTCGCCGGCGGTCCACGGCGTCTGTGCGAACCGGTCTTCGCCCTTGCCGGCAAAGCGGTTCGAGGCCGGTTGCTGACCGATCTGCAGGACATTGACGGCAAAATGCTCCGCAGCCTTCAGCGAGTCTGCAGTCCCCGCGGAATTGGCGATGCAGACCAGCAGCAGCGGAGGATCAAGCGAAACCGAGGTAAAGCTGTTCGCCGTCAGCCCGATAGGCCGCCCATCGGGTGCGATCGCCGTCACGATGGTCACGCCGGTCGCAAAGCAGCCCAAGGCATCGCGCAAGGTCCGGGCGTCCGACCCGGTGCGATATTCCGGCGGCGTCCGCGGCAAGCGGCGCTCGAGGAAGTCGAGCAGCAGCGCATTGAACGCCTCGGTCCGGTCGGCCCGAACCAGCGAACGCGCGCTCTCCACTTCGGCGAATTCGGCGTCGGGTAGTAACGCCACGAACTCTGCGGCTTCTGCGGTTGTGCCGAGTTCGCTTGCCGCACCGCGCACAAACAGCACCGGGATCGCAATTCCAGGCGCCGCGCGGCAGATCTGGTCCGGGACATCGGCAATGTCGAGCGCACCGATCAGGCGAACATCCCATTCGAGATTGCCCTGACTGACATGCTGCCGCAGCCGCTCGCCGATGCTTCGCGACAGGTCCGGATCGACTTGGACCGGCAGATCGACGAGCACCAAACCTGCGGCGAGATTGGCAGCGTCCCTGCCCAGCGCCACCGTCGCGATCCATCCGCCGAGCGAGGCGGCAACCACGACCGGCCGGGTCGGCAGCTGCGCCAGGACCGCGCGCAGGTCTTCGGCATGCGACTGGAAGTCATATCGCGCATCGCTTGGCCATTCGCTGCCGCCATGGCCGCGCAGGTCGAGATTGATCACCCGCCGTCCGGCGGCCTCGAGCGCGAGTGCCGCGTCGGCCCAGACAGCCCGCGACTGACCGCCGCCATGGACGAGCAGCACCGCCGGATCGTCCGGCGCGCCGCTGACTTCGGCCTTCAGGCGTACGCCGCCGAATCCGCGAAATTCGGCGACCGTCATGCGTCACGCGCCAGCCACTCGCGAATCATCGCGGAGCGGCGCTGCATCATCAACCGGGCAATGTCGGGGTCGCCGGCGAGCACGGCATCGCACAGGCCGCGCTGCAGGTTGCGCGCGCGCTCACGATCCTCGCCGGTCTGGTAGAAGCGGACCTGCCGCTCGTCGCGGCCGAACGTATAGCCGATCTCGATGAACAGCCGCGCCGCCGGGTTGCCGCTCATTTCGCCGAGCAGGC
>CALRQP020000003.1:0-168943 GCA_943370355.1 Sphingomonas paucimobilis
GCACCGTGCTCGCCGCGTTGAACCGGCTGCCGCCAACGAAAATCTGCTGGGCGAGCGCTGCGCCGGTGAACAGCGCGGTCAGGCCGACGACGGGTAGCGACAGATAGCCGACGATCAAGAGCTGCTCTAGGAAGCGGCTCGCATAATAAGGCGGTGACACGAGCCGCGCGACCGCCGTGCCGGTAAAGCGCGCCAGCCGGCCGATCGCGGCAAGCGCGGCCACGGTGAAGCTCCCGATCGAGACGAGCAGGGCAAGGATGGGGGCAAAAACGACAGTCATTTGTAAACGCGCTGATAGCGGTGCCCCAAGCCGGTCAGCAACTCATATTGCGACAGGCCCGTCGCGGCGCTGGCTGCGGGCAGGTCGAAATCGACCTCGATCCAGTCGCCCTCGGCCACATCGCCGCCGGTCACGTCGATGGCAGTCAGGTCCATCGACACGCGGCCAAGTACCGCCCGCCCGCCCGCCGTGCCACGTCCGCCTGAGAAGGCCCGGCGATAGCCGTCGGCATAGCCGAGGTTAAGGATGGCGACGCGCATCGCCCGCTCGGCGACGAAGGTCGCGCCATAGCCGACGCTATCCCCCGCCGCGATGTCGCGCACCTGCACGACTTGCGCTTCGATATGTGCCACCTGCTTGCCCGGCCCCGGCGTGCCGCCATAGAGGCCGATGCCCGGCCGTGTCAGGTCGAAGGCGAACCCCGCGCCTTGCGTGACGCCGCCCGAATTGGCGAGGCTGCGCCGCTTGGCCGGCGAGTCGAGCGCGGCGAAAGCGTCGCGCTGCCGCGCATTCATCGCACTGCCCGGCTCCTCGCCGCAGGCGAGGTGACTCATCAGCAGATCGACATTGAGCCCTTCGACCAGCGCGCGATCGGCCGGCGACAGCCCGAGCCGGTTCATCCCCGTATCGACCATGACATCGCAGACCCGATCGGCGGCGGCCGCACGCCAGAGCGCGACCTGAGCCGACGTATTGAGCACCGGCGCCGCCGAAGTTGCGAGGGCAAAGTCCAGATCCGCCTCGCGCACCCCATGCAACACATGCAGCGTAAGCCCGTCCGCGAGCGGCAGCAGCTTTGCCGCCTCGGCCCAAGTTGCGACAAAGAAATCCCGGCATCCGGCTGCGGCGAGCCGGTCCAGCGCAGCCCGCGCCCCGATGCCGTACCCGTCCGCCTTGATCGCCGCCCCGCAGGCCGCCGGCCCGGACGCCTTGGCAAACCACCGCCAGTTGGCGGCCAGTGCCTCCAGGTCGATATTCAAACGGAGCGGAGGTGGCGGCGCAGGCGGCATCCATAGCGAGTAGCGTGCGAGGGCAGGCGATGGCAACGTCACGTCGCCCAATCAGCCGCCTCGCGCGAAAGCCGGGCGCGGAGTCATCGCGCACGATGATGTCCGAACCGGGCGGTCGTGCGCGTCATAGGGATTGGAGTACAAACGCTCCGATCTGGAGGCTATCACCATGCAATATATGATCATGAATTATGTGCCGGCGACCGCCATTGCGGATGCAGGGGCGCAGCAAACGGATCCCGATGGACCGGCCTGGGGCGCCTACACAAAGGCGATGATCGACGCCGGGGTGATGCGCAGCGGCAATGCTTTGAAGGATGCCCATACCGCGACCGTCGTGCGAGTTCGCGATGGCAAGCGCGAGATTCAGGACGGCCCCTATATCGACAGCCGGGAACAACTCGGCGGCTATTATGTCATCGAGGCGGCGGACCTCGACGAAGCTCTGGAATGGGCCGCGCGCAATCCTGCGGCATCGAGGGGCGCGGTCGAAGTGCGCCCGATCCTGACCTACTGACGATGACCGGCCGGACGGCCGCTGAGCGCGTTGCGCGCGAGTCGTTCGGCCGGCTTGTCGCATTGCTGGCGCGGCGGTCCGGCGACTTGGCCGGCGCGCAGGATGCGCTGTCGGATGCGCTCATGCTGGCGCTGGCACGTTGGCCGAGCGAAGGCACGCCGCGCAACCCCGAAGCATGGCTGTTGACCGTCGCGCGCCGCAAGCAAATCGACGTTGCGCGGCGTGGTGCGTTGGCCGATCAAGCGCAGGCGGAATTGGCGCGGGCGCAGGAGGAGCTGCAAGCGATCTCCGCCACGCAGGCCCCGTTTGAGGATCAGCGTATGGCGCTGATGCTCGCCTGCGCGCACCCGGCCATCGACGTTCACGCCCGCACACCGATGATGCTGCAGGTTGTGCTTGGCCTGACGGCGGAGCGCATTGCGTCCGTATTCCTTGTGTCTCCCGCCACGATGACGAAGCGGCTGGTCCGGGCCAAGGCGAAGCTGGTGGGGAGCGGCATCGGGTTTGAACTGCCGGGACCGGATCAGATGGGCGCGCGGATCGAACCGCTGCTCGATGCAATCTACGCCGCCTTCACGCTCGGATGGTCGATGGACGTCGATGGGGGGAACGCAGCAGGCGGCTTGGAGGAAGAGGCGATCTGGCTCGCCCGCATCCTTGCCGATCATGTGCCACAAAACGCCGAAGCGCTCGGCCTGCTGGCTTTGATGCTGTTCAGTCATGCCCGCCGGGCCGCGCGGCGCGTCGGCGATACCGGTGCCTTCGTGCCCTTGAGCGAACAGGATTGCGGGCTCTGGTCGATGCCTATGATCGATGAGGCGGAGGCGCTTCTGCGCCGAGCGGGCGCACTGGGCCGCCCCGGGCGCTTCCAGATCGAGGCTGCGATCCAGGCCGTACATGTCGATCGCCGTCGCTCGGGTCGCACCGAGTGGGCGGTACTCGCCGACCTGTACGAGTCGCTTGTATCGTTCACGCCCACCCTCGGTGCGCGCATTGCGCAGGCTGCGGCATTGACCGAAGCGGACCGCTCCGACGCTGCTCTGTCGATCCTCGATGCGCTCGTTCCGTATCAGGTTGCCAGCCATCAGCCCTATTGGGCGACCCGCGGTGCCACGCTCGCGCGTCTTGGACGCACGAACGAGGCGGCCGAGGCCTATTATCGCGCGGTTGGACTCACCGAAGCCCCCGGCGTGCGGGCATATTTGCTGGCAAAGCATGCCGCACTCGACGGTTGACTTCCAAGGCCGTCCGTTTCGATGACCGTCGTTCGTTATGCATGTGAACCCCAAGCAGGAGCCACGCATGAGCGACATCGAAATCCTTGGTCTGCCGCAGAGCAACTTCGTCTGGTCCACGCGGATCGCGCTTGCGGAGAAGTGCGTGGCGCATGTCTCGATCAGTGCGCCGCCGCACAGTCCGGAGATTCTGGCGATCCGTCCTCTCGGCAAAATTCCGGCGATGCGGCACGGCGACGTCAGGCTGGGGGAATCGCGCGCAATTATAGACTATATCGACCGGGTGTTTCCCGAGCCCGCGCTGATGCCATCCGATCCTGCAAAGGCGGCTGTGGTCGACATGTGGAATGCGATCATCACCTCGACGATGGAACCGCCGCTGATCCGTCAATATCTGTTCGCCTATATGATCCCCGGCACCGAGGATGGCAGCCCCGACCGCGTTCGTATCGAAGCATCGCTGCCGCAACTCGACACCTATCTCGATCTGCTCCAGAGCGTAGTCGAGGCCGGAACCATTGGCGGCGACAGGTTCACCCGCGTCGATGTATATCTGATCCCAATTCTCTTCTACCTCCGCAACACGCCCGAGGGTGGTGCTGGCCTGTCCGCGCGGCCCGCGCTGGCCGCCTATCTCGACGAACGCCTGACGCGCTCCACCGTCGCATCGACGATGCCGCCGCCGTTGCCGTAAGGCGCTTCGGAGCGAGGCAAGGCGCTGGATGGGCGCCGAGCCCGATGCCGTTGCAGGCAAGCGCCCATTGGCAGCAGGTGCGACCTTGCCCGACCCCGCCTACTTCTGGTCCGCATAAGCCTTCACGAGATCATACAGAAAATCTCGGGACACATAGGCCGAGCGCACGGCGTGCCGTTCGTTCAGGCCGTGCGCGCCATTGCCGTCCGGATCGCCCCAGGGGCCCGGGATGCCGTAGGTCGGAATGCCGATCGGCGCGAGGTAGGTCGCGTCGGTCGCGCCCGTCGACATGCTCGGCAGGAAGGGGACGCCCGGGAAATAGCGGGCCACCAGCCGCTCGGCCGGGCCGACGACCTTCGGGTCGAGCGGCGGCGGCACGGCGATCGGGCGCAAGCGGCCGACCATCGTCACGCTGAGCTTCGGGTCGCCGATCGCCTGAACCAGCGCCGCCCGCGTCGTGTCGGCATCCTCGCCGGGCACGATCCGGCAATTGACCGTCGCCTTCGCGCGTTGCGGCAGGGCATTCGGCGCATGCCCGCCCTCGAGCATCGTCGCCACGCAGGTGGTCCGTAGCATCGAGTTATAGGTCCGGTCAGTCGAGACGATCGCTTCGGCGGCCTTGTCGGCCGGGTCCGCAGCGAGGCGCGCCATCGCCGCACCGATCGCGTCGCCGCGCGACGGGCCGGCCTTGGCGAAGAAGGCCCGCGTCGTGTCGTTGAACCGGACGGGAAATTTATATGCACGCACGCGGATCAGCGCGTCCGACAGTTGGTAGATCGCATTGTCGTCGATCGGGATCGAGCTGTGCCCGCCCGCGTTGGTCGCTTGTAATTCGAAGCTCCGGTTCGACTTTTCGCCGATCTGCATGGTCTGGTTCAACAGCTTGCCATGCCCATCGCTGTCGCCGCCGCCGCCCTCGTTGAGGGCGAAGGCCGCCGAGATCAGCTCGGGCTTGTGCTCGGCGAGCCACTGCGCGCCATTCATGCGGCCGCCCGACTCCTCGCCGCAGGTCAGCGCCAGCTTGATCGTGCGCTTCGGCCGGTAGCCTTCGGTCCTGTAGCGGATCAACGTGTCGATCCAGATCGCATCGAGCACCTTCATGTCCGAGGTGCCGCGCCCGTAGAAATAGCCGCCTTCCTCGATGAATTTGAACGGGTCGCGCTGCCAGTCTTCGCGACGGGCGTTCACCACGTCGATATGTCCGAGCAGCAGCATCGGCTTGGCGGTTCGCGACGAGCCGGGCATCACGACGACCAGACCGCCGTCGAGCGGCAGTTTCTCGTCCTTGAACAGGGTGAGCTGCGACTCCGCAAAACCTGCCGCCCGGAATCGGGTCGCGATCTTTTCGGCCAGCGCAGTGCAGCTTCCGGTCGCAACCGACGTGTCGGTCTCGACCAGCTCCCGGTAGAGCTCGCGGAACGCCAGCTGATCCTTGCGCGGTGCCGGCTCGTCGGCACGGGCAAGACTGGGCACCAGCGCGAGCGCGACAATAATCGCGAGCGTCGTCTTCATCGTCGAATACTCCCCCACCGGCACCGAACGAACTGATATTTATTCGTAGCGCTCCGGAATCCCGCCCTCATTCGCGCGGTCGCTGAACTTGGTCGTCTGCTTGTGGAATGCCAGCTCGACGATGCCGGTCGCACCGTGCCGCTGCTTCGCGACGATGACTTCGGCCATGCCTTCGATGCGGTGCGCCTTTTCCAGCCATTGCTGGAATTTCTCGCTGCCGTCCTCGGGCTTTTTCGAGGCGTGGTAATATTCCTCGCGGTACACGAACATCACGATGTCGGAGTCCTGCTCGATCGTGCCGGATTCGCGAAGGTCGGAGAGCAGCGGCCGTTTGTCCTCGCGCTGCTCGACGGCGCGGCTCAGCTGCGACAGCGCCAGCACCGGCACGTTGAGTTCCTTGGCGAGCGTCTTCAGGCCTCGGGTGATTTCCGAGATTTCCTGCACGCGGTTTTCGGCGGCATTCTTCGCAGTGCCCTGCAGCAGCTGGAGATAGTCGACGACGATCAGACCGATACCGCGCTGCCGCTTCAGGCGGCGTGCGCGGGTGCGTAGAGCTGCGATGCTGAGACCGGGCGTGTCGTCGATGTAGAGCGGCAGGTCCTGCAGGTCGGCGGCGGCGCGCGCGAGGCGGCGGAACTCCTCCTGGCTGATCTTGCCCATGCGGAGCGACTCGGAACTGATGCCCGACTGCTCGGCGAGGATACGCGTCGCCAGCTGGTCTGCCGACATTTCGAGGCTGAAGAAGGCGACGCCCGCGCCGGCGCTCTCGGTCGCCGCGGTGCCGAAATCCTTGTCCTTCATGAGCCGCTGCGCTGCCGAGAAGGCGATGTTGGTAGCGAGCGCCGTCTTGCCCATCGCCGGACGTCCGGCAAGGATGACAAGGTCGGACCGGTGCAGGCCGCCGAGCTTGGCGTTGAGGCCGTCAAGACCGGTGGTAATGCCCGACAGATGCCCGCCCGATTTCAGCGCGCGCTCCGCCATCTGCACCGCCAGTGTCGCCGACTGGTGGAAATTCTTGACCGAGCCCGACACCTCGCCCTGTTCGGCGACCTTGTAGAGCGCCATTTCGGCGGCCTGCACCTGCGCCTGCGGGTCGATGTCGTCCGACGTATCGAGCGCCGCCGTGACGAGGTCGCGGCCGACCGTGATCAGTTCGCGCAGCAGCGCGAGGTCATAGATCTGCTGCGCGAAGTCGCCTGCCGCGAGCAGCGCTGCGGAATTTTGCGTGAGGTCGGCGAGATAGGCAGCGCTGTCGCTCTCGAACAGCGGCCGCATCGTCACCGGGTTGGCGACCATGTTGCGGTCGACGAGCTTCAGCACCTGCTCATAGATTCGCGCGTGCAGCGGTTCGAAGAAATGTTCGGGGCGCAGCTTCAGCTGCACATCCTCGGCCAGCCGGTTGTCGATCATCAGCGCGCCGAGCAGCGCCGCCTCTGCCTCGATGTTCTGCGGCAGCACGGTTGGGTCAGCAGGAGGCGATTCGACAGCGCGAAGGGGGATGGTGGCCATGCTGGCTTGTCTCATTTTGCGCCCCGCCGGTCGAGCGGCGCGCGTGATTTCGCGGTGGGCCGAACTGTGGATAAGCCGGGTATGCTTTGGGAGTAACCTTTTTGCCCGGCCGAGCGTATCTAGGGGCATGGACCACAGGATCACCAACATGACCAAGCGTACATTCCTCGGCTCGCTGGCGGCTGCCGTCGGCGCCGGCGGCGCGGCGAAGGCCGCAGCGCCCGTCGAGCGATTCACCGTTCAGTACAGCGAAGCCGAATGGAAAAAGCGGCTGACGCCCGCCCAGTTCTACATTCTGCGCGAACATGGTACCGAACGCGCCGGCACCAGCCCGCTCAACCGTGAGCATCGCAAGGGCACCTTCTTCTGCGCCGGTTGCGCGCTGCCGCTGTTCTCCTCGGCCGCGAAGTTCGACAGCGGCACCGGCTGGCCGAGCTTCTTCGAACCGCTGAAGGGCGCGGTCGGCACCACCGTCGACAAGAGCTTCTTCATGACGCGCACCGAGGTGCACTGCCACCGCTGCGGCGGCCATCTCGGCCATGTGTTTGACGACGGCCCCGCGCCGACCGGTCTGCGCTATTGCATGAACGGCGACGCGATGACCTTCAAACCCGCCTGACGACAGCAAACGTCGGCCTTCGCCGCCGTTAACTCCCTTGCAACCCGCGTTGGGTAACCATCGCGTCAGGGAGAGTGCGATGGCCGACTTTGACGAAGGCGATTCCGCCGAACCGGAGTTCGAAGCGCCGCCGGTGTTCACAGACGCCGACGAGCGGCGGATGCATGTTCGCGCCTATAATTATTGGTCGTCGCTGCTGAACGGCCGCGCCTTTCCGAGCGTCGCCGACCTGCACCCGGCCAGCCTAGACGACTTCGGTCCGCACAGCGTGCTGCTCGACTTCACCGCCGACCGCGAACAGCCGCGGCTGCGGTTCGTCGGCCGGCATCTGCGCGAAGAGTGCGGGCTGGAGGGCAGCGATGTCGCGCTCGACGAAGTTCCGTCGCGCTCCCTGATTTCGCGGCTGACCGATCATTTCCTCGAAATCCTCGCCAACCGCGCGCCGGTCGGCTTCGAGGCGGAGTTCGTGTCGCAGCGCGGCGCGCAGACGCTCTATCGCGGCATCCTGATGCCGCTGTCCTCGGACGGCGGCGAGATCGATTACATCTACGGCGTGATCAACTGGAAGGAATTGGCGAGCGTCGACCTGACTGCCGCGATTGCGCGCGAGCTTGCCCAAGTCGAACTGCCACCGCCCGTCGAAACCGAAGTCAGCCGCCGTATCGCCTCGGCACAGGCGGCCGCCGGCCTGTTCGAGCAGCATGATGGCCGGTCGCGGGCTGCGCTGTACCGTGCGCTGTCCGAATCCTACGAAGCGCATCTTGCGGCGGTGGCGGATCCCGATGGATTCGCCTGG
The DNA here is from genome assembly GCA_943370355.1 of Sphingomonas paucimobilis. Lineage (GTDB taxonomy): Bacteria > Pseudomonadota > Alphaproteobacteria > Sphingomonadales > Sphingomonadaceae > JADCGM01. Next base: position 8,173 of record CALRQP020000003.1, read on the forward strand.
CTGCTCGCAGCGGCTGGGCTCAAGTCCCAGGCGCGTGCGCCGCTGACGGCGGTGGTGAAGCTTGTGTTCGGTGCTGGGCTCGACAAGGCGCGGGCGACCGAATTTGCAGCGGCGCTCTCAGTCGCCCACCGCGCCGGTGTGCGCTCGGGCGGGTTCGAGACCTTCATCGACGCCGCAGGCGGGCTCAAGACGCTGGTTGCTGCCGAGCGGCTCGCCCGTCGCAACGCAACTGGCCGTCCGGCCTCCGACGCAACCTCGGGCGTCCGCGAACGGCTACGCGCCGCACCCGTCGTGGCGCATCTGGCGATTCCCGCCGACAATAGCGAATTCGTCCTTTTGGTGGCCCGTCGCGAGCCAAATGGCACGCTCGCGGTGCTGGAATCGGTGCCCGATGGCGAGAAATTGCTCGATTCCGCGCTCAGGAAGCTCGGATCGGCCCCTTGCCCGGGATTGAGCCAAGCCGCATAAGCCGCGCCAGTTCGGCCCTCTGATGGGGGCGTTGTCGAAAGGTGGTGCGCATGCCAGCGAACCCGGCCCTTGATGGTATTTCGGATCCGTTTGCGCGTGCGATTTTTACCGGCGCACTTCCCGGCGAGACAGCCGGGCTGACCCCCGAGGATGCAGCGCGCATTGCTGCATTCGTGCGTGATACGGGTGCCGGCCGCATGCCCGGAACCCCGGCGATCCGTCTGGAAAGTCTGGACAGTGCGCCCGGCCGCCGCATCATGGCGCTGGCCATCGTCAACGACGACATGCCCTTCCTCGTCGACTCGGTTTCGGCGGCGATCGGCGCGGCGGGCCTGCGCATCGAGCGGCTGCTCCACCCGACCGTCGGCGGCGAATCGCTGATCTACATCGAGCTCGCGCGCGCCAACGCCCGCGCCCGCGCCGACCTTGTCGACAGTCTCGCCCACGTCCTTGCCGACGTGCGCGCCGCCGTGACCGACTGGCCGGCGATGCTTGCCGAGATGAAGGCGGCGGGTAAGGAGTTGCGCGACAATCCGCCGCCGCTCGCGCCGCATGAAATCGCCGAAGCCGCCGCCTTCCTCGACTGGCTCGCTGCCGACAATTTCACGCTGCTCGGCTATCACGCTTATCGCTTCGACGACGATCTCGACGATGCGCGGTTCGCGCCCGCCAGCGACCACGGCCTCGGCCTGCTGCGGGACGCCGCCTTCGCGCTGTGGCGCGGTGCCGACGGCATGGAGGTGCTGCCCGATGGCCTGCGCCGCTTCATGGCCGGGCCGCATCCGCTGCTCGTCACCAAGGCCAGCGCGCTGTCGACCGTCCACCGCCGCACCGCACTCGACTATGTCGGCGTCAAGCGCTTCGACCGCTCGGGCCGCGTTGTCGGTGAGCATCGTTTCATCGGTCTGTTCACCAGCCAGGCGCTCGTCGCGCCGCCGCGCGACGTGCCCGTGCTGCGCCGCAAGGTCGCCGAAGTCAGCGACGCGCTCGGCTTTAACCCCAAGGGCCATGCCGGCAAGGCGCTCGCGCATATTCTCGACACGCTGCCCAAGGATGAACTGTTCCAGATCGAGGCCGACCGCCTCGGCGAGATGGCGCTCGGCCTGCTGTCGCTGCTCGACCGGCCGCGGCCCAAACTGTTCGCGCGCAGCGATCCGTTCGGGCGCTATGTGTCGGCGCTGGTCTATGTGCCGCGCGATGCCTACACCGGCGGGATCCGCGAGACGGCCGGGCATATGCTCGAGGCCGCGTTCGATGCGAAACTGTCGGGCTATGAGGTCGAGCTGCGCGCCGAAGGCCTCGCGCGTGTCCATTACACGCTCGCGACGCGGCCGGGATCGGTGCGCGCCGTCGACGAGGCCGAACTCGATGCGCGGCTGACGACGCTGGTCCGCGGCTGGGGCGACAGCCTCGAGACCGCGCTCGCTGAACAGGCCGGTGCGCAGCGCGCCGCACGGCTGACACTCAGCCACGGCCAGGCTTTCTCGCCAAGCTATCAGGCGCAGTTCACCGCCACCGACGCCGCCGACGATATTTTGCGCATGGCGGCGCTGCCCGACGATGCCGCGCGCGACGTCAATCTTTACCACGGCCCCAATGACGCGCCGGGCCAGCTGCGGCTGAAAATCTACCGCCACGGCGCGATCATCCCGCTCTCGGAAGCGGTGCCGGTGCTCGAGAATTTCGGCTTCCGCGTCATCGAGGAATTCCCCTTCGACCTCGGCGGCGGCAAGCTCGGCCATATCCACGACTTCCTGCTTGAATCCGCCGACAGCGCGGGGCTCGACTTCGCTGCACTCGAAGCCCGGGTCGAACCGGCGCTGCGCGCAGTCCTGACCGGCGCGCAGGAGAATGACCTGTTCAACGCGCTGGTGATGGGCGCAGGGCTGGAAGCGCGCGCCGTCGGCCTGCTGCGCGCCTACTTCCGATACCTGCGCCAGACCGGCGTCGCTTACGGCCTCGCCACCGTTGTCGATGCGCTGCGCCGCTACCCGGCGATCGCCGCCGATCTCGTCGCGCTGTTCGAGGCGCGTTTCGACCCGGCGCGGACCGGCGATGAAGCCGCCCTGCTCGACCGTATCGACGAGCAATTCGCGGCCGTCACCGCGATCGACGACGACCGCATCCTGCGGCTGTACCGCGCCGTCATCCTCGCGACGCTGCGCACCAATTTCTACGCGCCGGGCGGGGCCGAGGCGCTGGCGTTCAAGCTCGAATCGCACAAGGTGCCGAGCCTGCCGCCGCCGGTCCCTTACCGCGAAATCTGGGTCTATTCGCCGCGCGTCGAGGGCATCCACCTGCGCGGCGGGCCGATTGCGCGCGGCGGGCTGCGCTGGTCCGACCGCCGCGACGATTTCCGCACCGAGGTGCTGGGGCTCGTCAAGGCGCAGATGGTCAAGAATGCCGTCATCGTGCCGACCGGATCGAAGGGCGGCTTTTACCCGAAGCAGCTGCCGTCGCCCGCGAACCGCGACGCCTGGCTCGCCGAGGGCACCGAAAGCTACCGCGTGTTCATCCGTGCGCTGCTGTCGGTCACCGACAATCTCGACAAGGCCGGGGCCGTCGTCCCGCCTGATGCCGTCGTCCGCCATGACGGCGACGATCCCTATCTCGTCGTCGCCGCCGACAAGGGCACCGCGACCTTCTCCGACATCGCCAACGCGATTTCCGAGGATCACGGCTTCTGGCTCGGTGACGCCTTCGCGAGCGGCGGCCGTTATGGCTATGACCACAAGGCGATGGGCATTACGGCCAAGGGGGCCTGGGTGTCGGTCCAGCGCCACTTCCGCGAGATGGGCATCGATGTGCAGACCGATCCGGTCCGCGTCATCGGGGTCGGCGACATGTCGGGCGACGTGTTCGGCAACGGCATGCTCTTGTCGACAAGCCTCCGGCTCGTCGCGGCGTTCGACCACCGGCACATTTTTCTCGATCCCGACCCCGATCCCGCCAAGTCCTTCAAGGAACGCCAGCGGCTGTTCGCGCTGCCGCGCTCGTCATGGGCCGATTATGACGCGAAGCTGATTTCGAAGGGCGGCGGCATCTTCCCGCGCGACCAGAAATCGATCCCGCTGTCCGCCGAGGTGCAGGCGATGCTCGGCCTGAGCGCCGACAGCGCGTCGCCAGCCGAATTGATGACGGCGATCCTGAAAGCCCAGGCCGATCTGATCTGGTTCGGCGGCATCGGCACCTATGTGAAGGCGTCGAGCGAATCCAATGCCGATGTCGGCGACCGCGCCAATGACGCGATCCGCGTCAACGGGGCCGACCTACGCGTCAAGGTGGTGGGGGAGGGGGCAAATCTCGGCACCACCCAAACGGGCCGCAGCGAGTTTGCGCGCAGGGGCGGCCGCATCAACACCGACTTCATCGACAATTCGGCCGGGGTCGACACGTCGGACAATGAGGTCAACATCAAGATCGCGCTCGCCGCGACGCCGCTGTCGCTCGAAGACCGCAACAGCCTGCTGACCGAGATGACCGCCGATGTCGAACGGCTCGTGCTGCGCGACAACATCATGCAGACGCAGGCGCTGTCGGTCGCCGAGGCCGGCGGCGCGGCCGCGTTGCCGTCGCAGCTGCGCGTGATCCAGACGCTGGAAGCTGCCGGCCGGCTCGACCGCGCCGTCGAGGGCCTGCCCGGCGACGATTTGCTGACCCAGCGCATGCAGGGCGGGCAGGGGCTCGAACGCCCCGAACTGTCGGTGCTGCTCGCCTATACCAAGATGGCGCTGAAGGAAGCGCTCGTCGTGTCGCCGCTCATGGACGATCCGGTGCTCGCCTTCGACCTGCACGCCGCCTTCCCGGCGGTCATGGTCGAACGCTTCCCCGCCGCCATCGACAACCACCGCCTGCGCCGCGAGCTCATCGCGACCAAGCTCGCCAACCAGATCGTCAACCGCGGCGGCATCCCGCTGGCCTTCGAGCTGGCCGAGGAATTGGGCGCGAGCCTTGCCCAGGTCGCGGGGGCCTTCGTCGCGGTGCGCGAGATGTTCGACTTGCGCACACTGTGGCGCGCCATCGACGCGAGCACGGCGTCTGCGACCGCGCAGATCGCCTTGCACGCGCACGCCATCGAAGGGCTGCGCACCCAGATGGGCGACCTCATGCGCGGCGGCGATTCCGGCGTGACCCCGTTCGAGACCATCGCGCGCCTGAAGCCCGGCATCGAGCGCATCGGCAGCCAGATCGACCATCTGCTGCGCCCCGAACCGCGCGCCCAGATCGACCGCTTCGCCCAATCGCTCGCCAAGGCCGGCGCGCCCGACGACATCGCGAAGATGCTCGTGCGGCTCGAAGCGCTCGACGGCGCGGTCGGCGTCGCCCGCCTCGCCGCCGATCTCGGCGTTGCCGAGCGCGACGCGGTGGACGCCTATACGATGCTCGGCGAAGCGCTCGGCCTCGACTGGGCCAAGGGCGCCGCCACCCAGATGCGCCCCGCCGATCCGTGGGAACGGCTGCTCGTCGCGACGCTGGTCCGCGACTTCGAGCAGCTCCGCCTCGACCTCATCGGCCGCATCGCCGAAGGCGGCGCGCCGGTGGCTGCAGTGGAGCGCTGGCTGGCGGCGAACCGTGACCGGGTGGAACGGTTCGCCGGGACGGTGCGGCGGGCGCGGACAGGAACAGTCACGGCGGCGATGCTGGCGCACCTCGGGGCACAGGCGCGGGCGGTGTTGGGGTAAGGCTAAGGAAGCCAGTCCTCCAACGTCCCATGCGGCTTGCCCCAGAGGCTGCGCGCCGCACTCCGGAAATTCTCATCCGCGCCCTCCGGCAGCCGGACCACCAGCGGCGGTGCTGGCAGAGCCGCGACTTTCGCCACGGCGGCAATGTGCGCGATAAGGGCGTAGGCGGCAGGGTCGATAGCGCGCAGGTTCATACGTGCAATTTAGGCAAGCCTCGCGAGTCGCGACAAGAACATAAAAAGAACGCAAATGCTCGTCGCGGCATAGTGAAGCCCCTGCAGCAACGCTCGGAAAGCGTACGCCGCAGGGGTATCGACTGGCCTAGTTGTACGCGACTGTCGTCGTGAACGACCCGCTGTAAGCACCGCTCGCCTGGCTGTTCGCGAGCGGGAAGCTGCCGCCGACGCCGAAGGCGGCCGTGCCAGACGATCCGATCGTGCCCGACAGCGTGCCGGTGGTGCCTGAGGCCGCCGTAGTAACCGTCAGCGTATTCGCGCCGCTGGTCATCGCGAAGGTCGCCGGAACCGAGATTGAGAAAGTCTGCGCGCCTTCGCCTGTCACCGTGTAGGTCGCACGGCCGGTGGTCGAGGTGACGAGCACGCCGTCGCCTGCACCGCTGATCGTCCGTGCGCCGGTTGTGCCGTCAATGACGACACTGTTCGTGCCGGTTGAGGCGCGGACGACGGTTCCGAAGGCCAGATCGCTATTCTTGGACAGCGAGATCGGCTGGATGATCTTCGTCGTGCCCGTGGTCGACTGCGACGCGGCGGCCTGCGCATGCGCCGGTGCCGTGATGAGGCCGAGGCCGAAGAGCGCTGCCAAAGTCTTTTGAAGTGAATTCATGATCGAACCCTTATGGTCGTGCAGAAATATATCCACAAACATACAACATGCGAACGTCCAATTCGATCCGCCTCAATAACAAATATTTTGATATTTTAAATTATATCGGAAATATCGTATAACATTGTCGAATGTATTTCCGAAGCACTTGTAAATCGACAATACAACCTAGGATAGTACAGCGGTTATTAATTGTGATCTGCGGCGTGCGATTTCTTCAGCTGCCGATCTTCCGGACCCGCAACTCCTTACGCAAATTGGCAAGGTAGCGGTCCACCGCCTGTTCGCGGGCGATGCGCTCCCAGGCGTCCTGCACCGCAGGGCGGACCGCTTCGAACGGCGCGCGGGCACCGGGGGTGCGTTCGGACAGGTGGACGATGAACAGCCGGCCGTCGGCGGCAGTCGCGCCGCCGGTCTCTCCGACCTGCAGGCCCATTGCCGCGTCGCGCACCGTCGATCCGGCCATCGCGGCGAGGCGGGAGGCGGGCATGGCGGCGTCGGGGACGGCGAGCGGTTCCGCACCCGCCGCCTTCGCGGCCTCGCCAAGCGGCACACCGCGCTTCAGCGCCGCGCTGAGGCTGGCGACCGCGTCGGGCTGGTAGGACGGCAGCACTGCCGCCTGGACACGCAGCCGCGCCTCGGTCGCGAACAGCGCCGGGCGGTTGGCGTAGAAGGCGCGCAGCTCAGCCTCGGTCGGCTGTTTCGCATCGGCCTCGGCGGTCGCGAATTGCATCATCGCATCGACGAGCGCCTTCCGGACCGCAAGGTCGCTGGCCGGCAGCCCGAGCTGGATGCCGCGCTGCACCAGCGCTTCCTCGTCGATGAGCCGGTCGAGCACGCGCACCCGGTCGGCCGCGCTCACCGGATTGCGGTTGTCCGCGCTCAGCGCGGCGATCGACCGGTCAAGCTTCGCCTTGGTCACCACGCCGTCGCCAACCCGCGCCGCGATGCCAGCGTCCCCGCCGCCTCCCTTCAGGGGGCCGAGCGCCGTCGCCAGCGCGATGACCAGGCCGATGCCTGCGCCGAAGGCGAACAGCTTTCTGCTATCCACGCTTCGCTTTCGGCCAGTCGAGATAGATTGGCGAGGACCAGGCGCGCGGCTCGGCGGGGGCGAGGCAGTCACCCTTGCCGCCGCGCCAGTCGCCGTAGCACAGCTTGACCTTCACGCATTTGCCCGCGGCATTCTTCGTGCATTGCAGCGGGTTGGCGTTGATCGTCGGCTGCGCCTCCTGGATCGCACGGACATAATAGATTGTGTCGCGCTTGCCCGCCGTATAGCTCGGGTCGCTGAACCGGAAGGAACAGCCGTTCGGGTCGGGCTTGCAGTCATGCACGAGGAACTTGTCCTCGATGAGCCCGTCGACGGGCTCGCCGGCGCGCATCTGCGGCCGGATGCGCACGACCTCGATGCGGGTGATCAGGCTGCGGATGTCGGATGGGTTGAAACATTCGCCCGAGCAGAGCGTCTTCAGCCGGTCTTTGTCCATACCCTGCGCGTCGAAGACCGGGCAGCCGGGCTTCTGCTTGAACGCGCCGACGGCCTTGACCTCGAAGGTCGGGGCGGCCGTCGTTTCTTCCGAGCCGCCCATCGCAACGGGCTTCGCACCGTCGACCTTGTCGAACCACAGCATGATGCGCGGGCCCGAGGTCGCATAGACTTCGCGGCGTTGCAGCGCGTCCCAGATCGCGCCGCGCGACCGGTCTGCCGCATGCACGGCCGCAATGCCGCCGGTCAGGAAGAAGCTCGTTTGCCGCTCGAACTCGGTGAGCTGGAAGCCGGCCATCTGCGCGAGCTTGTCCTGCGGAATCAGCGTCGCGCGCGCTTCCTTCGGCTGGTCCGGCCCCATGATCAGCCGCCGCCAGCGCGGCGAGGTCACGCCGCCAGCCTCCGTATTATAATGCCGGTCGACCTCCTTGTAGCCGGTGCCGGGCCGGGCGCGGTGATTGTCCGACGAGCCGATGAAGCCCCAGCGGAAGCGTGTCGCGGTGCCATTGGCATCGAATCGCGCAATCGCGAGGCCATATTGCACTGAGGTGCGCGGCCGGAAGTTGAACGACGGCAGGAAGCAGTCGGTGCACTGGCCGGCGTCGAGCCAATCCTCGGGTGTCTCGCCCTTGATCGCCAGATGCCCGGCGACGCCCATATTCGCATAATAGCGCCGCGCTTCCTCGGCGTGCGCATCGCAGGCCTTGGGCGTCGCGCCCGACTTCAGGCAGCGCTCATGGATGATCTCGCCGGCGCGCCAGCAGCTTGGCGTATAGGTCGCGGTCGGCTGCGGGCAGATACCGACCAGCTGGCCGGCCTTGTTGCTGCCTTGGATGATATCGTGCCACGGGCGATATTCCTCGGAATTGCCATGGCCCGAATAGATTTCGATGAGCCCGAAGCGCTCGGGATGTTCCTTCGCGTCGAGCGCCTTGTCCCAGCTGGTGCCCGGCGGCGTGTAAAAGCCCCAGGTCGAACCGTGCGGAATGATGATCGGGTTGACACCCTGCTCGCCGAGGCGGCGGACCAGTTCAGCCGGGGTCGCCGCTTCCTCGAAGCAATTCTTCGGCAGCTTGTTGGATGTCAGCGTCGCGTCGCAGTCGGGAACTTCCCGGACTTTCCGAAGGAAAGTGTTGAAGTCGAGATAGACGTCGGCATGCGCTGCGTCTTCGAGCAGGATGCCGGGCTTCAACCCGATCGCCGAGGTGCGAAGCGTCGTCGTGGTCAGACCAGCCGAGGCGATCGGCCGTGCCGACAGATGCGCGTCGTCGAGATCGCGGAAGATCACATTCTTGTGGCCCCAATGGTCGAACGGCGTGCGGCCGACCTGAGTCCATTCGAAGCCGATGAAGCTGACGAGGTCGGGATCGGGGCCATTGCCGGCCACGGCCTGGCACTGGCGCATCGCACGCTTGGTTTCTTCCCAGCGCGCAGGGGTCGAGGCTTCGGCATGATCGGTGATCGCCCAGAAGTCGAGCGCCGAGCAGAAGCGTGCAAAATCGCAGGCATCCGCGACGGGCGCATAGCCCTTCATGCCGTTGAACGGCAGCGCGAACTGATAGGCGTCGGTGGAGAAGGTGGTGTGGACGTGCAGGTCGCCGAACAGGATCTGCTTGTCGTGGCTGACCGGGCGAACGCTGCTGACGGCAGTGTCGCGTGCGAGGATCATCACGGGCGGCAGCCGCTTACCGTGGATCACGCCGGCGTCATGCTCCTGGCCGAGCCAGCCCGCCGCGGTCGCCCACCAGAGGCCGGCCCCGACAATGATCAGCAAGCCCAGTGCGAGCCCCGTGCGCCGCCAGATCCGCTTCATGCTTCGTCTCCCCCTTGCTGACATTAGGGTCAGCAAGGGGGTTGCGATACTGTGATTGTTACGGGGCGCGCTTAGTTCGCGGCGAGCTGCATCGATCCGCTCGTGCTGCCATTCAGCGCGCTCGCCACTGCAGCGTCGCGGGCATAGAGATCGGGCAGCGCCTTGACGGTGCCATCGGCACCTGCCGCAGCGGTGAAATAGGCGACATAGACCGGCACCGGCTGCGGCAGGTCCACGCGTGTCGTCTCGCCGGTCGCGAGCGCCTCATCGACCTGCGCGCCACCGTCATCCATCAGCGTCTGCGCGAAATCGACGGGGTCCTTCACCCGCACACAGCCGTGCGACAGCGCGCGGGCGCTGCGTGCGAACAGCCCGCGGTTCGGCGTGTCGTGCAGGTAGATGTCCCATTTGTTGGGCATGACGAGCTTGATGCGGCCGAGCGCATTCTGCGGTCCCGGCTTCTGCCAGATCGTATAGCCACCCGGGCGACGCTCGACGCTGAACCCCTCGCGCTGTGCCGCGGCGCGGTGCTTGGCGATATAGGCGAGCTTTTCCGCTTTCAGGCTGGCGGGCACGGCCCAGGTCGGGTTGACGATTGCGCCGGAGATTTGCGTGCGGAAGGCCGGCGTCGGTGTCGTGCTCTTGCCGACAATCGCGTCATGCGTAGTTACCGAGCCGCCGTCGCGATACTCGACGCGGTAGGTCGGCACGTTGACGAACACATAGCGGTCGCCGAGCTCGCGCGGCATCCAGCGCCAGCGCTCGAGATTGACGCGCAGCCGGTCGCGGCGCGCGGTGTCGGCCTTCGGCGTATCCGCCAGTGCGGCCTTCAGCCCCCGGTAATCGTCACTCGAGGGCAGCAGCCCGGTGAGAGCCGCCGTGACATCGCCCGATGCAATCCCCTGCGACAGTGCGGCCGTCAGCAGCGTGTTGTCGACCTCGTCGCCCATATGCCAGTCGACGCGCGCATCGCCGCGCACCCGGCCATAGCGATAATCCGCAGCGAGCTTGTAAACGGCTGCGGTTGCCACCGCATCGATCCGGTCCGGGTCGCCGGATTTGATCGCAGCGCGTACACGGCCCGCGTCGTAATCGGCCGGGTTGAGGCCCTCATCGTCGGCATGGCCGATGGCATCCGCCAATTGCTGCGCCGTCGCGGCCGACCAGTGCAATGTGGTTTGCGCCGCCACCGGCGCGGCGGCGAACAGGCAGAATGTGAGCAGCAGACGCAACATACAACACTCTCCATCCGTCCCCGCGCCGCGCTCAACGCATCGACGGAAAGGAACGTTGCGTCGCAGCTGCGCCCTAGCCTTTTCGCGCCTTGCCCGGGCCACGATGCCGGTGTTACGCCGCGCGCCTGTCATTCAGGGAAAGGCCGTCATGGACATCCAGTTCAGCGCCGAAGATATCGCGTTCCGCGACGAGGTCCGCGCCTTCATTGCCGAAAATTGTCCGGCACATCTGGCCGGTGGCGTGTTTGAGCGCGACGAACTCACGCGCGAGGATTTCGTCGCCTGGCACAAGATTCTCGGTCGCAAGGGCTGGTCGGCCCCGGCCTGGCCCGTCGAATATGGCGGGACCGGCTGGACCTCGGTGCAGCGTTTCATCTGGTCGGAGGAAAATGCCCGCGCCGACACCATCGCGCCGCTGCCCTTCGGCATCAGCATGGTCGGCCCCGTGATCTACACCTTCGGCTCGCCCGAGCAGAAGGCGCAGCATTTGCCCGGCATCCTATCGGGCGACGTATGGTGGTGCCAGGGCTATTCGGAGCCCGGCGCCGGCTCCGACCTCGCCTCGCTCCGCACCAAGGCCGAGCGGATCACCGAGGACGGCAAGGACTATTATATCGTCAACGGTCAGAAGACCTGGACCACGCTTGCCCAGCATGCGGACTGGGGCTTCTTCCTCGTCCGCACCGACCCGACCGCCAAGGCGCAGGAGGGCATCTCCTTCCTGCTCATCGACATGAAGTCGCCCGGCGTGACGGTGCGCCCGATCATCACCCTCGGCGGCGAGCATGAGGTGAACGAGGTCTGGCTCGAAAACGTCAAGGTGCCGGTCGAGAACCGGGTGTTCCACGAGAATAAGGGCTGGACCTGCGCCAAATTCCTGCTCGCGCACGAGCGGACCGGCATCGCCGGTGTCGCTCGCTCGAAGCGCGGCATCGAGCGCATCCGCGCCATCGCGGCGACCGAGCTCGACGAAGGCCAGCCGCTGATCGCCAACCCCTTTTTCAAGCGCAAGATCGCCGAGCTGGAGATCGACCTGACCGCGCTCGAATATACCGAGTTGCGCACGCTCGCGTCCGAAGCCTCGGGCAAGGGGCCGGGGCCGGAATCGTCGCTGCTCAAGATCAAGGGCACCGAAATCCAGCAGCGCATCACCGAACTAGTGCTGGAGGCGGTCGGTCATTATGGCGCGCCCTATTTCCGCGGCTTCCCGGAGGAAGGCGACAACATGCCGCCGCTTGTCCCCGAATATGCCGAACGCGCCGCGACGGGCTATCTCAACATGCGCAAGACCAGCATCTACGGCGGGTCGAACGAGATCCAGCGCAACATCATCGCGAAGATGGTGCTGGGACTTTGATGCGCCGCACATGACACCGTCATCCTGACGAAGGTCAGGATCTCCCGCCGGGTAGCCGCTACCCTCGACGAGATCCTGACTTGCGTCAGGATGACGACCTTACTCCTTGGGAACCCACCGACATGGATTTTTCGCTCAACGACACCCAGACCATGCTGCGCGACACGCTGCAGCGTTACCTGCTCGACCGCTACGACCATGACACGCGCATGAAGATCAGCCGCGCTGATGGCTGGTCGGCGGCGACCTGGAAAGCCTTCGCCGAAGAACTCGGCATCCTCGGCGCAGCTTTCTCCGAAGAGCAGGGCGGCCTCGGCGGCGGCGCGGTCGACAATATGATCGTCATGGAAGAGCTGGGCGGCAAGCTCGTGCTCGAACCCTATCTGTCGACGGTGGTCATCGGCGGCGGCGCGCTGAAGGCCGTGGGCGGGCGCGACGATGTCATCGGCGGCATCATCGGCGGCGAGGTCATCATAGCCTTTGCCTATGCCGAGCCGCAGGGCCGCTACGACTGGGCCAATCTGAAGACCACAGCGACCAAGTCGGGCAGCGGCTATGTGCTCAACGGCCACAAGGCCGTCGTCCGCGATGCGCCGTTCGCGACACATCTGCTCGTCACCGCCCGGACTGGCGGCGGCCAGACCGATGCCGACGGCGTGTCGCTGTTCCTCATCGACAAGGCGACGAGCGGCGTCTCGACCCGCGACTATCCGACCATCGACGGCGGCCGCGCCTCGGAAATCACCTTCGACAATGCGAGCATCCCCGCCGATGCGCTGGTCGGTGCCGAAGGCGGCGCGCTGCCGCTGATCGAACAGATCATCGACGAGGCCAGCGTCGCGATCTGCTCGGAAGCTGTCGGCGTCATGCGCCAGATGCACGCGCAGACGATGGACTATGCCAAGCAGCGCAAGCAGTTCGGCAAGCCCATCTCCGAATTCCAGGTGCTGCAGCACCGCCTCGTCGATATGTTCCTGGAGGTCGAACAGTCGGCGTCGATGACCCTGATGGCGACGCTGCACCTCGACGCCGGCCCCGCCGAGCGCATGGCCGCCGTCTCAGCCGCCAAATCGCGCGTCGGCAAGGCCTGCAAATTCGTCGGCCAGTCGGCGATTCAGATCCACGGCGGCATGGGCATGACCGACGAACTCGCCGTCGGCCATTATTTCAAGCGCGCGACGATGATCGAAGGCCAGTTCGGCTCGGTCGATCACCATCTGCGGCGCTATGAGCGGTTGAAGGTCAGCTGATCGCGGGCGTCGCGCCGCAATCGCATCCGGGGTAGATGTCTTCAATGACCGACCGTCCCCGCTTCGCCCTGCCGTTCACGCCTGCGCCGTCCGATTTCGACGAGCTGGGGCATGTCAACAATGCCGTTTATGTGCGGTGGATCCAGGACATTGCCGTGGCGCATTGGCGGGCGGTGGCGGGGGCCGAGGAGGTTGACCGGTTCGTCTGGGTCGTGACGCGGCATGAGATCGACTATCGCCGCGCGACGCTGCCGGGTGAGGCGCTGACCGGCACGACGTGGGTCGGCGAACCGCAGGGCGCACGGTTCGACCGGTTCGTGGAGATCAGCGGCGCAGATGGCGCGATGAAGGTGTCGGCGCGCACCGTCTGGGCGCTGGTCGACCGCGCGACGATGCGGCCGCTGCGCATCCCGGCGGCGCTTGCCGCGCAATTCTGCTAACCGGCCCTTCCGGCAATGGTGGCATCGAGCGTCGCCATCAGGCTCGGGATGTTGCGCAGATAGTGGCGCTCGTCGTCGAGGATCGCGCGGAAGGCGGCTTGCTTGAGCCGCGTGACGGTTCCGGCGGGGAGTGACGCATTGGCGGGCAGCGTGCTGGCGACGATATCGACGAGCCGCTCGGCGGCATGCAGCCGGCCGAGCAGATAGTCATTCTCCCGCCAGGCCCGCGAGAAGAAGGCACCGAAGGCGTTGAACTGCAGGCCCTTGAGCATGCCCGCGCCGAGCGAGGCGGCATCGTCAGGCGAGATGCGGTCAACCTTGATCTCGTCGAACTCGTCGGCGGCGTCGCCCTGCAGCAGCGGCAGCGTTGCGATATCGAAGAAGGGGAAGCCCAGATAGGCGAGCACGATGGCGCGGCGCACCGGCTTGGTCAGGTCGGCGTCGTTGAGCAGATCGAGCAGCGCGGCATCGGTTGCCGCGTCGAGCACGGTCAGCCCGAGCCGGCCGTCCAGCGCATCGAGCAGCGCAGCTGCGTCGGCCCCCGCCTCGCCCGCCGCCGGCATTGCCCGCTTGGCGAGATAGGGGGCCAGCATCGCATAGAGGCCGGTCTTGGCGCGTTCGAGCGCGGCGCGGCTCTCATCATCGGCGTCCGGCATCAGCTCATTGGTGCGGCGGATCAGGAAACGCAGGCGGCGGATGCGGTAGTGAAGGTCGAAGCGCTTGAGGAACACCACATAGGGGGACGGAGAACCGCTGGCCGTGACCTCATGGATGCCCTGCGCGCGCACCCATCGCCACAGCGCCCCGCGCACCGCCTGTGTGCCGCCGAGCATGCCGACGAGCGCCTCGACCACCTGACTGAGCTTCAATTGCGCATAGGCGGGATAGGCATAGCCTGCCTCGGCGGCGGCGGCATTGTGCACCTTGTTGCGCCAGCCGGTCAGGCGCGGCGCAGTGATGCTGAACAGCAGCAGCCGCCGCCCGAGCGCGCGTTCGATCGCAGCGTCGACCGCCGGGCGCATCCCCGCGACGATGTACCGGCGCCGCCGTGCCCGCGTCGACAACAGGTCGAGCGCCTCGACCGAGTCGCGGATCGGCTGCTCGCGCGGGATGTCGGACAGCGCACGCAGGATGGAGCGGAAAAAGCCGGGACGGCCGCTGCCCGCCTCGGTCTGCACGCCGACGAGATGGCCGCCGGGCTTCGGGTCGATATAGACGAAGCGCCGGTCGACCTCGCGGTGCGCCGGGCGCTGGCCGAGCGCGTCGATCGCCGGGCCGAACGGCCGGTTGTTGAGCACCGAGCCGTCGATGAGTACGGCCTCCGCCGGGTCGAGCCCGGCCGCCACACGGCGCGGGAAGATGCGCGCGAGGAAGGCGTTGCGGTCGGGCCAGCCCTGCTTTTCCGACGCGAGCACATGGTCGAGCTCGATGGCCTGGAACGGCGGGAAGGCACCGGGGAAAGACGCCGTCGCGCGCGCCGCAAAGGTCAGCGCCGCGCGTGAGGCGAGATTGCGCTCCGCCCCGCCCTCGTCGCGGAAGCCGATGACGAGCCGGTGCTCGGTCTCGACGATTTCGGGCGGCGAATGCAGCGGCAGCCGCTCGGGATAGCCGTGGAAATCGGTGACGGTGACGAACAGGTCGAGCGGCTGTTCGGGCGGCAGCAGCGGCCCGCCGCACCGCCCCGTCTCCATTTCGCCAAGCGAGCGCAGCAGCAGCCGGGTGAAGTTGGTGCCGGAAAAGGGCGGCTCGAACCAGCGTGACCGGACGAAGCGCCGCAACTTGCTGCCGACCTCGGCGCGCACCGCCGGATCCTCGATGCCCGTCAGATCGGGGTCGGTGCGCCGCCGCCCCATGAACCACAAGACGGGCCGGGCCAGCAAATGCGTCAGAAACGATCCGCGCACCTGCCGCTCGTCGAGCAGCATTTCGACATCGGCATGTTTGAGCCACATGTCGCGCAGCGGCTCCATGTCATGCCCGCCGGCAATCGCATGCGCGAGCTGGATGCCGTTGATGCCGCCCGCCGACGCGCCCGCGACGATGTCGACCATGATGCGGAGCGCCACATGCGGACCCATCGCCTCGAGCAATTCGAACCAGACCAGCTCGCTGCCGCTGAGCCCGTCGCGCGACGGCGGATCGGCATGGAAGGCGCGGCTGGCGCGCAGCAGCTTCCACACCTCCTTGACGATGCCATGCATATAGACGGCGAGGCTCACCCCGCCGTAGCAGACCAGCGCCAGCCGAAGCTCCTTCTCACGCAAGGCTGCGGTCACTCCTCATCGGGGGATGTCATCCTGACGAAAGTCAGGACCTCGGGCAATGTGCGGCGTCCCGTTGCGATATGGGATCTGGCTCCGCCACGACGGTCCCCGGGACGACTACCCGTCGAGCGCGCAGCCGAACTCGCCGTCGAAGCGCGCCGTCCGGCTGGCGATCAGCGGCACGCTTGCGGTGATGCGCTTGGCTTGCGGGTCCTCGCTGAGCCGCACGATCTCCATGCCGGGTTCGAGGTCGGTCTTGCACGACTTCATGTCGCGGTTTCCGACATAGCGGCAGGCGCAAACCACGCGTGCCGCATAGCCCGTCGCGACTTCGGCCTGCCGGCCCATCGGCCCGGCTTTGACGACCGCGAAGGCCCCGCCAGCGATCAGCAGCAGCGTTGCAGCCATGCCCCACTTGCTTGCTGTCATGCCGCACCCCCTAGCCTTGCCGGTCGTTTCGGGGGAAAGGTGGCGCGATGACGCGGGCGGGTGCAAGCATTTTGTGGATCGCGGCGGCGCTGGCCCTGATGGGCCTGGTGCCGACGCTGCCGGCTGCCGCGCCGACCCAGGTCGCGAGCGTGACCTCGCTCACAACCCCGCCGCCCGAGTTCTACGCGGACAAGTTCATGACCGATCCGCGCCTCGGCGAGACGCGGGCGCTGCTCGTGCTGAAAGACGGCAAGATCGTCCTCGAACGCTATGCGCCCGGCTATGGCCCCGCCAATCGCTTCATTTCCTGGTCGATGGCGAAGTCTGTGACCTCGACGCTGGTCGGCCAGCTCGTTGGCGAGGGGCGGCTCAAGCTCGATGCGCCCGCGCCGGTGCCCGAATGGCAAGACAAAAGCGATCCGCGCGGCAAGATCACGCTTGAACAGCTGATCCACATGGCTTCGGGCCTTGAACACAGCGAGTCGAGCGGCAAGCATCCCGAGGATCCTGACACCAACCGTGCGCTATTCGGCGATCGCGCCCGCGACACGGTGGCTGCTGCCAAGGCCAAGCCGCTCGCCTACGCGCCCGGCACGCATTTCCAATATTCGACGCTGACCAGCGTGATGCTCGCCGACATCGTCCAGCGCACCGCCGCGCCGGCTGCGACGCCCGAGGCGCGCAAGCGGGCGATGCGCGCCTGGATGCTCGACCGGCTGATCCGGCCCGCCGGACTGACCAGCCTCGTTTGCGACTTCGATCCGGCCGGCACGATGATGGGCGGGTCGCTCTGCTATATGACCGCGCGCGACTGGGCGCGGTTCGGGCAGTTGTATCTTGACGGCGGCAAGGTCGGCGCGGTGCAGGTCGTGCCGCCTGACTGGGTGCGCTTCGTTCGCACACCGTCGAAGCTTGATCACGCCTATGGCGGCCAGTTCTGGCTCAACCTGCCGCGTCCGCGCGGCAAGGATGCGGCGTTGTTTCCCGAGGCCGGACCCGCCGACGCCTTCTCGGCGATCGGCCATCTCGGTCAATATGTGCTCGTCGTGCCGTCGAAGCATCTGGTCGTCGTCCGCCTCGGCAAGACGCAGGACGATAAATTGTCGCCTGTTCGCAAAGGCTTGGCACGCCTCGTCAACGCCTATCCGGACGTGCCGTGAGCGACCCCCGCATCATCGACGTCCAGCTCGACGAACGCACGATCATCTGGCGCAATGCCGATATCGAGCAGGAGCGCCGCGTTGCGATCTTCGACCTGCTCGAGGCGAATTTCTTCGATCCCGTGACGTCATATGAAAATGGCTATGCCGGTCCGTACAAATTGATCCTGCGCGTCGAGGAAGGCCGTCTCGTCCTCGACATCCGAGAATCGGGCGATGCCGAGCTGGAAACCGTCGTCCTGCCGCTCTCCCCGTTCCGCCGCATCGTTCGCGACTATTTCGCGATCTGCGATTCCTATTACAAGTCGATCCGCTCGGCGGCCCCCAGCCAGATCGAGACCATCGACATGGCGCGGCGCGGCATCCACAACGAGGCGGCCGAGCTGCTGCAGGAGCGGCTCACCGGCAAGGTCGAGGTCGATCACGACACCGCCCGCCGCCTGTTCACCCTGATCTGCGTCCTGCACATCCGCTAGGGAGTTCCGCCGCCAATGTCCGTGATGAACGACCGCTGGATTCGCGAACGCGCGCTCGCCGACGGCATGATCGAGCCGTTCGAGGACCGGCAGAAGCGCGACGGCTGCATCAGTTACGGCCTGTCGTCCTACGGCTATGATGCGCGGGTCGCGCCCGAGTTCAAGATCTTCACCAATGTCGATTCGCAGATCGTCGACCCGAAGGACTTCTCGCCGACGTCGTTTGTCGATCGTACCACCGATGTCTGCGTGATCCCGCCGAACAGCTTCGCGCTCGCCCGCACGGTCGAATATTTCCGCATCCCGCGCGACGTGTTGGTCATCTGCCTCGGCAAGTCGACCTATGCGCGCTGCGGCATCATCGTGAACGTGACGCCGCTCGAACCCGGCTGGGAGGGGCATGTCACGCTCGAATTCTCCAACACCACGCCGCTGCCCGCGAAAATCTACGCGAACGAAGGTGCGTGCCAGTTCCTGTTCCTGCAAGGCAACGAACCCTGCGAAGTCAGCTATGCCGACCGTGCGGGCAAATATATGGGCCAGCGCGGCGTGACGTTGCCGCGGTTGTAGGAGGGGCGTTTGAACGAGAAATTCGCACAGGTAACTGACTTGATACCGGCTCTTTTCGATCAACTAGCGTCGTCACCGACTTTTTATGAAAAGGGGACCGTTGGACAAAAAGGACGCGCTGGCATCTATGTCTTTTTTGAACATGATGTGCCTGTACATGTTGGGCGAACCCGAAACCTACAGGGACGGCTCCGTGGCCACACGTCACTAAGCCACTATTCCGCTTCGTTCGCGTTCAAACGAACTCGTCGCGCTCTAGGGCAGCTTGCCAGCTACAAACCGGAGCGCTCACGATCCGCGTTGGCTATCGATGATGTTTTCCGTCCTGAGTTTCACCGCCACGTCGGTCTCGTTCGCAAAATGGGCGTCAAATTTATCGAAGTTAAGGACCCAGTGGTCCAGTACCTACTCGAACTATACGCACACATGGAATATGACTTGGCGTTAGACGAGTTTGACACTCACTGAGATCAAATAGGTGTGCGGATGTCGGATCAGTTCGTGATCTATGACGTGCATGAAGCTGCGCTGCTGCTTGAGGAACTCCTTGTGCGGGTGGATTCTGGCGAGCGAATTCGCATCTCGCGTCAAGACGGAGCGTTGATAGAACTTTCAACGATACCAGCGTCGCCTCGCAAGCCAATGCGTCCCGGCTGACGCTGGCGCTCGTTCCGCTCCCGCGCTAACACCGGCTCATGGACCAAATCCGCATTCGCGGCGGCAACCCGCTCGCTGGCAAAATTCACATTTCCGGGGCGAAGAACGCGGTGCTCACGCTGATGCCGTGCGCGCTGCTGACCGATGAGCCGCTGACGCTCAGGAACCTGCCGCGCCTCGCCGATGTCGACACGTTCGGGCATCTGCTCAACGGGCATGGCGTCTCGACGATGATCGAGGGTTCGCGGCCCGAGGAGTTCGGGCGGGTCATCACGATGCGCGCCAACCGCATCACCTCGACGGTCGCGCCCTATGACATCGTTCGCAAGATGCGTGCGTCCATCCTCGTGCTCGGGCCGCTGCTGGCGCGCGCGGGCGAGGCGACGGTGTCGTTGCCCGGCGGCTGTGCGATCGGCAACCGGCCGATCGACCTGCATCTGAAGGGTCTTGAGCATCTGGGCGCGGAGATTGAACTGGCGGCCGGCTATGTGAAGGCGACAGCGCCGAAGGGCGGTCGATTGAAGGGCGGGCGCATCACCTTTCCGACCGTCTCGGTCGGCGCGACCGAGAATGTGTTGATGGCGGCGACGCTGGCTGACGGCGAGACAGTCATCGAGAATGCGGCGCGCGAACCGGAGATCGTCGACCTTGCGCGCTGCCTTGTCGCCATGGGGGCCGACATCAGTGGCATCGGCTCCGAGCGGCTGGTCATCCAGGGCAAGGAGCGGCTCCACGGCGCGACCTATGCCGTGATGCCCGACCGCATCGAAACCGGCAGCTACGCCTGCGCTGCGGCGATTATGGGCGGCGATCTCGAACTGGTCGGCGCGCGCGTCGAAGAGCTTGGTGCGGTGCTTGAGTCGCTCGCGGAAGCCGGTGTCGAGGTCAGCGCCACCCCGAATGGCCTGCGCGTCCGCCGCACGGGCAAGCTGCACGGCATCAATGTCTCGACCTCGCCCTATCCGGGCTTCCCGACCGACATGCAGGCGCAATTCATGGCGATGCTGGCGCTCGCCGATGGCACCAGCCTGCTCACCGAGACGATCTTCGAAAACCGCTACATGCATGTGCCGGAACTGGCGCGGATGGGGGCGGACATCACCGTACGTGGCCGGTCGGCGGTGGTGCGGGGCGTTGCGGGCCTCGTCGGTGCGCCGGTTATGGCGACCGATCTTCGCGCCTCGATGAGCCTTGTACTTGCCGGTCTTGCCGCAAAGGGCGAGACGGTGGTCAATCGCGTCTATCATCTCGACCGCGGCTATGAGCGGCTTGAGGAGAAGCTATCGGCGGTCGGTGCGGATATCGAACGCGTCTCCGACGGTTGAGCCGCACATGACCGAACGCCTCCACCTGATCGCCGCCGAAGCGGCTGATGTGCCCATCCTGTCGTCGCTGCTGCAAGACGCAGCGGTGCGCGTTGCCGATATTGGCTATGACGTGAAAGCTCGGCGCTTTGCATTGGTCGGGAACCGCTATCGCTGGGAAGCGAAGGACAAGTCGCGGGTGCGGTGTGCACTCGCCGTCGGGAGCGTCCTGCGCCTGCAGCGCAAGGACTGGCCACTCGATCCTGGCGCAATCCTGAACCTCCTCGCTGTCCGGCTGGATGGCGACACGCTCACTCTCGATTTTGCCGGCGGGCCGTCACTGCGTGTGGATATCGAGGCGGTGGATGTGCTGCTCGACGATCTGACCGGGCCTTGGGGCACGCGCCGCCGTCCCGATCACGCCGACGGCTGAGCGCTTTTCAGCAGGCCGCCACGCCGGAACAGGATGCGGTCGGCGGGTCGGAAGCCGCGATACCAGATGATTGCGCCATAGATGGCGAGGATTGCCGGTATGCCGGCTGCGATCTGCCACAGATCGGGCAGCCGCCGCACGATCAGCCCCAAGGCAATCGCGCCAAGCGAGGCCGGAATCAGTGCGGCTCTCACGCCTGCGACCGGTGCGCCAAGTTCGCGGTGAAGTAGGCGGGCTTTAAGCACCGACCCGAGCGTCAACGCGAGTGCCAGCCCAAGTGCGGCGCCTTCGCCGCCGAAATTCGCCGCCAAGACGACGGTGACAGCGGCCTGAAAGCCGATCATGACCAGAGACAGCCACAGATTCTGCGTCGGATTGGTATAGACGAGCGCTGCCTCCGACACCGCTGCGGTGGCCGCCAGCACCTCGGCTGCCAGCAGCAGCGCGAGAATCGTTTCCCCGCCCGCAAAATCCTTGCCGACGAGCCGCAGCACCGCCTCGCCCGGCATGCCAAGCGCCAGCGCTACGCAAAGCTGTGCGGCAATGATCCAGAAGCCGACCTGCCGGACATGCCCGGCCATTGCGGCGCGGTCGCCTGCGACAAGGCTGTTGGACAGCATCGGCCCCAGTACCGGATCGAAGCTGGTCTTGAGCTTCTGCGGCAGCGAGGCGACCTGCTGCGCCACATAATAGACGCCGGTGACCTCCGGGGGCGCGAAAATGCCGAGGATGAACAGGTCGAGGCGGCGCGATCCCCATTCGATGGCATCGGCACCGGCGAGCGGCACATTTGCCCGGGCCAGCGCTGCCAGCCGTTCCGGGTGCGGCCGCCAGCCATGCGGGATGCCAAAGGTGCGGATGCACGGAATGATCGACGCTGCGAAGGCCGCGAGCATCGACACGACATAGGCAATGATCAGCCCGTCGCGCTTGAAGAAGGTGAACGCCAAGACGGTCGCGACGATGGTCAGCACCCAGGGTTCGATGATCGAGCGAGCGCGCACCTGCGCCGCGATATTCTGCTTATAAGCGAGCGCTGCCAGGCTGACGTCGGACCCGACGATCGCCAGCGCGATGAGCGGAAAGGCCTGGTCGATGCCAGTCACGAAGCTGTTGGGAAAGACGAGCTTCGGGAAGACCGCCAACAGGCCTGCGCCTGCGGCTGCCAGGATCCAGCCCAGCACCAGCGCATCCCAGACGACATGGGCATGCGGCTGGTCTGTGTTGGCGAGCGCCGCCGCCATGCCGCGTTTGAGGCCTAGTGTCGCGAGCTGTGCGGTCAGTTCGACGACAAGGATGGCGTAAGCGAAGCGGCCCAGAGTCGAAGCGCCATACATCTGCCCGGCGATGAACAGGAACGGCAGCCGCGCCGCGAGCCGCAGAAGAAAGCCGCCGAAACTGGTGCGCCCGCCTTTGGCGAGCGCGGCGATATCGGCCTGATTTTCGGGGATTGGGGGCGCGGGCAAGGTCTGCGCCCTCTACACGCTCTGCTGTTAGATGGCGAGACTGGCGAGCAGCGGATCGTCAGCCGGGGTGTGGCGGTTGCGGTTGACGACCATGAGGTCGTGCAGCTTGCGGATCGCGGTGCTGCCCGTGCGGGTACACAGCGCGGGAACCAGTCCGTGAATGAAACAGGCCAGCCCGCCCTTGATCATGACGGCGCCGAAGCTCCACGACATGCCCATATGCTCGGTATAGCTTTCGCCGACCGAGGCGGGATGGTCGGTAAAGATCGCGCGCATCATGTTCGGGCTCCCCACAGGTTCGCCGCCACCTTAGCGAAATTGTCCGACTCCGCCAACAGCAGCAACGGTTGACTCGGCAGGCCGCAAGAGAACAAAATGCGAACATATGTCCGAGTCGGCTCCCTCTCTCGCCCGGTTGCGGCGGCGTCTGGCGCGTATTGAAGGCCGCAAGGCTGAGGATGCGCCGCGCCTGTTTGCGACGGGTCATGCGGAGGCCGACGCCTTTCTCGGCGGCGGGCTTGCGCTCGGTGCGCTGCATGAAATCCATGCGACTTGCGATGGCGATGCAAGCGCGGGCGCAGGCTTTGCCGCACTTCTGGCGCTGCGGGGCGGCGCGAGGAAGGCGATGACGATCTGGCTGCGTACCGACGCGGCCATGCGGCGTTCGGGCTGGCTGCACGCGCCGGGACTTGTGGATCTTGGTTTTGATCCGGCGCAGCTCGTGCTCGGCCTAGCCAAGGACGATACCGCGCTGCTGCGCTCGGCGTCCGATGCGGCGCGTTGTGCAGGCCTCGGCATGCTCATCGTCGAATGCTGGGGCAATCCGCGCGCGCTCGACCTGACCGCCAGCCGCCGCCTCGTGCTGGCGGCGGAAACTTCAGGGGTGACCTTGCTGCTGTTGCGTATGGAGGCGCGTCTCGACGTCAGTGCGGCCGAGACGCGCTGGCGGGTGGCCGCCGCGCCGTCGCTGGCGCTGGAAGCCGATGCGCCGGGCCATCCGGTGTTCGATGTCGAATTGTTGCGCCGTCGTGCCGGCCCATCCGGGCCGGTCTGGCGCATGGAGTGGTGCCGTGACGACCGAATCTTCCGCGACCCGGCGCTATCTGGCGCTGTGGTTTCCCTTTCTGCCGGCGGATCGCTGGCAGCTCCGGGGCTGCGCCGCACGGCCTGACGAGCCGACGGTCTTCGTCGAACTGGTCAAGGGTGCGATGCGGCTGACGGCGGTCGATCCGGCGGCGCTGGCGCTTGGGCTGGAGCCGGGCCTCGGCCTTGCCGATGCGCGGGCGCGGGTGCCGGAGCTTGTTGTTCAGGACGCCGACCCGCATGCCGATCTCGACTGGCTGGCGCGGCTGTCCGACGGCTGCCTGCGCTACACGCCGCTCGTTGCGCTTGCCCCGCCTGCCGCGCTGATCCTCGACATCACCGGCTGCGCGCATCTGTTCGGCGGCGAAGCGCCGCTGGCCGACGATCTGACCGGACGGTTGGCGCGGCTCGGCATGACGGTGCGGCATGCGATGGCAAATACGCCCGACGCTGCGCAGGCGCTGGCCCGCTATCAGACTGCGCCGGCGGCCGACGAAGCGGCGGCAATCCGCCGGCTGCCGGTGGCGGCGCTGGGGCTGGAGCCAGACAGCGTGACTGCGCTGCGCCGCGCCGGGCTGAAAACCGTCGGCGATCTGACCAGCCGGCCGATGGCGGGCCTCGCGGCGCGCTTCGGGGCAGAAGCGGCGACGGCGGTGCGACGCCTGACCGGGGAAGCCGACAGCCCGCTGACCCCGCGCCGCGTCGCGCCGATGCTCGTCGTCGAACGCCGCGTCCACGAGCCGATCGCCCGGACCGAGGATGCGCTGGCCGTGATCGCCGAACTGGCGGCTGAGGCGGGCGAGCGGCTGGAGGAACTGAAACAGGGCGGGCGCCGCTTCGAAATACTGTTCTTCCGCGTCGATGGCATCGTTCGCCGGCTGGCCGTCGAAACGGGCCTTGCGACGCGCGAGCCCGAAGCGGTGATGCGGCTGGTGCGTGAGCGGATCGCCACGCTCGATGATCCGCTCGACCCCGGCTTCGGCTTCGATCTCGTGCGGTTCGCCGTGCCCGTCGTCCAGCCGCTGGCTGCGACGCAGCTGACGCTGGAGGGCGGCAGTGTCGCCGAAACCGAAGTCGCGGCGCTGGTTGATCGGCTGGCGACGCGGATGGGCCGGGGCCGGGTGCGCCGCTTCGCGCCCGCCGACAGTCATATCCCCGAGCAAACGCAATTGCTGCTTCCCGCAGCCGATGTGCCAAAGCCTGCCACCTGGCCGGCGGCTGAGCCGGGCGAGCCGCCGCTGCGCCCGCTCCACCTGTTCGACCCGCCGCACCGCATCGCGGTGATGGCCGAGGTCCCCGACGGCCCGCCGCGCCGCTTCCGCTGGCGGCAGGCGCTCCATGAGGTGACGCGTTACGAGGGGCCGGAGCGCATCGCCGCCGAATGGTGGCGGCGGAAGGACAGCAAGGGCCTGACGCGCGATTATTACCGTGTCGAGGATGTGCGGGGACGGCGGTTCTGGATCTTCCGCCACGGCCTCTATGGCGTCGAGAAAGCGGACCCCGGCTGGTATCTGCACGGGTTGTTCGCATGAGCGGTTTCGCCGAACTGGTGGCGGCGACCAACTATTCCTTCCTGCGCGGTGCCTCGCATCCGTCCGATCTGGTGGCAGAGGCGCATAGGCTGCGGCACGGCGCGATCGGCATCGCCGACCGCAACAGCGTCGCCGGGGTCGTCCGTGCCTACAAGGCGCTCAAGGACGCGCCGGACAAGGCGCGCGCGCTGCTTCTCGAAGCCAAGCAGGGCCGCGGCGAGCCGTTGATGCTCAGCGAGGACGAGTTACGCGCCTGCGAGGTCGATCTGCGGCTGGTGGTCGGCGCGCGGCTGGTGTTCGCCGACGGAACGCCCGACATTGTCGCCTATCCCGCGACGCGGCGCGGCTGGGGCCGTCTGACGCGGTTGCTGACACGGGGCAACATGCGTGCGGTCAAGGGCGACTGCATCCTGACCTTTGCCGACGTGACCGAGCATCTCGACGATCTGCTGATGATCGTCCTATCTACCTCCACCGCCGAGGCGCAGGAGGCGCACCGGAAGCCGGTTGCCTATCCGTCCGATGCCGCGCCCCAGGCCAATGAGCGGCTGACGCTCGTGCCGCCCGGCGCTCCGCGCACGCTCGCCGAAACGCTGGCACGTCTGGCGGCCATCGCTCCCGGCCGGGTCTGGCTTGCTGCGACGGCTGCCTATCATGGCAAGGATGCGCGGCGGCTGGCGCAGTTGGCAAAACTTGCGACGGCCACGGAGGTGCCGCTGCTCGCCACCGGCGACGTGCTTTACGCCGAGGCGGCGCAGCGTCCGTTGCATGATGTGTTGACCTGCATCCGTCTGGGCAAAAAGATTGGTGAGGCGGGGCGCGATCTCGAAGCCAATGCCGAGCGGCACCTCAAGCCCGAGGCAGAAATGCGCCGCCTGTTCTGCCGCTATCCGGAGGCGGTCGACGAGACGCTGCGATTGATCGGCCGCATCCATTTCACGCTCGACGACCTGCGCTACGAATATCCGCATGAGCCGGTGCCGGAGGGTTGGCGGCCGCTGCCCTATCTGATGCATCTCGTGAAAGGCGCGGCCCGGGCGCGCTATGGCGATGTCCTGCCGCCAAAGGTCCGTAAGCTTCTCGCCGAGGAGTTCCGCCTGATCCGCAAGCGGAACTACGCCTATTATTTCCTGACCGTCTACGACCTCGTCAAATTCGCCCGGTCGCAGGACCCGCCGATCCTGTGCCAGGGCCGCGGCTCGGCCGCCAATTCGATCGTCTGCTTCCTGCTCGGCGTGACCTCGGTCGATCCGCTCGAACATGACCTGCTGTTCTCGCGCTTCGTCTCGGAAGATCGCAACGAGCCCCCCGATATCGATGTCGATTTCGAGCATGAGCGGCGCGAGGAGGTCATGCAATATGTCTATCGCCGCTATGGTCGCCACCGCGCCGGGATCGCCGCCACCGTCATCCACTACCGCGCGCGCAGCGCGGTCGGCGAAGTCGGCAAGGCGCTCGGCCTGTCGGCGGATGTGACGCAGCGGCTGACCAGTACCGTCTGGGGCAGCTTCTCGAATCGCTTCGAAGAGAAGCGCTTTGCCGAAACCGGCTTCAGCCTCGACAATCCCGAGATCGCCCGGCTGAAGACCATCGTCGACCAGCTGCTCGAATTTCCCCGGCACCTGTCGCAGCATGTCGGCGGCTTCGTGCTGACCGAGGACCGGCTCGATGAGACGGTGCCGATCCACCACGGCGGCATGGCAGACCGCAGCTTCATCGAATGGGATAAGGACGACATCGACGCGCTTGGCCTCATGAAGGTCGACGTGCTCGCGCTCGGCATGCTGACCTGCATCCAGAAGAGCTTCGCGATGATGCGCGATCATGGCCTCGGCGATCACGATCTCGAAGTCGATCTCGGGGCGACCGACGAAGCGGTCTATGACATGCTCTGCAAGGGCGACAGCGTCGGAGTTTTCCAGGTCGAAAGCCGCGCCCAGATCAACATGTTGCCGCGCCTGAAGCCGCGCTGCCTCTATGATCTGACCGTGCAGGTCGCGATCGTCCGCCCCGGCCCGATCGAAGGCGAGATGGTGCATCCTTATCTGCGCCGCCGCGCAGGCAAGGAGACGGCGGAATATCCATCGCCCGGACCGCCGCACGACCCGCACGAACTCCGCACCCTGCTTGGCAAGACCTTCGGTGTGCCGCTGTTCCAGGAGCAGGCGATGAAGCTCGCCATCGTTGCTGCCGGCTTCACGCCGTCCGAGGCGAACCAGCTTCGCCGCGCCATGGCGACCTTCCGCAACGTCGGCACGATCCAGAGCCTGCGCAGCAAGATGGTCGAAGGCATGGTGCGGCGTGGCTACCAGCGCGATTTCGCCGAACGCTGCTTCAAGCAGATCGAGGGGTTCGGCAGCTACGGCTTTCCCGAAAGCCATGCGCTGTCCTTTGCGCGGCTCGTCTATGTGTCGTCGTGGATCAAATGCCACCACCCGGCGGTGTTCTGCGCGGCGCTGCTCAATTCGCAGCCGATGGGCTTCTATGCGCCGGCACAGCTCGTCCGCGACGCGCGCGAGCATGGCGTCGAGGTGCGCGCCATCGATGTCAACCACAGCTTCTGGGACAATAGTCTCGAACGATTGGACGATGGCAGCAACGCGATCCGCCTCGGCTTCCGCCAGATCGATGGCTTCCGGGAGGCTTGGGCGCTGCGTCTCGTCGAGGCCCGCATCGCGCCCTTCGCCTCGCTCGAAGACCTCGCCCGGACCGCCAGCCTGCCGTCAGCCGCCCTGCGAATGCTCGCCGATGCCGATGCGTGCCGGTCGCTCGGGCAGGACCGGCGCGAGGCTCTGTGGGAGGCGCGGCGGACGCCGACCTCGCGCCTGCCGCTGTTCGCGGCCGCCGAGGCGCGCGAACTCGGCGAAGAAGCCGACGCCCATCTTCCCACCATGCCGCTCGCCGAGCATGTCGCGACCGATTACCAGACCATCCGCCTGTCGCTGAAGGCACATCCGATGCGCTTCCTGCGCAATATCTTCGCGCGCGAGGGCGTGCTGTCGGCTGCCGAAGCCAATGCGGCGCGCAACGGCCGCCGCGTCCGCATGGCCGGCATCGTCCTCGTCCGCCAGCGCCCCGGCAAGGGCAATGCGATCTTCGTGACGCTGGAGGATGAGACCGGCGTCTCGAATATCCTGATCTGGGCGCGTGACTTCGAACGCAATCGCCGCGACGTCATGGCGTCCCGCCTCATGCTCGTCGAAGGCGAGGTGCAGCGCAGCGAGGAGGGGGTCGTGCATTTGATGGTGAAGCATGTTGTCGACCGCAGCGCCGAACTCGCGCGTCTGGCCGACGGCGGCGTCAAGGCCATGCCGCATTTGAAAACCGACTCGCCCGACCCGCGCGGCTATCCCCGCCACGGTCATCCGCGCAACGTCCGCATCCTGCCCAAGTCGCGCGATTTTCATTGAGGCCGACGCGGCGAGGGGTAGGGCGGTTGTCAACGGGGCGCGCATGGGGCAAGTGCGCGCTGCATCATCCCAAGGCCGGAAACGCACATGGACAGGCTCATCACCATCATCGGCGGCTCGGGGTTCGTCGGCCGCTATGTCGTGCAGGAACTGGCAAAGACCGGCGCGCGGCTGCGCGTCGCCATCCGCGATCCGCAGACCGCGCTGTTCCTGAAGCCCTTGGGCGGCCTTGGGCAGATCCAGCTCATGCAGGCCGATATCCGCTCGCCCGCGTCGATGGCAGCGGCGTGCGACGGCGCGGATGCGGTGATCAATCTCGTCGGCATTCTCGACGAAAGCGGCGGCCAGAGCTTCGATGCGGTGCAGGCGAACGGTGCAGCCAATGCGGCTCGCGCTGCTGCTGCAGCCGGCGCAACCGCCTTCGTGCAAATGTCGGCGATCGGTGCCGACGCGTCGAGTCCCGCCGCCTATGCCCGCACCAAGGCTGAGGGCGAGGCGGCCGTGCGCGCCGCTTTCCCCGCCGCGACGATCCTGCGCCCATCGATAATCTTCGGACCCGAGGACGGCTTCATCAACCGCTTCGCCGGCCTTGCGCGCCTGTTGCCGCTCGTGGTGCCGGTCATCGCGCCGAACACGCGCTTCCAGCCTGTCTATGTCGTCGATGTCGCGCAGGCCGTGGTCGCCGCGCTGTCCGGATCCGGTGGCCGCACGCTTGAACTCGGCGGGCCGAAATGCTGGACGATGCGCGACCTCAATGCCTGGATCCTGTCCGAGACGATGATCGATAAGCCGCTCATCGACGTGCCGGACGGCGTCGCTGCGCTGATGGCGAGCTTCAGTTTCCTGCCCGGCGCGCCGCTGACCAAGGATCAATGGCGCATGCTCCAGTTGGATAATGTCGTGACCGGCCAAAACGGTCTCGCTCTGCTTGGCATCCGGCCGACGCCGCTCGAGGCGATCGCGCCTGCCTATCTGGTCCGCTACCGCAAACATGGCCGGTTCAGCGGCGGCGAAGGCGCGCCCGGCCGCGCGTGACCCGGGTCTTCCTCACGGTCGATACCGAGCTGTCGCTCGGTAGCCACCAGCGAGGACTCTCGCCCGAGGCCAATCTCGCGCAGTCGATCTTCGGCGAAACGCCGGAAGGCGCCTTCGGCATCGGTTGGCAGATCGAACGCCTCAACCGCCATGGCCTGAAGGCCGTCTATTTCGTCGATCCCGTTCCGGCCGCGCTGTTCGGGTCCGATGTGCTTAAGCGTATCGTCGCGCCAATCCTCGACGGCGGACATGAGGTGCAACTGCATATTCACACCGAATGGCTGCGTTTTCTCGACCATTCCCCGGTCGGCGACCGGCGCGGCGAACATATTGGCGACTTCGACGAGGACGACCAGGTTGCGCTGATCGGCTGGGCGGCGGAACTGCTGACGGCGGCAGGTGCACCCAATCCAGTAGCGTTTCGCGCCGGCAATTTCGGGGCCGACGATCGTACGCTTGCGGCACTGGCGCGGCTGGGGATCGCTTGGGACAGTAGTTTCAACGGCGCTTATCTTGGCGACCCATGCCGGATCGGCCTGCCGGCGACGCAGCTCGATCCCGTGTCGCGGCTGGGCGTGTCAGAACTTCCCGTGACATTGCTCTTCGACCGTCCGAACCATCGGCGGCCGGCCCAGCTTTGCGCGATCTCATATGGCGAAATGGCGGCGGCGCTCGACCATGCCCTCACCGCCCGGCACAGCGCTTTCAATGTCGTGCTGCACAGTTTCGAACTGATCTCGCGCGACCGCCGCCGGGCCAATCACGCCGTGGTGCAGCGGTTCGAGCAGCTTTGCGAGCGACTTTCCGGGCTTGCGAGCACTGTCCCGACCACCGGCTTCCGCGATCTCGAGCTCCCGGCACCGATCGGCGCGACGCCATTACCGGCGTCTCTGCTCCGCACGGGCCATCGTGCTGTCGAGCAGGCCCTCGCAACCTTGCGTTACGAGTGGTGAGCCCCGACGCCATCCCTTTCCGGTTTCGCGTCGGAGAGCGGACGCTGCTGACCGTGCGACGCCGGCTTGTTCGACTTGCATTCGATCTTGAGGCCGCGCTGTCGAACTCGGCGACCATTCTGCCCCCACTTCCGGCGGACGCCGACGGCTATTTTCTGGCATCGGTTCCGGTGGGCTCTGCCTTGCCATCATTCGACGGCCTCCGCTTCGAGCGCGACCGATATCCCCGCTACTTCGCTGATATGACGGGCACGATGGATGGCTATCTGGCAAAATTGTCGGGCAATAGCCGGTCGATGCTCAAGCGCCGTCTGCGGCGGTTCGAGGAGGTGAGCGGGGGCGCGGTCGATGTGCGCGTCTATCGGACGCCCGTCGAGATGCGCGCGTTTCACAGGTTCGCGCGCACGGTATCCGCAAAGACCTATCAGGAGCGGCGGCTCGGCGCGGGTTTGCCTGAAGAGCCGGGGCCGATGCTGGAGTTGGCCGCTGGTGATGCGTGCCGGGGTTATCTGCTATTCGCGGGCGGCGAACCCATTGCCTATCTTTACACGCCAATCGAGCGCGACGTGCTGATCTACGCCTATCTCGGCTACGACCCCGCATGGCGCGACCATTCGCCCGGCATGGTGCTGCAACTCGAGGCGATGCGGTCGATGTTTGCCGAACAGCGATTCCGCTATTTCGATTTCACCGAGGGTGAAGGTCAGCACAAGCGGCAGCTTTCGACCGGGTCGGTCGAATGTGCGGATATCGTGCTGCTTCGGCCCAGCACTGCCAATCGTGCACTGGTCGCAAGTCTGGGGGCGTTCAACGACGGCGTTGCCCGGCTGCGCGGCCTGGCCGAACGCTTGGGCCTTAAAGCAAGACTACGCGGGCTGCTGCGCGGCTGACGCGGCCTGCCACGACCCGTCGACAGTCAGAAAGTCGACGGTAAACGCGCCCTGGCCGGCGCTTCGCGAACGCTGCCCTTGGCTGTCGTCGGCAAAGCCCAGCTTGTCGAGCACGGCCTCGGCAAGCCGGTTCCGGGGCGTTCGCACGAAATCGACGGCGATGCGCGCGGCGGCCCAGTCCGGCCGCACGGTCAGATGCTCGAACAGCGCCTGTTCGATGAACTTGCCCTGCACGCGGCAAGATAGCATGAAGTCGCGAACGCGGACGGCCTCGCCATCACGTGTCGCGAGGCAGAATCCGACCGTGCCATAGGACCCGAAATTATCCTCGGCGCTCAGCACATAGCGTTCGACCGATGGGTCGGCGAGGATCGCCGCAATGTCCTCGCGCGCATATTTGCGGCCTGAGAAATTGAGCTGATTCGTGCGCTGGACCAGTTCGGCGATCCGGTCGAAATCCTCCGCGCGGTCGGGCCGGATCTCGAGGCGGATGCCGCAGGAGCGCAGGAAGGCGGTGTAGTCGCTGCCAAAGGACACTTCCGCCGAGGCGCGCTTCATGCTGTCGCGGTACATGAGCCGCCGGGCCCCTGCTTCGGCGGTTGCGCTGCCCTTGAGACGAGGATGATCGAGCAGCGTCGCCATCGCCGTGTCGGGCAAGGTTTCGATTTCGGGGAGTGCGCGGGCGACTTCGGCGCGCTCAAACGGATTGTCGTCAACGAAGATCAGCGTGTCGATGCCGATGTCGATGGCCTTGGCGATTCCCTTAAGACTTTCGGACTTCGGACCCCAATTGATGTGCGGGAACAGCAGATATTCTTCGAGGCCGAGCGCGGTCAGCTTGGCCAGCGCCTCTTCGTCGGCATTCTTGCTCGCGACCGAGATCAGGATGCCGCGCGCGTCCAGCGCCGCGAACAGGTCCGCGACGCCCGCGCGAAGTGTTACGTCGCCCTCGACGAGGATGCCGTCCCACAGCGTGTTGTCGAGGTCGAAGACGACGCATTTCGCAGCTGGTCGGCTGGCAACGGTTTTGGAGTCGGTTGCTTCGTGCCGCGAGGCCTGACCCGCTACAAAGTCGAGCGTCAGAAATACCAGATGCGCCCCGCCATCGCTCACCGGTGTCAGGGCAAGGTTGAAGGGCAGACCTGACCCTGTAATCGCCGCAAATTCGGACGCGGGAATATGTTCGACGAAATGCCCCGGCTCGATGCGCAGCCGCCGGAACAGCGCGGGTGGCAATTGTTCGGCGGGGATTGCCCGTCCCAGCGCGCTGCGATCGATCGACATGCCGAAGGTCGCATCCACGGCGGCAGCGCCCGGATTGTAGATTTCGATGGCGAACGCTTCGGGCTGGTTGAGCGGCGCGCTGCGCTGAAGCCGGCGGTTGAAGCGTTCGAGCAGCGCAAAGCTCGCATAGGCCCAGCGAATGTCGCCGGTTAGCCGCGCGGCGATGCGGCCAAGCGGATTGACAACCCGGCTGGCGAGAGCTGCGGCTTTCTCCCAAAGGCGGACCGTCGCATCGGGCAGCATGCGGGCGTTGCCGCGCGCCTCGATCTTGCCCCAGCGCTTGAAGCGGACTTCCGCGCCATAACCGCTCGCCGACGGAAAGGCCGTATTGCGGAAAATCCCACATTCGAAGCGGCGGCACCGGCGGTCCGGCCGCGGATCATACAGGTCGCACGACGCGAAACAGTCGGGTGCTGCACATTCGATGCAATGTTCGCCCCACAGCAGGAACGCCCGCTCGCGCGGCGCGGGGAGCGGCGTATAAGCCGCGCCAGGCCGGGTCGGACTTGTGCCCGGTCCGCGATATTTGTCGAATTCGAACATTCGGCGGCCTCAGCCCGCGCCGGTTCCGCAGATGAAGCTCTGGCCGAGCGGGCTGTAGGCCATATAGGGCGTGAAGGTCAGTTCGGGAGTGGCCGCGCGGAACTCCGCAAACGCCTTTTGCTCGCCCATGTCGGGCCGGCCGCGGTAATTATAGAAGTCGTCGAAGCAGAGGATCGTGCCGTCCTGCAGGAAATGGCGGACGAAGCCGAGCACGTCGCGCGTCGATTCATAGAGGTCGCAGTCGATGTACACGACCGCTGCCTTGACGCCTTCGCCGGTCAGTCGCGCGACCAGGTCTGGCGTCAGTGAGTCGCAGTAAAAGCCCTCGGTGAGCTCATATTCGTCGCGCGCGAAGCCTTTGGCAGCAAGGATGCGCTCGAACTCGGGTTTCGGGCAGGCGAACTGGCCTTCGCTCCAGACTTCATAGGCGGTGCTGCCTTCGACAGGCGGCAGGCCTGCGAAACTGTCGAACGCGCGGAAGGTGACGCCCTTGACCCCATAGCGGCGCGCCATCGTGCGCGCATAGCCGAAGGTCTTGCCGCGCCACACGCCGAATTCAAAATAGTCCCCGGCAACGCCGTTGATCTTGGCGAACTCAAATGCCTGCGCGAGCATGCCGAACTCGGTCATGCGGTTTTCCGAACGCCGGTCGAGAACCTCAATGAGGCGAAGTGCTGCCGGGCTGTTCAAAATATCCTGCCAGAGCCCCAAACCGTCCTCCCGTGCGCGTAATCGCCGGCCACCCCTACCAGCATCCGGCGGCGAAACCAGCAGCAAGGACGCCGCACCAGCCGGTTGCGTACGCGCGAGGCGCAGCCTAGACGCGCCGGAGCGCTAGGGGAGGCTGTTTTTGGACCACATCCATCTGCTCGACATCATCCTGATGGGCATCGTCGAGGGCCTGACCGAATTCATTCCGGTTTCATCGACGGGCCATCTGATCCTCGCCGGCGAGCTGCTCGGGTTCAAGGGCCCGGCCGAGACGACGTTCAATATCGTGATCCAGCTCGGCGCGATCCTAGCGGTGATCGTTGCCTATCGCAAACGCTTCACCGATGTGCTGATCGGCTTGCCGCGTCGCGAGCCGGGACCGCTGCTGTTCACGCGCAACGTGCTGCTGGCCTTCCTGCCGTCCGCAGTCATTGGCTTGCTCGTCTACAAGGCGATCAAGGCGTTGCTGGAGAACCCGACTGTTGTCGCCGTCGCACTTATAGTCGGCGGCGTCGCGATCCTCGGCATCGAGCGCATGGTGAAGCGGGTCCGGTTCGAAAGCGTTGAGGCGATCACTTGGACGACGGCGCTTGGCGTCGGCCTGATCCAGTGCCTGTCGATGATCCCGGGCGTCTCCCGCTCGGGCGCAACGATCATGGGCGCGCTGACGCTTGGCGTGGAACGCAAGACCGCCGCGGAGTTCAGCTTCTTTCTCGCCGTGCCGACCATGCTTGCTGCGAGCGGCTATGACCTGCTCAAAAGCTGGGACACGCTCGGCGGCGGCGATCTGCAGGCCATCGCCATTGGCTTTGTCGTGTCATTCGTCATGGCGCTGCTTGTCATTCGCGCCTTCGTCGCCGTCGTCGGCCGCTACGGGTTCGCGCCCTTCGCTTGGTATCGGATCGGTGTCGGAAGCTTGGCTCTCGTCTGGTTGAATGCAAGATAGTCCTATATCGGTATCAATTATGCGATAAGGCGTAGATGCGGCGGGAGCGATAAGCGGCCAGCCTGCCGTTAAGTTACCATATACTGTCTTATATCTGCTTTCTCTCGTGACTCTCCGTTTCGCCTGCGCTATGGGCGGGTCGAAAAGGGAGGCCGCCGATGGGCGACGCGCGGATGTTACGCTTCACCAAGGTCGAGCAGGCCTATCCCGATAAGCGGGCTGCCGATGCGCGTGCGCACGACTTTCTCGAGATTGCGCGCCCCTACATCATCGCCAAGGCCGAAGAGCAGTCGTCGCGTTGCTCGCAGTGCGGCGTGCCCTTCTGCCAGGTTCATTGCCCGCTGCAGAACCATATCCCCGACTGGCTGAAGCTGACCGCTGAGGGACGGCTTGAAGAGGCCTACGAGCTCTCCAACAGCACCTCGACCATGCCGGAAATTTGCGGCCGCATCTGCCCGCAGGACAGGCTGTGCGAAGGCAATTGCGTAATCGAACAGTCAGGGCACGGTGCCGTGACCATCGGGTCGGTCGAGAAGTTCATCACCGACACCGCCTGGGAACAGGGCTGGGTCAAGCCGCTAAATCCGGTCGCCGACCGGTCGAGCCAGTCGGTCGCTGTTATCGGTGCCGGTCCGGCAGGCCTTACCGCTGCCGAACTGCTGCGCATCAAAGGCTATGCGGTCCATGTCTACGATCGCCACGACCGTGCCGGCGGGCTGCTGACCTACGGCATCCCCAACTTCAAGCTTGAAAAGGATGTCGTCAGTCGTCGCGTCGATCGCCTCGTCGAGGGCGGCATTCATTTCCACGCCAATTTCGAAGTTGGCCGCGACGCCTCGCTCGATGAGCTGCGCGCCAAGCACGATGCCGTGCTGATCGCGACCGGCGTCTACAAGGCGCGCGATCTCATGGCCCCCGGTGTCGGCCTCGGCAATGTCGTCCCTGCGCTGGACTTCCTCATTGCCTCCAACCGCAAGGGCTTCGGCGACGCGGTGCCCGCCTTCGACTCCGGCGCGCTCAATGCCGAGGGCAAGCGCGTCGTCGTGATCGGCGGGGGCGACACCGCTATGGACTGCGTGCGCACCGCTGTCAGACAGGGTGCCAAAAGCGTCACGTGCCTCTACCGCCGCGACCGTGCCAACATGCCGGGCTCGATGGCCGAAGTTCGCCATGCCGAGGAAGAGGGCGTGGTGTTCGAATGGCTGTCCGCGCCGGAAGCGTTCGAGGGCGACGCGACGGTCACCGCTGTGCGCGCACACCGGATGCGCCTCGGCATGCCGGACGCCAGCGGCCGTCGCGCCCCCGAGGCCGATCCCGGCACGAGCTTCCGCGCCGAGGCCGATCTCGTAATCATGGCGCTCGGCTTCGATCCCGAGGATCTGCCGACGATGTTCGGCAGCGCCGATCTCGCCGTCACCCGCTGGGGGACGCTGCGGATTGACCATCAGACCATGCAGACGAGCCTTCCCGGCGTCTTCGCTGCCGGCGACATCGTGCGCGGCGCGAGCCTCGTCGTCTGGGGCATCCGCGACGGCCGCGACGTGGCGGAGGTGATGCACAAATATCTGGCGGTCCTCAACGCCGCCCGGGCGGAGGCCGCGTGATGACTGCCAGCCAATCCGAACGCGACCGCATCGCCGAAGTCGGCATGTACCGCCCCGAGTTTGAGTCGGATGCCTGCGGCGTGGGCCTCATCGCCGCGACCGACGGCAAGGCATCGCGGCGCGTCGTGACGTCTGCGATCGATGCCTTGCGTGCAGTCTGGCACCGCGGCGCGGTCGATGCCGACGGCAAGACCGGCGACGGCGCGGGCATCCATGTCGAAATCCCCGTCAATTTCTTCCACGAACATATTGACCGCGCCGGACACCGGCCGAAGCCCAACCTGACGGCCATCGGCATGGTCTTCCTGCCACGCACCGACTTGGCGGCGCAGGAGGCCTGCCGCACAATCGTCGAATCGGAGATCATCGGTTTCGGCTATTCGATCTACGGCTGGCGGCAGGTGCCCGTCGAGAATTCGGTGATCGGCGACAAGGCGATGCTGACGCGTCCCGAGATCGAGCAGATCATGATCGCCGGACCGCTGCCCGGGCCGGGCGTGCAGGATGCGTTCGAAAAGGACCTGTTCCTGATCCGCCGCCGCATCGAGAAGGCGGTGATCGCCGCGCAGATCCAGGGCTTCTATATCTGCTCCCTGTCGTCGCGCTCGATCATCTACAAGGGCCTGTTCCTCGCCGAGAGCCTCGCGGTCTTCTATCCCGACCTCATGGACGAGCGCTTCGTGTCGCGCTTCGCCATCTATCACCAGCGCTATTCGACCAACACCTTTCCGCAATGGTGGCTGGCCCAGCCGTTCCGCACGCTCGCCCACAATGGCGAGATCAACACGATCCGCGGCAACAAGAACTGGATGAAAAGTCATGAGATCAAGATGGCGGCTCTGTCGTTCGGCGAGCATAGCGAGGATATCAAGCCGCTGATCCCGGCCGGCGCGTCGGATACGGCGGCGCTCGATGCGGTATTTGA
The DNA here is from genome assembly GCA_943370355.1 of Sphingomonas paucimobilis. GTDB lineage: Bacteria > Pseudomonadota > Alphaproteobacteria > Sphingomonadales > Sphingomonadaceae > JADCGM01. The sequence continues at coordinate 45,422 of CALRQP020000003.1, forward strand.
GGCCATCGTCCGCTCGGGCCGTGACGCACCAACCGCCAAGGCGATGCTCGTGCCGGAAGCGTGGAACGCCGATACCACAATGCCCGATGCGCACCGCGCAATGTACGCCTTCTTCGCCAGCGTCATGGAGCCGTGGGATGGCCCGGCGGCACTCGCGATGACCGATGGTCGCTGGGCAGTAGCGGGACTTGACCGCAACGCGCTGCGGCCGATGCGCTACACGTTGACGACCGACAATCTGCTCATCGTCGGCAGCGAGGCGGGGATGGTCGTCGTTCCGGAATCGACAGTGAGGGCCAAGGGCCGCCTGGGACCGGGCCAGATGATCGCGGTCGATCTCGACGAGGGCCGTTTTTACTCGGACATGGCGATCAAGGACCGTATCGCTGCCGACCACCCCTACGCGGACTGGGTCGAAGGCTTTCGCACTTTCGCCGACGTGCCCGGCCATGATGCGCCCGAACCCGCCCCCGTCTATGCGCGCGACCTGCTGCGCCGCCGCCAGGTCGCGGCGGGTCTCACAATGGAGGATATGGAACTGATCCTCGCGCCGATGGTGGAGGAGGGCAAGGAAGCGGTCGGCTCGATGGGCGATGATACGCCGCTCGCGGTCATCTCCGACAATGCGCGCTGCCTGTCGCACTTCTTCCGGCAGAATTTCAGCCAAGTCACCAACCCGCCGATCGACTCACTGCGCGAAACGCGGGTGATGAGCCTGAAGACCCGTTTCGGCAATTTCGCGAACATCCTCGACACCGATGCACGGCAGCAGGGCGTCATGGTGCTGTCCTCGCCGATCCTGACCAGCCGCGACTGGCAGCGGCTGCTTGACCTGTTCGGCTCGTCGGCTGCCGTTATCGATTGCACCTTTGAGATCGGTGGCGGGCCGGATGCCCTAAAGGCTGCAATCGCGCGCGTTCGGCAGGAAGCCGAGACGGCGGTGCGTTCGGGCAAGAGCCAGCTGTTCCTGACCGATGAGAATGTCTCGGCGGAACGAGCCGGCATCACCATGATCCTTGCCTGCGCTGGGGTGCATACGCATCTGGTTCGCGCCGGGCTGCGCAGTTTTGCGTCGATCAATGTGCGCTCGTCGGAATGTCTCGACACTCATTATTTCGCCGTGCTGATCGGCGTCGGCGCGACGACGGTGAACGCTTATCTCGCGCAGGAGGCCATCGCCGATCGCCACGCCCGCGGTCTGTTCGGCAACCTGGATTTCGACAGCTGCGTCGCGCGTTACAAAAAGGCCGTTGAGGAGGGCCTGCGCAAGATCATGTCCAAGATGGGCATCGCCGTCGTGTCCTCCTACCGCGGCGGCTATAATTTCGAGGCGGTCGGGCTCAGCCGCGCGCTGGTCAACGACTTTTTCCCGGGCATGCCCGCGAAAATCTCGGGCGAGGGCTTCAGCTCGATCTACATCAACGCGCAATTGCGCCACGAAAAGGCGTTCGACGAGGCGGCACTGGCGCTGCCGATCGGCGGCCTCTACCGCCAGCGCGCCGGGTCTGAAACACATGCCTATCAGGCGAATTTGATCCACCTGCTGCAGACCGCCGTCGCGACGGACAGCTACTCGACTTATCTACAGTTTAGTCGCGCCAATCGCGAATTGCCGCCGGTCTATTTGCGCGACCTGCTCGAATTCAATTTCGCCAAGACGCCGCTGTCCGTTGAAGCGGTCGAGTCGATTTCGGAAATCCGCAAGCGTTTTGTGACGCCGGGAATGTCGCTCGGCGCGCTCAGCCCCGAGGCGCATGAGACGCTGGCCATTGCGATGAACCGCATCGGCGCCAAGGCAGTCAGCGGCGAAGGCGGTGAGGATTCGGTCCGCTACAAACCCTATCCGAACGGCGACAACGCCAATTCGACGATCAAGCAGATCGCCAGCGGCCGTTTCGGCGTCACCGCCGAATATCTGAACGCCTGTACCGAGATCGAGATCAAGGTCGCGCAGGGCGCCAAGCCCGGCGAAGGCGGCCAGCTGCCCGGCTTCAAGGTTACCGAGATGATCGCCCGGCTGCGTCATGCGACGCCGGGCGTCACGCTGATCAGTCCGCCGCCGCATCACGACATCTATTCGATCGAGGATCTGGCGCAGCTGATCTACGATCTGAAGCAGATCAATCCCGACGCACGCGTCTGCGTGAAGCTGGTGTCCTCGGCAGGCATCGGCACCGTCGCGGCGGGTGTCGCCAAGGCGCATGCTGACGTGATCCTCGTCGCGGGGCATTCCGGCGGCACCGGCGCGTCGCCGCAGACGAGCATCAAATATGCGGGGACGCCTTGGGAAATGGGCCTGTCCGAGGTCAACCAGGTATTGACGCTGAACGGCCTGCGCCACCGCGTAAAGCTGCGCACCGACGGCGGCCTCAAGACTGGTCGCGACGTGGTCATCGCCGCGATCCTCGGGGCGGAGGAGTTCGGGATCGGCACGCTGTCGCTCGTCGCGATGGGCTGCATCATGGTGCGGCAGTGCCATTCGAATACCTGCCCGGTCGGCGTGTGCACGCAGGATGAGGCGCTGCGCCAGAAGTTCGGCGGGAGCCCCGAGAAGGTCATCAACCTGATGAGCTTCATCGCCGAGGAGGTGCGCGACATCCTCGCCAAGCTCGGCGTCAAGAGTCTCGACGAGGTGATCGGCCGCACCGAGCTGCTGCGCCAGGTGAGCCGCGGTGCCGAGCATCTCGACGACCTCGACCTGAACCCGATCCTCGCCAAGGTCGATGCGCCCGATCATGCGCGCCGCTTCGCGATCTCGACCTTCCGCAACGAGGTTCCCGATAGCCTCGACGCGGAAATCCTCGACGATGCCAAGCCGCTTATCGAGCGTGGCGAAAAGATGCAGCTGACCTATTCGGTGCGGAACACCCACCGCGCCGTCGGCACGCGCCTGTCGTCGGCGATCACCCGCAAATATGGGATGACCGGGCTGATGCCGGGTCACATCACCATCCGGCTGCGCGGGTCGGCGGGGCAGTCGCTCGGCGCATTCGCAGTGCAGGGCGTCAAGCTCGAGGTGTTCGGTGATTCCAACGATTATGTCGGCAAGGGCCTTAGCGGCGCGACGATTGTCGTGCGGCCGATGGTGTCCTCGCAGCTGGCGTCGAAGGACAATACGATTATCGGCAATACCGTGCTGTACGGCGCGACCTCGGGGCGGCTGTTCGCGGCGGGTCAGGCGGGCGAGCGCTTTGCGGTGCGCAACTCCGGCGCGGTGGCCGTCATCGAAGGCTGCGGTGCCAATGGCTGCGAATATATGACCGGCGGCATCGCCGTCATCCTTGGCGGGGTCGGCGACAATTTTGGGGCGGGCATGACCGGCGGCATGGCGTTCGTGCATGATGCCGCCGGCGATTTCGAGCGCCGTGTCAATCCGGACAGCATCGTCTGGCAGCGTGTCGCCAGTTCGCACTGGGCCGAGGTGCTGCATGCGCTCGTCATGGAACATGCCGATGAAACCGGCTCGAAATGGGCCGCCGAACTGCTCGTCGGCTGGGACCGCAACATCGGCGATTTCTGGCAGGTCTGCCCCAAGGAAATGGTCACCCGGCTCAAGCATCCGTTGTCCGAAAGCGAGCTCGTCGCCGCGGAATAGCGACGGGGCGAACGAATATTGCGCGCCGTGTTGCTTGGCTCGTGCGCGGCGCTAAGGTGCGGCGCACATCATGTGGCGGCTTTTCCAATATCCTCTTTGCCCATTTTCCCGGAAAGTGCGCTTTGCGCTCGCCGAGAAGGGCGTGCCGCATGAGCTGGTACGCGAAGATCCGTGGGCGCGGCGTGATGAGTTCACCGACCTAAATCCGGCCTCACAAACGCCGGTCCTCGCCGCCGCAAACGGCAGCCTGACGCTCATCGATTCCCTGGCGATCTGCGAATATTTCGAGGAGACGGTCGAGCGGTCGCCGCTGATGGGGTCGGGCCCGATCGAGCGGGCCGAAGCGCGGCGGCTCGTCGCCTGGTTCGACCAGAAATTCTATGCCGAGGTCGGCGTGCTGCTGTTGCAGGAAAAGATGTTCAAGCGCGTCGTCCAGCGCTCAGCCCCCGATGCGGCGCTGCTCAGGGCAGCGACGCGCGCCGTCGATGTGCATCTCGACTATATCGAATATCTGCTCGATCACCGCCGCTGGCTTGGCGGATCGACCTTCGGACTTGCCGACATCGCCGCCGCCTCACAACTGTCGATCGCCGACTATCTCGGCGGGGTCGATTGGACTCGTCATGCCGAGGCCAAACAATGGTATTCGGCGATCAAGTCGCGCCCGCACTTCCGGCCGCTGCTTGCCGAGCGCATGGAAGGCATCGCCCCCCCGCCGCATTACGACAAGTTGGATTTCTAGCGCGTCAGACGTGCCAGCTTGAACAGGCTTGGCGGTGGGCCGGAGTGCAGCACGCCGGTGCGGAACAGCCGTGATGACCACCAGATCGCCACGGCGGCGAAGGCCATCTGCCAGACAATCGCGAGCAGATGCTGGCCGAGGCCGGGTTCCAGCGCCGCGCGCGCCGCCATCATATAGGGCGAGGACAGCGGGAAGATGCTCATGACCGCCGCCCACCAGCCGTCGATATTGTCGATGGCGCGCAGCACTGACAGGAAGATGATTGTCTGCCCGATGGTGACGGGCAGGCTCAGCGACTGCACTTCGCGGATCGATGAACAAAGTGAGCCGAGTCCCAGATAGAGCGACCCGTAAACGAGGAAGGCGGTTGTGAAATAGACGACGCCCAGCCCGATCATCAGCGGCCAGCCGACGGCGGGCGTCGGCAGCACGCCCGCCGGGACATGCGCGAGCAGCGTCAGAACGGCCGCCCCGACGATTCCCGACCACAGCGCCACCCCGACCAGCGAGATCGCCAACATCGCCGCGAGCTTGCCGGCAAAGATCGCCGGGACCGGTATGGCGGCGGCCAGCACCTCGATGACCTTGTTGGATTTCTCCTCGACCATGTTTGACAGCAGCACGCCTGCCAGCAGACCGATGAGCATGAACAATATGCCTGCCGCGCCGCTCGCGATCGGCTGCGCCCGGTCGGCAGGGGGCGGCCCGGGCTGCTTGATCTTCGTGACTGTCACGACGGGCGGATGCTTCGTGGCGGCTTCTCCGCGCATCAGCGCTGCAGAGTCGATCAGCCCTTGGAGGCGGGCGAGCGGCGGCACCTTGGCCTCGGCCGATGCGAACAGCCGGGGCGCATCGCCGCCGACCAGTACGGCGGCAAAGCGCGGCGGCCCCTTGGCACGTGGCTCCAGCAGGCGGCGCGCCTGAGCATCGGCGTCGCTCTCCGCCGGAATGAAGCTCAATGGCTGCGGGCGTCCGCTGTCGAGCTGTTCGATCCGAACGGCGGCGTCGCGCAGCGATTGCAGCGTCGCGGCATCGGCGATGACGGCGATCGACCGATCGGCGTTGCGGGCGCTGTTCGCGCCGAAGAAAGCGCTGACGCCGCCGACCGCGAGGCCGAAAATCGGCATCATCAGCCAGATCAGGAAGCCGCGGCTGAGCACGGTCGCGATGAAGTCGCGGCGAGCGACGACGAGAGCGGCGCGGATCATGCGGCAAGCCGTTCGTCGGATGGCATTTCCTCGCCGACGATCGCGACAAAGGCATCGTGCAGCGTCGGTCGTTCGATGCTCAGTTCGCGTACCCCGGCACCGCTGGCGAGCAGCCGTTGCAGCACCGCCTCGATCCCATCGCGCGGCAGTGCGAACCGGCGCGTCAGGCCGTTGCCGACGGCATCCGGTGGCAGCACATCCGCGCCCACCACCCGCTCGGTGGTCAGCGACACACGCGACGGCAAGCGCTCGCGCGCCATGTCGACGCTGCCCTGGAAGCGCGTCCGGCCCTTGGCAATGATGACGAGTTCGTCGCACAGCCGCTCGGCGTGCGCCATGACATGCGTTGAGAACAGCACCGTCGCACCGCGCGCCGCCTGCGCACGAATCAGCGCTTCGAGGTCCTGCTGGTTGACGGGGTCGAGCCCGGAGAAAGGTTCGTCGAGCACGATCAGCTCAGGCTCATGCACCAAGGTCGCCAGCAATTGCACTTTCTGCGCCATGCCCTTCGACAGCGTGCGGATTTTCGCACGCTTGTGCTCGCCGAGACCATGCGCCTCGAGCAGTGCATCGGCGCGGTTGCGCCCCTCGCCGAGCGTCAGGCCGCGCAGCGCGCCGAAATAGGCAATGACCTCGCGGACCGGCATCGCCGGATACAGACCGCGCTCCTCGGGCAGGTAGCCGACCCGGTGGGCCTGCCGCAGCGGCCGCTCGTCGCCGAGCACCCGTCGCGTCCCGCCATCCGGCTCAAGAATCCCGAGCAGCATGCGCAGCGTCGTCGTCTTGCCCGCGCCATTCTGGCCGAGGAAGCCGAATATGCTGCCGCGCGGCACGGTGAAACTGACGCCGTCGACCACGGCACGGCCATCGAATCGCTTGATCAGCCCGTCTGCCTCGATCCCCGCGTCCATCCGTCCCCGCTTGCCGTTTCGTCGCGCATGTTATCCTTAGCGCAATGGACGCTAACAAGCCCTTGCACGACCAATTGCAGATGGAAGCTGCACGGCTGGGCTTCGCGGCCTTCGGCATTGCGCGCGCCGATGCCGCGCCCGAGGCCGGCAACCGCCTGAAGGCCTGGCTGGCTGAAGGCTGTCATGGCGACATGCTGTGGATGGCGGACACAGCGGAGCGCCGGTCGTCGCCCGCCGCGCTCTGGCCCGAGGTCCGGTCGGTCGTCATGCTCGGCATGCCCTACACGCCGTCGATCGACCCGCTGCGCCACCGAGATGCACCGGATATCGGCGTGGTCTCTATCTATGCGCAGGGTTCCGACTATCACGATCTCATCAAGAACCGCCTGAAGGCGCTCGCTCGCTGGCTGGTCGCGGCAGGCGGCGGCGATCTGAAGGTGTTCGTTGACACCGCGCCGGTATTGGAGAAGCCGCTCGCCGAAGCGGCTGGCCTCGGCTGGCAGGGCAAGCACACCAACCTCGTCTCGCGCGAGCATGGCTCATGGCTGTTCCTCGGCGCGATCTACACGACGCTGGACCTGCCGGCGACTGGCACCCCGCAGCCGACCTGCGGCAGTTGCAATGCCTGTCAGACCGCCTGCCCGACCGAGGCCTTCCCTGCCCCCTACCGACTCGATGCGCGGCGCTGCATTTCCTACCTCACGATCGAGCACAAAGGGCCGATCCCGCTCGAATTCCGCAAGGCGATCGGCAATCGCATCTATGGCTGCGACGACTGCCTTGCCGTCTGCCCCTGGAACAAGTTTGCGCAGGCCGCCCGCGAAATCGCCTTTGCCCCGCGCGGCGAACTGGTGTCGCCCCTACTCGCCGACCTGCTCGACCTCGACGACGCATCATTCCGCGAAATGTTTGCAGGCTCGCCCGTCAAACGCATCGGGCGCGACCGCTTCGTCCGAAATGTCGCGATTGCTGCTGGGAACAGCGGCGATACCAAGTTGCGGGATACATTGGCAAAATTGCGCAGCGATCCATCTGCCGTTGTCAGCGACGCAGCCGGCTGGGCCCTGGATCAGCTCCGGGAGTAGGCGGCCACCTGCGCTTCGATGCACTCACCGGCATCCATGCCGCCTCCGCCAACGGCCCGGGCCGCCACACGCCGGGCGGTCATGCCCGAACTGCGGTTCGTCGGGAACAGGAACACGTCCAGCGTGCAGGTGTTTCGGGTAAATTGCAGCAGGCGTCCTGCTCCGTCCGGATGGTCAAGCGTCGGGCGACCGAGCAGCGCGGTCACTGTCTCCGGAGGCTTGCCAACTATTCTTTGCACGCCGGTCTGCTGACGCGGCCCGGTCTGTGCCGGGATCGGGATTGGGAACACTACACAGGCCGGGAGCAGGAGCAGCGAAGCGAGAATCAGGGGATGTGGGGTCATGTCGCGGGCTCAACGCTCGATCTCCTGCAATCGTTGCGTCCGGCCGCCGCCGCCCCTAAGCAGCGCCTCGACCAGCCAACGGGAGCCTGCATGACCGCCAAACTCGACGTCCTCGCCATCGGCAACGCCATCGTCGATGTCATCGCGACAGCCGACGACGCCTTCCTCGACGGTCAGCAGCTTCGCAAAGGGACGATGCGTCTCATCGATGCCGACGAGGCGACCCGGCTCTATGGCCTGATGGGACCGGGCCGCGAGGTTTCGGGCGGTTCGGGTGCCAATGCCGCTGCCGGCGTGGCCGCGCTCGGGTCGCGCGCTGCTTTCATCGGCCGCGTCGCCGGCGATCAGCTCGGCCAGGTTTTCGCGCACGACATCCGCGCTGCCGGTGTCGATTATCTGACGCCGTTCGCGGATACCGGCAACCCGACTGCGCGGTGCCTGATTCTCGTCACCCCTGACGCGCAGCGCACGATGAACACCTTTCTCGGCGCGTCGCAGGACCTGACGACCGCCGACATCGATTTTGATAAGGTCGCGGCAGCTGGCATCACCTATCTCGAAGGCTATCTGTGGGACCCGGAGGGGCCGCGCGCCGCGATGATCGCCGCGCGCGAGGTTGCCAAGGCGAATGGGCGCCGCGTCGCCTTCACGCTCAGCGATCTGTTCATTGTCGAAGGCCACCGCAAGGACTTCCAGGACCTGGCCGACGGTCGCATCGACATCTTGTTCGCCAACGAGAACGAGCTCTGCTCACTTTATGAAACGACGGACTTCGACACCGCCGTTACCGCCGTGCGCGGCAAGCTGCCCATTGCGGTCGTCACACGGTCGGAAAAGGGTGCCGTGGTCATTACCCCGGAGCAAACCATCGCCGTCCCCGCTGCCCCGGTCGCAAAGGTCATCGACACGACGGGGGCGGGCGACCTGTTTGCGGCCGGTTTCCTGCACGGGCTCGCACAGGGTCGCGACTTGCAGACCTGCGCGCAGCTCGGTGCCATCGCCGCTGCCGAGGTGATCTCGCATTACGGTGCACGCCCCGAGGCAGACCTCAAGGTGCTTACCGCAAAGCTCGGCTGACAGAAAACGGGCGGCGGATCGCTCCGCCGCCCGGGTTGTTGCATGCCCGCGAGCTACGCGACCGGCGGAACCGGCTGGGGCGGCGCATCTGCATCGACTTCGTGGACCTCGTTGAGCCCGCGCCCGACATGGCTGCGTGACCGGCTGTAGGCATAATAGACCACCAGGCCGAGCACCGCCCAGATCGCGAACAGGATCTGGCTCTTCGGATCGAGGCTGTAGAACAGGTAGAGGCAGCCGATGATCGAGATCGGCGCCGTTACCAGGATCAGCGGCGTCCGGAACGGCCGTTTGCGCGACGGATCGGTGCGCCGCAGCACCATCACCGCGATCGACACCGCCGCAAAGGCGAATAGCGTGCCTGAGTTCGAGATGTTGGCCAGCTGCCCAACCGGGAAGAAGGCTGCGAACAGCGCGACGAAGATGCCGGTCAGGATCGTGATAATGTGCGGCGTCTTGTAGGTCGGATGGATTTTCGAGAAGGCGGCGGGGAGCAAGCCGTCGCGGCTCATCACGAAGAAGATGCGGGTCTGGCCGAACATCATCATCAGGATGACCGACGGCAGCGCCAGACCGGCCGCGAGGCCGATCAGGTTGCCGATCTTGGGCCAGCCGATTTCGCGCAGCGTCCAGGCAAGCGCTTCCTTCGAGCAGACCACGGCATCGGTGCTCGTCGCAGCGAGATGTGCTGCGCAAGCCTGTGCAAGATCCACACTGCCGGGTTCGAGCGCCGCACCGTTGGCACCCAACAGCGGTTGCGCGCCGACCGAACCGATCACACCCGCTGCCACCAGCAGGTAGAAGATCGTGCAGATGCCGAGGCTGCCGATCAGACCGATCGGCATATTGCGCTGCGGATTCTTGGTTTCCTCGGCTGCTGTCGACACCGCGTCGAAGCCGACATAGGCGAAGAAGATCGACGCCGCGGCTGCCGAAATGCCGCCGAAGCCGAGCGGCGAGAAGGGCTCGAAATTCTCCATCTTCATCACCGGCACGGCGAGGATGATGAAGAGGATCAGCGCAGCGACCTTGATGGTCACCAATATGGCGTTGACGGTCGCGCTCTCCTTGGTGCCGATGACCAGCAGCCATGTGACCAGCCCGGCAATCGCCATTGCCGGAAGGTTGATCAACCCGCCATCGAACGGCCCGAGCACCCAGGTTGAGGGGATGTCGATCGAGAAAGCGTTTTCGATCAGGCCGACGACATAGCCCGACCAGCCAACCGACACCGCACCGGCGGCGACCGCATATTCGAGGATCAGCGCCCAGCCGACCATCCAGGCCAGCACTTCGCCCATGACGGCATAGCTGTAGGTGTAAGCGGAGCCGGACACCGGGACCATCGCCGCCATTTCGGCATAGCAGAGTGCGGCGACCGCGCAGACGAAGCCGGCGATGATGAAGCTGATCATCATGCCCGGCCCGGCCTTTTGCGCCGCTTCGGCGGTCAGCACGAAAATCCCGGTGCCGATGACCGCGCCGATGCCCAGCATGGTCAGCTGGAAGGCACCCAGCGAGCGGGTCAATGACTTCTTTTCCGCCGTCGCCAAAATGGCGTCGAGCGACTTTACGCGTCCGAACATATTCCCTCCCGGAACAGGCGCTCCCCAGCGCCCGGTGAATTCATGGCGGCGAAAAGGCCCGCTTTTCGCGCGCCGGTCAAGCGTTAGCGCGCCAGCAGCGGGCCAAGTTTGCGTCCGGCCAGAATATGAACGTGCAGGTGCGGCACTTCCTGATGGCTGTCGAGGCCGGTGTTGGCGAGCAGTCGGTAGCCCGTCTCGACCAGGCCTTGATCGGCGGCGACCTTGCCCACCGCGCGGACGAAGCCGGCGATCTCGGCGTCCGACGCCTTGGCCGAGAAGTCGGCCCAGGATGCATAGGGCCCCTTCGGGATCACGAGGATGTGCGTCGGCGCCTGCGCGGCGATGTCGTGGAAGGCCAGCGCAAACTCGTCCTCATAGACCCGCTTCGACGGGATCTCGCCACGCAGGATGCGCGCGAAGATATTGCCGTCGTCGTAGGGAAGCGTTGCATCGACGGCCATGTCAGTCCTTCCGTGCGGCCTTTTCGGTGATTCCCGACACGCCCTGCCGCCGGTCGAGTTCGGCGGCGACATCGGCAGGCGTTACGCCCGCATCGGCCCAAAGGACGGCGAGGTGAAACAGCAGGTCGGCGCTTTCACTGACGACGGCGGCCCGGTCGTCGCGGATCGCGGCGATGACGGTTTCGACGGCCTCTTCGCCGACCTTCTGGGCAATCTTGTCCCGGCCCTTTGCGGTCAGCTTCGCGACATAGGAGGACTCGGGGTCCGCCCCGCGGCGCGCGAGGATGGTGGCATAGAGCTGATCGAGGGCATCCTGCATGGCCGCAATGCTAGCCGAGGCGCGCAGCTTTCGCCATGGCTGTCAGCACCGCTATCGCGTCATCTGCACGGTCGCGGGGAACGAACAGATGGTCGTGGTAAAAGGCCGCGACGGCGTTGGTGCTGATGCCGGCTGCGCTCAGGGGTGCCGCCACGGCGGCCAGGAACCCGACCGCATCGAGGGCCGAGTGCACGGTCAGCGTGATCCGGCGGCAGGGAAAGCTGACGGTCAGCCCGGCGGCATCCTCGTCCCTTAGGATCAGCGTCGTTCCTTCCGCCTCTTCGAATCTCATCAGAGCGTTCACAGCGGGTGCGGGTTCGCCCTGCGGAACCGTTGCGAAGACATAGGTTTCGGGATCGAGAACCGGGCGCATGCCGGCAATGAGACGGGTCAGGTCGCGCTCGGGGCCCGTCACAGCCTGACCGGTACGCCCGCCGCTGCCATATGGGCCTTGGCCTCGCCGACGGTTGCCTGGCCGAAGTGGAAGATCGAGGCGGCGAGGACGGCGCTGGCGCCGCCGTCGCGGACACCGGCGACGAGGTCGTCGAGGTCGCCGACGCCGCCGCTCGCGACGACGGGGATGGCGACGGCGTCGCTGACGGCGCGGACGAGTGCGAGGTCGAAGCCGCGGCGGGTGCCGTCGCGGTCCATGCTGGTCAGCAGGATCTCGCCCGCACCGAGCTCGGCGGACTGCCGGGCGAAAGCGACGGCGTCGATGCCCGTGGCTGTGCGGCCACCGTGGGTGAAGATCTCCCAATGGTCGCCCACGCGCTTGGCGTCGATCGCAACGGTGATGCACTGGCTGCCGAACTGGACACTTAGTTCACCGATGAGTGCAGGCCGAACGACAGCAGCGGAATTGACAGCGACCTTGTCCGCACCGGCAAGGAGCAGGGCGCGGACGTCTTCGGGGGCGCGGACGCCGCCGCCGACGGTGAGCGGCATGAAGCAGACCTCGGCAGTACGGGCGACAACGTCCAATAAAGTCCCGCGATTCTCGTGGCTTGCGGTGATGTCGAGGAAACAGAGCTCGTCGGCCCCGGCAGCATCGTAGAGCTTTGCCTGCTCGACCGGATCGCCCGCGTCGACAAGGTTGACGAAGTTGACGCCCTTGACCACGCGCCCATTGGCGACGTCGAGACAGGGGATGACGCGGATGTTCATGCGGCGAGCCGGAACGCGTCGGCGAGCGTCAGCCGGCCATCGTAGAGCGCCCGGCCGGTGATCACGCCTTCGATGCCGTGATGTGCCTGCGCGCGCAGTGCTTCAATGTCCTCGGGACCAGCCACGCCGCCCGAGGCTATGACGGGAATGCTTGTCGCCTTCGCCAGATCGACGGTCGCTTCGAGATTGACGCCCTTCAGTAGTCCGTCGCGGCCGACGTCGGTGAATAACAGGCTCGCGACCCCCGCATCCTCAAATCGATGCGCGAGATCCGCGACCGCCAGCGTCGATGTGCTCGCCCAGCCGCGCGTCGCGACCATGCCGCCCTTGGCGTCAACAGCGACAACGATGCGGCCCGGATGGCGCGCGGCTGCGGCGCGGACCAGTTCGGGATCGTCGAGCGCTGCGGTGCCGAGCACGACGCGCTGCACACCGAGCGCCAGCCAGCGGTCGATCTGGGCCTCGCCGCGGATACCGCCGCCCAACTGCACCTTGCCGGGAAAGGCGGCGACAATCGCCTCGACCGCCGCCTCATTGACGCCTCGTCCCGCAAAGGCTCCGTCGAGATCGACGACATGCAACCACGCCGCGCCGGCATCTGCAAAGGCGCGTGCCTGCGCCGCGGGGTCGTCGCCGTAAATGGTCGCACGCTCCATATCGCCCTCGGCAAGGCGCACGACCTGCCCGCCTTTGAGGTCGATGGCGGGGAAGACGATCACGGCGCCCACTCCAGAAACGCCCGCAGGAAGCCAAGCCCGACGGTCTGGCTCTTCTCCGGGTGGAACTGCACGCCAAGGATATTGTCGCGGCCGACGATCGCCGCGATCTCGCCGCCATAGTCGTAGGTCGCGAGCAGGTGCCGCCGGTCGGCGGGGACGAAGTGGAAGCTGTGCACGAAATAGGCCTGCCCGCCGTCGGGCAGCGTCGACAGCATCTTGTGCGCATGGCCGTCGATGGTCATCGCGACGGGCGCCCAGCCCATGTGCGGCACTTTGAGCTGCGGATTGGCCGGCGCGAGCTTGACGACATCGCCCGGGATCCAGCCCAAGCCCTGATGCAGGCCATGTTCGACGCCGCGCTTGGCGAGCAGTTGCATGCCGACACAGACGCCGAGGAAGGGCCGCGCATCGTCGAATACGGTGCGGATCAGTGCCTCTTCCATACCCGGCGTGCTGCGTAGCGCCGTCGCGCATTGCCCGAACGCGCCGACGCCGGGCAGCACCACCCGGTCGGCGGAACGCACCGTCTGCGCCGAGGGCGTGACGACGACCTCGACCGAACGGCCAAGGTCGCGCGCCGCTGTCTCCAGCGCCTTGGCGACCGAGCGCAGATTGCCCGCGCCATAGTCGACCACGGCGATGCGTTCGGCCACCTAGAGGCTGCCCTTGGTCGAGGGAATGATGCCCGCCTTGCGCGGATCGAGCGTGACGGCGGCGCGCAGCGCACGCGCCAGCGCCTTGAAGCTGCTTTCGACAATATGGTGATTGTTGCTGCCGTACAGCGTCTCGACGTGCAGCGTCAGCCCGGCGGTCTGCGCAAAGGACTGGAACCAATGCTCGATGAGCTCGGTGTCCCATTCGCCGAGGCGCGGCGTCGAAAAGCCCGATTTCCAAACGAGGAACGGCCGCCCCGATATGTCGAGTGCGACCCGCGTCAGCGTCTCATCCATCGGCGCATGCGCCTCGCCGTAGCGCGCGATGCCGCTCTTGTCGCCAAGCGCCTTGGCAATCGCCTCGCCGAGCGCCAGCGCCGAATCCTCGGTGGTGTGGTGCTGGTCGATGTGCAGGTCGCCCTGGCAGTCGAGCTTTAGGTCGATCAGCGAGTGGCGCGATAGCTGCTCGAGCATATGATCGAGAAAGCCGATTCCGGTCGACACCTCATAACGGCCGGTCCCGTCGAGGTTCACTTCGACCGCGATCCGGGTCTCGCTGGTGTTGCGGGTGACGGTGGCGCTGCGCATGATGAGCCGCGCTATAGCGGGTGGAGCGCCCCGCGCCAACGAAAGCCTCTCCGCATGCCGACCGTCGTGTTGCTGATCTGCTCCAACCTGTTCATGACGGCGGCGTGGTACGGCCATCTGCGCTTCCCGAAGGAGGCGATGTGGAAGGCGGTGCTCATCGCCTGGCTGATCGCCGGCATCGAATATTGTTTCGCGGTCCCTGCCAACCGCATCGGCTATGCGAGCGGCTGGTCGGCGGGGCAGCTGAAGATCGTGCAGGAGGTGGTGACGCTGATCGTGTTCGCCGGATTTGCGGCGGTCTGGCTCGGTGAGGCGCTGACCTGGCGGCATGCCGGGGCCTTTGCCTGCATGGTAGGCGCGGTGCTGTTCATGTTCGCAGGCAAAAGCGCCTGAACCGGCTTGTCATTGCTTTTCACAGCCTTCGGGCCTATATCAGGGGCAGCTGACGTTGCCTTACGACGGACTGCGGCGCGTTATTGCTCCTCTTCCCCCTTCGAAGCTGCATAGGCCCCCGGCAAGCGCGCGCCACCTTGGCCAGCGTCCCCGGACTACACTTTGAACGGACACTATAATGACCACCGGAACCGTAAAATTTTTCAACGCCACCAAGGGCTTCGGCTTCATCACGCCGGAAGCTGGCGGCAAGGACGTTTTCGTCCACATCTCGGCCGTCGAGCGCGCCGGCCTTCGTTCGCTGAATGACGGCCAGAAGGTGACCTTCGAGCTCGAGAACGACCGTCAGGGCCGCCCGTCGGCCGTGAACCTGCAGGCGTAAGCCAGACTTCCGGCCCGGGCGCGCAAGCGTCCGGGCCTTCTGATGACAGACCCAAAGACGAACGGACCCAATGGCAGACTATAACAAGCCCGATTTCTCCGACCGCGCCACCCGCGCCGCCGAAGCCAAGAAGGCGCTGCTGGAAAAGTTCAAGGCGAAGCCCGCCCTCGATGAGGCGGCGATCGCTGCCCGCCGCGCCGCCGCCGAAGCCCGCGCCCAGCGCGACGCCGAACGGACCGCCGCCCGGACCGCTGCCAAGCAGCGTCAGGAAGAAGAGCGGATCGCCAAGGCCGCTGCCGCGATCGAAGCCGCCGAACGCGCCAAGCGCGAAGAGGAAGAGCGGATCATCGCGCAGAAGGCCGCTCGCGACGCCCGCTACGCCGCCCGCAAGGCGCGCAAATAGACTCTCGCCAGCGGTCCTTCGACAGGCTCAGGACCTACGGAAATCTTCGGATAACAGTCCCGGCCACCTCGCCGTAGGTCCTGAGCTTGTCGAAGGGCCGTCGGCACCTGCCCCTCAATCCAGCCCAAACGCCTCCGCCGCCAGTTCGTAGCTGCGCACGCGCGCGGCGTGGTCGTGCAGGATGTTGACCAGCAGCACCTCGTCCGCGCCATATTCGGCAGCGACGGCTTCGATGCCGTCGCGGACCTGAGTCTTGTCGCCGAGTATGATGCGGCGACGGCCGCCTGCTGCGGACATTTGCGGATTGGCGGCGAGCCAAGCCACCGCTTCGTCGACCGGCGGCACCGCGATACTCATGCCCGTCGTCAGCAAATGTGCCATCATCATGCGGGCGCTCGCCGACAGCCGTTCGGCCTCGGCCAGCGTATCGGCACAGATCGTCCAGACCGCGACGGCGGTCTCGGGCGCGGCGAGCCGGTGCGACGGTTCGAAGTCGCGGCGATAGCCGGCGGCGATGCCCGCGCCATTCGGATTGATGAAATCGGCAAAACAATAGGGCAACCCGACTTCGGCGGCCCAGCGGGCGCTGTCGGGCGAGGAACCGAGCAGCCAGGGCTCGGGCCGGTCCGCGCCGCCGGGCAGCGTGTTGCTATAGCGTGCGAACGGGTGGCCTTCGGGCATCGTACCATCGAAATAGGCGAGCAGCTCGGCGAGCTGGTTCGGGAAATCGTCGGGACTGCGCTGCCGCCGGTCGCGTTGCAGCGCATAGGCGGTCGCCTGATCCGATCCGGGGGCGCGGCCAAGGCCAAGGTCGATGCGACCCGGATAGAGGCCGGCGAGGATCGAGAAACTCTCCGCGACCTTCAGCGGCGAATAATGCGGCAGCATGATGCCACCGCTGCCGACGCGGATGCGCTGCGTCGCCGCCGCGACCGGGCCGATCAGCACTTCCGGCGCGGCCCCTGCAAGGCCCGGCGAGGCATGATGTTCGGCGAGCCAGTAGCGGTGATAGCCGAGCCGGTCGGCAGCGCGGGCAAGGTCGATGCTGTTGCGCAGCGCGTCGCCGCCGCTGGCGCCGCGCGGGATCGGCGACTGGTCGAGAACGGAGATGCGCAGGGTCATGCCCTGCATATCGGGCGCGCCCGCGCCTTGCGCAACCGGCCGTCACGGAACCGCCACGGTCGCCGCGCGATATAGCGCCATGATCATCGATGTCCGCGCGACGCTTGCCTATCGCTATCCCGAGTCGAACCAGACCATCCTCCGGCTGCAGGCCGCGCGGAGCGCCGACCAGCGCGTGCTGAGCGAAAGCCTCGACAGCGGCGAGGCGCGGCTCCGCGAAGATGCCGCCGACGGCGAGCGCTTGCTGCGCGGCTGGTTGCCGGCCGGCGAGTTGCGCGTGACCTACACGG
Source organism: Sphingomonas paucimobilis (assembly GCA_943370355.1). GTDB lineage: Bacteria > Pseudomonadota > Alphaproteobacteria > Sphingomonadales > Sphingomonadaceae > JADCGM01. The sequence continues at coordinate 62,464 of CALRQP020000003.1, forward strand.
CGTCGGTCGACAATGGCAGCCGGCCGCTGCTGCATGCGGGCGCGGAGCAGCAGAGCTGGGCGAGCCTGCCGCTCGACGTCCACCCCTATCTACTGCCGAGCCGCTACTGCCCGTCCGACAAATTCCTGCGCTTTGCCGCGCGCGAATTCGGCACGTTGCGCGGCGGCGCGGCGGTGCTGTCGATCCTCGACTGGATGCACGCGCATGTCGACTATGTCGCAGGTGTCAGCGATTCCGAATCGACGGCCGAACATACCTTCGTCGACCGGGCCGGGGTCTGCCGCGATTTCGCGCATCTGGCGATCACGCTGGTGCGTGCCGCTGGCATCCCGGCGCGCATCGTCGCCGCTTATGCCGACAAGCTCGATCCGCCGGATTTCCATGCGGTCGTCGAGGTCTGGCTGTCGGGCAGCTGGTGGCTCGTCGATCCGACGCGGCTCGCGCAGGTCGAGGGGCTGGTGCGCATCGCCAGTGGCCGCGATGCTGCCGATATCGCGTTCCTGACCACATCGGGCCCCGTCGAACTCATTGAAATGTCTGTAACCGCGCAAGCCCAGAATGCGCGTGCCGCTGCCTGATTTGAACCGGCGAACGCGCATCCTATATTCGTGAGACATATCCTCTCACGAAAGATTATTCCGCAGATGTCAGAACTCCCCACGTGGCACGGCACGACGATCCTGTCGGTGCGCAAGGGCGGCAAGGTCGTCGTGGCCGGCGACGGCCAGGTGTCGCTCGGCCAGACCATCATCAAGGCCAATGCGCGCAAGGTGCGGCGGCTCGGCGACGGCAGCGTGATCGGCGGTTTCGCCGGCGCGACCGCTGACGCCTTCACTTTGTTCGACCGGCTCGAACAGAAGCTCGAACGCTATCCCGGCCAGCTCATGCGTGCCGCCGTCGAGCTCGCCAAGGACTGGCGCACCGATCGTTACCTGCGCCGGCTTGAGGCAATGATGGCGGTCGCCGACAAGGATGTGACACTGATCCTGACCGGCACCGGCGATGTGCTGGAGCCCGTCGACGGCATCGCCGCGATCGGCTCGGGCGGCAATTATGCGCTCGCGGCCGCGCGCGCGCTGCTCGACTCGGACAAAAGCGCTGAAGAGATAGCCCGGCGCGCGATGCAGATCGCTGCCGATGTCTGCGTCTACACCAACGAAAATGTCACCCTTGAAAGCCTGGAGGCCGCGAAGTGAACGACGCGACGCCCATCGATACGCTGAATGCCGTCCCCGTTGGCCTGACTCCCAAGGCCGTGGTCGCGGCACTTGATCGCCACATCGTCGGCCAGCGCGACGCCAAGCGCGCCGTGGCGGTGGCGCTGCGCAACCGCTGGCGGCGGCAGCAACTCGACGCCGACCTGCGCGACGAGGTCAATCCGAAGAACATCCTGATGATCGGGCCGACCGGCTGCGGCAAGACCGAGATTTCGCGGCGGCTGGCGCGGCTTGCCGAGGCACCGTTCCTGAAGATCGAGGCGACCAAATTTACCGAGGTCGGCTATGTCGGCCGCGACGTCGATTCGATCATCCGCGACCTTGTCGAGGAGTCGATCCGGCTGGTGCGCGAGCAGAAGCGCGCCGGGGTCAAGGACGCGGCCGAAGCTGCTGCCGAAGCGCGACTGCTCGATGCGTTGGTCGGCAAGGATTCGTCCGAATCGACGCGTGGCAATTTCCGCGAGCGGTTCCACTCCGGAAAGCTTGCCGGGCGCGAAGTCGAAGTCGAGGTTGAGGATTCGGGCAATCCGATGCCCTTCGAGATGCCGGGCATGCAGCCGGGGCAGGTCGGCATGATCAACCTCTCCGACATGTTCGGCAAGGCGATGGGCGGGCGCACCAAGAAGCGCAAAATGCCCGTCGAGCAGGCCTGGGAGGTGCTCGTCGCCGAGGAGTCGGACAAAAGGCTCGATCAGGAGGAAGTCACTCGCGAAGCGGTCCGCTCCGCCGAGCAGAATGGCATCGTGTTCCTCGACGAGATCGACAAGATCGCGGTCAGCGACATTCGCGGCGGCTCAGTGAGCCGCGAAGGCGTGCAGCGCGACCTGCTGCCGCTCATCGAAGGCACGACTGTCGCGACCAAATATGGACCGGTAAAGACCGACCATATCCTGTTCATCGCGAGCGGTGCCTTCCATGTCTCGAAGCCCAGCGACCTGCTGCCCGAGCTTCAGGGCCGGCTGCCGATCCGCGTCGAACTTAAGGGCCTCGACCGCGAGGACTTCCGTCGCATCCTGACCGACACCGAGGCGTCGCTGATCCGCCAATATAAGGCGCTGATCGGTACTGAAGGCGTCACGCTCGACTTCACTGACGACGGCATCGACGCGATCGCCAAGACCGCCGCCGATGTGAACGACCGCATCGAAAATATCGGCGCGCGGCGGCTCCAGACGGTGATGGAGAAGCTGCTCGAGGATGTGAGCTTCGATGCTTCGGAGAGCGCGGGTACGACGGTGACGGTGGACGCCGCCTATGTTGGCCGCCAGCTCGATGCGATCGTCAAGGACAACGACCTGTCGAAGTTCATCCTGTAGGGGAGTGCGCTACTCCGCCGCGACGAGCTCCGCGGCCAGTTCGACCTCGACCGGCACGCCGTTGAGCACGGCGTTGCCGCTCAAGGGATCGATCGCGGCACCATCGGTCAGGTCGTTGATGCTCACGCCGGGCTTCTCGCGCGCGACCGACAGGCGGACGCCGCTGCGGCCGTGCCCGAAGCCGTGCGGCAGCGACACGACGCCGGGCATGACATCGTCGCTGACCTCGGCGGCGACGGTCACCGCACCGATGCGCGAGCGGATCGTCACGAGCGCCCCGTCGGATATGCCGCGCCCCGCCGCATCATCGGGATGGATCATCAGCGTGCAGCGGTCCGGCCCTTTGAGCAGGCGGCGGCTGTTGTGCAGCCAGCTGTTGTTGTTGCGGACATGGCGGCGGCCGATGAGGCGCAGGCCCTCGGTAGGCGTTTCGGCCATTGCAGCTGCCAGCCGGTCAAGATCGGCGACGAGCACCGGCGGCGCGCAGGCGATGCGCTTGTCGGCGGTCTGCAGCCGGCCGGGGATCATCCCGGCCTCCAGCGCGCCGAGATCGAGCCCATGCGGATGCGCCTCCACTTCGGCCAGCGTCAGCCCGCGCGGCGAATGGCGCAGCATCGCGTCGAGCGCTTCCCGCGGATGGCGGATGTTCGGCATCGACTCGCCGCGCCGTGCCGCAATCGCGCGCGCAAGTTCGGCGACGATCTCCCAATCGGCCTTGGCGCCCTCGGTCATCGGCAATGTCGCAGGCGAGTAATTGGCGAAGTTGCGGACCGCCATCGGGCCCAGCAGCATCGGATAATGGTCCTTCTCGAGCGGTCCGCAGGGCGGCAGGATGTAATGCGCGTGCCGCGTCGTCGCGGTCACATACATGTCGACCGAAACCATGAGCTCCAGCGACTCCAGCGCCGCATCGAGCGCGCCGCCGTCGGGCACCGACAGCACGGGATTGCCTGCGACGGTGAACAATGCGCGGATTTGCCCGTCGCCGGGCGTTGCGATCTCCTCGGCCAGACACACCGCCGGGAATTCGCCGAGCAATTCGGGGTGGCCCGACACGCGGCTGTGGAAACGCCCCTGTGTGCCCGGTCCGGAGGAGCCGACGATATCGACGGCCGGCCGCGTGAACATCGGCCCGCCCTCGCGGTCGAGATTGCCGGTCGCAATGTTGATCAGGTTGATCAGCCAGTGATTGAGCGAGCCGAACGCCGACACCGACACGCCGATGCGGCCATAAACGGCAGCGGGCTGGCCGCTACCCAACTGCGCCGCGAGGTCGCGGATCGTCGCGGCGGCAATTCCGCAATGCGCAGCGCACGATTCGACATCGAACTGCCGCAGCGTGTCCCACGCGGCGTCCCAGTCGCCGAGCATCGGCGTGAGACGGCCAGGATTGACCAGCCCCGCCTCGTCGAGCGCGAGCAGCAACCCGACGAGCAGTGCGCTGTCGGTGCCCGGCTGCACGAAATAATGTTCGTCGGCGATTTTCGCCGTTTCGGTGCGGCGTGGATCGATGACAACGAGCTTCCCGCCGCGCGCCTGCAGCGCCTCGATACGCTTCTTGACGTCGGGCACCGTCCAGACGCTGCCGTTCGACGCAAGCGGATTGCCGCCGATGATGATCATCAGCATCGTCCGGTCGATATCGGGTACGGGAAACAGCGCATTGTGGCCGTACATCAGCATCTGCACGAGCTGGTGCGGCACCTGGTCGACAGTCGAGGCGGAAAAGATGCCCTTGGTACCGAGTACCTTGCGGAGCAGCGGCATCTGAGTCGAGGTCGCATAATTATGGGCGTTGGGATTGCCGATGTAGAGGCTCGCCGTACCGCTGCCGCTGCGGACCGCCGCAACCCGCTCGGCGATCTCGGCATAGGCCTGCTCCCAGCCGATCGGCACCCAGTCGCTCCCCATCCGTTTCACCGGAGTGCGCAGCCGGTCGGGATCGTCCTGCAGATCAGCGAGCGCCGTCGCCTTGGGGCAAATATGGCCACGCGACAGCGGGTTGGCGGCGTCACCCTTGATGCTCAGCACCTTGCGGCCTTCGACTTCGACGACCACACCGCAATTGGCTTCGCAGATATGGCAGGTACGGTAATGCGTCGTCGGCATGGTCGGCCCTCCGGTTTCCGCGAGCCTACGCCCGGGCGCGGCAGCGTGCTAGCTTGCGGAGAAGAGAGGGAGACGCATGAGCGAAACCGTAAAGATCAAGGCTGCCGACGGGCATGAGTTCGACGCCTATGTTGCGCGGCCGAGCGGAGAGGGACGGCCACGCGGGCTCGTCGTTCTGCAGGAGATTTTTGGCGTCAATCCGCACATTCGCGCCGTTGCTGACGGCTATGCGGCGGATGGTTTCCTCGCCGTCGCCCCGGCCTTGTTCGACCGGCTCGAGACCGGCGCTGAGATGGACTACAGCCCCGAATCGATCCAGCGCGGCGCGGGCATGGCGATGAAGCTCGGCGGCGATGCGATGAAGGATGTCGCAGCCGCAATCCGCTGGCTGCGCGCCGAGACGGGGAGCAACCCGGCCGTCGTCGGCTATTGCTTCGGCGGGACGCTCGCCTGGCTGTCCGCGACGATGCTCGGCGATGACACGCCCGCCGCCGCCGTGCCTTATTATGGCGGCCAGATCGTCAAATTCGCCGATACGCCGCCAAATTGCCCCGTCGAAATGCATTTCGGCGAATATGACGGCCATATCCCGATGAGCGACGTCGAGGCGATCAAGGCCAAGCGCCCCGAGGTCACCGTGCATGTCTATCCGGCGGGCCATGGCTTCAACTGCACCGAGCGGGCCGATTACGACCCCGCCTCGGCGAAACTCGCGCGCGAGCGTACGCTCGCCTTCCTCAAGCTCCACATGCCGCGCTGATATGCATCCCTTTCACCACGCCGCCGCGACGCCTGACAAGCCTGCGATCATCATCGCCGACAGCGGCGAAACGCTGAGCTATGCCGGGCTCGAAGCTGCCTCCAACCGCGTTGCGCAGCTGGTGCGTGCGCATGGCTTGAAGCGCGGCGATGTCGTCGCCATCCTGCTCGAAAATTGCGTCGATTATCTGCCGCTCTGCTGGGGCGCGCAGCGCGCCGGGCTGATCTTCACCTGCCTGTCGACGCGGCTCGGCGTCGAGGAGGCGCGCTATATCGTCGAGGATTCGGACGCGAAGATCATCTTTGCTGGTGCATCATTAGCCAAGGTCGCTGCCGAACTCGCCGCGCCGGTCGCACGCTATGCGATCGGCGGTGCAATCCCGGGCTATGACGATTTCGCCGCAGCCGTCGCGCGCCAGCCGGCCGAACCGATTTCCGACCAATCACCAGGCCGCGACATGCTCTATTCGTCGGGAACGACGGGGCGGCCGAAGGGCGTCGCGGGCAAGCTGCCCGAGGGCGAGATCGACACGCCCGATCCGCTGCTCGGCCTCGTCACGCTGCTTTACGGTTTCAACCGCGATACCATCTATCTGAGCCCCGCGCCGCTCTATCATGCCGCGCCGCTGCGTTATTGCATGGCGATCCACAAGGCCGGCGGCACCGTTGTCGTCATGCGCAAGTTCGATCCCGAAGCCTATCTGGCGCTGGTCGAGAAATATCAGGTTACTGCGAGCCAGCTCGTCCCGACGATGTTCGTGAAGATGTTGAAGCTGCCCGCCGACGTCCGAACCAAATATGACCTGTCGTCACTGAAGACCGCGATCCATGCCGCCGCGCCATGCCCGGTCGAGGTCAAGCGGCAGATGATCGACTGGTGGGGGCCGGTGATCTACGAATATTATTCGGCAACCGAAGGCGCTGGATTCACCGCGATCAGTCCGCAGGAATGGCTGGCGAAACCCGGCTCTGTCGGCAAGGCGCTGCTCGGGCAGATCCGCATCATCGACGAGGACGAGAATATCCTGCCCGCCGGCCGGGAAGGCCGCGTCTTCTTCCACGGCGGCGGCGATTTCCAATATCATAATGACGCCGAGAAAACCGCGAGCGTGCGCACCGCACACGGCGCGACCTTCGGGGACATCGGCTATGTCGATGCGGACGGTTTCCTCTACCTGACCGACCGCGCTGCCTACATGCTGATCTCGGGCGGCGTGAACGTCTATCCGCAGGAGACCGAGGACGTGCTGGTCATGCACCCCAAGGTCGCCGATGTCGCGGTGTTCGGCGTGCCGCATGAGGAACTTGGCGAAGCGGTCAAGGCCGTCGTCCAACCGCGCGACTGGGCGGACGCGGGGCCTGCGCTCGAGGCCGAACTCATCGCCTTCGTCCGCGAGCGGCTGAGCCCGATCAAATGCCCGAAGTCGGTCGATTTCGAGCAGGCGCTTCCCCGCCACGAGACGGGGAAGCTCTACAAGCGACTGCTCAAGGACCGCTACTGGCCGAAGGCAGTCTAGCCGCGTTTGCGGCGGGCGGCTGCGACACCGGCAAGTCCGAAGCCGAGCAGCGCCAGTGCGGCTGGCTCCGGCGCATCGGTTGGGCCTTCGTCGATCCCGTCGATCGAGGAGATGGTCAGATTGTCGATTGCGCCGCCGAACTTGTCGAAGCTCGTCTCCGCATAAATGTAGAGACGGACATTGCCCGATCCGGTGCCCGCATAGGTGAAATTGGCCATCGTGAAGGGGTTGCTTGGCGTGCCCGACCAGTCGGCCGGATCGTAGAGATAGCTGGCGATCGTCTCGAAATTCTCATCGATCACATTGAAGCGAAGATAGTCGCCCACGCCGCTTGCCTGGCTCGCGTTTGCCCACACGGCAGCAGCGCCCTCAAACGATACATTGTAATTGGTGCCGAGCAGATTGGCGGCGACCCCGTCCGCCATCAGCATCGCATTGGTGCCGGCGGCCCCGCCACCCTGATAACCATAGAACATCGGTGCCCAGTCGCCGGTGCCGCTGCGATCGACGGCATGCACGGCGTTGAGGCCGCCGGATATCCAGCCGTCAAGATTGCCGACCGCACCGACGATGAGGCCGGTGTCGGCCTGATTGCCGTAAAATGGGGCGCTATAGCTGTTGAAGGTGTCATTGAAGAACACGGCCGCGCCTGCAACCTGTGCGAGTGCGAGCATCGCGGTGGCAGCGGCAGCCCTGAACATATAACGCATTAATTTTACCCCTGAATTTCCATCGATCCCTACTGCAATACCCGTGCCCTTTTGTAAGCCACTCAAATATCTGGATTTGTACACAATCTACGCGCGAGAGTGTAAAGAATTCCGACACTTCCGGCTCAGAGCGCTGCCGCTGCAAGACCTTTCGATAGCCGCCCTCCGGGCATTCCAGCCTTCGAGGTTGCACGGTTCGGTCAGTCGCAATTGGGGCGTATCGCCCGCAGGAAGCACAGGTTGCGTAGGCGCGCGCGCCGGGTCACGTTCCCGCAACGATTTTCAACCGGGGGACAGGATCATGATCGCCGCACCGCTTGCCGTCATTTCGCCTGAAGCAGAATCGATGCTGCACGCCGTCGTCGGCATGGGCGTGCTGAGCCTCGTCATGTTCGTCTGGATGTATGCGACGCGGCTGCCCGCCTTCCAGCGCGCCGGCATCGACCCGCAGGATGCCGCCCATCCCGGCACCTACAAGCTGCCGAGCGAAGTCGCCCGCGTGGCCGACAATTACAATCACCTGTTCGAAGCGCCGACGCTGTTTTACGCGATGGTCGCCGTCATCGTGTTGCTCGGTCACGCCGATGCGACGCACGTGATGTGCGCCTGGGCCTATCTCGGCCTGCGCGTCGTCCATTCACTCGTTCAGGCGACGGTGAACAAAGTGACGCTCCGCTTCACCATCTTCGTGCTGTCGTGGATCGCGCTGGGGACGATGATCGTGCGGGAGGCGATGGCGGCCTTTTAGCTACTCCGCCGCGACCGCCTGCGCCTGTTCTTCCTCGGCCTGCTGCAGCGCCCACATCTCGGCGTAGCGGCCGCCGCGCGCCAGCAGCGAGGCGTGGGTGCCCCGTTCGGCGATGCGGCCGTCGTCCATGACGACAATCTCGTCGGCGTCGGTAATCGTCGACAGGCGGTGCGCGATGACGAGCGTGGTGCGGCGGTCGGCGATGGCGCGCAGCGTCGACTGGATCTCCGCCTCGGTGCGGCTGTCGAGCGCCGAGGTCGCTTCGTCGAGGATCAGGATGGGCGGGTTCTTGAGCAAGGTGCGGGCGATGGCGACACGCTGCTTCTCGCCGCCCGACAGTTTGAGCCCGCGCTCGCCGACCTCGGCGTGATAGCCGTCCGGAATGCCGGCGATGAAGTCGTGGATCGCCGCGCCCGATGCCGCCGCTTCGACCTCGGCCTGGGTCGCGCCGTCGCGGCCATAGGCGATGTTGTAGCCGATCGTGTCGTTGAACAGCACGGTGTCCTGCGGGACGATGCCGATCGCGGCGCGCAAGCTCGCTTGCGTGACCTGGGCGATGTCCTGCCCGTCGATGAGGATGCGTCCGCCGGTCACGTCGTAGAAGCGGAACAGCAGCCGGCCGATCGTCGACTTGCCGGCGCCCGATGCGCCGACGATGGCGAGGGTGCCGCCGGCCGGCACTTCGAAATCGACGCCTTTGAGGATCGCGCGCTCTGGGTCGTAGCTGAAGCGCACATTCTCGAACCGCACCGCGCCGCCGGTGACGACGAGCGGCGGCGCGCCGGGCACGTCGATAATCTCGGCAGGTGTATCGATCAGCGCGAACATCGCCGCCATGTCGATGAGGCCCTGCCGGATGGTCCGATAGACCATGCCGAGCATGTCGAGCGGCCGGAACAGCTGCGACAGCAGCGTATTGACGAACACCACATCGCCTGGCGTGAAGCGGCCCTGGCTCCAGCCCCAGACGGTGAAGCCCATCGCGCCGGCCATCATGCCGTTGGTGATGAGCGCCTGACCGATGTTGAGCCAGGCCAGCGAATTCTCCGACTTCACCGCTGCATCGGCATAGCGCCGCGCCGCCCCGGCATAGCGCGCGGTCTCACGATCTTCGGCATTGAAATATTTGACGGTCTCATAGTTCAGCAGCGAATCCACCGCCTTGGCCGCAGCGCCGGTGTCCATGTCGTTCATCTGTTCGCGGAGTTTCGCGCGCCAGTCGGTGACCATGCGCGTGAACAGGATATAGGCGACGACCATCGCCAGCGTCGCCGCGACGAGGCCGAAGCCGAATTTCGCCCAGAAGATGCCCGAGACGATGGTGAGTTCGATGACCGTCGGCGCGACATTGAACAGGATGAAATAGAGCATCGTGTCGATGCTCTTGGTGCCACGTTCGATGACCTTCGCGACCGCGCCGGTGCGCCGCTCGAGATGGAAGCGCAGGCTCAGCCGGTGCAAATGTGCGAACACATGTTCGGCGAGATGCCGCGTCGCATCCTGCCCGACGCGCTCGAAAATCGTGTTGCGCAGATTGTTGAACAGCACACCCGCGAAGCGCGCACCGGCATAGGCGGCGACGAACATGATCGCGACGACGGCTTCGGGCTTCAGCCCCGGCGTCATCCGGTCGATCGCGGCCTTGTACAGCCAGCTCATCGACAGCGTGAAGCCCATCGCGACGAGCAGCAGCAGCAGCGACGCGACGACGCGCAGCCGCAGCGCGGGGTCGTTCGCGGGCCAGAGATAGGGCAGGAAGCGCCGGAGCGTCCGGACGTCGGCGGATTGTTTCATCGCCTCTTACATAGGCGCGCGCACCGCGCACTCCAACCGCGTGATGCCTGTCACATACGCGTAGGAATTTGCGCCGTATCTTCGGGACCCGGAACGAATTCCTTCGATCCGGGTTGGTGGTGCAGGGCAGGAGACGGACGATGCACCCGGTGTTGATCGTGATGGCGGTTCTGGGTTGCGCCGACGGCGGCGAACAATGCCAGCAGGTCGAGCGCCTGCCGACCACCTACGCCTCGGTCGCCGCCTGCAATGCCGCAGCTGCCGAAGAACTCGGCCGCTACAACAATCTCGATTACCCGACGATCATGGCGCAGTGCCAAGCCGCACCGGGGTCGATGGTGGCCGACGCAACGCCGGTCCCGCGCCGGTAAACGGCGACCAGGTCGACCGGCGCAGCGCGACGGCGAGCGCCAGCCACGCGAACAACGATCCCGGCGCGTCATCAAGCGGCGCGATGGGCTGGAATTGTTCCTTGATTACCAAACCGTGCAGCGAGAATGGCAGCGGGGGCCGCTCGGGCGGCCAGTCCGCAGCCCCGACCCGCACATCCCGCATTTCCGTCCAGCGATGCTTCGCGCCCACAAAGCCACTATCGGCTGGCTAGCGGGATCGGCAAACCCGCCCGACCGGACGGGTGCCGTTAGCGGCAGGCGTGATTTTGCCCCGGCTTGCGCAGCGAGGCTACGCGGCGCGCTTCCGTCGCCGGCTAAATGCCAGTCCGAGAAGGCCCGCCCCAAGCAGGCCGAGTGCGCCAGGTTCGGGGGCCTTCTTCACATTGTGACCGTCGTTGGCGCCGAAAGTCGTCCATGCTCCGCCGTTGAAGCGGAACTGGCCCGACTGGCCGCCGTCGCAGCAGCCTTCGATGCCGTAGAGCACGACCACATGATTGCCCTGGGTCAGCGAGGTGTGGATGTTGATCACGTCGCCGTCGGACCAGTTGCCGCCCCACCACAGGTCGTCGGTGCGGAACGCCTTGTTGACGCCGTCGATATAGACCGCGCCGCCGAGGCCGTAATCAACGCCGAAGCGGAAGTCCCAGACGCCGGCGGTCGGTGCGTTGAAGCTCAGCGTCGTCTGGAAGGCGATATTGCTGTTCGAGCCGAAGAACTGCTGGTTGTTCAGGTTATTGTAGCTGACCGGCGAGACATTGCCGTAGCCGGTCGTCGCCGGCATCGCCATCAGCGCGCTGATATCGTTCTTATAGGCCGCTGCCGAGGTGAGCGTGATCGGGCTGCCGATATGACGCGTCTGCCACAAAACGGTGCTCGCGCCCGCTGGAATAGACAGCAGCATCGCCGCCATAGCGAAAAATTTGGTCAAACGAATCATCACGGCCCCGCAATTGTTGGCATGTCCATGCCGCAATCGGCTGTCATGGTAAATGCGGCGTCGCGCCGCCCCCACCAACGATAGGCTATCCTATTCGAATTCAAGGATGACGGCGTCGACCGCAAGGCTAGCGCCGGCCTGTGCGCGCACTGCCTTCACGACGCCCGATTTCTCGGCGCGCAGGATATTCTCCATCTTCATCGCCTCGACGGTCGCGAGGGCTTGCCCGGCCTCGACCTTGTCGCCCTCCCCGACGTTCAGCGTCACCAGCAGCCCCGGCATCGGGCAGAGCAGGAAGCGCGACAGGTCGGGCGGGATTTTTTCGATCATGTGCACGGCAAGCGCTGCGGCACGCGGCGTCAGCGCCCGCACCTCATGCGCTGCACCGCGCGTCGTCAGCCGCCAGCTGGCGGGCCGCCGCTCGACGCGGACAGCAACGTCGCGCCCGTCGACCTTGCCCGAGAACAGCGCGTCGCCCGGTCGCCAGTCGGTCTCGACCTCATGCTCATGATCGCCGTGCGAGACGATGACGCGGCCGCCGAGGTCCTCGACATGGACGGGCGTCCGTTCCTTGCCGATCTGGATGACCCAATCCTCGCCGTGCACCGCGCCGTGGCCGTTCAGCTGATTGTCGATCATGTTGGCACGCTCGACGGCAATGGTGTTGAGCGCTGCCGCGACGGCCAGCAGATTGTGCCGCGTCGTCTCGGCGACCGGCGCGCCGTGGAAGCCGTCGGGATATTCCTCGGCGATGAAGGCGGTCGTCACCTGTTCGCCGGCCTGGAAGCGCGGATGCTGCATGACCGCCGACAGGAAGTCGATGTTATGGCCGACGCCGCCGACCACATAGCTGTCGAGCGCGACGGCCTGCGCCTCGATGGCCGCCGCGCGGTCGGGGCCGTGCGTGATGAGCTTGGCGATCATCGGGTCGTAGAACATCGACACTTCGCTGCCCTCGACGACGCCGGTGTCGACGCGCACGCCGTGTCGCGTGGGCTGGCGGTAAGTGCTGAGGCGTCCGATCGACGGCAGGAAGCCGCGATAGGGATCCTCGGCATAGATGCGGCTCTCGATCGCCCAGCCGTCGAGCTTCACATCGGCCTGCCCGAACGCGAGCGTCTCGCCGCCCGCAACGCGGATCATCTGTTCGACGAGATCGAGACCCGTGATCGCCTCAGTCACCGGATGCTCGACCTGCAGCCGCGTGTTCATCTCGAGGAAGTAGAAGCTGCGGTCCGCACCGGCGATGAACTCCACAGTGCCGGCAGAATAATAGCCGACCGCCTTTGCAAGTTCGACCGCCTGCTCGCCCATCGCCTTGCGCATTTCGGGCGTCACGAATGGGCTGGGGGCCTCCTCGACGACCTTCTGGTGCCGCCGCTGGATCGAGCAGTCGCGCTCGTTCAGATAGACCATATTGCCATGCTGGTCGCCGAGCAGCTGGATCTCGATGTGGCGCGGCTGGACAACGAATTTCTCGATGAACACCCGGTCGTCGCCGAACGAGGCGAGGCCCTCACGCTTGGTGGCCTCAAAGCCTTCGCGCACATCGGCTTCGCTGAAGGCGAGCCGCATGCCCTTGCCGCCGCCGCCGGCCGAGGCTTTCATCATCACCGGATAGCCGATCTCGCCGGCGATGCGCACGGCATGTTCGGTGTCGTCGATCTCGCCGACGAAGCCTGGCACGACCGATACGCCCGCCGCCTTGGCGAGCTTCTTCGATTCGATCTTGTCGCCCATCGCGGCGATCGCCTTCGGCGGCGGCCCGATGAAGGCGATGCCCTCTTCCGCGAGCCGCTTGGCGAACCATTCGCGCTCCGACAGGAAGCCATAGCCCGGATGAACGGCTTCGGCCCCGGTCGCCTTGCAGGCCTCGATGATCTTCTCGCCGAGCAGATAGGATTCGGCGGCGGGCGGCGGGCCGAGCCGCACCGCTTCGTCGGCCATCTCGACATGCAGCGCGCCCGCGTCGGCGTCGGAACAGACCGCGACGGTCGCGATCCCCATCCGTTTGGCGGTGCGCATGACGCGGCAGGCGATCTCGCCGCGATTGGCAATCAGGATTTTTTTGAACACGCGTTCCGGCTCCCTCGCCGCCGCACAAAGCGTCTGACGCGCGGCGCGTCAACCTGTGTCGTGACCGGATCGGGCGGCGCGAGCGCTTACGATGCGAGCCGGGCGGCGACCTCGCGCCGCAAAACGGGCAGCAGGTCTGCCTCGAACCAGGGGTTGCGCGCCATCCATCCCGTGCTGCGCCAGGAGGGGTGTGGCAGCGGCAGAAACGCGGGAAGATGCACCCCGAAATCGGCGACGCGCGCGGTCAGCGATTGCTTGCGGGTCTGGGGCAGGTAGCGCGCCTGCGCATAGCTGCCGACCAGCAGAGTCAGGCGGCCGGGGGGCAGGACGGCCATCACCCGCTCATGCCAGGTCGGCGCGCATTCGGGGCGGGGCGGCAGGTCGCCGCTGTCGCCCGTGCCGGGGTAGCAAAAGCCCATCGGGACGAGTGCGATCTTGGCCGCATCATAGAAGATGTCGCCGGTCAGGCCGGTCCAGTCGCGCAGGCGCTCGCCACTGGCATCGTCCCACGGGATGCCGCTTTCGTGGACGCGCGTTCCCGGCGCCTGGCCGATGATGACGATCGACGCAGTCGGACTGAACTGGACGATCGGACGCGGGCCTGCGGGCAGATGCGGGACGCAGAGCGTGCAGGCCCGGATTTCGGTGAGCAGCGCGTCAGACCGGTCCTGCACCATGGCGCAGGGTTAGGAGTGCGGCTTGCCCGAAGCAACCGCCGGGTTGGCGGCGGTCTGTCGACCGCTTTGTGCCAATTCGTGACAGACGCTAACGTGCCCATCGGTGCAGCAAAGGCGAAGCGGTGAGAATGCGGACAAGGTTGAGCATTTGCCTCCGCAAACGGCACTACCCTTCGGAGCAAGAGGCATTGAACGCTGTCGCCCGATTCGGCGTCCCGCTTTGCCCCTACCGCTGCGACCGGTGCGATCAATTTCATCTGACCAGCCGCACCAAGGGCAAGTGGGCGGGGCCGCCACCGTCGGCAGCCTGATTTACCGCGCATGCGGCATTTGCGGACGGCTGTCGGGCGTGCCAATCTGCTTCTGACACCGGTCAGTTCGCTGCGGGGGAGCACGCCATGAACCAGTCTGTGGGAACCGGTACGCCCGACGATCCCTGGCAGCTCAAGACGCCGCCGCTGACCTCGGACTTCACGATGCATCGAGATGTGCGTGATGGCCGCGACGTGCTGGTCTGCACCGTCGGCAAGACCGTGCTGTTCTACGACGCGCGCTGTCTTGCCGATCTGCGAGCGATGCTCGAGGTGGCGGGCGATTGGGTCGAGCTGGGCTCGGCGGACGAGCAGAAAGACGCGAAGCCCGGCACCGTTGAAGCCTGGGGTCGTTCGCCCGACAATCCGGTCGGCGGTTGGTACGGCCTTAAGAAGGGCCTGCGCGGCCGCTTTGGCATGTATGTGCCGCCGCTCATGGAACGGCTCGGTCTCGCCGAGGTCGAGCATAATCCGCGCGGCAACCGCATGCGCGCGATCTGAGGAAGGGCAGGGGGCCGCAATGCGCGAGGACATTTCATTTCAGTCCGCCGGCCTGACGCTGCGCGGCTGGCTGTACCGGCCGGACGGCGCGCCCGCCGCGTCGCCCGTCATCGTGATGAGCCACGGCTTCTCCGCCGTGAAGGAGCAAGGCCTGCCCGCCTTTGCCGAACGTTTCCGCGCCGCCGGCTTCGTCGTGCTGCTGTTCGATTATCGTCACCTCGGCACCAGCGACGGCGACGACCGGGGCCGCATCATCCCGCAGGAGCAGCATGACGACCTGCGCGCCGCGCTGAGCTATGCGAGCGGCCTCGACGGCGTCGACTCGGAGCGGATCGGCGTCTGGGGCTCCTCCTATTCGGGCGGTCACGTGCTGTTCGTCGGCGCGCTCGACCCGCGCATTAAATGCATCGTGGCCCAAGTGCCCGCGATCAGCATCTCGCGCTCCCTGATCGCCATGGCGGGGGCGGAGGGGTTCAAAGCCTATCTCGGCCTGTTCGCCGCCGATCATGCCGCGCGCCAGTCGGGCAACCCCGGCGGCCGCATCCCCATCGTCGCGCCGCAAGGCGAGCCTGCGGTGCTGTCCACGGCCGACTCCTATGCCTGGTTCATGGCCAATGGCGCGGGCGACGCGAAGAACTGGGTCAACCACACCTCGATCGAAAGCGTCGCGCGCATGGCCGAATATATGCCCGCCGCCTTCATCGACCTCGCCGCGCCGAAGCCGCTACTGATCATCGCGGGCGAGACGGATTCGCTGATCCCCGTCGAGCAGGTCCGCGAAGCCTTCGCCCGCGCGGGCGAGCCTAAGCGGCTCGATGTCCACCCCTGTGGCCATTTCGATTTCTACCCCGGCGGCGCGTTCCACGAACAGGCGGCGTCGAGCGCGGACCAATGGTTTTCGCAGTGGCTGGGCTCGCGCTGAGGTCCCGACCGGATCCAGGCGCTAGGCGGACAAGCCAGCCGTGACCGCGCGAACCTGATCGCGAAACCAGAGCTGCCCCGCATCCGCATCGGTCCTGCGATGCCAGGCCATCGACATGGTGAAGGGATCGACCCTCAGCGGAAGCGCGTGCAGCGACAGATCGATGAGCCCGGCCATGTGGCGCGCCAGCCGCTCCGCAACCGCGGCGACGAAGTCGCTTTGCGCCACGAGGAACATCAGCGTGGTGAAGTTCGCGACGGTAATCGCGATGCGCCGCTCCCGGCCAATTGCGGCAAGTGCCCGGTCGACCGCGCCTGAGGGCGGACCGCCGCGGGACACCAGCGCATGGTCCAGCCCGACGAATGTATCCATATCGAGCGGCTTGTCTGCCGGAAACGCCGGATGGCCGCGCCTCGCGATGCAGACGAACCGCTCCTTGAACTGCGGCTCGATGGCCATGCGCGGCGATTTGCGGCCAATGACGGTCAATCCCGCGTCGATCCCGTCGCGTTCGAGTTGCTCGACGAAGCTTGCGCGATCGAAGGGCAGGCTCTGCACGCGCACCTTCGGCGCGAAAGCGCGAATCCGCGACAGCAGGGCCGGCAAGACGATCATCTCGCCATAGTCCGTCGTCGCGAGGCGGAAGCTCGCTTCGGAGGATGCGGGGTCGAACCGGCCGCCGTCGTTGACGGCCTTGCGCAACGAGTCCAGTGCGCCACAGATCATCGGTGCGAGCAACCGCGCCTTCTCGGTCGGCAGCATCCCCTGGGCGGCCCGCTCGAACAGCGGGTCGTCGAACAGCGTGCGGAGCCGCGCCAGCGCGTTGCTCATCGACGGCTGCGCGAGGCCGATACGCGCCGCCGCGCGCGTGACGCTGCCTTCGATCATCATCGCTTCGAAGGCGGTCATGAGGTTGAGATCCACGCCCGCGATATTCTTCATATCAATGGCCCGTATAATATTTATCGATTTAAAGGATATTTGGCAGGTCGCTAGATTGCAAACATCAACCGATATCTGAGGTGATTGCATGACCACGCCCAAGATCCTCGTCACGGGTGCCACCGGCACGACCGGGAGCGAAGTTGTTCGCCAATTGAGCGCCCAGGGCATCGCGGCGCGTGCGCTGACCCGCAATGTGATGCGTGCCGCTGCCTTGCCGGGCATCGATTTTGTCGGCGGCGATCTCAGCGACGCCGGCAGCCTCACGGCTGCCTTCGACGGTGTCGAGGCGGTCTATCTCAATATAGTCCCCGGCCCTGACGCGCTGATGCAAATCGACAATGCGCTCGCTGCTGCCAAGGCGGCCGGCGTCAAGCGCATCGTCAAGCTGTCCGCGCTGCATGCAAGTTCGGAGTCGCCGTCCGCGATCATCCGCATGCATGCCGAGGCCGACGCGCGAGTTCGGGCGAGCGGGATCGGCGCGACGATCCTGCGCGCCAACAGCTTCTACCAGAATCTCGAATCGCAGCGTGGCAGCATCTTGGCGCAAGGCCGCTTCTACCTGCCGATGGGGGATGCGCGGCAGTCGCTCATCGACGTTGCGGACATTGCGGCCATCGCGATCCGCGCGCTGACCACGGCGGATCTCGTCGGACGCGACTATGACCTGACCGGTCCCGATGCGCTGAGCTTCCATGACGTGGCAAGCGCCCTGTCCCGCGCCCGGGCTGAGCCGGTAACCTATGTCCCGATCAGCAATGAGGATTTCGCAGCTAGCCTGCGCAGCAGCGGTCTGCCTGACGCGGCGGCTGCGACAGTTGCCGAGCTATTCGCCGTGTTCGCCAGTGGCGCGCTCGCCAGTCCGACGCCCGACGCCGCGAGCCTGCTCGGCCGCGCGCCGCGCAGCATCGACGATTATGCCCAAACCTTCTTCACGACAGGAGCCGCCGCATGACCCGCTCAATCCTGATGATCGTTGCCAACCCCGCCGTCAGTACGACGGTCGGCGGCCCGGTCGGGCTGTGGGCGGCCGAGCTGTTCCATCCGGTGAATGCCTTCCAGGCGCAGGGATATTCGGTCACGATCGCAAGCCCCGACGGTGGCCCGATCCGCTTCGATGCCATGTCCGATCCTCGCGATCCGAGCCAATATTCCGCGTCCGACCAACTGAGCCTCGACTATATCGAGAACCGGCACGACGTGATGGACCGGCTTGAGGACACGCCCTCGATCGCCGACCTGAACATGGCCGACTATGACGCGATCGTGGTGTGCGGTGGACAAGCCCCGATGTTCACATTCCCGGCCGCGGCCGGCCTCCACGGCCTGATCGGCGACTTCTATCGCACCGGTAAACCGACCGCTGCGCTGTGCCACGGCACGTCCGCGCTGCTCTTTGTCGACGGTGGCGATTTCGTCAGAGGCAAGACGATGACGGGCTTCGCCGACAGCGAAGAGGATATGGCGGACAGCATCGTCGGCCAGAAGGTCATGCCCTTTCGCATCGAGGACGAAGCCCGCGCCAAGGGTGCCAATTTCGTGACCGGCCCCGCCTTCGAGCCGTTCGCGACGCAGGACGGCAATCTGATCACCGGCCAGCAGCAGAATTCAGGAGCAGAGGTCGCGCGCCTCGTGATCGCAGCGCTTGGCGATCGAGCGGTGCCCGGGATTTGAAAGCGAACAGCGCGGCGCCTTTGACGCCGTCCGAACCTGAGTCATTGTGGCGCGATAACCTAACCCTGAGGCGGCACCGGCACGTCTTCGGGTTCGACTCCGTGCTTCATCAGGATCGGGGCCTGCGCGAAGGCGAAGATCAGTGAGGCGGGGAAGACTACCCAGGTCTTGAACCACACCCATTGGTCGGTCGTGACGTTGCGCCAGACGCCCTCGTTGACGATCGCCATGACAAGAAAGAACGCACCCCAGTTGCGGGTCAGCAGTTCCCAGCCGCGATCGGTCATCGCCGGATAGGCGTCGCTGAGCACCGACTTCATGAGCTGGCGGCCCGACATCAGCGAGTAGAGCAGCAGCAGCGCGTAAAGGCCGTACAGGATCGTCGGCTTCACCTTGATGATACGGTCATCATGCAGCCCGAGCGTCAGCCCGCCGAGTACCGCGACGACGACACCGTTGAACCAGAGCAGCGGCGAAATCGTGCCGATGCGCAGCTTCGAGAAGATCATCGACGCCGCCATCGCGGCCATGAACACGGCGGTCGCGACGAAGATCTTCTGATCGTGCGGCACCGGCGCATAGCCGTTGGCAAGAAAGAACAGCAGCAGCGGCCCGAAATCGATCGCCAATCGCATCCCGGCCGAAAACTCACGCTTCTCGTTCGCCACCGTCACTCCTTCACGCCTGCCAGCGCATTGGCGAACGCCCTCGCATCGAACGGCCGGAGGTCGTCGATGGTTTCGCCGACGCCGACCGCATGGATCGGCAGCTTGAATTTCTCAGCCGCCGCAACGAGCACGCCGCCGCGCGCCGTGCCGTCGAGCTTGGTCATCACAAGGCCGGTCACGCCCGCGACCTCCTTGAACACCTCGATCTGGTTGAGCGCATTCTGGCCGGTCGTCGCATCGAGCACGAGCACGACATCGTGCGGCGCCGACAGCATGAGCTTCTTCATGACCCGCTTGATCTTGGCGAGCTCGTCCATGAGGCCGGACTTGTTCTGCAGTCGACCGGCAGTGTCGATGATCAGCACGTCACGGCCCGAGTTGCGCGCCTTGTCGAGCGCCTCATAGGCGAGGCCCGCCGCATCGGCCCCGACCTTGCCCGAGATGACCGGCGCATCGATCCGGCCACCCCACACCTGCAATTGCTCGATCGCGGCCGCCCGGAAAGTGTCGCCCGCCGCAAGCATCACGCGGTAGTCCTGCTCCTGGAACAGATGCGCGAGCTTGGCGATCGTCGTTGTCTTGCCCGAGCCGTTGACCCCGACCACGAGGATGGTGTGCGGACGCGGGAAGGCGGTTACCTCGAGCGGCCGCGCGACGGGCGCGAGCACCCGCTCGATCTCGTCGGCAACCACGGCGCGCACCTCGGCCTCGGTGACCGCCTTGTCATATTTTTCCGCCGACAGCTTCGCGGTGATCCGCGCCGCGAGTGCCGGGCCGAGGTCCGCGCCGATCAGCGCCTCCTCAATCTCCTCGAGCATCGCATCGTCGAGCTTCGAGCGCGTGAACACGCCGGCAAGGCCGTCGCCGAGCTTGTCCGACGACCGCGACAGCCCGGCGCGCAGCTTGGCAAACCAGCCCTTGGGTTCCTCCACGCTCACGCCGCCTCCGCCATCAATCGGTCGCCGTCGAGCCCGGTGATCCGCGCCCGCACGATCTGCCCCGCTTCGCCTGCTATCCGAACGCCCGCGAACCCCGGCGTATGCCCGCCGCCACCGCGTTCGACCAGCACCTCTTGCACCGTGCCGATCTGGGACGACAGCCACGCCGACCGGCGGCTCGCCGCTGCGGCGCGCAACTGCGCTGCCCGTTCCCGCCGCAGCGCAGGGGGAACTTGCGGCATCCGCGCGGCCGGCGTGCCGTCGCGCTCCGAATAAGGGAAGATATGCGCATGAACGATGTCGCAATCGTCGATCAGCGCGAGGCTGTTCGCGAACATCGCAGGCGTCTCGGTCGGGAAGCCGGCGATGAGGTCGGTGCCAATCGCGACCTCCGGCCGCTTCGCCTTGATTGTCGCGACGATCCGCACCGCGTCGGCCCGCGAATGCCGCCGCTTCATCCGCTTCAGTATCATGTCGTCGCCCGCCTGCAGCGACAAATGCAGGTGCGGCATCAGGCGCGGCTCGCCGGTGATGAGGTCCATGAGCCGCGGGTCGATTTCCACGGAGTCGATCGACGACAGCCGCAGCCGCTGCAAGTGGGGCACGCCGTCGAGGATCGCCTGCACGAGATCGCCGAGCCGGAGCGCGCCCTCGCGCCAGTCGGTCAGGTCGACACCGGTCAGTATAACCTCATTGTAGGTGTCGGCGAGTTCGCGAATGCGGTCGATGACTGCGGCGGCAGGGACGGAGCGGGAGGCCCCGCGCCCATAAGGAATGATGCAGAAGGTACAGCGATGATCGCAGCCATTCTGGATTGCGACAAAGGCGCGGGAGCCAAGGGTGGAGGCTGCTACTTCTTCCCTCCCCCTTGAGGGGGGAGGCGACTCAGCGAAGCTGAGCGGGTGGGGGTGGGCGACATCGAAACGCGGTGTCACCCCTCCCCGGTCGGCTGGGGCCGACTCGCCCTCCCCCTCAAGGGGAGGGAAGAGGTAGGCACTGCGGTCCAACTTCACCGCATTCCGAACAACCTCAACCCCCTCGAACCGCTCGGTCTCCGCCGCACAGCCCGTCACAACCACCCGCCGCCCCGCAGCAATCCCGCGCCGCACCGCCTTGCGCACATCGCGCACCGCCTCGGCAGTCACCGCACAGCTGTTCACGACGAGCAGGTCGTCCGACAGCCCGAGCCGGCCGATCGCCTCGCTCTCGACGGCATTCAGCCGGCAGCCGAAATTCGCGATCTCGACCGTCACTGATAGGCCGCCAGATCGACCGTCCCGCGAAAGCTGGTCGCCGCCGGTCCGGTCATGCGGATGCGGTTGTCGGTGCCCCAGTCGATGACAAGATCGCCGCCCGCCAGTTCGACGGTGACGCGCCGGTCGGCGAGGCCGCGCCGCATCGCCGCCACCGCCGTCGCGCAGGCCCCCGTCCCGCAAGCCCGCGTCAGGCCGACGCCGCGCTCCCAGACCTGCAATTTGAGCCGGGTCCGGTCGATCGGCTGACACACGTTCACATTCACCCGCGCCGGGAACAGCGGATCATGCTCGATGCGCGGGCCAAGCTCGGCGAGCGGCACCGCCGCCAGATCGCCGACAAAGAAGATCACATGCGGATTGCCGACATTGACCGCGCTTGGTGCTTCCAGCCCGTCCCAGCCGACCGGCATCGACAGCGTGTCCATCGCATAGGCGAGCGGGATCAGCTCCCAGTCGAAGCGCGGCTCGCCCATGTCGACGGTCGCAGCGGTGCCGTCGAAGGTCGTGCCAAGCAGGCCTTCCGCTGTCTCGATCGTGCCATAGCTGCCCAGCAGCGTTGCAACGCAACGGCTGACATTGCCGCACGCGCCGACTTCGCCGCCATCGGCGTTCCAGATGCGCATGAACACATCGGCCCGCTCCGAGGGTTCGAGCCGGATCAGCTGGTCGCAGCCGATCCCGGTCCGCCGGTCCGCCAGCCGCGCGACCTGCGCATCGCTCAGCTGAATCGCCTGCGCACGCGCATCGAACACGACGAAGTCGTTGCCGAGGCCGTGCATCTTCAGAAACGGGGTTTCCATGACCGGGCGGATGTAGGGGCGACAAGGCGCGAAGTCTATCGCCCGCGCGCCCTACCGCCCCTGTCCGCGCCAGCGATGGATCGTGCGTTCCATGATCGCTTCCTCATCCCCGGCATGCGTCCACAGCTCGCTGAACAGCGGATCGTCGGAGGCCGGGCGCAGGTGCGCGGCGAGATCGTCCAGCCTTACCCGGATCGGAATCGACACGCCCTCGCCGCAAATGATGCACTCGCGGTTCCTGAGCGCCGGGATCGAATCGAGGAAGCCGCGCGCGCCTTCGGGCATCGCATTCCGGACATAGGCCTGGTCGCGGTCGTTGTTCAGACGCATCGAGATGATCGTGCCGCACTGCGACAGCACGCCCTCGGCAAGGTCGCTCGGGCGCTGCGTGATCAGGCCCAGCGACACGCCATATTTGCGGCCCTCCTTGGCGATACGCTCGAGGATTTTCCGCACCGCGACCCCGGTCGTCACGCGGTCGCTAGGCACATAACGATGCGCTTCCTCGCAGACGAGCAGGATCGGCCGCTGCGGCTCGTTGCGCGACCAGATCGCATAGTCGAACACCATGCGCGCCAGCACCGCGACGACGACGGTCACGATGTCCGACGGCACGCCTGACAGGTCGATGATCGAGATCGGTTTGCCATTGGCGGGCAGGCGGAAGATGCGCCCGAGGAACTGCGCCATATTGTCGGACACCAGCAGCCCGTTGAACATGAAGGCGTAGCGCGGATCGCCCTTCAGCTCCTCGATCTTGGTCTTGATCCGCATATAGGGCGCGAGGTCGTTGGCCTTTTCCAGCTTGCCCATCTGCGCGACGAGCGACGCAAGCAGGTCGGACAGCAGATAGGGGACCGGCGAATCGACGGTCAGCTTACCGAGCGACTGCGCGATCCGGTTCTTGCCGCGCGCCGCCAGCAGCGCCTTGGCGAGCACGTCGCGGTCGGCCTCGCGCTCGGCCCCTTCGGTCGTGATGTAAACCTCGCAATGTTCCTCGAAATTCATCAGCCAATAGGGCAGCGCGAGATTGTCGACATTGTAGATCATGCCCGTCGTCGCGAAGGCGGCGGCATATTCGCCGTGCGGGTCGAGCATCATGATATGGCCGTGCGGGGCCTTCTCGACGATGCGGTGCAGGATCAGCGCGGCCGACGTCGATTTGCCGGTGCCGGTCGACCCCAGCAGCGCGAAATGCTTACCAAGCATCGCGTCGAACAGCAGCGAGGCGCGGACATCGCTGGTGGGGTAGACGGTGCCGATCTCGATATGCGGCTTGTCGACGCCTTCGAAGATCATCGCGAGATCGCGCCGGGTGACGGGCCAGACTGAATCGCCGGGCACCGGATAGCGCGTCACGCCGCGGCGGAAGTCGGCGATGCCGCCGTCGGGCGTCTCCGCCCCTTCGCCGAGGAAATCGACGCGCGCCTCGACCTTGCCCTCATCACCGTCGCAGGCGCGCAGGTCGCGCACATTGCCGAGCAGCCACCAGCCGCCGACCTTGATTTTGATCTGGCTGCCGACCTGCCCCGAGGCGGCCACCGCAGCATCGGCATGGCCTTCGAGCTGGCGCATCGCCGATATGTCGAACCGGCACAGCGACGCGCCGCCAGCGATCTCGCGCAATGTGCCGATCGCCGACAGTCCGCCTGCCGCTACGCCCAGCGCCGACGCGCCTTCGAATGTCTGGCTGGCAAAGTCCATGAACCAACGGCTAGCGGCCAATGGTTAATTTCCCCTCTCCCTTCAAAGGAGAGGGGGCTCATCTCCCCACGTAGCGATAGCCCTCGATCCGGTTGAGGATCGAGAAGTCGACCGTGACCAGCCCCAGCCCCTGCAGGCTGGTATCGAACCCCAGCGCGCGGAGCAGTTTCACGCCCTTTACGGGATCGGGCGCATAGCTCAGGCCCATCGACAACAGCTTGACCTTGCCGGCCGCATTGCCGCGTCCCTTATCGCCGGTAGGCAAGGACACGATAACCGAAGACACATAAGGCGCACCGGCCCCGGTCTTGCGCACGGTCAGCGTGCCGTTGAGCAGCGGCAGCGGCGAATCGGTATTGATTTCGATGTCGGCCGACCCGAACCGCCGCACCTTCTTTGGGTCCACTTTGAAATTGTAAGTGGCGATCGTCGCCGTCTCGCGCGCCTTGGTCGCCGGGCCGTTCATCAGGTTGCGAATTTCGGAATAGGCGGGAAAGTCCTCGGCCTTGTCCTTCTCGCGGTCACGCTCATGATCGCCAGCGACCTTGACGTGACCGTCGCCCGAATCGCGGATGACCTTGGTGCGCAGTGCCGCAGGCTTCGACGGATCATAGGCGATGACGCGCGTCTCGCGCAGCGGCGGGCGGTCGCGCTTGCCGGTGTGCGCCTTGTCGAAAAAGTCGCCGACGACGGTCGAGCCGCCCGTCCAGACCTTCATCGTCGAATAATAGGCCCAGTCGCTGCCGCTGTAGGCCCCGCCATTCGCCAGCGCCATGTCGAGCAGCTGGTCGGCGGAGGCGGGAGTCGCAACGGCGACAGCGAGCAGTAAGGCGAATTTCATCGACGGGATCCTGATGTGTGTTGCTCGCGCACTACAGCAGATTATTGAGTCCTTGTCACTTGCCTGCGTTGGCGGGGTCGAAGATTTTGCGGTCCAGCGGCGGATCAATCCGCCACCGCGTCCAGAACACCTCGTTCTGTTTGACCCCATTGTAATACAGCGTGACATGCCGCGCCTGGGTCCAGCCCGGGCGCCGGACGAAATCGTCATAATGCCGGACATGCCACCCCTTTGGGGTCGCAAATCCAACCATCCTGATTGTGTTCGAAACTTGGTCGATCCCAAACAGTGTCGCGGTGCCGCCGGGATCGACAACACGCACCATCCAAACCGGATGACCGTCAACAGAATCGTCGGGCAGGCGGGTCAGCACAAAACCAGGTTTCAACGCGTGCCGAATGACTCCGAAACCGAAGTTTGAGGCCCAGAAGGCGTCGGCCTGCGTCTGGGGAACAGGCCCCGCCTGCGTCCATGTTGTCTGACCATCCGATGCGGCCTGAAACAACAGCTTCCCATCGGCGCGTGCATCGATACGCACGAGCCCGGCCTCGCCATGCGCCGAAACGCGGTCTGCCTCGAAAATTCGCCACATTCGGTAGTCGTTCGCCACCGATTTCGATGCGGCAGCGTCAGGCGCGTAGAAAACGGCGCGTCCAGTGAGTTCAAGCGATTTGACGTTGGCCCAGTGATCGCCGCCCGCTCCCGCATAGGCCCGGGCGACGATGTCGCGCGCATCCGGTTCCGGCGCTGCCGCAGCCAACAATAGGAGCGCAAGCGTCCCCAGCGCTCGAATCAATTGGCTAGGCCCAGATACCCCAGCTGCGCCGCCTTGAAGATTGTCTGGCTGCGGTTGACCGCATCGAGCTTCTCGCCGGCATTCTGGATGTGGAAGCGCACGGTCGCATGGCTACGCGACAGGATCATGCTGATCTCCTTGTCGGTCTTGCCGACCGCCGCCCAGCGCAGGCATTCGATCTCGCGCTTGGTGAGCTGGCAGTCGCTCGGCAGCCACTGCCGCGTCCGCATCACCTTCACATAGCCCGAGATGAAGCGGTGGGTCAGCAGGTGCAGCGAATCGGCATGCGCTTCGAACTCCGCCGACAGGTCGGTCTTGCCATTGCGGACACCGTAGCCGGCCATGCCGATCTGCCCGAACGGCAGATGGACGGGCACGGCGATGGTCGCACGGGTCAGCGAGCGCTTCTCGAAATTGGCGAGGTCGATCGCGTCGAGATAGCGGTTCGGCGACCGCGTGTGGAACCCCTCGGCATTGCACCAGAAGGGCTCGCCCTCGTAGCGGCAGGCGCGCGCGACGGGCGAATGCAGCGCCAGCCGCGTATCGGTCCACCATTGCTCATGCGGCTGGATGAAGCCGAAGACGGTCGATGCCAGCACATTGCCGTCAGCATCGATCATCGGCTGTTTCGATGCGATATTGTCGGACATCACCGGACGAAAGCCGCCCATCTCGGCAACGATGTCGCGAAACGCTTCTGCCGCGGGCCGGATATCGGCCACCGAATTGATCGTCACGGCGCGTGTGTCGAGGCTCAGCCCCATTGCAATCTCCCCACGATCCTGTGCTCGCGTCGGTCGCGCCCTACCGGCCCTTATCCGTCGCTCTCGAGTCGCACCCTAGCAGGATAAAGAGGGGTTTCAAGTGGCGCTCGAAAGCGTCACTCACTCCTCCCCAAATTTATCTTCCACAAGCTGCACAAGTGCGGCCAGCGCGGCATCCTCACCGATCCCGCTGGCAGAAATTTCGATATCGTCGCCCGGCGCTGCAGCCAGCATCATCAGGCCCATGATCGAGGTGCCGCAGACGCTCGATCCGTCCTTCGTGACTTCGACGGCAGCATCGAACTGGCTGGCCAGCGTCACGAATTTGGCGCTGGCGCGGGCATGGAGCCCACGCTTGTTCCGGACGAGGACGGTTTGCGATACCGGCACTCAGGCAGCCTCACCCAGAATCTTCGATGCGACCGAGATATATTTGCGGCCGGCTTCCTGCGCTGCATCGACGGCAGCAGCGACGCTGATATCGCGCCGGATGCTCGCAAGGCGGATCAGCATCGGCAGGTTGACGCCGGCGATCACTTCGATGTTGCCGCTTCCCATCAGCGAGATCGCAAGATTCGACGGTGTACCCCCGAACATGTCGGTCAGGACGACGACGCCGCGGCCCTGATCGACTTTGCGAATCGCCGCGCCGATATCAGACCGTCGCGCCTCCATATCGTCCTCGGGACCGATGCAGATTGCCTCCACGGCCGGCTGCGGCCCGACAACATGTTCCATTGCGGAGACGAATTCGGCGGCCAGCCTCCCGTGCGTCACCAACACCAAACCGATCATGCCAGCTCGTTCTTTCGTTTGCGCGCGACTTCGAATTCGGCCGCGTCGTCGGTACCCTTCGCATGGCCGCGCAGGTCGCGGTGCACAACGGAGGGTTCGAACCCCGCCCCGCGCAGCTGCTTGGCCATCGATTCGGTCACATACACCGATCTGTGCTTCCCGCCAGTGCAGCCGAACGCCACAGTCAGATAGGATTTGCCTTCGCTCGCATAGGCCGGGAGCAGGGTCAGCAGCAGGTCGGCGATCTTGTCGAAGGCCGGCGCGAACACCGGGTCGGCAGCGACATAACGCCCGACCTCGGCATTGAGTCCGGTCAGCGGGCGAAGCTTCGCCTCCCAATGCGGATTGGCGAGAAAGCGCATGTCGAAAATCAGGTCGGCATCGCGAGGCACGCCGCGCGCAAAACCGAACGACATCAGGGTCAGCGTCAGCTTGCCATCGCCGGCCCGGGCAAACTTCTCGGTCACCGCCCGCCGGGTGTCGTGGACGCTGTTGTCGGTGGTGTCGATAACGATGTCGGCCCAGCGCCGCAGCGGCGCGAGCGCTTCGCGTTCCCGTGCGATGCCGTCGGCGGCGGGACGGTCCAGCGCCATCGGGTGCCGGCGGCGGGTTTCTGAAAACCGCCGGGTCAGCTCGCCGCCCGCGCAGTCGAGGAACAGCACTCGCGCCTCGGTATCGCCCTCCATATTGATCTGCTTGATCTGCTGGACGACATCTTCCGCGTCGAAAGCGCGAGTCCGCGTGTCGATGCCGACGGCGAGCGGACGCTCATCGCCGACTTCACGATCCTTGAGCTTGAGCAGCCGCTTGAGCAGCCGAAGCGGCATATTATCGACCGCTTCATAGCCCAGATCTTCCAGCGCCTTCAGCGCCGTCGATTTGCCCGCGCCCGACATGCCGGTGACGAGCAGGACGCGCGTCCGGTCATGGGCCGATGCAGGCGGTTTGTCGGTCATCTGGACCGCTCTTCTACCTGCAAGCCGAACCGTCGCAAAGCCGCTTCGACCTTGATCGGTGCGGAAGCTTCGAGTGCGGCTAGAGCGACAGCCGGAACCCGATGACCGCACAGCATTTGATGGCCCGGCTCGGGCATACGATCGGGCGGCGTATCAAGGTCGACGACCAATGCCACGGCTCCCTTGGGGAGATGTTCGCACGGCACGAGACCGATCCCGCGAATCTCGATGAGTCCGGCCGTCGCTTGCGGTGCCGTCGCGACCAGCACACCCCGCTCATCCGCAAGCTCGACATAGTCGTCGGCTAGGAGAATGGCGCCGCGGTCGATGAGCCGCAGCGCGAGATCGGACTTACCTGCGCCCGAAGCCCCGGTCAGCAACACACCGCGTCCGCCAATGACGACCGCCGTCGCATGCAGCAGCTGCGACCCGACGGTCATGCGGCCGGCAGCGTCGCCATGAAGCGCGCACCGAGGATCTGGCCGCCCTCGGTCCGGTTGCAGGCGGTAATCGTCCCGCCATGCGCCTCGGCAACCGCGCGCGCGATGGCGAGGCCAAGCCCGCTATGCTTTCCGAACTGTTCGCCGGAAGGGCGCTCGGAATAGAAGCGCTTGAAAATATCCTCGCCGCCGTCGGGGGGAATGCCGGGGCCATCGTCATCGACGCGCAGGGTTACGGTGTCGCCGGTCCTCTGGACTGCCACAGTGACCAGCCCGCCATCGGGCGAAAAGGACACCGCATTGTCGATGATGTTGCGCGCCAGCTGCGACAAGCGGCTTTCGTCGCCGGCCAGCAAGGCTGTCCCGGCTTCCGGGCGCGCATAGGCGATACTGACCCCGCGCGGCGACGGCTGGCGCTCGATGAGCTTGACGAGCGTCGCGACCATCTGCCCGAAATCGATGACCTCGAACCGTGTCTTGGCCAGTTCGGCATCAAGACGCGACACTTCGGCGATATCGCTGATCAGCCGGTCGATGCGGTGGACATCGTCATAGACCACATCGAGCAACTGCTCCTGCAGCGCCGGATCCTTGACGCTGCGCAGTGTCTCGATCGCCGAGCGCAAGCTGGCGAGCGGGTTCTTGAGCTCATGCGCGACATCGGCGGCAAAGGCTTCGGTCGAATCCATACGCTGCCGCAGCGCCTGCGTCATGTCGCTGAGCGCGCGGGCGAGCAGGCCGATTTCGTCGCGGCGGCGCACGAAGCGCGGCACGGTGACCTCACGGCTTCGGCCCAGTCGAACCCGGATCGCCGCAACTGACAGCCGCCGCAGCGGCCGTACGATGGTGCGGGCGAGGAAGTAGGACAGAAACAGCGACAGGCCGAGCACACCCAGGAAAATCAGGAAGGACGACAGCCGTTCGTCGCGCACCACCCGCGTGATGTCGCGCGTGTCGACGGTGACGAGCAGGGTCAGCCCGCCGGGTCCCGGCACGCGAGCCGCAGTTGTGACGATCACCGTCCGATCCGGCGCGCGGCGCAAGACGACGGCCGGCTGGCCGGTGCGGGCCGCCGCCATGCCTTCGGGCCACGCCTGAAGCCGGTCCAGCTCAGGCTGGATCAGCGGCGGATAGCCGGGGGCGGACCCGACGAACTCAATGGCGCGGTCGAGGATGCGCGCCGCATGCTTGCGCCACGGCTCATCGGCGGGATTGCGAAGCTCAAAGGTCGGCCCGGTCACCTGCCAGCTATCGATGACGGGCCGCCCATCCGGGCCATAAACCCGAAGCCGCGCTCGCGTCGCCGACCCGAACCGCGCCGCGAGCGCTGCCGCATTTTCGGTATCGACGCGGAGTGCCTGCGCAAGCGCATCCGCCATCAGCGTCGCACCCACCGTCGACTGCACGCGCCGTTCGTCGAGCAGCCGGTCGCGGAAGGAGTCGAGATAGAACACACTGCCGAACAGCATCAGCAGCGCGAACAAATTGACCGCGAGGATGCGGTAAGCGAGCGACCAGCGCCGCGACCAGCGTACCGGCCGCTCGTCGGGCGTCATTTCGCTATTCCTCGTTGAAACGATAACCGACGCCATAAAGCGTCTCGATCGCCTTGAAATTGTCGTCGGTCGCCCGGAATTTCCGCCGCAGCCGCTTGATATGGCTGTCGATGGTCCGGTCGTCGACATAGACATCGTCCTGATAGGCGGCGTCCATGAGCTGGTCGCGCGACTTCACGAAGCCGGGGCGCTGTGCCAGCGCGTCGAGGATCAGGAATTCGGTCACCGTCAGCTGCACCTCTTGCCCGGCCCAGGTCACACGATGCCGGGCCGGATCCATCGACAGGCGGCCGCGCACGATTGCTTCGGCAGGCTTCTCCTCCGTCACAGCTTCGGCGCGGCTCGCTGCACGACGCAGTACGGCGCGGATACGGGCGATCAACAGCCGCTGACTGAACGGTTTCCCGATGTAGTCGTCAGCACCGAGCGCAAGGCCCAACGCCTCATCGAGTTCGTCATCCTTCGAGGTCAGGAAGATGACCGGCAGCGCACTCTTTTCCCGCAACCGGCGCAAGAGCTCGGTGCCGTCCATACGCGGCATCTTGATGTCGAAAACGGCGAGATCGGGTGGATTGTCGATCAGTGCCTTGAGCGCGGTCGCGCCGTCCGAATAGACCCGCACGACAAACCCCTCCGCCTGCAGGGCAATCGAAACCGAGGTCAGGATATTGCGGTCGTCATCGACGAGCGCGATGGTCGCGGACATGCCAAGCTTTCGCGGTGGTCGGGCGACGCTGGGTAACGCAACGGCAGACGCCGCGCAAACGCCTCATGCAGCGCCGGGCCGCACGCGACCGGGGAATGCCACGACCTTTGCAGGATCGAGCAACTGCTCCAACCGGCTGCCGAGTTCTTCGCGCCGGAACGGTTTGGCGAGCACGGGGGCGTCGATGCCAAGCCCGTCCGGGTCGACATAGCCGGTCACCACAAGCGCGGGGAGAGCGGGACGTCGCACCCGTGCGGCCGCGATGAGCTCGCCGCCCGTCATGCCAGGCATCAGATAATCGGTGACCAACGCATCGATATGCGTGCCGCTCTCAAGGATCGTGAGGGCTTCGCCGCCGGAGGATGCCTCGATAACCGAATAGCCGAGGTCGCTCAGCATATCGGCAGTCCCCAACCGGACCAGCTCTTCATCGTCGACGAGCAGCAGCGTCGTTGCCGTCTCGATTTCGCGTGCCGCAACGAGTTCGGGTCGCGGCAATTCGACATTCTCGCCATCGGCAATCGGCAGCCACATGCGGACCTGTGTTCCCTCGCCTGGTCGGCTCGCGAGATTGAGCGCGCCACCGAGCTGCGCGGCAAGCCCATGCGCCATCGACAGCCCGAGCCCCGTGCCCTTGCCGACGCCCTTGGTCGTAAAGAATGGCTCGACGGCGCGGCGCAGCGTGTCCTCGTCCATTCCGGAGCCGGTGTCGGCAACATCGATCCGGACATAGCCGCCCGGCATGAGTCCCGCCGGATGCTCACCCTCGACCTGTTCGGCCCCGACCGAAATGCGCAGCAGGCCACCTTCCGGCATGGCATCACGCGCATTGACGGCGAAATTGAGCAGGGCGAGCTCAAGCTGGCCCGGGTCGACGCGCGCCGCAGGCACGGCGTCAGGCAAGTCCGTCGCGATGGCAATTTGCGGGCCGATCGACCGGCGGATCATGTCGATCATGCCGCCGACAAGGCTGACGACATCGACGGGTCTCGGCTGCAGCAGTTGCCGCCGGCCGAACGCCAGCAACCGCTGCACCAGCGTCCGCGCCCGTTCGGCAGCGGCGAGGCTGCTGTCGATCAGCCGCGCGTCACGTGGGTTGTCGCCGTAGCGCCGCTTGAGAATGTCGAGGGTGCCGACGATCGGCGTCAGCAGATTGTTGAAATCATGCGCGACACCGCCGGTGAGTTGCCCGAGCGTCTCAAGCTTTTGCACCTCGTGCAGCTGGGCGATCGCGGCCTCCCGTTCGGCGATAGCTGCTGCGACGCGTTCCGAGAGGCTGGCGTTCAGGTCCCTGAGCGCCGTCTCGGCCGCCTTGCGTTCGGTCACGTCGGTGGTCACGCCAACCAGACCGACGACCCGGCCCTCGGCATCGCGCATCGGGGCCTTGGTCGATTGCATCACGCGCGTTGCGCCGCCCGGCGTGGTGAAGACTTCATCGACGATCTGCGCCACGCCGCTGTCCATGACGGCACGGTCGTTGGCCAGGATCGACGCGGCCTCGACGGGATCGTCGTGCCAGCTATTCTCGTTCTGACCGGCAACCACGTCCCACGGCTTGCCGATCAATGCCAGGCAGGCGGGGTTGGCATAGAGCAACCGGCTGTCGCGGTCCTTCGCGAAGATGAGGTCTGGGGTCGATTCACCGATCGCCCGGAGCAGCCGCTCGCGCTCCGCGAGTGCGGCCTGCGCTGCCTTCACTTCGGTCACATCGTTGAAGAAGAAGGTCAGCCGTTCCCCGGACGGGAAACAATGCGTCTCGGTCCACCGCCCCGTCTCGGGATTCTGGTTCTCGATCGATAGGGGCACCCTCTCGCGCATTGCCTTGCGGAAGGTCGTCTCCAGATCCGTGCCAATCAGATGCGGATAGGCTTCCCACAGATTGCGGCCGACGAGATTGCCGAGCTGCCGCTGCGACCGGCGGTTCTGATAGACATAGGTCCAGTCCCGGTCGACGGTTGCCACCTGATCGGTCGTGCTCTCCAGCACATCGGCGAGCAGCATTTCGGTCGCCCGGCGCTGCGTCACGTCGAGCGCGACCATGATCGCCCCGCGCGGAGCCCCGTCTGCCGACCGGAGCGTCGCGGCGGTCCCGATTAGGCTGATCGTCCGGCCATCGTCGAAGACAACGTCCCAGCTTTCCTCCGCGACGGCGTCGCCGCGTGCCGCGCGTTGCAGGGGCAGGGACTCGACCTCGATCTCGACTCCGTCGCGCTTGCAGACGAAGTGCATCGGCCGATCGCCGTCGGCAGCGGTCAGCGAATGATTGCCGCTGGGCCGGATCGCCAGCATCTCCTCGGCGAAGCGGTTGCCGGTTACGGTCCGGCACTCGGGATCATGCGCGACCCAGATTGCCGCCGGGGCCAGGTCGGAAATGGCAGCGAGTTCTCCGACTCGCGCCGCCAGTGCCGATTCGGTCTGGCGCTGGTCGGTTACATCGGTCAGGCCGCCGACGATCCGCGTCGGGTTTCCCGCAGCGTCGCGCAGGATTTCCGCGCGCACCGAGACCCAGCGCTCGGCGCGGTCCGATTCGCGGATGATGCGGTACTCGACAGCATAATGCGGCCGGCCGGCCACGGCATCGGCAATCAAAGCTTCGACACGCTGCAGATCGTCGGGGTGAATGAGCTTTTGCCAATCGGAATAGCTGGGTGGCGCGTTGCTGGTGCGGCCGTACAGCCGGAAGGTCTCCGGCGACCAGAAAGTCTCGTCGGTCGCCATGTTCCAGTCGAAGATGCCGACGCCGCCCGCCGCCTGCGCAAGCCGAACCCGCTCCTCGCTCATCCGCAACCGTTCGGCGGCGGCACGTTCCTCGGTGATGTCAGCAATCGTGCCGGTGGCGCGTTTGGTCCGCCCGTTGGCCCCCCTGCGCGCCGCGCCGCGCGACTCGACCCAGCGTTCGCCCCCGTCGTGCGGCCGCACGCGGTACTGGATGACGAAGCTCTCGCCCTTGCGGATCAGCGCTTCGCCAGCCGCTGCAGTTCGCGCGCGATCGTCGGGATGGATCAGCGCCGCATGTTCCTCGGGCGTCATCAGCCGGTCTTCGGCGATGCCCATGATTTCGCGTGCCCGCGCACTCCACCAGCCCGTGCCGGCGGCAAGATCCCATTCCCAGAGCCCCAGCCGTGACGCATCGAGCGCGATGCGCAGCCGCTCCTCGCTGGCGGCCAGCTTTTCTTGCGTGCGCTTCAGATCGTCGATGTCGGTCGTCGTGCCGACGAAGCCGCGCAGCTGGCCGCTCGACGTCCGGTCGGGCGCGGCTTCGATCCGGACCCAGGCAATCCGGCCCCCGGGATGAACCGTGCGGCAGTCGAAACGGGCGGGCTGCTTCAGCGTGACGATGTCGGCCCATTCGGCGGCGACCCGCCCGCGATCCTGCTCGTGAATCGCCTCGCGCAGCCGATCGCCCACAGGCTGACCATCGTCGGCAATCCCGGTGATCCGGTGCCACATCGCATTGGTCTCGATAATCTGCCCACTGGGGTCGGTCCGCCAGACGCCGACCGGCGACAGATCTGAAAAATCGGTCATCCCCACCGGATCGCGCGGCGACAAGGGTTCGACAGCGCGGTCGCCATCGGAGCTGCTGCGAGTTGACCTGCCAGTAAGACGGCCGAATATCCCCAAAAAACGCCCATTCCCACTCGCGCGCCCCCACGCTTGTCATGTCCATAGCGTGGCTGTCCCGTGCTGAACAGACGCGAGCGCGCTTTGACGATAGGCCTGCAATTGTCTATGCGCCCGGCCAACAGTTCGGCGCGTCAATTGCGCCGCATTTTCCGTTACGGGGAGAATCATGTGACCGCTTCGAGCTACGGCCTGGATCGTCAGGGCATCGCCACCACGGCGGCGCTGAACTGGAACCTTGGCACCGCGCCGCTGGTCGAGCTGGCGATCCGCCGCGGCGAGGGTGTCCTCGCCAAGGACGGCCCCCTCGTCGTCGAAACCGGCAAGCACACCGGCCGCTCGGCAAACGACAAGTTCATTGTGCGCGACGCGACCACCGAAGACACCGTCTGGTGGGGCAAGACCAACAAGGGCATGACGCCGGCGCATTTCTCCGCGCTGAAGGCGGATTTCCTCGCCCACCTCGGCGGCAAGGCCGACCTGTTCGTGCAGGATCTGTTCGGCGGCTCGCAGCCCGAACATCGCGTCAATGTGCGCGTCATCACCGAATATGCCTGGCACTCGCTGTTCATCCGCACGCTGCTGGTGCGCCCGGACGCCGCTGCGCTCGCAGATTTCATGCCCGAATTCACGATCATCGACCTGCCGAGCCTCCGCGCTGACCCGGCGAAACACGGCTGCCGGTCGGAGACGGTGATCGCCGTCAACTTCACCGAGAAGCTGATCCTGATCGGCGGCACTGCCTATGCCGGCGAGATGAAGAAGTCGGTGTTCGGCATCCTGAACTACAAGCTGCCGGTCGATGGCGTCATGCCCATGCACTGTTCGGCGAACATCGGGCCGGGCGGCGACACCGCGGTGTTCTTCGGCCTTTCGGGCACCGGCAAGACCACGCTCAGCGCCGACGCGTCGCGCACGCTGATCGGCGACGATGAACATGGCTGGTCGGACACCGCCGTCTTCAATTTCGAAGGCGGCTGCTACGCCAAGATGATCCGCCTGTCGGCCGAGGCCGAGCCGGAGATTTTCGCGACGACCAAGCGCTTCGGCACGGTGCTGGAAAATGTGGTCATCGACCGCGAGACGCGCGAAATCGACCTCGACGATGCGACACTCGCCGAGAACAGCCGCGCCTCCTATCCGATCAATTTCATTCCGAATGCCAGCGCCGCGAACATGGGTCCGGTGCCCAAGACCGTGATCATGCTGACCGCCGATGCATTCGGCATCCTGCCCCCGATCGCGCGGCTGACCCCCGATCAGGCGATGTATCACTTCCTGTCGGGCTACACCGCCCGAGTCGCCGGAACCGAGATCGGCGTCACCGAGCCCGACGCGACCTTTTCAACCTGCTTCGGCGCGCCGTTCATGCCGCGCCACCCGTCGGTTTATGGCAATCTGCTCAAGGAGCGCATCGCCAAGGGCGGCGTGTCCTGCTGGCTCGTCAACACCGGCTGGACCGGTGGCATGGCGACGATGCCCGGCATCAGCCGCATGCCGATCAAGGCGACCCGCGCGCTGCTCAACGCCGCGCTCGACGGCTCGCTCAACAATGTCGAATTCCGCACCGACCCGAACTTCGGTTTCGAGGTTCCCGTCGCCGTGCCGGGTGTCGATTCGAAGATCCTCGACCCCCGCGCGGCCTGGGCGGACACCGCCGCCTATGACGCGCAGGCCAAGAAGCTGGTCGGCATGTTCATCGATAATTTCTCGCAATTTGCCGACCATGTCGACGAAGGCGTCCGCCAATCGGCGCCGAAAGCCGCATAGCCGCTGTTGCCTTGAACGCCATTGGGGCGCGTCGGCGGCAAGCCGGCGCGCCCCTTTGCTTTGTCTGGATGGAATGAACCGATGACCGATCACAAACCGCGATTGTTTGAGAGTGATGGCGACATCCGCCGAACCGGCGAGGGGCTGCTCAGTCGTACGCTACCCCGCGCCGAATGGACCCATGAGGCGCATCTCGCCTCCTGCCTGTGGCTGCTGCGCGACCGCACCGACATCGCGCCCGAACGTGACCTGCCGGACATCATCCGTGGCTACAATGCGAGCGTCGGCGGGGTGAACAGCGACACGGAAGGCTATCATGAGACGATCACCCAAGCATATATCCGGCTGATCCGCGCGTGGCTGCGAGACAATGACAACGGCAATCCGCTCGTCGAGCGCGTCAACGCGATGCTCGCATCACCGCTCGGCCACCGCGCCGTTCTGCTGAACCACTGGTCAAAGGACCGCCTCTTCTCGGTCGAAGCCCGCCGCAATTGGGTCGAACCGGATGTGAAACCGCTCGATGCTGGCATCGAGCGCCCTCAGCCTGTATCCTGACCGGATGACCAAATTTTCGCGGAACATGGACTGGGGATTCCCGCGCTGGCGCGCCTATGGCAGCGGCAGTGCGGCACAGGCACAGCGCCATTGCGACCGGCATGGCTGCGACGGTGTCGGCGACCGGCCCGCGCCTAAGGCGCCCAACTCTCCCGAGCGCTGGTATTTCTGCGAAAAGCATGCCGCCGAGTATAACAGCGGCTGGGACTATTTCGCCGGCCTCAGCAAGGAAGAGGCTGCGGCGCGCGAACAGGCCGAGTCGGGCGAAACCAAATTCCGCCGCGCCGAACATTGGGGCTGGGGCGAAGGCGACGGCACCCGCAGCCGCGCCGAGATGGACGCGCTGCGCGTGCTCGAAC
Organism: Sphingomonas paucimobilis; assembly: GCA_943370355.1. Classification (GTDB taxonomy): domain Bacteria; phylum Pseudomonadota; class Alphaproteobacteria; order Sphingomonadales; family Sphingomonadaceae; genus JADCGM01. Next base: position 99,597 of record CALRQP020000003.1, read on the forward strand.
TGGAGATGGATGCGGACGAGGCGGCCGTGAAGGCCGCGCATCGCCGCCTCGCCAAAATCTGGCACCCCGACGCCAACCCCGGCAACAAGGAAGCCGCATCGCGGTTTCACGCGGTGCAGGCCGCCTATGAGGTGCTTGTCCGCGCCGCGGACGCCAAACGCTAGCGGGCGGCCAGGAACCCCGCGATCGCCGCTGCGGCACGACGCGATGACGGCACCGCGTCCAGAGCAAAGGTGTTCGCGACTGCCGCTTCCTGCTCGCGCTGATAGGCATCGGGAAAGATCGTCGCGCCCCGCAGCGCTGACGAGAGGTCACCGACATCGCTCAGCACGTCGCCGAGCCGCCAATGCGCGTAATTGGGGTTGCCCTGCCACTTCGCGCCATGCGCGTTGAAGAAGATGCAGGGCTTCGGCGTCAGCAGGAACTCATAGACCTGGCTGCTCGCATCCCCGAGGTAGATGTCCGCCTGCCGCGTGTAGCTCATGTCCGAACTGCGCGAACTGCCGGTGTCGACATGGATATTCGGCGCATCGCGGTATTTCTGTGCGACCGGGCGAACCCGGCCGACCCGGGCATGCTCGACCGACAGATGATAGTTCCGCCGGTACATCATCACATGCGGCGCAAAGATCAGGTTGAACTCGGACTGGTTCGCAAAAAATTCGAGAACCTGCTCGCCCATCCGGTACCAGGACGACAGGTACGCGTCGAAATGCGGATTGTAGAGGACGGTCGGCTTGCCGTTGTCGAAGATCTTCGCGGGTGGCGCACCGATGGTATCGAACTTCGGATAGCCGACGATCGCATGCCCCGCTTCGGTGATCAGCCCGTCGGCGAGCATGCGGTCGCGCACCTTCGGCCCTGAAAGCAGCACGAAATCGAACAGGCGCGTCACATTGCGGAACCCGATCGACCGGTCCCCCGCGCCGTGCGGCAGATAGATCAGCGCGAGATCGGTGAGCCCGAAACGGGTCTTGAGCAGCGTCGTCGTCGTCTCCGGCACGACCAGCGCATCGAGCCTGGCGAAGGCGGCGCGGTTCTGCGCGAGCATCGCGACGCGGCGGAATGGCAGCGCCTTGCCAAAGATGCCGTCGAGTGCCTGCATGATGGGACCGATCGACAGCGCGACGAAGTCGACCTGCGCGATCGCCTCGGGATCGAGCAGCGCCTTGACCGTCTGCTCCTGCGCGGCACTGGAGGTGAACACCGCGAGGCTCAGTTCCGGCGCGAGCCGGACAAGCTCGTTGATGATCGGCGCGGTGTGGGCGATCTGGTGCAGCATGTCGTGATTGAAGAGAAACCCCAGCCGCCGGGCTGGCCGCAAGGTGGCAGGGTCGGCAGCCTTCACAGGCACGGTCGTTCATCCTGCAACGAGCGCCCCGAACCGCAGTGGCGTTCGGGCCGATCGGCGTTTAACGCTCGTCTGCGACCTGCCCGGTCGCAGCCGCACATAAAGAGGACTCGCCGCCATCACTGCACATGACGACAGCGGAGCCAATGCACCACGGCCGCCCGCCAGTCCACGCGCTTTGCGTCGCAGCGGCTGGCGCGGGATTGCGCAGAACACCGGCTGGCTGTTGTCCGGCAAGGCGGTCGGTGCTGTGCTCAGCTTTTTCTACCTCGGCCTCGCGACGCGCGCATTGGGGCCGGAAGCGTTCGGCCAGTTCACACTGGTGCTCGGCACCGGTCAGGCCGTTGCCACGCTCGTCACCTTCGAATCCTGGCAGCTGTTGGTCCGCTACGGGATGGAGCGGCTGCATGCGGGCCGGTCCGAGGCGCTTGGCCGGCTGATCGCCTTTTGTGCGGTGCTCGATTGGGCGGGCGCTCTGGTCGGTTGCTTGCTGGCCACCGCTGCGGTGACCTGGCTGGCGCCCTGGTTCGGCTGGTCGGCGACACTGCGCGAGCAAGCGCTGCTCTTCTGCTTCGTGCTGTTGCTGTGCACGCGCTCGGCAGCGACGGGCGTCCTTCGCCTGCATGACCGGTTCGGCGTCGCGGCCTTTGCCGAGACGATGACACCGATCCTGCGCCTCGTCGGCGCGCTGATTGTTGTCTGGCACGGCGCGACGGTGACCGGCCTGCTGGCGGCATGGGCCTTCGCCGAAATCGTCACGGCGCTCGTCTATTGGACCGGCGCGCTGCGTACCGTCCCGCTCAGCCTGTGGCAGTGGCGCGGCGCGGCTTCGATCCCGGGAGAGATTCCCGGCCTCTGGCGCTACGCCGCCATGGTCAACGGCACCTCGACGCTCGGCCTCGTCGGCAAACAGTTCGCGGTGCTGCTCGTCGGCGCTTGGGTCGGCCCGGCAGCGGCCGGCGGCTACCGGATCGCGCATCAGCTCGGGCAGGCGCTCGCCAATATCTCCGACATGATGTCGCGCGCCACCTTCTCCGAACTCATGCGCGCCAAGGCCGGCGAGACGCAAAGCGCGCTGGCGCAGCTGTTCCGCCGCGCGTCGTTGATGGCGGTCGGAACGGCGCTGGTGATGATCCTGTTGGTCCTCGCCATCGGCAAATTCATGGTCGTCGCGCTGGCTGGCCCGGCCTTCGCCAGTGCCGCGCCGCTGCTGCTGTTTCTCGGCACTGCGGCCGCGCTGGATGCGGCCGGCGTGAGTTTCGAACCGGCCCTCATCGCGACGGGCCGGGCGTGGCTGGCCTTTCGCCTGCGCCTCCTCTCGACCGTCCTGCTGTTCGGCGGCCTGATCGCGATGCTGCAATTGTTCGGCACGATCGGCGCGGCGGCGGCGACCACCGCCGCCTCGGCGCTAACCCTGCTCCTGCTCGGCAGCGCCGCATGGCGCGCCGTGCATGCGCCAGCCAATAGTCTCAGCTGACAATCACCGCGCCGGACTGGTTACACTCGCGGCACCTCGACAGGAGACCGATATGCGTCTGACCCAGCCCCGGCTCAAACCGCTGACCGACGCCGAACTGTCCGAAGCCGCTGCGGCGATCATCGCGCCGTTCAAGGGCCGCGGCGCGGACTACAATATCTTCCGCACCATGGCCCGCCGCCCCGCCGCGCTGCGCAGCTTCCTCGAATGGGGCAATTACATCCTGTCCAAGGCCAATTCGCTCGACGCGCGAACCCGCGAGCTGGCGATCCTGCGAACCGGCTTCAATTGCCGCTCCGGCTATGAATGGGCGCAGCATGTCGTGATCGGCGAACGCAGTGGGCTGACCGGAGAGGAGATCGCCCGCATCAAGGCCGGCCCGGACGCGCCGGGCTGGAGCGCCGCCGATGCCGCGATCCTCACGGCCTGCGATGACCTGTCCAAGGACTATTTCGTGTCGGACGCCGCATGGGCTGCCCTCGGCGCGCATTTCAGCGACGACCAGCGCATGGACCTCGTCTTCACCGTCGGCCAGTACACCCAGGTGTCGATGCTTTTGAACAGCTTCGGCGTGCAGCTCGACGCCGGGCTCGTCGCCGACCCCGACCTGTCATGACCGGACGGCTTCAGGGCAAGACGGCGATTGTCGTCGGCGCAGGCCAGACGCCCGGCGACACGGTGGGCAATGGCCGCGCCACCGCCCTGCTGTTCGCACGCGAAGGCGCACGGTTGTTCTGTGTCGACCGGATTTTGGACCGGGCCGAGGAAACCGCAGCACTGATCCGCAGCGAGGGCGGCGACGCCACGGCGCATGCGGCAAACATTGTCGAGGAATCGGCATCCAAGGCCCTTATCGAAGCCGCTCTCACGCATTTCGGCCGCATCGACATCCTCCATAACAATGTCGGCGGCGGTGCAGGCGACGGCCCGCCGGAGGCGCTCGAGGCCGACCGGTTCGCCGCGATCATGGCGCTGAACGCCCAGGCGATGTGGATGACGATCAAGCATGTGCTGCCCGTCATGCGCGCACAGGCGTCGGGCGCCATCGTCAACATCTCCTCGCTCGCCTCGCTCGCGCCGGCCGGCATCCTCGCCTATGAAATGTCGAAGGCGGCGGTGAACAAGCTGACCACCAGCGTCGCGGCGCTGAACGCCCTATATGGCATCCGCTGCAATGCCGTCCTGCCCGGCCTGATCGATACACCGATGGCGATCCAGGGCTGGGCCGGGCTCACCGGCGAGGCGCACGCCGCACTGCGCGCCAAGCGCAACAAGCGCGTGCCGATGGGTCATATGGGGACCGCTTGGGATGTGGCGCATGCAGCCCTGTGGCTTGCCTCCGACGATGCGCGCTTCGTGACCGGGGCGCTGCTCCCCGTCGATGGCGGCCAATCGGTGCGCGTGGGCTGACCCGCCGCCCTTCCCCGAACTGCCCCCGCGTGCTACCCGCCGCGCCGTCATGCTCAATCTGAACGGAATCACCGTGCGCCTCGGCGGGCGCACCATCCTCGACCGCGCGACCGCGGCGTTGCCGCCAAAGGCGCGCATCGGGCTGATCGGCCGCAATGGCGCGGGCAAGTCGACGCTGATGAAACTCATCGCGGGCGGCGGCGAGGCCGACGAGGGTAGCATCGACATGCCCAAGAACGCCCGCATCGGCTATATCGCGCAGGAGGCCCCCTCGGGCACTTCGACGCCCTTCGAAACCGTGCTCGCCGCCGACCTCGAACGCGCCGCGCTGCTCGCCGAGGAAGAAGGCCTCGACCATTCGGGCGGCGATGAAGAGGCGATGCACCGCATCTCCGACATTCACGAGCGGCTGACCGCGATCGACGCGCACACCGCGCCGGCCCGCGCCGCCAAGATCCTCGTCGGCCTCGGCTTCGATGAGGACATGCAGCAGCAGCCGCTCGACAGCTTCTCGGGCGGCTGGAAGATGCGCGTCGCGCTCGCCGCGCTCCTGTTCTCGCAGCCCGACCTGCTGCTGCTCGACGAACCGTCGAACCATCTCGACCTCGAAGCGACGTTGTGGCTCGAGAATTTCCTCAAATCCTATCGCGCCACGATGATCGTGATCAGCCACGAGCGCGACCTGCTCAACAATGTCGTCGATTACATCCTGCACCTCGAACGCGGGAAGGTGACGCTTTACCCGGGTGGCTATGACGCCTTCGAGCGGCAGCGCAACGAACGCGCCGCGCAGCTTGCGGCCGCACGCGAAGCGCAGCAGGCGCAGCGCGCCAAGCTGCAGGACTATATCGCCCGCAACTCGGCCCGCGCCTCGACCGCCAAACAGGCCCAGTCGCGGCAGAAGGCGCTGGCGCGGATGCAGCCGATCGCCGAAGCCGTCAACGATCCGACCCTGGTGTTCGACTTCCCGTCGCCGCCCCAGCTCAAGCCGCCGCTCGTGCAGCTCGACATGGCGTCGGTCGGCTATGGCGACCGCACCATCCTGTCGCGCATCGACATGCGCATGGACCCCGACGACCGCATCGCGCTGGTGGGCCGCAACGGCAATGGCAAGACGACACTGGCGCGGCTGCTCGCAGCGCAGCTGAAGCCGCAGGCCGGGCATATCGGCACGGCGGGCAAGATGCGCGTCGGCTATTTCACGCAATATCAGGTCGAGGAGCTGCACAGCGACGACACGCCGCTCGAGCATATGTCGCGGCTGATGAAGGGCGCGACGCCCTCGGCGGTCCGCGCACAGCTCGGCCGCTTCGGCTTTTCGGGCGACATGGCGACGCAACCGGTCGGCAAGATGTCGGGCGGCGAGCGGGCGCGGCTGGCGCTGGCGCTGATCACCCGCGACGCGCCGCACCTGCTCATCCTCGACGAGCCGACCAACCATCTCGACGTCGATGCGCGCGAGGCGCTGGTGCGGGCCTTGAACGACTATGAGGGCGCGGTGGTCATCGTCAGCCACGACCGCCACATGGTCGAGGCGGCAGCGGACCGGCTCATCCTCGTCGACGGCGGCACCGCGAAGGAATTCGCCGGCAGCCTCGACGATTATACCGACATGATCCTCGGCAAGAGCGGCAATGACGGCAGCGGCGGCAAGCCCGTCTCCAAGGCCGACCGCAAGGCCGAAAAACGTCTCGCCGCCGAGGCGCGCGAAAAGAGCGCCGCCATCCGCAAGGCCGCGACCGCCGCCGAGGCCGAGGTCGCCAAACTCACCGAACGCCGCGCCCAGATCGACCGCGCGCTGTTCGACCCGGCGACCGCCGAACCGCGCGACCGGAGTGCGGCGGCGGGGGATTTGATGCGGGAGCGGGGCGAGGTGGACCGGAAGCTGGCGACGGCCGAGGCGGCGTGGCTGGAGGCGACGGCGGAGTTGGAGGCGGCGGCGTAGAGATTAACACCTCCAAACAGCCGAGTGGCGACAATTACTTTTCGCGTCTACCATTTGCGCATGCCACGCAAGCCACCCAAGACGCCACAGGAAAAGAAGGCACTTAGCTTGGTGCGGGACCGCGCCGCATACTTCTTCAATAACCAGAAGGCCGCTCGCAAGGCCGTTCCGCTCCGCAAGGCAATCGAGAGCCGACGCACACGGCATCAGAATAATCAGGCGTTGTCGCAAATTGAGCGAGTCGATGAGGCTGCTTTAGATGTCATCGAGAGTTCAGCCCGACAGGATGTAGCTCGGAAGGGCGGGTGGACTAAGGGATCGAGCGAGCCGTTGGGCACCGTCATAGGATGGAAACTAGAAAATCGAACGCAGCGCGCGGGACGTAAGCAGCGCACGCCTTCCGCTCAGACGGACGACATTTAGCCACCCATTTCGACTCGCTGCCCGGCGTATCTTGGCTGGGTCGGTTCCGGCGTTGGAATGCGGCTGTTTAGATCGGTCGTTTGCGGCCAAGCATCGATCGCTTACCTCGCACCCCGCCCCTCCAAAAACGTCAGTGTAGCCCCCCGAACTAATTGATTCCCAATGCTGTTGGTCGCCTGATCGAACAGATGCTGGCCATAGGGGACGCGGATCAGCTCGACAGCGACCCCGGCGCGCTTCGCCTCCTCGGCGAAACGGTAGGTCAGGGGTGCGGGCAGCAGATGATCATTCTCGCCGACGATGATCAGCGTCGGCGGCACCTTGGGCCCGATGTAGGAAGCCGGATCGACCGCGCGATAGCGCTCCGGAAACGCCTCGGGCGATCCGCCGAGATAGGCCGTCGCATAGCGGCGCGCGAGGTTGCCGAACATCGGCACGTCGCTTCGGTAGACCTCGGCGAGATGCACCGCGGGATAGACGGTGGCGACGGCGGCAATGCGCGGCACCGCGCCGCCGCACGCCGACGGCAGCGTCCCGGCATTGGCGCGATAACTCGCGACCAGCGCCAGATTGCCGCCAGCGGAATCGCCCATCAGCGACACCCGCGCCGCATCGCCGCCGAAGCGGCCCGCGTTGGCGTTCACCCAGGCCAGCGCGCAGCCGACCTGCCCGCTTGTGACGTTCCACATGTGCCGGTCGCGCGACGATAGCGGATAATCGATGGCGATGGTCAGCCAGCCCCGGCGCGCGAACCAGCGCATGTTCTCGCCGCCGGCAAAGCGGTCGCCTTCGACCCAGCCGCCGCCGTGGATGTAGAGCAGCACGGGGGCCGGGGTCCGGGACTGCGGCCTGTAGACGACGAGCCGCAGCGGCTTGCCGTCGAAGGTTGAATAGACGAGGTCGGCGTCAGGCTTGGCCGGCAGCGGCGCATGGCTCGCCAGCGTGGCCGCGAGCTGGATCGGTACGCCAGCCGCCTGCGCCGCCGCGACCATCCGGCCAACGGCCATCGCCCCGACTGCCGCGACCGCAATCGCAAACAGGCCGAGGCCCTTGCGCAGCCGCACCTTGCGCTTCGGCCCGCCGAGCCAAATCAGCGCCGCCCCGATCAGCGGCAGCACGACGAACCACGGGCTGAACCAGTCGAGGATCAGCGATCCATAGGGGGCCAGATAGGGCAGCGCATAGACATGCGCGCCGAGCAGCAGCAGCGCGAATATGAGCGCGATGAGGCCGCCGGCAATGAGGGCGAGCCAACGCGCGATGCTTCCCAGTCTGTTCAACGGAATGCCCCCAAGCCCATTTTAGCTCGATTCAGCCACTGGCTACGCAGGACGCACGCTACGCGCGCATGTTGTTGCTTTCTACCCGTCCTTTGAAAGCCGCCGGACGGCTAACGACTTCATTGCGGTCATTCGCCTACTTTGACGTCCTCAGGTTACCGCTGGAAGAAAGACGCGGGTCACCTCACAGGTGGAGCCGATCGTTAGCCCCCAAATTGCGGGATACACCGCTTGCTAGTGCAGGGTGTCCGACATCGCTTCGGCAACGACCGCGGCCTCCATTAAGAGGTGGTCAAGTTGGTCTCGCAGAAAATCCTTTGGATCACGGAAAGCCATGGACCAGTCTGGATAGCGTCGGATAGGGATCGGACTATTGGCCATCATTTTAACGCTATGGTGGCGCGGATCGACAGCGATCCGGCCCATGAGCGCGAGCAACTCAGTTCTTGGCCCCTCCAGCACCTGCGCGAAGCGCCCAGTGTGATATGTCAGAATTCCCGTGATTTGGGCGCGCAAATTATGAGGTTGGGCGAGAGCACAGATAGTTCGCACATCTGCCTCAAGCATCGCGCCAGGTGCCGTGGCTACGCTCGCGTAGGATAACGTCCACAATCGCAAAAGATCGGCCTTTTTACCAAGGCACCGCCCCCGCGTCGCCAGATGGCTACCTAAGAGTGCTGCGAAAAAATGTAAGTACCGATTATCTCGACCTATGGGGATTCGTAGGCGTCCGGCTAGGGCCATCGCTGCGGAGCCGACATTCCGCTTTCCACCCAATTTGAGCCGTTCCGCCACGCTTCGTTAAGCGTTATCGCCTTGAAGCCGCCCGGCAGCTTTCAGGCAGGGAGCGGCTGGACAGCAAGCGACTCCATTACGGCCTCTAGCGGCTAGTGAGAGCAGCCGCAGCAGCCACAATTACGAGCGCTGTAATGACAACGATCCAGACGACCGCTGAGCCGTCCGCGATGCGTGCCCATAACCTTGGCTCCGACAGGAGGGGACTCCCGCGCACAATCGTCTTGGGATCAACACCGGTCTGACCACAGATTGCTACGGCAAACCGTTCCCAAACGTCGAATGTATCCTGTTTGCAGACAGGTAGAACTTTTCGGAGCGCGTCGAACACGTCTCCAGCCGTTCGCCATTGCGGAGCATCCGAGTAGTCGAGCTTGATACCGAAAGCGCGCTCAACATCATCTATGGCGGCAATCTCGTCACCGTCACCGCCAAGTCCGACACTTACTGGACTGCTCGCCGCCACACCTTAAGAATACCGAAGGCGTGCACATTCGCAATGCCAGCCAACCACCCACATAGGGACATCGGCGACATCTGACCCGACCACCGCCCCTAACTGCGCACCTCGTCCCTCATCACAAAATCCCCCGGCTCGGGCTTCAGCGTCGCCGACCAATAATCCACCAGCGGCCACGGCCAGTTCTGGCTGACCCGGCCGGTCGCATTTTTGTACCAGCTGTCGACGCCGGGCTGGCCCCAGGACATCTGTGCATTCGCCGCGTCGACGCGGGCGTTGAACGCGTCGTGCACCTCGGGGCGGACCTCCAGCGCTCCGATCCCCTGTTCGAGCATCAGCTTCGCCGCGCCGACGATGTAGCGGACGCTGCTCTCCGAGAAGAAGATGATGCTGCCGTTGACGACGATGTTGGTGTTCGGCCCATAGATCATGAAGAAATTCGGGAAGCCCGGCACCGTCATGCCGAGATAAGCCTTGGCATCGCCGCCCCACCGCTCGTGCAGTTCGACGCCGCCCCGCCCGACGACACGGAAGGTGCGCAGGAAGTCGCTGGCATGGAAGCCGGTGCCGTAGATCAGCACGTCGGCGGGCCGCACCGCGCCGCTCGCCGTCGCGATCCCCTCTGGCAAGATGCGGACGATCGGATCGTCGACCAGATCGACATTGTCGCGCCGGAGCGCTGCGATCCACACGCCATTGTCGCGCAGGGAGCGTTTGCCGCCGAACGGATAGTTCGGGATGACGAGGTCGTGCAGCCGCGCATCGCCCTCGGTCTGCTTGGCGATTTCGCCGACCAGCGCTTCGCGCAGCATCGCATTGATCGGGCTGATCGTGCCCGCCGGACCATTCCAGCCGGGCTCGGCCTTGACCGCCTCATACACCCCGTCGGTCATCATCCAGTACAGCCAGAAGCGGTACCATTTCTCATAATAAGGCATGTGCTCGAGCAGCCACTGGAAGCCGGGCGACACCTCGTCATGATAGTTGGGCGTCGGCCCGAGCCAGGGCGGCGTGCGCTGGAATACATCGACATGCGCGGCCTTGGGCGCGATTTCGGGCACGAACTGGAAGGCGCTCGCACCGGTGCCGATGACGGCGACGCGCTTGCCCGCCAGCTCGACATCGCTCTGCCAGCGCGCCGAGTGGAAGGACGGCCCGGCGAAGTCCGCCTGGCCGGGAATGTCGGGGAAGCGCGGCTGGTTGAGCTGGCCGACGGCGCTGACGACGATCTCCGCCTCCAGCGTTTCGGAGCCAGCGGGACCCGTGACGGCGACCGACCAGAGCGACCGCGCTTCGTCCCATCTGGCCTCGTCCACCTTCGTCTCGAAGCGGATCAGGTCGCGCAGGCCATGTTTGTCGGCGACCTTGCGGAAATAGCCATAGAGCACGTCGCCGGTCGAATAATGCTGCGGCCAGTCGTGATTGGGCTCGAACGAGTAGCTGTACATGTGATTGGGCGTATCGACGCGCACGCCGGGGTAGCGGTTCTCGAACCAGGTGCCGCCGACATCGGCATTTTTCTCGACGATGGTCACCGACACGCCCGCCTGCCGGAGCCGGATCGCCGCGAGCAGCCCCGACATGCCCGCGCCGACGATCAGCCCACGCAGCGTCCGCCCCGGCGCAATCGTTGCCGCCTGCCAATCGGGCCGCCGCGCATCGCGCCCGTCGATCTGCAATTCCTCGGTCAGGAAGCCCGCATAATGTTCGGGGATATCGACGCCGGCGATCCAGTCCATCATGCGGCGGATCGTGGCGGCATCGGGCGGTGGCGGCGCGGCCGTGCCGGAGTCGAGATGCGCAATCAGCGCCGCCCGCGCCTCGGCCCGGATCGCGGCCTGCACCTCGTCGGGCAGCCCGCCCTGCCCGTCGCCGAAGAAATCATAGAGCGGCCGCGTCCCGCCCTCGATCCGCGACGCATCGCCGGTCAGATGGATGAGCGCCACCGCCAGCGACGGAACATGCGCCTCGGCCAGCGCCGCATCCAGCTTGGCGGTATCGACAGTCATCGACGCACTCTCCCCAATTTTTCCGCAACTTTGGCGGAGCGGGAGGGGCGAGTCACGCTGGCAACTAAAGCGGGTGTTGCGGGGCGGAAGCGGAGGACTACCGGATGCTGATCTGCTCCTTGGTCGGCGCACTCTGCGGGCCGCGCGACTGACGCAGCTTGGTCCGCACGCGGCCCGGCAGGTCACCAAATGCCTTCGCATTGGCGAAATCCGCCGGCCCGAGTTCGCGCACCTCTCCGTGGCTGTCAGTCAGCGACCGTGCCTTACCCTCATCCACCATACCACTTCACCTCACGGCCACTGGCCTTCGCAAAATGATAAAACGGATGCCTAGCTTCAAGCCATCCGCTTCGCCTTGATCCGCGCGTCCACGACCTGCTCGAGCACGGTCAGCGGCACCGCGCCGAGGCGCAGCACTTCGTGGAAATCGCGCGGGTCGTAAGCGGCCCCCATCGCCGCCTTGTAGCGGTCGCGCAGCTTCGCCCATTGCGTATGGCCGACCTTGTAGCTGAGCGCCTGTGCGGGGCCGACGCTATAGCGGTCGCATTCGCGGCGGGCGCGGCCCTTGGCGAAGCCGGTGGTCGAGGACAGATAGTCGGTCGATTTCTCGATGCTCCACCTTTTGTAGTGCATGCCGGTGTCGGTCACGAGCCGCGCGGCGCGGAACAGGAAGGACTGAAGATAGCCGGCCCGGCCGAGCGGATCGCCTTCGTAAAGGCCCAGCTCGTCGGCGACCTGTTCGGCATAGAGCGCCCAGCCTTCCGAATAGGCCGAGAAGCCGCCGCGCTTGCGCAGCAGCGGGATGTCGGTCGATTCCTGCGCGAGGCTGATCTGCAGATGATGGCCCGGTACCGCCTCATGATAGGTCAGCGTCGGCAGGCCGTATTTGGGCCATTCATGCGTGTCCTTGAGGTTGATGTAATAGGCCGCCGGACGCGAACCATCGAGCGCCGCGCCGTTGTAATAGCCGTTCGACGCGCCATCCTGGATGAACACCGGCACGCGGCGCACTTCGATCGGCGCCTTGGGCAGCGTCTTGAACACCTGTGGCAGGCGCGCATAGGCCGCCTTGATCTGGTCGTTGAGGCGCTGCAGCAGTTCGGCACGGCCCGCGTCATCATTCGCGTAAAGCTGGTCGGGCCGCTCGTTGAGCGCGGTCAGCCGGTCGCCGACCGAGCCTTGGGTCATGCCCTGCGACTTCAGGATCGTGTCGAGCCGTGAACTGATCTCGGCGACTTGGTCGAGCCCGAGCTTGTGCACCTCTTCCGGGCTATATTCGGTCGTCGTCGACGCCTTCACGCCTGCCGCATAATAGGCGTCGCCGTCGGGCAGCCGCCAGACGCCCGCCTCATGCGTCGCCTTGGCGCGCAGCGCGCTGATCGTCTCGATATGCCGGTCGAGCGCCGGGAATACCTTGTCGTTGACGATCGCCGTGGCGCGCGGACCATAATCGGCGGTCAGGCCCGCTGCCTTGGCGCGGCGCACCACCGAGGTGACAAGGATCGTGTCGGCGGCGGGCTGGCCCCGCAGCGCCTTCAGCTGCTGGAGCGTGACATCGAGCGCGAAATCGGGCGCGAACACGCCCCGCGCGGCATCGGCCTTCTGCCGGTCGAGGCTCTGGTCGAGCGCGGTCGAAAAGGCCTCGACGCGCGCCAGATAGCTTTCGGCGTCCTCAGCATTCGAGATTTTGTGCTGAGAATCGAGAAAATCGGGGATATTTCGATAAGGCCCCTGCTGTTGCGAGATCACATAGGGCTGGAAGTTGCCGCCGGCCGATCCGAAGGTAAACCGCTCATTGTTCGCGATGCCGCGCGACAGCGAATAGTCTATCACGTCATAATCGAGCGCCGCACTCTCGGAGAGCGCCTTGCGGTTGATCGTGCGCAGCCGCTTCAGCTGGTCCTTGCTGAGCGCGAGCCGGTCGAGCCGGCCCTTCGCCGAATAGTCGTCGAGCTTGTACTTCTGTGCCGCCCGGTCCCCCTTGTCGAGGCCGAGGCTCGTCGCCCCTTGCGGGCTCTGATCGACGCCTTCGTAGAAGAATTTGTCGAGCAGAGTCAGCAGCTTCGCATCTTCCCCCGTCGCCGCCCGCAACGCGGTCGGCGAAGCGGCAACAAAGGCAGCAGCACTGGCGGATACAAGAAACTCGCGACGATGCATCGGCGTAACCTCATATGGGAACCGTGGATCTTCGCAGCTTAGCCAAGGCCAGCAGGTGCCGCTAGGCGCGAGATCGCTAGTCCTCGAACGGGTCCCGAACGAGGATCGTGTCATCACGCTCAGGGCTGGTCGACACCAGCGCGACCGGGCAGTTCACCAGCTCCTCGATGCGACGGATATATTTGATCGCCTGCGCCGGGAGCTGCGACCAGCTGCGCGCGCCATAGCAGCTTTCGCGCCAGCCCTCGAAGCGCTCATAGACCGGGACGACCGCGGCCTGCTCGCTGGGGTGGGCAGGGAAATGGTCGAGCGTGCGCTCGCCGATGCGGTAGCCGGTGCAGATCATCACCTCGTCGAAGCCGTCGAGGATGTCGATCTTGGACAGTGCGATCCCGGTCACGCCCGACACGGCGATGGCCTGCCGCACCAGCACCGCGTCGAACCAGCCGCAACGGCGCTTGCGGCCCGTTACCGTGCCGAATTCATGGCCGCGCTCGCCGAGGCGCTGGCCGACCTCGTTGTCCTGTTCGGTCGGGAAGGGGCCGGAGCCGACCCGGGTGGTGTAGGCCTTGACGAGGCCGAGTACGAAGCCGGTCGCGTTGGGCCCGAGGCCCGAACCGGCCGCTGCCTGTCCCGCGACGACGTTCGAGGAGGTCACGAACGGATAGGTGCCGTGATCGACATCCAGCAGCACGCCCTGCGCGCCTTCGAACAGGATGCGCTGCCGCTTGCGCTTCGCCTCTCCGAGCGAAATCCAAGTCGGCCGTGCATAAGGCAGGACATGCGGCGCGATCTCCTCAAGGTCGGCCATGAGGCGTGCCCGGTCGATCGGTTCGATGCCGAAGCCGGCGCGCAACGCATTGTGATGCGCGAGCAGCCGGTCGATCTGCGGCCCCGCCTGATCGAGATGCGCAAGATCGCAGACGCGCAGCGCGCGCCGCCCGACCTTGTCCTCATAGGCCGGGCCGATACCCCGCCGCGTGGTGCCGATCTTGCCGGCTCCGGACGCATCCTCGCGGAGCGCGTCGATTTCGCGGTGGAACGGCAGGATCAGCGGGCAGATGTCGCTGACCTGAAGATTGTCCGGCGTGATCGCGACGCCCTGCGAGCGCAGCTTATCGATCTCGTCGCGCAGATGCCAGGGGTCGAGCACCACGCCATTGCCGATCACCGACAGCGCGCCGCGCACGATGCCCGAGGGTAGCAGGCTCAGCTTGTAGGTCTGGTTGCCGACAACCAGCGTATGCCCGGCATTGTGGCCGCCCTGAAAGCGCACGACGACGTCGGCGCGCGCCGACAACCAGTCGACGATCTTGCCCTTCCCCTCGTCGCCCCACTGCGCGCCGATCACCGTGACATTGGCCATTTACCATTCGCCTCTTTTGCGTCCCCTCCCCGGCAGGGGAGCGGCAAGGGGTGGGCCTTGCAACAAAATTTGTCGGCTGGGCCTCCCACCAAGGCCCACCCCAACCCCTCCCGGTCCGGGAGGGGACGTGTCAGATTTCGACCGGTTTTAGACCGTCCCAGCGGTGCGAGCAGCGGAAATTTGCGGGATCCGCGACCGAATCGAGGCCCGGAACGGTCGCCCAGCCTTCGCTGCGCAGGCGCGCACTCACGTCGGCGGGGGTTCCGGTGGGCAGGAAGATGCGGCGATGCGCGACCTCGCCAAACCCGGCATCGACGAGGCTGTCGACATAGAGCGAAAAGCCGACGGCCGGTTCCTCATGCCCGTCCGGGTGGACGACGGTATAGCTGCCGCCACGACCGACCTCGCCGCGGATGCTGTCGGCGAAGATCGAGAAGCCGATCCAGCTCTGATATTCGAAACCGTGGCGCTCCGTGGGATCCAGCGTGGCAGGAGTCGAGTCAAGTGCTGCGATGATGTTGGCCGCGCGGTCAATCTGGCTTGCGGCCGCGCCATCGAATCCGAGCGCGCGCAGCTTTGCCAGCGCCGCGGGCGCGGGGCCGGCGGCGGCGATCAGGGCATCGTAGCGCCCTGCGCCGATGTCGCGCAGGCTGGCGACGTCCTTGGCGTCGAGGCAGCGCTGCACATCGGCAAGCTGGCTCGCGCCCAGCGGCCAGGGACCTGCGGCCAGCGCGCCGACCAGTTCGGGCAAGGTGATGTCGACGGTCAGGCCGGTCAGCCCGATGGAACCAAGCGCCTCGACAGCGAGTGCGACGACTTCCGAGACGGCGGCGACAGTGTCGCTGCCGATCAACTCCGCACCAGCCTGAAGGCGCTCCCGGCTCGGATCGAGCTGGTCGCCGCGCATTCGCAGCACGGGACCGCCATAGGACAGGCGAAGCGGCCGGGCGAGGTGACGCAGCCGCGTCGCAGCGATGCGACCGGCCTGGCCGGTCATGTCGTGCCGCAGCGCCAGCGTCGCGCCCGAGACAGGATCGAGGAAGCGTAACAGGTCCTGCCGCTTCGCCGACCCGAGCCGGCCGAGCAGGCTGTCCTCGAACTCGGCGAGCGGCGGCTGCACGCGCTCATATCCATGGCTGGCGACAGTATCGAGCAGCCCGCGCAGCAGCGCCGCTGCAGCTTCCGCCTGCGGCGGCAACCGGTCGCGGAGGCCTTCCGGGAGGAGGCCCTGGGTTATGGGGTCAGTCATTGCGGGCGTGGGCTTAGCAGCTTGCCGTGCTTACGGGGAGGGGGCGCAAACCCCAGCCCGGCCCTCCCCTGCGAGCAGGGGAGGGAGCCCGACCCCTCCCCCTCATGGGGGAGGGACGACTCGGCGTAAGCCGAGCGTGGGTGGGGGTCTCTGACGTCAAAAGTTCAGCGCCTTCACCGTCTTCACGCCCGGCAGGCGGCAGATCGTCCAGAGCAGCGGCTCGCTGACCGGCTCGTCAACCGAGAGCAGCAGGATCGCCTCTCCACCCGCGCCACGCCGGCCGAGGTGGAAGGTGCCGATGTTGACCTTCGCTTCGCCGAGCGTCGTGCCGAGGCTGCCGATGAAGCCGGGCTTGTCCTCGTTGACGACGAACAGCATCGGGCCGGCCAGATCCGCCTCGACCTTGATGCCGAAAATCTCGACGAGGCGCGGCGTAGCATTACCGAACAACGTGCCGGCAACCGAGCGTTCGCCTGAGTCGGTCTTGGCCGTCACGCGCACCAGCGTGTGATAGTCGGTTTCGCGCTCATGCCGGACCTCGGCGACATCGATACCGCGTTCGCGGGCCAGCGTCGGCGCATTGACCATGTTCACCGTGTCCGAATGCTGGCGCATCAGGCCGGCGAGCACGGCGGCGGTGATCGGCTTGATGTTGAGCTCCGCCGCGGCACCCTCGACCTCGACCGTGATCGACTGGATGCCGTCGCTGACGAGCTGGCCCGTCAGCGCGCCGAGCTGCTCGGCGAGCGCCATATAGGGCTTGAGACGCGGCGCTTCCTCGGCGCTGAGGCTCGGCACGTTGAGCGCATTGGTGACGCCGCCGGTCAGCAGGAAATCCGACATCTGTTCGGCGACCTGGATCGCGACATTGACCTGCGCTTCGTCGGTCGACGCGCCGAGGTGCGGGGTCGAGATGAAGTTCGGCGTGTTGAACAGCGGGGAGGCTGTGGCCGGCTCCTCGACAAACACGTCAAGCGCTGCGCCGCCGATATGGCCGCTGTCGAGGCCTGCCTTCAGCGCTGCCTCGTCGATCAGCCCGCCGCGTGCGCAGTTGATGATGCGCACGCCCTTCTTGGTCTTGGCAAGATTGGCTGCCGACAGGATGTTCTTCGTCGAATCAGTCAGCGGCGTGTGCAGCGTGATGAAGTCGGCGCGCGGCAGCAGCTCGTCCAGCGTGACCTTTTCGACCCCCATGTCCTTGGCGCGCTCCGGCGTCAGGAACGGGTCGTAAGCGATGACCTTCATCTTGAGGCCAAGCGCACGATCGGCGACGATCGAGCCGATATTGCCTGCGCCGATCAGGCCGAGCGTCTTGCCGGTGACTTCGACGCCCATGAAGCGGTTCTTTTCCCACTTGCCGGCCTGCGTCGAAGCGTCGGCTTCGGGCAGCTGGCGAGCGAGCGCGAACATCAGCGCAATCGCATGTTCGGCGGTGGTGATCGAATTGCCGAATGGCGTGTTCATGACGACGATGCCGCGTGCCGTGGCGGCGGGGATGTCGACATTGTCGACACCGATCCCGGCGCGACCGACGACCTTGAGATTGGTCGCGGCGGCCAGCACCTCCTTGGTCGCCTTGGTGGCGGACCGGATCGCGAGGCCGTCATACTGATCGATAATCGCGATCAGCTCATCCTTGGTCTTGCCGGTGATTTCATCGACCTCGATCCCGCGTGCGCGGAAAATCTCGGCGGCCTTGGGGGACATTTTGTCGGAGATCAGGACTTTGGGCATGATGTTCGTTCCTATTCTCAATCTGTCATCCCGGCCTTGACCCGGGACCCAGCGGACCGTGATTGGCCGCAAGCGCTGGGTCCCGGCTCAAGCCCGGGATGACAGTGATGTTAGTGTGAAATGGCTTCTGCGTAGGCCCAGTCGAGCCATGGGGTCAGCGCTTCGATGTCGGCGGTGTCGACGGTTGCGCCGCACCAGATGCGCAGGCCCGGCGGCGCGTCGCGGTAGGCACCGATGTCGAATGCGACGCCTTCCTTTTCGAGCAGCGACGCGATCTTCTTGGGCACCTCGGCATCGGAGGCATGATCGCCGACGATCTTGAGGCACACGCTGGTCGTCGACTGGTTTGCCGCATCGACAGCGAGATTGGCGACCCACGGCGTCCGCTGCACCCAAGCATCGAGCGCCGCCGCATTGGCGTTCGAGCGCGCGATCAGCCCGTCCTGCCCGCCGAGGTTCTCCGCCCATTTCAGGGCATCGATATAATCCTCATTGGCCAGCATCGACGGCGTGTTGATTGTCTCGCCCTCGAACAGCCCGGCGATGAGCTTGCCGCCGCTGGTCATGCGGAAAATCTTCGGCAGCGGCCAGGCCGGCTTGTAGCTTTCGAGCCGCTCGACAGCGCGTGGGCTCAGGATGAGCACGCCGTGGCCGCCCTCGCCGCCCAGCACCTTCTGCCAGGAATAGGTGACGACATCGAGCTTCGCCCAGGGCATCGGCACCGCGAACACTGCGCTGGTCGCATCGGCAATGGCGAGTCCCTCGCGGCCATCGGCGATCCAGTCGCCGTTCGGCACGCGCACACCCGAGGTCGTGCCGTTCCAGGTGAACACCACGTCGGTCGACCAGTCGACGGCCGCGAGGTCGGGCAGTTCGCCATAAGGCGCGGTCACGACATCGGCGTCGATCTTCAGCTGCTTGACCACATCGGTCACCCAGCCTTCGCCGAAGCTCTCCCACGCCAGCATGGTCGCCTTGCGCGCGCCGAGCATCGACCACAGCGCCATTTCGACCGCGCCGGTGTCGGAGGCGGGGACGATGGCGATGCGGTGGCTGTCGGGGACCTGCAGGATCTGGCGGGTCATATCGATGGCGAGCTTCAGGCGCGCCTTGCCGAGCTTCGAGCGGTGCGACCGTCCGAGCACTTCGGTATCGAGGGATGTCGCGGACCAGCCGGGGCGCTTGGCGCAGGGGCCGGAAGAAAAATACGGCCGTGCAGGACGCACGGCTGGCGGGGTGTTCGTCACTTTGGTCTCTCCTTACAGAGAGCACGCGCCGCGTTGGGACGGCGTGGCCCGCCGGCGATTCTAGTGGCGCAGCCGCGGCTGTCAAATGAATTTCGGACCGGACTTGCCCGCAGGCGACATGTCAAATCAGCGGAAGAATTCGGCAAAACTGCTACCCAATATGAACAGACATTCACAGTAATATAGAATTCCTTTGTGTCATGATTGAGTAAATCCGCTCTTCCATGTTTGTTATATTCAGTTCATGCAACAAAGTCCCTGTGCCCTCGTTTGAATTAGCGACCGCCGCCCCATTTGGGTGACGGCCGGACGAAACAACGAGACGAGGTGCATCGTGCTACGTCAACTGACCTTGGGCCTGACCGCCCTTTCCATCATCGCGGCTCCGGCCGCTGCCTTGGCGCAGAGCCGCGACGAAGTCCGCGACAGCCGTCGCGACCTGCGCGAGGAACAGCGCGACCTGCGCGATGCACAGCGCTACGGTGACCGCCGGGACGTTCGCGAACAGCGCCGGGACGTGCGCGAGGCGCGTCAGGAACTGCGCGAGGACCGTCGCGACTATCAGCGCCAGCGCGACTGGCGCCGCGATACCAACTGGCAGAGCGGTTATCGTAGCTGGAACCGCTACGACTACAATCGGCCCGACCCGCGTTACGGCGCCTATTATGCCGATCGCTATTATCGTGAGGGCAATTATCAGACGCGCCGTTTGAGCTACAACGACCGCATTTATCGCGGTCAGGACGGGCGCTATTACTGCCGCCGCAATGACGGCAGCACCGGTCTGGTGATCGGTGCGATCGGCGGCGGTGTGCTCGGCAACGCGATTGCGCCGGGCGGATCGAAGACCCTCGGTGCTGTGATCGGCGGGGGCCTTGGCGCATTGCTCGGCCAGCAGATCCAGCGGGACGGCGCGCGCTGCCAGTAATCGCTCACGCGTGACGATCCGATGGCCCCGTTGCCCCCAAGGCAGCGGGGCCGTCTCATATCTGTCGCTGACGTGTCACGAATGTTCGTGTAGGGGGTCCGGCCCGATTTCATAGATTGGCTTGCCGCATGACCCCGTCCGCCCACGTCCCGCCCCGTATTTTCCCGACCGCGAGCGAGGAAGCCAAGGTCGCGGCGAACACGACGGCGATCGCGCAGACCGAGCATCCGGCCTATAAACTCGCCTATCAGGACACCGATTTCCTGCTCCGCGACGAGTTGCGACCGGTCCGCTTCCAGCTGGAGTTGTTGAAGCCCGAGCTGCTGCTCAGCGAGGCCGGCATCGACTCCACCTTTGTGATGTACGGCTCGGCGCGCATCCCGTCCCCCGAGGAGGCGGATGCGCTGATTGCTGCCGCGACGACGCCAAAGGCGAAGGCGATCGCCGAGAGCCTCGCTGCCAAGTCGAAATATTATGATGAGGCACGCAAACTTGCACAGCTGAGTTCGCGAGCTCCGCTCGATGCCAAAGGCGGACGCCAATTCGTCGTCTGCTCGGGCGGCGGTCCGTCGATCATGGAGGCCGCCAATCGCGGCGCTGCCGATGTCGGCGCCCCGTCGGTCGGTCTGAACATCGTGCTGCCGTTCGAGCAGCTGCCCAACCCCTATGTGACGCCGGGCCTGTCGTTCCAGTTTCACTATTTCGCGCTGCGGAAGATGCACTTCCTGCTGCGCGCGCGGGCCGTTGCGGCCTTCCCGGGCGGGTTCGGCACCTTCGACGAGCTGTTCGAACTGCTGACGCTCGTCCAGACCGGCAAGGTGAAGCCAATGCCGATCCTGCTCTACGGCAAGGAGTTCTGGACCAAGGTCGTCAACTTCGAGGCGCTGGCCGACGAGGGGACCATCGCCCACTCAGACCTCGACCTGTTCCACTTCGTGGAAACCGCCGAAGAAGGCTGGGAGATCGTCCGCGCCGCCTATGACCTCTAGCCCGGTAATCATCTGGTTCCGGCAGGACCTTCGCCTCGCCGATCAGCGCGCTGTCGCGGCAGCCTGTGCGGCGGGGCCGGTGGTGCCGGTGTTCGTGCTGGACGATGAGACGCCGGGGCGCTGGCAGATCGGCGCTGCGCAGCGCTGGTGGCTGCATCATAGCCTTGCGGCGCTGGATGCCGACATTCGCGCGATGGGCGCGCGGCTGTTGCTGTTGCGTGGGCGCGCCGGGTCGGTGATTCCCGAGCTGGCCAAGGCAATTGGGGCGACGCGGGTTCATGCGCTCGAGCATTTCGAGCCCTGGTCGCGGGTCCAGCAGGCGGAGGTCGGCGCGAAGGTCGATCTCGTCCTGCACGATGGCGTCTCGCTGGTGCCGCCTGATCGCGTGCGGTCGGGTACAGATGGGCGCTACCGCATCTTTACGCCGTGGTGGCGCGCCCTCCAGCGCATGATGCCGCCTGCGGAGCCGCTGCCCGCGCCCGCCCGGATTACGATGGCTTCGAACGTGCCCGAAGGGGACGGGCTCGCGGACTGGAATTTTCTGCCTTCAAAACCTGACTGGGCGGCAGGGTTTAGCGAGCGCTGGACGCCCGGCGAGCAGGGCGGCTGGGCACAGCTCGGCCAGTTTATCGATGTCGCGGCGGATTATGATGTTGGTCGCAACCTGCCGGCCGAGGCTGGATCGTCACGCCTGTCGCCGCACCTGCACCACGGCGAGCTATCTCCCGCCCAGGTCTGGCATGCTGTCGAGGATTCGATCGGGCGACGGGCAGAGCCCTATCTCCGCGAGATCGCCTGGCGCGACTTCGCGCTCGGCCTCATCGACCAGTTCCCCGACTATCACGAGCGCCCCTCGCGACCGCAATTCGATCACTTCCCGTACCGGACCGACGGCCTCGCGGCGTGGCAGCGCGGGCAAACCGGCTATCCGATCGTCGATGCCGGGATGCGCGAACTGTGGACGACCGGCTGGATGCACAACCGGGTCAGGATGATAACGGCCTCCTTCTTCGTTAAGCACCTGTTGGGTGACTGGCGGGAAGGCTTCACATGGTTTTGGGACACGCTTGTCGATGCCGACCTTGGCAACAATGCGCTCGGTTGGCAGTGGATCATGGGGTCGGGGGTCGATTCCTCGCCGTTCAACCGGATCTTCGCGCCCGTGACGCAGGGCGAGAAGTTCGATCCGGCGGGCGCCTATGTCCGGCGCTGGGTTCCCGAACTGAAGGATTTGCCGGATGCCGTCGTCCACCGGCCCTGGGAGGCGGATCCGATCACGCTGGCGGCGGCCGGCGTGCGGCTTGGCACGACCTACCCGGAGCCGATCGTGGACCATGCGACCGCGCGAGCCCGGGCGTTCGCAGCCTACGAGGAGGCGATGGCCGGCGCCCCCGGATGAATCGCCCGGCAGGGAACTCATTCGGCGGTCGTAACGTTCGCTTGCGAACCGTATTCATCGACGAAAGCTGCTAGGCGTGGAGCCGAGTTGGACGAAACGAATGGGCCGCCCGATGGGGAACATGCCTCAGCCGGTGGCACTGCCGCGCCAGCAATGGTCGCTGATCGCGGGTTTCGCGATTCTGCTGTTCGTGGGCATCGCGTCGGCGCTGGTCGGCATATCGAGCCGTGCCCAGAATGAAAAAGTGCAGCACACGCTCGACGTGCAAGCGCAGGCAAACCGCCTGCTGATTGCGCTCATCGACGCTGAAACGGGGCAGCGCGGCTATCTGCTGACCGGTGTGCAGGAATATTATGATCGCTATGCGGTCGGCCGCGACAACAGCCGGCTGGCTTATGAGCGGCTGCTCGAACTGACCGAGGACAATCCGGGGCAGCAAGCGCAGGTCGTCGCGCTCCAGGTGCCGATCGGCAACAAGCTCGGCGAACTCAAGCGCACGACCGACCTGGTACGCGACGGGCATGACACCGACGCGGTTGCGATTATTCGCACCAACTATGGCAAGCATGTCATGGACGGCGTCCGGGCCCGGATCGGGCGCATCGTCGGCGAGGAAGGTCGCCTGCTTGCGGCACGGCGCCGGGATGCGGAGCGGCAGGACAATTGGCTACTGGCGCTGACCGTGATCGGCGTGTTCGCAGCAGCGTTGCTCGGTGCCAATGCCATCGGCCGGATGCGCCGCTACTCGGAAGGCCTCGAGGCCGCGAATGCCGCCATTGCCCAAGTCAATGCCGGCCTTGAAGCGGCCGTAGCCGAACGCACCGCCGACCTGAAGGAGGCGAACGACGAAATCCAGCGTTTCGCCTATATCGTCAGCCACGATCTGCGTGCCCCGCTTGTCAACATCATGGGGTTCACGAGCGAGCTGGAGCAGGCGCAGAAGGAAGTCGGGCGGCTGCATAGGGAAGTCATCGCAAAAGCGCCCGACCTGATCACCGACGCGACGCGCGCCGCGGTCGAAGTCGACATGGTCGAGGCCATTGGTTTCATCCGCACATCGACCGAGCGTATGGACCGGCTCATCGGCTCGATCCTGAAATTGTCGCGCGACGGCCAGCGCAACCTTGCACCTGAACCGCTCGACCTCGCGGTGCTGGTCGGCAATCTCGCACGAAACGTCGGGCATCAGCTCGATGAGGCAGGCGGCGAACTGCACATTGGGCCGTTGCCCGCCATCGTCGGGGACCGGCTATCGCTCGAGCAAATCCTCGGAAACCTGATCGACAATGCCGTGAAGTATCGCAGTCCACAGCGCCCGCTCCGGGTCGATGTCAGCGGCCACGCGGCGGGTCGCGATGTGGTCATCACCGTCGGCGACAATGGCCGCGGCATCGCGCCCGCCGATCATGGGCGGGTGTTCGACCTGTTCCGTCGCGCCGGTGCACAGGATCAGAAAGGCGATGGGATCGGGCTAGCCTCGGTGCGGGCTTTGGCGCGCCGGTTGGGCGGGTCGATCACGCTCGTGTCCGTACTGGGTGAGGGATCGACCTTTACCGTGACCCTGCCCGCCGATGCCGGTATGGCTGTTGCAAAGGAAAACATATGAATGCGCATGAACCCGTCGTCATCGTGATGATCGAGGACGATCCCGGGCACGCCCGATTGATCGAGAAGAATGTCCGCCGCGCCGGCGTCGCCAATGACATCATCCATAAATTGGATGGCACGACGGCGCTCGACTATCTGTTCACCTCGGCGGTGCGCGACAACGGGCCGCTGCTGATCCTGCTCGATCTCAACCTGCCGGACATGAGCGGTGTCGACATCCTCGCCAAGATCAAGGCGGACGAGAAGCTGAAGCGCGCGCCGGTGATCGTGCTGACCACGACCGACGACAAGACCGAAATCCAGCGCTGCTACGATCTCGGTGCGAACGTCTACATCACGAAGCCGGTCGATTATGACCAGTTCAGCCACGCGATCCGACAGCTCGGACTTTTCCTGTCGGTCATCAAGGTGCCGGAGACGCACGCTTGAAGGACTGCCGTATCCTTTATGTCGATGACGACCCGCAGCTCCGGCGTCTGATCGAAAAGACGCTGACGCGGCGCGGTTGCGTCGTCACGCTTGCCGCGAGCGGCGACGAGGGCGTGGCGCTGATGCGCGAGCGAGATTTCGATCTGGTTGCGCTCGATTACTACATGCCGGGCAAGGACGGGCTGACAACTCTCGCAGAAATGCGTGCGCTGCCGGACGCGCCGCCAGTGATCGTTGTGACGGGCACCGAGGAAGGGCGCGTGGCGGTCGCAGCCATGAAGGCAGGTGCCGCCGATTATATCGTCAAGGATGTCGGCGGCGTATTTCTCGAACTGCTTGAGTCGGTCATGCTTCAGGCAATCCAGGCCACCCGGCAGCGTCGCGCCCGCGAGGCGGCCGAGGCCGACATGCGTGAGGCGCGCGACCGCGCCGAAATGCTGCTGCAGGAGGTCAACCACCGCGTCGCCAACAGCCTTGCGCTTGTTGCCTCGCTGGTGCGGCTGCAGGCGAAGGCCGTCCCCGATGAAGCGGCGCGAGAGGCGCTTCACGAGACCGAGAACCGGATCAGCGCCATCGCCGGTGTCCACCGGCGGCTCTACACCTCCGCAAATGTCCATTCGGTGGAACTGGACGCCTATCTGACCAGCCTGGTCGAGGAACTCAGCGACTCGATGCGCGCCGCCGGGCGCGACCATGTCGTCGCCATCGATACCGATCCGGTCAGCGTGCCCACTGACAAGGCCGTTTCGCTCGGCGTCATCGTCACCGAACTCGTGACCAACGCCTTCAAATACGCCTATCCGTCTGGCGAAAGCGGCGGCATCCGGGTCAAGTTGCGTCAATCGGCGCCCGAACGACTGTCCCTGACCGTCGAGGATGATGGCGTCGGCTGGCGCGGCACCGGCGAACTCAAGGGTACCGGCCTTGGCACGCGCATCGTGCAGGCGATGGCGCAGAATCTGCGCGCCCCCGTCGAGTTCGATCCGGCACATCACGGGACGCGGGTGACGCTCAACTTCGCGCTCTAGGCGATTGTGCGCGCTGTGTGCGCGTGCGACAGCTATCCCCATGGACGATCGTGCAACGCCGGACCGCAGCGGATTTCTGGCCAGCCTCGGTCCGGGGCTGATCACCGGCGCAGCCGACGACGACCCAAGCGGCATTGGTACGCACAGCCAGGTCGGTGCGCAATTCGGCTACGGCCTTGCCTGGACCTTCGTGCTGAGCTTCCCGCTCATGGTCGTCATCCAGCAGATCGCTGCCGAGATCGGCCGCGTGACGGGGGCGGGTATCGCGCGCAACCTGCGGCGGCACTATCCGCGGCCGGTGCTTTGGTCGATGGTGGGTCTGCTGCTCGTCGCAAATGTCGTCAATCTCGGCGCCGACCTGAGCGCGATGGGCGCGGCGCTGCAATTGCTCATCGGCGGCAATACCGCGCTCTACACGCTGCTGTTCGGCATCCTGTGCATCGTGGTCGAGGTGGCGCTCAGCTATCCGCGCTATTCCTCGGTGCTGAAATGGACGACGCTGTCGCTGTTCACCTATTTCGGTGTCGTCGCCGTCGCGGGGGTGCCCTGGGGCCATGCGCTGCGGTCGCTGGTGGTGCCCGAACTGCAATGGAACGTCGCCTATGCGACCGCCTTCGTCGCCATCCTCGGCACGACGATCAGCCCCTATCTCTTCTTCTGGCAGGCCGGGCAGGAGATCGAAGAGGAGCACCGCCATCACGCCAAGCCGCTGTGCCTGACGCCCAAGGAGGCCGGGCCGGAGCTGAAGCGCATCCGGACCGACACGCTCGTCGGCATGGGGTTCAGCACGCTAGTGTCGCTCGCGATCGTGTTCGCGACAGCGGCGACGCTCAATGCGCATGGCATTCACGACATCACGACATCGGCACAGGCCGCCGAGGCGCTGCGCCCGATCGCCGGCCAGTTTGCCTTCGCGATGTTCGCACTTGGGATCATCGGGACGGGGCTGCTCGCCGTGCCGGTACTGGCGGGCTCGGCCGCCTATGCGGTGACCGAGATGGTAGGGGTCGCGGGCAGCCTTGACGCCAAGCCGCTCGATGCCCGCCTGTTCTACGCGACGATCGCCGTGACCACGCTCGCCGGCGCCTCGCTCAACGCTGTCGGTATCGACCCCGTCCGCGCACTCTATTGGGCCGCCGTCGTCAACGGCGTCCTCGCCGGCCCGCTGATGTTCATGATGATGCTGATAGTGCGCAACAAACGAGCGATGGGCCAGCTGATCCTGCCGCTGGGCGCGACGTGGTTGGGCTGGGCGGCAACTTTCGTGATGTTCGCTGCGACCGCTATTTTCTTCGCTTTTGCGCTCTGATCGACGAGCCTATTCGGCGGCGCGTTTCGCGAGCCAGTCCTCGAGCCATTTGATCGTATACTCGCCCTCTTGGAACTCCGGGTCGTCGAGCAGCGCCTGATGCAGCGGGATCGTCGTCTTGACGCCGTCGATCACGAACTCCTTGAGCGCGCGCCGCAGTCGGCGCAGCGCCCCGGCGCGGGTGGTGCCGTAGACAATGAGCTTGGCGACCATCGAGTCATAATAAGGCGGGATGCGGTAGCCGGCGTAGAGGCCGCTATCGACGCGGACATTCATGCCGCCCGGCGCATGATATTGGGTCACGGTGCCGGGGGAGGGTGCAAAGGTCGCGGGGTCCTCGGCATTGATGCGGCACTCGATGGCGTGACCGCGGAACTGCACGTCGCATTGGCGCAGCGTCAGCGGATGGCCCCAGGCAACACGAATCTGCTCGCGGACGAGGTCGAGCCCGGTGATCGCCTCAGTCACCGGATGTTCCACCTGCAGGCGGGTGTTCATCTCGATGAAGTAGAATTGGCCATTCTCGTAGAGGAATTCGATCGTGCCCGCCCCGCGATAGCCCATGTCGGCCATCGCGCGGGCGACGATGCCGCCCATATGCTCGCGCTGTTCGGCGGTGATGACGGGTGAGGGAGCCTCCTCGAGCACCTTCTGGTGACGGCGCTGCAGCGAGCAGTCGCGCTCGCCCAGGTGGATGGCGTCGCCTTTGCCGTCGCCGAAAATCTGGAATTCGATATGGCGCGGGTCGCCGAGATATTTCTCCATATAGACGGTCGCGTCGCCGAACGCCGCCTTCGCTTCTGAGCCCGCCTGCTGCATCAGCTGTTCGAGCTGGTCGGGGCCGTTGACGACCTTCATGCCGCGGCCACCGCCGCCTGAGGCCGCTTTAATGATCACCGGGTAGCCGATCTCAGCCGCCACCTTCTTCGCCTCGACGATCGATTCGAGCGGTCCGTCCGAACCCGGCACCAGCGGCAAGCCAAGCGCCTTCGCAGTGATCTTCGCCTGGATCTTGTCGCCCATCGTGCGGATATGCTCGGGCTTCGGACCGATCCAGCCGATCTTATGCTCCTCGACGATCTCGGCGAAGCGCGCATTCTCGCTGAGGAAGCCGTAGCCGGGATGGATCGCATCGGCGTGGGTAATTTCCGCCGCCGAGATGATGTTCGGGATATTCAGATAGGAGTCGGTCGCCGAGGGCGGCCCGATGCAGACGGCTTCGTCGGCGAGGCGAACATGCATCGCCTCGGCATCGGCGGTCGAATGCACCGCCACGGTCTTGATGCCCATTTCATGGCAAGCGCGGTGGATGCGCAGCGCGATCTCGCCGCGATTGGCGATCAGAACCTTTTCGAACATGGGCCTGCTACTCGATGACAACGAGCGGCGTGTCGAACTCGACCGGCTGCTCGTTGACGACGAGGATCTTCGCAACCCGGCCGGACTTTGGCGCGACGATCGGGTTCATGACCTTCATCGCCTCGATGATCACGAGCGTATCGCCGGCCTTCACGGTGGCGCCCTCGGTCACATAATTGGCCGCACCGGGTTCGGGCGACAGATAGACGGTGCCGACCATCGGCGACTTGACCGCGCTCGGATGCGCGGCGGCATCTGTGGAGGCAGCGCTCGGTAGCGGTTGCGAGGTCAGCGGAATCGCCGGGGCGGGCGCTGCGACGATGGCCGGAGCAGGGGCGGGCACGGCCGCAGCGGCCATCTGCACCTGCCGCACGACGCGGATCCGACGCTCGCCATCCTGGACTTCGATCTCGGTCAGCCGCGTTTCGTCGAGCATTTCGGCGAGCTGGCGAACCAGCGCAGCATCGACCTGCATCGTGCCGGGCCCCGGAGTCTTGTCGGCCATTGCGTCCCCTCGTTCTTGTTATCGGCGAAGGATGATTGTCAGAGTCCAGCCGCCGCGTCCAGCGCCAGCAGATAGCCACGCGCGCCGAAGCCGGCGATCACCCCCTTGGCGACGCCCGACACGAAACTCTTGTGCCGGAAGTCCTCGCGCGCATGTGGATTAGACAGGTGCACCTCGATGACCGGCACTTTGATCGACGCGACAGCGTCGCGCAGCGCGACGCTGGTATGGGTCAGTCCGCCGGGATTGAGGATCACGGCCTTCGCACCGCGCGACTGCGCTTCGTGGAGCCAGTCGATCAGATGGCCTTCGTGGTTCGACTGGCGCAGGTCGATATCGACGCCAATGTCCTTGCCCCGATCCTCGAGCATGACGGCGATATCGTCGAGCGTGTCGCGGCCGTAAATCTCCGGCTCGCGCGTGCCGAGCAGGTTGAGGTTCGGCCCGTTCAGCACGAGCACAAAGGGTCGTTCGTCGTTCGCCATGCACCACTTATAGGCGCGCCGCCCGCGCGGCGGAACCCGGCACGCGTGCGGTCCGTTGAGCCGTCCGGAACTGAGCGTAGGAGAATGACGATGAGCGAGTTTGGAAACCGCGCCAAGGGCGCGTTCGATGAAGCCGTCGGCAAGGCAAAGCGTGGCCTCGGCGATGCGACGGACAATGAGCGGCTGCGCGCCGAGGGCGATGCCCAGGAAGCCAAGGGCGACGCCGAAACGGCGATCGGCAAGGGCCAGGGTGCCATCAAGGGCGGCATCGATCGTCTGTAAGATTGCAAACTGATCAGAAAGGGCGCTGCCGAAAGGCGGCGCCCTTTTTGCATCAGCGGGTCAGGTTGCTGAACTCGCTCAGGACGCGCGAGTAGAGTTCGACCTTGAACGGCACGATGCGCGTGCAGAGATCGTCAACGCTCGACCATTCCCACGCCCGGAATTCAGGATGGTGCGTCGCGATATCCACATCGGCGTCGGTGCCGAGGAAGCGCATCGCATACCATTTCTGCCGCTGCCCGGCGTAGCGGCCTTTCCAGATCTTGCCGATCAGGTCGTCAGGCAGATCATAGGTGAGCCAGTCGGCGGTCTCGCCGATGATTTCAGCAAGGTGGGCGGGGATGCCCGTCTCTTCCTCAAGCTCGCGAAAGGCTGCGGTACGCGGGTCTTCGCCGGGGTCGATGCCGCCCTGCGGCATCTGCCAGGCTTCAAGCGTGGAATCGAGGCGCTGGCCGACGAAGACTTTGCCCTCGGCGTTGAGCAGCATGATGCCGACGCCGGGTCGGTACGGAAGGCCTGAGGGGTGGATGGGGGAGTTGTCGGTCATGAAACGCGCCTTAGCACGCAGTTCGTGTCGCGTCCCCTCCCCACCGGGAAGGGGTAGGGGTGGGGACGTCTAAGCAAAGGCAAGCGGCTGCAATGTCGAAAGGCCCACCCCTGCCCCTCCCCAAGGGGAGGGGACGTGCAATTTCGAACCGTTATTCCGCCGCCACGCGCGTTTCAGCCGCCACCACACCCGCCTGCGCTTCCGCCACAATTGCCTTCAGCGCGGCCAGACACCCCAACAAATCCGCCTGCGCGCTCGGCAGGGCCTGCCGCAGGTTCAGGCAGCCGTGGATCTGGCCCGGCGCTTCGCGGAACACCAGCGGGACGCCGTGTGCGATCAGTTTGCCGCCATAGGCACGGCCCTGATCGCGGAGCGGGTCGAGGCCGCAGGTGAACAGCAGCGTCGGCGGCTGGTTGGCGAAATCGGGGCCGTGCATCGGCGAGGCATAGGGGTGGTTGCGCGCCGCTTCGGGCTGGTCGCCGAAATAATGGTTCATGAACCAGATCATGCCCTCTTCGGTCAGCAGATAGCCGTCCGAAAATTCCTGCATCGAGCCTTCGGCGGCGTTCATGTCGACGCCCGGATAGATCAGCCACTGCGCGAGGATCGGCACCGCGAGCTTGCCGTGCAGTTCCTGCGAGCAGGCGGCGGTCAGATTGCCGCCGGCGCTGTCGCCGGCCAGCACGAGGCCGCTCACGCGGTGGCCGATCTCGGCCGGGCTGGACGCTACCCAGCGCGTCGCCGCAAGGCAATCCTCGGTCGCGGCCGGGAAGCGATGCTCGGGCGCGAGCCGGTAGTCGATCGACACGACGGTCATGCCGAGCGTGCGGCAGATTTCGGCGCACAGCGGATCGTGTGTTTCGAGGTCGCCGATCACCCAGCCACCGCCGTGATAGAAGACGAGCACTGGTGCCGCCGCGCCGCCCTTCGGTGTATTGGCATAGAGGCGCGCCGGGATCGCATGGCCGTGCGGCGACGGGATTGACAGCTCCTCGACGCGGGCGAGGTCGCCGCGCGGCAGCTCGGTAATCTGCCCCATCGTGCGCATCATCATGCGCGCGGTATCGGCATCGACCTCGTGCATCTTGGGGGCAGGGCTGGCCGCGAGCATATCGAGCACGGCTTGCACATCGGGGCGGACGAAAGGCATGACGGCATCTCCCAAGGCTTGGTTGCGGACACTAATAGCCGAGCGGACAGCCGCAGCTAACCCTTCAAAATGGCATCGAGCCGGTCGCGCACTGCGGGCCATTCGCCGTCGAGGATCGAATAGACGCAGGTGTCGCGGATGCGGCCGGTCCACGTGACACGGTTGCGGCGCAGGATGCCGTCGAGCCGGCCACCGAGCTTTTCCACGGCGCCGCGTGAGCGTATGTTGATCGCGTCGACGCGGAATTCGATGCGCCGTGCACCATCGGCGAAGGCGGCGGCGAGCAACAGGCGCTTCATCGCATCGTTGAGCCGCGTGCCGCGCGCTTCGGGTGCGATATAGGTTCCGCCGATTTCCAGCACCGCGTCGGCGGCCGCGATATTCAGATAGCTGGTGGTGCCGATGACGCGGTCGCCGTGCATCACCGCGAAGAGGATGCGCGGCCCACCGAGTTCCTTGGCCCACCAATGGTCGAAATGTTCGCCGAGCATCGAGTAGGGGTAGAGCGCGGTCCAGATGTTGGGGTCGGCAGCGCAGGCGGCGCGGAGACCTTCGCGGTGGTATTCATCGAGATATTCGAGGCGAACGCGCGGGCTGGTCAGTTCGGTCGCGCTGAGGCTCCGCAGCCGCTCGAACGCCATCAGGCGGCGGCTTTGGGCCGGTCGAGCGCGACCTTCAATGCCGCGACGATCGGATTGGCGAGCAGCAGCCCCATGAAGCCGAACAGCGCACCGAACAGAAGCTGCGCTGCGAGTGTCGTGGCAGGCGCGATGTCGACCGCGCGCCGCTCGACCGCGGTCGTGACGAAATTGCCCTGGATAAGCTGGACGAGGACATAGGTGCCGATGGCGATGGCGGCCATCTGCGGACCGGCGCTGAGCCCGACCAGCAGGATGATCCCGCCGGCGAACAGCGAGCCGAAATTGGGGATGAAGGCGAGCATGCCCGAGATCAGTGCGAGAAGCCCTGCCAGCGGGACGCCGGCGATGAACAGGCCGATCGCCGTCATCACGCCGTCGCTGAGCATGGCGACGAAACGGTAGCCGACCCAACGGCGCAGCATCGCTGCAATATCGGTCATCGTGTCCGCAACCCGGTCGCGCGAGCCTCGCGGCGTGAGCCAGGCGATGCCGCGTTCGTAGAGGCGGGGTTCAGCGGCGACGAACAGGCCGATGACGATGATGAACAGCAGGCTGCCAAGCACGCCCGCCGCGCTGCCGACGAACCGCGTGACATCGCCGAGCGATCCGAACAGCTGCGACAGCACGGCCGACAGCGCGCCATGCGCTCCGCCACCCGTGGCGATCGGTCCAAAGCCCCAGCTCTCCATGAGCACCGAAAGCCGCGCGACCTGCACCTCCAGCGTCTGGCTGAGTGCCCCCGTCTGGCCGATCAACGTCGCTCCCGCGAAGTAGAGGAAGCCGCCGATGAGGCCGGCGACCAACACCGCCACGATGGTCAGGCGGGCGACACGCGGGCCGTTCCAGATTTTGCCAAGCATGCGGCTGCCGCCGTCGAGCCCGGCGGCAATCACGAGGCCCATCAGGATGAGCAGGATCGGCTGGATCAGCTGCCAGGCGACCCACAACGACGCGGCCAGCCCGATCCAGACCGACGCCTGCTTGACCGTCGTCCGGATGACGGGGTCATGCGATTCAACCGGGCTGGGGCCAGTCTCGGGCATCAGCCCTGCTTCGGACGCAGGCTCGTGAAGGCGCGGCCCGAGCGGAACTGGGTGAACCAGGTTGTCGGGTGCATGAGGCTGAACGAGCCGTCGAGCGAGAAGGTGATGAACTCGGCGCGACCGACAATATTTTCGATGGGGAGCGGTCCGATGCCGTTCATCGGCGGCTCGGGGCTGACGCGGCTGTCCGCCGAATTGTCGCGGTTATCGCCCATCACGAATATCGTGCCCTCGGGCACCTGATAGGGCGCCGTGTCGTCGAGCATGCCGTCAGGCTCTGCATCGAGCGTCACGTAGGAACGGCCGTTCGGCAGCGTCTCGCGCACCTGCGGGTAGCGGCAGACCGCCGTGCCATCGGCGCGCAGCGCGCGATATTGCGGATAGCGCTCGCAACCGGTGTTTTCCGACTCGACGATCTCGGCCGGCGGCAGGATTTCGCGCTTCACCGCGACGCCATTGATGATGAGCTTGCCGCCCGACACCTGGATGATGTCGCCGGGGCGGCCGATCATCCGCTTGATATAATCCTCATGATTGACCGGCTGCTTGATGACGACGATGTCGCCGGGCTCGGGCAGGCTGCCGAACAGCCGGCCCTTCATGTGCGGCAGGATCGGGTCGTTGATCAGCGGGATCGACACCGACATATAGCTATAGCCATAGGGCCATTTGCTGACGACGAGCCGGTCGCCGACGAGCAGGCCCGGCAGCATCGATTCGGACGGGATATAGAAAGGCTTGGCGACCGCCGAGTGGAAGCCGAGCACCGCGAGCAGCAGCAGCGCGATCTCCCATGTTTCCCGGACCCAGTTGGTCGGCGTCTTGGCTTTGCTCATGCAGGTCTCGCCGTGATCAGGACCACCGCCTGCGCCCAGGGATGATCGTCGGTTATGGTCAAATGGATGTCGGCGGTCATACCCGCTGGCGTGAGTTCCGCCAAGCGCGCCGCAGCGCCCCCGGTCAGCGCCAGCGTCGGCTGGCCCGAGGGCAGGTTGACGACGCCCATGTCCTTGAAGAACACGCCCTTGCGGATGCCGGTCCCGAGCGCCTTGGCGCAGGCTTCCTTGGCAGCGAAGCGCTTGGCGAAGGTCGCGGTGCGGGTCAGCGTGCGGCGGTTGGCCTTGGCGATCTCGACGGGCGTGAAGATGCGGTCGATGAACCGGTCGCCGAAGCGCGCGATCGAGGATTCGATGCGCTCGATATTGCACAGGTCGTTGCCGAGGCCGATCACGGTCATGCGCGCGCCAGATCCATGAGCCGACGCATCTCAGCGATGCTCGCTGTGAGGCCCGTGAAGATTGCCTCGCCAACGAGGAAATGGCCAATGTTGAGTTCGGCGAGTTCGGGAATGGCGGCGACCGGCCTGACATTGTCGAAGGTCAGGCCGTGGCCCGCATGCGGCTCGATGCCGAGGCTGGCGGCATAGGCGGCGGCAGCGGCGAGCCGCGCGAGTTCGGCGGCCTGCGCGTCGCCTGCGAGATGGCAGTAGCGGCCAGTGTGCAGCTCGACGACGGGGGCGCCCATCGCCTTTGCCGCATCGATCTGGCGGCGGTCGGGCTCGATGAACAGGCTGACACGCACCCGCGCATCGCTGAGCCGTGCGACCATCGGCGCGAGCCGGTTGTGCTGGCCGTGGGCGTCGAGCCCGCCCTCAGTTGTCCGCTCCTCGCGCCGCTCGGGCACGATACAGGCAGCATGCGGCCGATGGGCGAGTGCGATGGCCAGCATTTCGTCAGTCGCCGCCATTTCGAGGTTCAGCGGCAAGCCGATTTCAGCCATCAGCCGGTCGATGTCGGCATCGGTGATATGCCGCCGGTCCTCGCGCAGATGCGCGGTGATGCCGTCCGCGCCGGCGTCCGCCGCCATCTTCGCCGCACGCACCGGATCGGGATGCGGCCCGCCGCGCGCGTTCCGGATCGTCGCGACATGGTCGATGTTGACGCCGAGGCGGAGCGGGGTCACGCGGCCCGGCTCCCCGGCTTGACCGCGGGCAGTGCTGCGAGTTCCGGGGGCAGTGCGTCGGCGGCGTAGGTTGGCACCGCTAGCCGGATCAGCGGGAAGAGCGGGACGCCGATGTCGGCCTCGCTATTCGAGCGATCAACGAGGCACGCGCCTGCGATGACCTCGCCACCTGCCGCTTCGATCGCCTTGATCGCTTCGCGGGACGACAGGCCGGTGGTGATGACATCTTCCATCATCAGCACCTTCTGGCCGGGCGTGAACGAGAAACCGCGCCGCAATTCGAACGTGCCCTGCGGCCGCTCGACGAACATCGAGTCCACACCAAGCGCGCGCGCCAGCTCATAGCCGCAGATGAGGCCGCCCATCGCAGGCGCAACGACGGCCGTTATCTGGCTGTGGAGCTCGGACGGGATCGTGTCCGCCAAAGCGCGGCACAGCCGTTCGGCGCGCGCCGGATCCATCAGCACCCGCGCACATTGCAGGTAGCGCGACGACCGCAGTCCCGATGACAGAATGAAATGGCCTTCCAGCAGCGCGTTGGCAGCCCGGAATTCGTCGAGGATCTGATCGTCGGTCATGCGCGCGGCCATGCCACAGCCGTCATCCAGACGAAAGTCGGGATGACGGTGCTTTTGCCTAAGCCTTCACCCGGTCGACGCTGGTGATGGCCGGCGTCGCGCGCAGCGCGGCGATGATGTTGGTTAGGTGCGCGACATTGTCGACTTCGACATCCACCGAGAAGGTGTGGAAGGCGCGGTCGCGGTGGCGCAGGTGGATGTTGTAGATGTTGGCGCCATTCTGGGCGAGCACGCCGGTCAGTCCGGCAAGCGAGCCGGGCTCGTTCTTCAGCACCGCCTGCAGGCGCGCGACCGCGCTGTCGCTGTCAGGGAGCCAGGACAGATCGAGCCATTCGCCATCCGCTTCGCGCTCCAGCGTGGTGCAGTCAATCGTGTGAACTTCGATACCGGTTCCGGGGCGACGCAGGCCGACGATGCGATCGCCGGGGATCGGGTGACAGCAGTCGGCTAGCTGGAAGGCGACGCCGGGGGTCAGGCCGCGGATCGAGATTGCCGACTGCTGGCGCGCGTCATTGACGGGCCGCTTGCCGTCCTTCGCGCCGGGTAGCAGCGCATTCAGCAGCGCTTCGTCGGTGACGGTCTGTTTGGCGAGCGCGACGAACAGCGACTCCCGGTCGGGCAGCTTGAGCCGCTTGAGAGCCGCATCCACTGCGGCTTCCGACAGCGGCGCGGTCACGCGCGCGGCGATTTCGTCATAGAGCTTGAGGCCCATCGCGATAAGCTCGTCGCGCTGCTTGTGGCGGATCGAGCGGCGGATCGCGGCGCGGGCCTTGCCGGTGATCACGAAACTGTCCCAGGCGGGATCGGGTTCCTGCGCCTTGGAGCGCAGGATTTCGACCTGATCGCCATTCTGCAGCCGGGTACGTAAGGGAACGACACGGCCGTTGACCTTCGCGCCGACCGTCGTGTCGCCGAGGTCGGTGTGTAGCGCATAGGCCAAGTCAACGGGGGTCGAGCCCTTGGGCAGCTGGATCAGCTCGCCCTTCGGGGTGAAGCAGAACACCGTGTCCTGATACATGGCAAGCTTGGCGTGCTCGTACATCTCCTCGGGCGTCGAGGCATGGTCGAGGATTTCGAGCAACTCGGCGAGCCAGGGATATTTCGCGCCCGGGTCAACGCCGCTTCGCTTCTGCTTATACGCCCAATGCGCGGCCAGCCCGAGTTCATTCTCGCGGTGCATGTCGCGCGTGCGGATCTGGATTTCGATGCGGCGGTTCTCGGAGTGGATCACCGTCGTGTGCAGCGATTTGTAACCGTTGCGCTTGGGGGTCGAGATGAAGTCCTTGAAGCGGCCGGGGACCATCTGCCAGCGGCGGTGCAGGATGCCGAGCGCGAGATAACATTCCTCGGGCTGGCGCACGATGACGCGAAACGCCATCACGTCGGCCAATTGCTCGAAGGCGATGTGCCGCTCCGACATCTTGGTCCAGATCGAATAGGGGCGCTTTTCGCGGCCCGTCACCTCGGCTTCGATGCCGTTCTGGCTTAGCAAAAGTTTGAGGCCGCTGGTGATGCGCTTGACCATATCGCCGCCGCCGGCGCGCAGCGCTGCCAGACGTTCGGTTACTACCGCATAGCCCTCCGGCTGCAGCTCCTTGAACGACAGCTCCTGCAGCTCGTTCATGAACTCATACATGCCGATGCGTCCGGCGAGCGGCGCGTAGATATCCATCGTCTCGCGCGCGATGCGGCGGCGCTTGTCCGGATTCTTGATGTGGTGGAGCGTCCGCATATTATGCAGCCGGTCGGCGAGCTTCACCAGCAGCACGCGGATGTCGTCGGACATCGCCAGCAGGAATTTGCGGAAATTCTCGGCGGCCCGCTCATTCTCGGTCTGCGCCTCGATGCGGCTGAGCTTGGTGACGCCGTCGACGAGGCGGCCAATGCTGGGGCCGAACAGCTTGTCGATCTGCTCCTGCGTGGCGACGGTATCTTCGATGGTATCGTGCAGGATCGCCGTTGCGATGGTCTCGGCGTCGAGTTTCAGGTCGGTCAGGATGCCGGCAACTTCGATCGGGTGGCTGAAATAGGGGTCGCCCGACGCGCGCAGCTGGGCGCCATGCGCCTTCATCGAAAAGACATAGGCGCGGTTGAGGAGGTCCTCATCCGCGTCGGGGTCATAGGCTTTGACCCGCTCAACCAATTCATACTGACGCAGCACGCGCGACCCCGGTTTTGACGTGCGGTCAATATGGGGGCCGCACGGGTCGGGGAGCAAGCGCAACCGCAGCCCCATCGACAATAGCGACACGCGGCGTATAGCGTTCGTTAGGGGCCACGGCTTTCGAGGACTGAATGGCGCGCAAATATTTCGGGACCGACGGCATCCGCGGCATGAGCAATCGCGGTGCGATGACGCCGCAGATGGCGATGCGGATTGGACAGGCGGCCGGTGCGCAATTCCTGCGCGGCGATCACAAGCACCGGGTCGTGATCGGCAAGGACACAAGGCTCAGCGGCTATATGATCGAGTCGGCGCTGATCGCCGGATTCACCTCGGTCGGCATGGATGTCGTGATGGTCGGCCCCGTGCCGACTCCGGCAGTGGCGCTGCTGACGCAATCGATGCGCGCCGATCTCGGCGTGATGATTTCGGCGAGCCATAATCCCTACCACGACAATGGCATCAAATTCTTCGGACCCGACGGCTTCAAACTGTCAGATGCTGCCGAACTGGCGATCGAGGATCTGCTCGACCATCCGCCGCATGTCGCGCCGCCGGCGCATATTGGGCGCGCGCGCAAGATCGAGGATGCGCGCGGCCGCTACATCCATTTCGCCAAGACGACCTTCCCGAACCGGCTGCGGCTCGACGGGATGAAGGTCGTCGTCGATTGCGCCAATGGTGCGTCCTATATCGTTGCGCCGACGGCGCTGTGGGAACTTGGTGCCGAAGTGACCGCCATTGGCGTCGAGCCAAACGGCTTCAACATCAACGACCAGTGCGGCTCCACCCACCCGGCGGCGCTGCAGGCAAAAGTTCGCGAAGTCGGGGCCGATATCGGCATTGCGCTGGATGGTGACGCCGACCGGCTCATCGTTGTCGACGAGCGCGGCGAGATCGTAGATGGCGACCAGCTGATGGCGGCAATCACCGCGAGCTGGGCAAAGTCCGGGCGGCTGATCGGCGGCGGACTCGTCGCGACGGTGATGTCAAACCTCGGCCTTGAACGGTTTCTGGAAGGCGAGGGGCTGCGGCTCGAACGGACGCGCGTCGGCGACCGCTATGTGCTCGAAGCGATGCGCGCCAAGGGCTTCAACGTCGGCGGCGAACAGTCGGGCCACATCATCCTGTCGGACTATGCGACGACGGGCGACGGCCTCGTCGCGGCGCTGCAGATCCTGGCCTGCGTCATTGACAGCGGCCAGCCGGCCAGCGTCGCACTCAAGAAGTTCGAACCCTTCCCGCAGGTCCTCAAGAATGTGCGTTTCGAAGGCGCGACGCCGCTCGACAATGCGACCGTCAAGGCATCGATCGCCGATGGCGAGGCGCGGTTGAACGGCTCGGGCCGCCTCGTGATCCGCCCCTCGGGCACCGAACCGCTGATCCGTGTCATGGCCGAGGGCGAGGACGAGGCGCTGGTGCACGAAGTCGTCGACAGCATCTGCGAGGCGGTCCGGCAGGCAGCATGAGTCCGAAAGGGCGGGTTCTCGTCGTCGCGGGCTCCGATTCGGGCGGGGGGGCGGGCATTCAGGCCGATATCAAAACGATCACGATGCTCGGCGGCTATGCTGCGACAGCAATTTCCGCGCTCACCGTGCAGAATACGCTGGGTGTGACCGGGATATTGCCGGTGCCGCCCGATTTCACCGCTGCCCAGATGCGTGCGGTGCTCGACGACATCGGCGCTGATGCCGTGAAGACGGGCATGCTGGGGGACGCTGCGACGATTGCTGCGGTGGCGGGGGTGCTGGAGACCGTCGACGTGCCGATCGTGGTCGATCCCGTGATGATTGCAAAGGGCGGGGCTAAACTGCTCGACGATAGCGCGCTTGGTGCGCTTATCGAGAGATTGTTGCCGCTTGCGTCATTGGTAACGCCGAACACGCCCGAGTTGGCCGCGTTGACCGGTATGTCGGCGGAGTCGGAGGCGGAGGCCTTGTTGGCGGGCCGCAGCCTCATCACAAGAGTATCGCGGGCGGTATTGGTCAAGGGCGGCCATCTGCCGGGGGACATCGTCGTTGATTGGCTACTGACAGCCGCGGGCGAGCATCGCTTCGCCGCGCCGCGGATCGACAGCCGCCATACACATGGCACGGGCTGCACCTTGGCCAGCGCGATTGCGACCGGTCTCGCGCAAGGCTTGGCTTTGCCTGAAGCCATCGACCGGGCTCGAAACTATGTCCGCGCCGCCATCGCGGCTGCGCCCGGATATGGTGCCGGCCATGGCCCGCTGGGCCACAATTATGCGGTCGGGAATTCGACCTCATAGCTGCCGCGTTCGGCGTCGTGCACAAGCCGCGTGCGCATCTGCCGGGCCATGCCTTGCGCGATGCGCGCGGTCGGATCGGTATGGCCGGGCGCGAAGGTGTCGACGCCCCGGAAGCTGACGGCCTCGATCACCAGCTTGCCGCGACCGGCGTCGCTTCGTGCCATGACGCGGACGGCCATGGCCGTCCCGGCAGCCAACCGCGCCGCCGCCGTGACAAGTTCAGTGACGAGGAAGGCGAGGGGCACGGCGGTGTCCTGGGGGACCCGGAATCGCTCGACGTCGGGCGTCAGCGCAACCTGCGTACCTTCCTGCGTGGCAACGCTT
Organism: Sphingomonas paucimobilis; assembly: GCA_943370355.1. Taxonomy (GTDB): domain Bacteria; phylum Pseudomonadota; class Alphaproteobacteria; order Sphingomonadales; family Sphingomonadaceae; genus JADCGM01. Next base: position 139,499 of record CALRQP020000003.1, read on the forward strand.
TGCTCAAGCCCCGCGCACAGGTCCTGCATAAGCGAGCGTAGGTCGACGCCCTTCATCGCCTCGTCGTCGTAGAGCCAGCGATGGACCAGCGCGAGCGCGTTAACGCGCTGCTGGATCGTCGAATAGGCATGGGCGACTTCGGGCGATGCGGCGTCGCGCGATTGCAGCGACAGCAGGCTCGAGACGATTTGCAGATTGTTCTTCACGCGGTGATGCACCTCGCGCGTGAGCTTCTTCTGAGTGGCGAGCGAGTCCCGTAACTCCCCTTCATGGCCGTGGATCTGGTCAGCCATGCGGTCGAACGCCGTACCGAGCTGTGACATCTCCTGCGTCACGAAACGTCCGCTGCCGACGCGCACCGAAACATCGCCGCCGCCGTAGCGGACCATTGCCTGGCGCATTTCCTTGAGCGGCGTGACCACGAGACGGTCGATCGCCAGCCAGGCGATGAGCACCGCCGCCAGCCACATCAGAGCGGGCAGCGAGATCGCCAGCGCCTGCGCGAGTGCGATGCGCGTCGCCGGGGTCGCAATGTCGATCTCGAGACCCGGCATTGCCATCTGCCGCCCGCCGCGCAGCCAATGCCGGCCATCGCTATCGGTAATCGTCTCGAAATTGCGACCGTTGCTTTGGCCTGAGATCGGCCTTCCCCACTGCGCGAGCTGTTCGCCGAAGCGGCGCAGTTGAACGCTCTCCTGTCCCGACCGCATTTCGGCCGGAAGCAATGTCGCCAGGTCCGTCCGCGGCATGCGTGCGAGGATCGCATTTCCCTCGCCCTCGGTCGCCATGTCGCGGACCGCGAGCACCAGGTCGCGCTCGGGCCCGGCCTCGTCAACAAGCAGCGCGCGGGAAAAACGGCCCCAGCCCGTCGGCGGCGCGGGTTGGAGCTGTGCGAGCGGCACCTGCGGCAGGCGTGCGCCTGCCGACGCGCACAACAGCCGCCCTGCGGAATCCACCCGCACGATCGAGGCGATGCGATTGTCGACTTGCGCAAGCCGGGTCAGCTGCATGTCGCAGGACGCGCGCATGTCGGGCGTGCTCACGCCATCAAGCAGCAGCGCCTGCAGCGTGACGAACTCGGTTTCGAGGCTCGATTCGATGCCGCGCTGAATGGTGTCGAGCCGGCCCGCCGCCAGACGTGCCTGGGACGCCCGGACATCGCTGTAGCTGTCGAAGGCGGCGATCAGCGCCAATATGCCGAGCGGCAGCAGCGCAAGCGCGAGTGCCGCGATAACCTGCGCCGACAGCGGCCACGCCGCAAAGCGGTGCAGCACTGAGCTTGGCGAGACGACGGGATTGGCGGGCGGCTTCAACATCTGTGCGTCCCGTAACGCATCAACGCCCGCAAGGCACCGCGATCAGGCAAGTTTTCGCAAAAGATCCTCGAACTGGTCGGGGACGGGCTCGAGCAGCACATCGTCATAGATGTGGCGCAAATGCGCGCCGACACGCTCACCGAGTTCGGGGCCGCGCGGGCGCGGCGGCAGTTTGGGGTCCGGTTTGCTCTTGCGCGGCATGAATGTGACCGGGGTATCCCTATCATTGTTATGCCCTGCGGAATTCCACTGAAACGTCCGCATCCGCCACCGGCGGCCTGCGGGCTTTAACGGCGGTGATGCCGCCTTGGAAACAAAAAATGCACTGGGCGGTTCCGCTAATGGGTGCGTGCAGATCGTCGCAGGGGCGGACGGGGTGAGCGGGGTTGACGGGCAGGGGCCCGCCGTTCACATCCGTAACGAACTGGCGTCGGGGGGCGCGCGGTAATCTCTAGGGAATTGGATCCTCCGAATGTCGCTTGCTACCGAAATTGCACCGCATCTTCCGTACCTTCGCCGCTACGCCCGCGCCCTGACCGGCACCCAGTCGCATGGCGACGCCTTCGTCCGCGCCGCCCTTGAAGCCATCGTCTCTGCCCCCGACGCCTTCCCGCGCGACGTCGATGCGCGGCTCGGTCTCTACAAGACCTTCCACGCCATCTGGGCATCGGCCAACCTTGAGGTCGAGGGCGAGGAACCGGATGCCGCGACTGATTTCGAACGGATTGCCCAGAACCGGCTCGCCTCGATCACGCCGCTGTCGCGTCAGGCGTTGCTGCTGACCGCGATGGAGGGCTTCACCAACGAGGATACCGCCTATCTGATCGATGCCACGCCTGCGGACGTGCAGAGCCTTGTCGCCGAGGCGCTCGCCGAGATCGAGCGGCAGACCGCGACACGTGTGCTGATCATCGAGGACGAGCCGATCATTGCGATGGACATCGAATCGATCGTCCGCGACCTCGGCCATGACGTCGTCGGAGTGGCCGTGACGCGCGACGAGGCCGTCAGCATGGCACTGGCCGAGAAGCCAGGCCTCGTGCTCGCCGACATCCAGCTTGCCGATGACTCGTCGGGTATCGATGCGGTGAAGGATATCCTGAACCAGTTCCAGGTGCCGGTGATCTTCATCACCGCCTTCCCGGAACGCCTGCTGACCGGCGAACGGCCCGAGCCGACCTTCCTGATCACCAAACCGTTCCAGCGTTCGACCGTCAAGGCGGCTATCAGCCAGGCGCTGTTTTTCAACTCAACGGCGAGCTTTGGTTGAAAAAAATCAGATAGTTGCCAAAGCGCAAAGTCGTGCCTAGCCTCCCCGCTTGTTCTGAGGGGGGCATAGACTTTGCGCGTTCGCACGTGGTGGCTTTGTGCCGCGCTGGGGCTTGCCCTGATTGGACCGCCGGCTGACGCCAAATCCCCACGCAAGGCGGCTGTTCGTCAGACATCAATCGCTAAGCCTGTCCGGCCTGAGGGGATTGAGCAAAGCTACGCCCGGTTGTGTGCCGGGGAGGCAGCGACAGGCGATGCGGAAACCTGCGCTGCGCTGAAGCAGGCGATGATCGCTAAGCTGACCGGCGGCAAGGCCGCAGATCCGTCTCCGGCTATAGCTGCCTCTCAAGGAGCCAAGCCGTTCGGACTGAGCTTCAAAGACGATTTGGTCGGAGACGGCGGGATCGAAATCTCGAACGTCGCAGCAGGCAGTGCAGCGGCTGCTGCCGGCTTGCTGCCAGGCGACCTGCTCTTCTGGGGTTCGGCGGGTGGATCTAATGCCCAGGTCCCATTCCGCGATCCCGCTGCCTTCGCGCAATGGGCCGCTGGCGTTTCGCAAGGATCGAAACAAAAAATCCTTTACCAGCGAAACGGCAAATCTGCGTACGTCACCCTGGCTAGCGGTTCTGGCGGGCCGGTCAGCCAAGATCGCTCGGCGACGTCCGAAGGAATTGTGGGCCCCGGGATCGGGGGACTGCTGTCGATGTTGGGCGGTGCGAACAAACCGGCAGCCGCTGGCTCAACCGTGGCAGGGTCAGGTTTGGAGCGAACGGTGACCGCGCCCTACGGCCAGACGACCAAGTTCGATTTGAAAATGACGGAGGGTCAGCTCGTCGAGGTCGAAGTCGTTACCGGATCGTCGGACGGCGTGATCTTTTCGTCGGTGTGTCGCGCCAACGATTCCTTCTGGGGGGTGAACAGCTACTGCCTCGCGCCCGGGGTTATCAGCAAATCGACGACAGTGTATCGCCACCGCGCGCCGCGCAACGGCACGCTCCAGATTAAACTCAAGACCAAGGGCGGTGCGGGTTCGACCTACTCGCTTCGGACCATGGAAGTTCGCGCTGGCGGCGGTGCGGCAGTGCTACGCGAACTCGGCAAGATGGCTGGTCGTAGCTTTTTCGGCGCTGGGACTGTCGATGGCATCCCCGTCAAGGTCGCATTAGCCTATGCCGTCGAAGAACCAGATCGCTCTGGCGTTGTGACCTTTCGTGACGAGTCCGGGAAAACCGACCGGATGCGGGTGGTCGTCGATAACGCAGGCGATGCGGCCTTCACACTGGGGTCGACGCGCGAAACCGGCGCCGTACGGCTCGGCGTCGATGGGCTCGTTTACTTCCACTTTGCGGGCGGCCGATCGGGTTATGGCATGACGGCGGACGGAAAGTGGATCAGCAGCTGGCAGCCCAAGGTGGGCTACGACGGCTATGGCGGTAGCGACAAGACGAGCGATGCCGGAAGCTACTCGGAGGCAGGGCGCGTCACCGTTCCCCCGACGACCGAGAGGGAGATCGCCGCCATGATCAAGGCCGGACCGGCGCGGATCGCCGCTGCCAAGGCGAAGCGGTTCCTGCAGTGGGGCGCGTTGCGCACGCTCGCCGGCAAGACCTGGGGGTTCGCAGACGAAAACGGCCGGGACACGATCGTCGCATATGCTTGGGATAAGCCAGAGCAGTCGATGACGGTAAGCTACTGGACTCCTGCGGGACTTGGGCTGGCACCATATGTGACGGGCCGTCTGACCCATAACCCCAGCGGTGGTGGGTTCATTCTGGGCACGTTCGGCACGACGCCAGGAAGCGGAACCCTGTCGCTGACGCTGGATCCCGATGGCGCGCTCATCCAGACGAACGACAAATGGGTTTCGCGCCTGACGGTCGCGGACGACGGATCTGTGGAATGGCGCTACCTGAAGACACCGTCCGGTCAGCCAATTCCCCCCAGCATTTACCGGCCGATCGCGCCCGCCCAAATCGCCGCACTTACGCAGCAAGCCCGATCCTACCGCGAGCAGCAAGCCGCAGCGCAGCAGGCTCAGCAGCAGTCACAGGGGGTAAACCTCTTCAATACGCTCAACGCCATCCGGAACGCCGGATCGATCGACGGTGCCTTCAATCAGGGCATGGTGCAAATGCTCAACCAGAAGGCGCCCGGTCTCGGCGACATCTACGGTGCGGCCGCAAGCCCAGGTGGGCTGAAAGGGGCTGGAGGGGGCGGCGGAGGGTCGGTCAATCCGCTCACAGGCATGCGGATAGGCGGCAGCGGCGGCGGTAGAGGCGGCGCAGGGGGCGGCGGCCCAAACCTCGCGATCGGGCCACATTGTCCCGGGTTCACCGAGGCCAATTACCGAAGCCACGCCTTTAACGGGGGGCGCGATCAGCAGCTCTATGCGCTGTGCGGGCAGGCGTTCGAATATTACCACATGTACCAGAATGCCGTTCAGCAAGGCGATCCGGACGCGGGCCGCACCTATCAAGCGCACAGCGACGCGGTGCGTCAGATCAAACAGTTCGTGGCGGAGGCGCGGTGATGCGGATCGCTTTGGCAGCAGCACTGCTGGCTACCGGCGCGCCGGCAAGCGCCGCATTCAATGCCTATTATTGTTGGGCGCCCGACGCGGCGAGCGGCAAGGTTTTCATGTCCGAGGTGCGCACTGGCGGTGTTCCCGACAGGGTCGCCTTCGCACCGAAATGGGCGGCATGGCTCCGCGCAAGCGGCCGAGCACAAGGCGACATCCAACCGATTTGCACGATGCGGGAAACTGCTGACGAGGTTGCGCGTGCGCGAGCAGCGTTGCCCGTCGAAAGCTGCAGGGAGTGCGGAACGGCCCGCGATTTCGTTGACGCGACGATGGCCGGAGGGTCGACTCCTCCGCCGCGCCCGAAGGCCGCCGCTATAGTCGTTCGCCACGAGACAGGCCCCAAGACCGAATACCCTTGGATCATTGCATGGGGGAATAACGAGACTGGGCGTATCGTGTGGGCCACAGGTCCCAACAGCTACGAAACTGAACGTCGCGTCGCTGCCAAGGCATATGCCAATAAGAAGGCCGGATGGGCACCACTTGTTGCGTCCCGCAGCATCGGTTTCGGAGCCGCCATGTGTACGCGCGACAAGTCGCGGGTGCGCTTCTTTACCGTGTACCCCCGCGCGAGCTTCAAGGATGCGGTGACGGAAGCAAGGCAGCGGGCGGAATTGGCAGCCCGGGCAACCGGTCAGCAGCCCTTCCTGTGCGGCGGATGGCTCGCCAACGACCCGACAGGAAAGCCCGCTCCGGCCACGCTAATTGATTTGGTCCGTGGGGGCATCCGACTTCTGGTGACCTCCAGTGGAAAGTCCGAACCGATATGCGTGAATCACCGGGGTCGCATTATTTCCAAGGGTGACGGCAGCGTTCCCGGAACTGGACGATGCGCTGTGGAGTTCGTGCGGTCCAGCGGTGCAAGTGGCGTCCGCGGTTAGCCGAAGCCCTTTCCAGCGCACCTTGCCGAGAATGTCACCGACCGCATTACTGCGGCGATCCGGGAGGCGTTGGGGTGTTGCCGACCGGCTGGGTCGTTGGTGTCAGCTTATCGACCGCGCGCTTGTTGGCGCTCTCGACGCCGGGAACGCCGGTGGCCATGCCGGGATCGCCCGCGCCGCCGGTGCCGCTCGCGCGTGCCTTGGCACGGCGATCGGAGTCAGGATCGACGCCGGGGGAGGTGGGTCCGCTGCCGGCCGTCGTGCCAGAACTTGCGCCGACGGTTGAGTCGACGCCCGGCCGCGGCGCGCGGATTTCATTGCCGACGGTCGAGCTGCCGCCGATCGAGGTGCTGGTCGTGCCTCCGACTCCCGTCGATCCGGTCGTCTGTGCGCCAGCCGCAACAGGAAGTGCGAGGGTTGTCAGCAGGGCAATGCGAACGAGGCTCATGTCATTTACTCCGACATCGCCGGGTCATCCGGCTTCGCAAGCTCAACGCATGGCGTGCCCGCTAGCTCCCGCTTCAGCCGCGCAGCCAGCCCGGGATCAGGAAGGCGTCGATGAGCCACCACAGGCCGACCGCGCCCCAGATCAGGAAACCGAGGCCGAACCAGAAGGTCAGCCAGCCGAGTCCGTGCAGGACCAGCATGGTCATGCCGGTGGCGACCCGCCCGGTCACGAGGCGGTGCACGCCCAGATTGCCGAGGAAAAACCAGACCAGATAGACGATGATCGTCATGCCAGCGGCGTCGGCTGGGTCGCGGTAACGGTCGATAACGGCCATGCTGCCTCCGGTGTATTACCGGACTAAGATAGTCCGCATTGCGCGCGATGCAAGAGCTTCTGGTCGGCGAGTACCAGCGCCATCATCGCCTCGGCGACCGGCGCGGCGCGGATGCCGACGCAGGGGTCGTGGCGGCCCTTGGTGACGATCTCCGTGGCTCCGCCGTCGCGGTCAATCGTCTCTACGGCGGTCAGGATCGACGAGGTGGGCTTGAGCGCGATGCGGCACACCACCGGCTGGCCCGTGGAGATGCCGCCCGCCGTCCCGCCCGAATGATTGGCGAGGAACAGCGGCTTGCCGTCCGGTCCGGGGCGCATTCCATCGGCGTTGTCCTCGCCGCGCAGCCGGGCGGCCGCGAAGCCGTCGCCGATCTCGACGCCCTTTACGGCGTTGATCGACATCATCGCCGAAGCGAGTTCGCTGTCGAGCTTGGCATAGACCGGCGCGCCCCAGCCGGCGGGGACGCCAGTCGCGATGCATTCGACGATCGCGCCGAGAGAGGAGCCGGATTTTCGGGCTGCGTCGAGTGCGACTTCCCACTGCTTTGCAGCCTCGGCGTCGGGGCAGAAGAAGGGATTGCGGTCGATCGCGGCATCGTCGAAGCGGCTGCGATCGATCGCGATGCCGCCGAGTTCGACGAGATAGGCGCGGATTGTGACCTCGGCGATGACCAGCCGGGCCACCGCGCCTGCGGCCACCCGCGCCGCCGTCTCCCGCGCCGAACTCCGCCCGCCGCCGCGGGGATCGCGGAAGCCATATTTGGCGTCATAGGCATAGTCGGCATGGCCGGGCCGGTATTTTGCCGCGACCTCGGAATAGTCCTTCGAGCGCTGGTCGACATTCTCGATCATCAGCGAGATCGGCGTACCGGTGGTCCGTCCCTCATAGACTCCCGACAGGATGCGCACCTGATCGGGCTCCTGCCGCTGCGTCGTGAACCGCGAGGTGCCCGGACGGCGCTTGTCGAGCCACGGCTGGATATCGGCCTCGCTGAGCGCAAGGCCGGGCGGGCAGCCATCGACGACCGCGCCCAGCGCGGGACCGTGGGACTCGCCCCAGGTGGTGAAGCGGAAGACCCGCCCGAAGCTGTTGAAACTCACGGCCTCACGCCAGTCCGATATCCGGTGCGTCCTCAGCCTTCATGCCGATCACATTGTATCCTGCGTCGACATGATGGATTTCGCCGGTCACGCCGCTCGACAGGTCGCTGCAGAGGTAGAGGCCGGCACCGCCGACATCCTCGATCGTCACGTTGCGGCGCATCGGGCTGTTCAGCTCGTTCCACTTCAGGATGTAGCGGAAGTCGCCGATGCCACTGGCGGCCAGCGTCTTGATCGGACCGGCGGAGATCGCGTTGACCCGCACCTTCTGCGGCCCGAGGTCCATCGCCAGATATTTCACGCTGGTCTCGAGCGCCGACTTGGCCAGACCCATCACATTATAATGCGGAATGACCTTCTCCGCGCCGTAATAGCTCAGCGTCAGCAGCGAGCCGCCATTGGGCATCATCGGCAGCGCGCGCTGCGCGCAGGCGGTGAAGCTGTAGACCGAAATATTCATCGAGTTCAGGAAATTGTCGAGGCTGGTGTCGACATAGCGGCCGCGCAGCTCATTCTTGTCCGAATAGCCGATCGCGTGGACGAGGAAGTCGATGGTCGGCCAGCGCGCCTTCAGCGTCTCGAAACAGGCGTCGAGCTTCGCCATTTCGCTGACATCGCATTCGATCAGGAAATCGCTGTCGAGGCTTTCGGCGAGCGGGCGCACGCGCTTTTCCAGCGCCTCGCCCTGGAAGGTGAAGGCCAGTTCCGCGCCTTGTTCGTTCAATGCCTTGGCGATTCCCCAGGCCAGCGAGCGATCGTTGGCGACGCCCATGATGAGCCCGCGCTTGCCCGCCATCAATCCAGCCATGCTTACTCCTGCACTAGGTTCTTGGCGGCCTTTTGCCGCGATTTGGGATGCTGCGCCAGCGCTGCGTTCAGTTCCGCCCCCAGAACGAAGCCCAAGCCCACTACCCAGAAGAAAATCAGCGCGATCATCACGCCGGCCAGCGACCCATAGGTGCGGTCATAACCGCCGAGCAGGCCGATGAACCAGGGCAGGATCATCGTTGCTGCCACCCACATGCCCGTGGTCAGCGCCGCGCCGGGCCATTTCGGATAGCCCTTGCGGAATTTCTTGGGCGTCAGCGTCAGGAACAGCAGGTAGAGCGACAGGAACAGCGCCAGCCCGGGCGCGAGCCGCGACAGGTGCAGCCAGCCGAGCGCGTTGCTCGCCCAGGGGATGATGCCGGTCACGAACGCCTCGGCCCCGGTCAGCACGACTTGCACCGAAAATGCGACCAGCATCAGGATGACCGAGGCGATGACCAGCGCGATGCTGCCGAGCCGATATTCCCAGAAGGGCCGACTGCCTGTCGTTTTGTAGGCGCGGCGCAGGATTGAGCGTGCCGTTTCGATGAAGCTCGCCGTCGACCACAGACCGACGACGATACCGAAGGTCAGCACATTGTTCGACTTCTGCGACAGCACGTCGGCGACGGGCCCGCGCAGCAGCTCGGCGACCCCCGGCGGGACTGTACGCAGGAAATTATTGACAGCCGCCAGCCCGTCCTCGGTGCGCCCGAAGGCGCCTGCAATCCGCGCGACGACGATGAAGAAGGGAAACAGCGTCAGCAGCGACAGATAGGCAAGATTGCCGGCATCGGTGAAGCCGTCGTTGAAGGTGTTGACGAGCGTCCGCTTGCCGACGCGCAGCACGCGGATTGGGATCGACAGGGTGATCCCGAGCAACTCGACGGTCAGGCGGCGCGCGCCGCGGACGGCATCGCCAACGGGATCGGTTGCGGGCGGCTCAACTCGGTCGGTCATTGGCCCCCGTCGACGCCTGTCAGGTCAGTTGCGCACGCGGATCGCGCGACTTGTCGCTCTCCCAACGTTCGACAAAGCTGCGAAGCTCCGCATCGTCGGCAGGCAGGTCGATCATCAGCGTGACCAGCTGATCGCCGCGCGTCTTGTCGGCGCGGGTGAAGCCCTTGCCCTTGAGACGCAGCACCTTTCCCGAGGTCGATCCGGGCGGAATGCCGAGCATCACCGCGCCGTCGACCGTCGGCACGCGCACCTTGCCGCCGAGCACGGCCTCGTCGAGCCGCACGGGCAGGTCGAGGCGGACATTGTCGCCGTCGCGCACGAAATAGCGGTGCGGCGCGACTTCGAGCGTGATCAGCGCGTCGCCTGCGCCGCCCGGTCCGGCATCGCCCTGACCGGCCATCCTGAGCGGCTTGTCGGCGCTGAACCCGGCGGGAAGCTTCAGATCGAGCGTCTTGCCATTGCGCAGCGAGATGCGCTGCGGGTCGAGCCGCGCTGCGGCCTCGAACGGCACGCTGAGCCGGTAGGTGACGTCGGCACCCTTGGGCTGCGTGCGCGGACCACGCCCGCGCAGGTCGTTGAAATCGAAGCCCGCGCCACCGCCGCCGCGACGGCCGAACAGTTCGGAAAACAGGTCGCTCGCATCGCCGCCGAACTCGAACCCGCCGCCGCCACCGCCGCCCTGCGGCCGGTAGCCGCCCGCGCCGCCGAACGGATTGCCGCCACCGCCGCCGCCGAATCCGAAACTCTTGGGATTGCCCGCCTCGTCGATCTCGCCGCGATCATATTGGCCGCGCTTGTCCTTATCGGACAGGATCGCATAGGCCGACGACACATCCTTGAACCGCTCGAGCGCCTTCGGATTGTCCTTGTTCTTGTCGGGATGGAGCTCCTTGGCGAGCTTGCGATACGCCTTCTTGATCGCGGCATCGTCTGCCCCGCGCGCCACGCCCAGCTTTGAATATAAATCAGCCATAGCCGCCGTTGTCGCCATCCCTGCCGTGCTTGTCCACTGCAACAGGTGAGGTATGCGCGCAACACGGTGGTTGCAAGGGCTGCGCGAAAGGCGGTCCTAGCGGTCCCGGTCGATCACTCGGAACAGCCGGGCGACGAACTCGGCGCGGGCAGCATCGAGGGCGGCCTGCTTTTCAGGAGGCAGTTTGTGCGTCTCGATGTCGAGGCCGGGCAGGTGGGCGGCGACCGCGTCTTCGAGCAGTGCGACGCGGTTGCGGGTCACCCAGCTTTCCTTGGCGAGTTCGAGCAGCATCGCGACGAGCGCATCGACGGCGGGGTCGTCGAAGAAGGCGGGGCGGTCGCCCTTGGCGGTCTTGGGGAGCGGCTCGGTCACCGCTTCCACGCCCCATAGGTGTACCAGCGCACGCCGTCCGCGAGGCGGCCGGTGTTGCCGTCGGGAGTCGCAGAGGCGGCCGCGTCGGCGGAGATCGCCTCGGCACCGTACCAGCCGAGCGACGGGACGATCGCTTCGAAGAATTCGTCGGCGGGGAAGCCGGCCTTGCTGCACAGCTGGCGCGGGTCCTGGTCGCGGTAGGTGCGGTAGAAGGGCTCGGCGTTATAGAAGCTGTCCCAGTCGAGGTAGAAGGCGTCATAGGCTGCCATCGCGCCGTTCGGCGGCAGCTCATAGTGCAGCATGAGACCGCCCGGGCGCAGCAGCCGGTGTGCCTCGGCGAACACGGCAGCGATGTCCTTCAGCGGCAGTTCGTGCAGGAACATCGAGGAGAAGACGAGGTCGAAGCTCGCGTCGGGGAAGCCGGTGCTGCGCGCATCGCGCTGGCGGAAGTCGGCGGCGAGGCCCATCGATTTGGCGCGGGCATGCGCATAGGCGACGCAGGGGCCGGCAACATCGATGCCGGTCACATGCGCGTCAGGGTAGGTTCGCTTCCATGGCAGCGTCTGGTGGCCGACCGAACAGCCGAGATCGAGCACGTCCTTCGGCTGGAAGTCGGGATAGCGCGCGGCGAGCCACATCGCGATCGAGCGGCCGATATCGTCGAGCGTGTCGCCCATCAGCCCGGCTGAGAAGACCGACAGGCCGTTTTCATACATCGCGCCTGCCGACAGGTCGGCCCCGCTGTGATAGCCGCCGGGCATCAGATGCACATCGAGCGCGGCGACATTCGACGGGATCGGCAGGTCGGGGTCGAGTTCGAGCGTGCCTTCGCCCGGAAGCGCCGTGGCGATTTCGGATAGCCGTGTCCGGTCGCGCTCCAGCGTGCCGCGCACCGAGTCCCAGACCATCTCCTGCGCGCTGACCCGCGTCGCCGAATAGAAACGGAACAGCGTGTCGGGTTTCATCGCGCGGTGCACATCCTGCCCGGTCGCGTCGGCGGGGAGTTTCGGCGCGATGGCGCTGTCGAAGCGGCGCTTCATCGCCGTCGCCATGTCGTTGAGCACATAGCCGCGCAGCGAGGAGACGAAATCCTGGCCGGCCAGCTCGTCGGCGGTCGGCGCGAGGGCGAGGTCATGGGTGACGAACCGGGTCATCGGCGGCGCTCCTGCAAGAGGCGCGACTATGCCGGGCGGAGAAGGGCGGCTCAACCGATTTTGTCCGGACAACAACGCCGCTTGCGATTGCCCATCGCGGCGGCATTATCGCGCGCATGATCGTCTCCGCCATCACCCGCCGCCCCAGCCCGCAGATGTCCGACTGCGAGCTCACGCATCTGTCTCGCACGCCGATCGACGCGGCGGAAGCCGAGCGCCAGCATGCGGCCTATCGCGCGGCCTTGGCGGGGGCAGGGGTGTCGGTGACCGACCTGCCGGCGCGGGCGGGCCATCCGGACTGTTCGTTCGTCGAGGACACGGCGATCTGCCTGCCCGAACTGTTCGTTATCTGCCGCCCCGGCGCGGCCTCGCGACTGGGCGAGGTCGCGAGCGTCGCCGCCGTGCTGCCCGGTGACCGGCCGCAGCGGCGCATCGAAGCGCCGGCCACTCTGGAGGGCGGCGATGTGCTGGTGGCGGGCAAGACGATCTTCGTTGGCCGCTCGACGCGCACCAACAAGGAAGGGATCGGCGCTCTGGCTGCGGCGACCGCGCCGTTCGGCTACCGGGTCGTCGCGGTCGAAGTGCCGGGCGCGCTGCATCTCAAGACGGCGGCAACGGCGCTGGCGCCCGACCTGCTGCTGGTCAATCCTGCCTGGGTCGATGTCGAGGCGTTCGGGGGCGTCCACCACATTGCCGTTGCGGGCGACGAGCCCTTCGCGTCGAACATATTGAGCGTGAACGAGCGCATCTTCATGCATGCCGGCATGCCACGGACCGCCGAGGCGATTGCCGCCGCGGGGTTTGCCGTGACGCCGCTCGATGTGTCGGAGTTTGCCAAGGCGGAAGCTGGGCTGACCTGTCTGAGCCTGCTGATTCTGAAGGCCGGATAGCCCGGTCTGCGGGATCGCAGCCGGGTGAGACAGTGGGGACCGGCGCGTCCTTCTGCTGGACGCTCGGGAGCTCGGTGACTGACGTTCATTCAAGTAAGCCGCACCGAGGCTTTGGGGGTCTGGCTGTCCCGGCGTCCCTTTCAGCGTAGCAGGCGGACGCTCTGCGCAGGCAAATCCAGACGGGTCGTATGACGCGAAGCTTCGGCTAACCCCGAACGATTCCGCGCCGGTCCTGCTTCAGACGCCTTGCGGCATCGGAAGCGTGTCTGCCCGGCCGTGGCCACGACCGGACAATCCACGCACTAACCGATATGGTTCTAATTGTCAAGAACAAAAGTGCAGTCTGGGTGGAGCGGCGGAAGCCGCTACTCCGATCCCATTCAAGCTGCGAACATCTGTTCGACCGACTTTGGGCTGGTTGCCCAGGCGGCACCGACCTGCTGCGCCATCGGGTCGGGATAGATGTCGTCGGTGCCCGCTTCGACGCCGTCGAGAATGGCGTTGGCAACAACGTCCGGTGCGGTCTTCGGCAGTGTGATTTCGGCGGCCATGTCGGTGTCGACCGGGCCGGGGAAGACACCGTGGACGCTAACACCATCGGCTGCAAGTGCACCGCGCAGTGACTGGGTCAGCGAGACGGCAGCAGCCTTCGACGCGCTGTAGACGGCGAGGCCCGGCATCGCGGCGAGGCCGACGACGCTCAGAAGGTTGACGATCGCACCCTTGCTGGCGCGCAGCGCCGGCGCGAAGGCTTGGGCGGTGCGCAGCGGGCCGCGGACGTTAACGTCGAAATTGCGGTCGAAGGCTTCGGTGGTCACGTCGAACACCGTGCCGCCGTCGAGCGCGCCGGCATTGTTGATGAGGAGGGTCACGTCGGTGGCGGTGCCAGCGGCCTTGGCGATGCTTGCCGGGTCGGTGACATCCAGCTGAAGCGGAACCACGCGGGCGGGGTCCAACGCAACGAGCGTGGCAAGTGCATCGGTCGAGCGGGCAGCCGCATAGATTTTGGCTGCGCCGCGCGCGAGCAGGGCTTCGACGATGGCGCGGCCGATACCGCGGTTGGCACCGGTGACGAGGGCGATGGAATTCTGGACGGTCATGTGGGGTCTCCTTGCTGAATTCGCCGGGGGATGGCGTTCCAGACAGATATTCATGCACGTCAATATGATAAACAGGTTGCACTGCACTTGTATGATGCGTGATTCGCATTAATCTGCCGGATATGGATCTGGCGACCCTCGAACTGTTCATCGATGTCGCGCATCATGGCGGCTTCGCCGAAGTCGCGCGGCGGCGGGGTGTCGATCCGTCCGCCGTGTCGCGGGCGATTGCGGGACTTGAGGCGCAGCTCGATATCCGGCTGTTCCAGCGCACGACGCGACGGATGGCGCTGACCGATGCGGGAGCGACCTATCTGGCGCGGATTTCGCCATTGCTTGCCGAGCTGGAAGCGGCCGGGGATGAGGCGAAGCGCAGCGATGGCCCGGCAGGGCGGCTGCGGCTGACTGCGTCGGCGGCTTATGGCGAGGTGCGGCTGGTGCCGCTGCTGCCGGTATTCCGCGCGGCCTTTCCGCAATTGCGGATCGAGCTCCTGCTAACCGATGCCAATCTCGACCTCGTTGCCGAACAGGTCGATCTCGCGATCCGGCTGGGGCCGAGTCCGCCGCCGGGCGCGATCGGGGTCAAGTTGCACGGCATGGACTATGGCGTCTATGCGAGCCCGGCCTATCTCGCCTCGGCCCCGAGGCTGGCGCAGCCCGGCGATCTGGCCGCGCACCGCTGCCTGCTGTTCGCCGGGCCGCTGCAACGGCGCGAGTGGCTGTTCGCGACGCCGGGCGGCGGCGAGCAGAAGGTGGCGGTCGATGGCGACATCGCGATTTCCGCGCCGCTGTCGCTGAAGGCGGCGGCGGTCGCAGGGCTGGGGCCCGCCGTGCTTCCGAACTGGCTAGTTGCTGCCGATGTCGCAGCCGGGCGGCTGGTTGCAGCGCTGCCGGGGCATATCGCCACCACGACGAGTTTCGGCTCAGGCGCATGGCTTTATTATCCGACGCGCGCACATCTGCCGGCCAAGGTCCGGGCAACAATCGATTTTCTGAAACAGGCGCTCGCCGATTGACTGGGCGGGCTCGCCCGAAAATCATATAAAGAAATCTTTATGCTTGCTCCCAGGGGCCCGCTCGCCTATGCGGCTGCGCATATTCAAATCCCCCGAGGAGTGCCCGATGGCCACCGCGTTTGCCGCCAAGACGACCGACTATGTCATTGCCGATATCGGCCTCGCCGATTTCGGGCGGCGCGAGATCAACATCGCCGAGACCGAGATGCCCGGCCTGATGGCGCTGCGCCGCGAATTCGGCGCATCGCAGCCGCTGAAGGGCGCGCGCATCACCGGCTCGCTGCACATGACGATCCAGACCGCCGTGCTCATCGAGACGCTGACGGCGCTCGGCGCTGAAGTCCGCTGGGCGACCTGCAACATCTTCTCGACGCAGGATCATGCGGCTGCGGCGATTGCCGCGTCGGGCGTGCCGGTGTTCGCGATCAAGGGCGAGAGCCTTGCCGATTACTGGAATTATGTCGGCGACATTTTCAACTGGGGCGACCGGACTGCCAACATCATCCTCGACGATGGCGGCGACGCGACGATGTTCGCGCTGTGGGGCGCGAAGCTCGAAGCCGGCGAAAGCTTCGGCGAGCCGGAGAATGAGGAAGAGGTCGAATTCCAGCGCGCGCTCAAGGCGTTCGTCAAGGCGCGGCCCGGCTATCTGACCGAGACGGTCAAGAATCTGAAGGGCGTGTCGGAAGAGACGACGACGGGCGTCCACCGCCTGTACGAGATCGCCAAGAAGGGCCAGCTGCCGTTCCCGGCGATCAACGTCAACGACAGCGTGACCAAGTCGAAGTTCGACAATCTCTATGGCTGCAAGGAGAGCCTTGTCGACGCGATCCGCCGCGCCACCGACGTGATGCTCGCCGGCAAGGTCGCCTGCGTCGCGGGCTTCGGCGATGTCGGCAAGGGCTCGGCGCAGTCGCTGCGCAACGGCGGCGCGCGCGTGCTCGTCACTGAAATCGATCCGATCTGCGCGCTGCAAGCGGCGATGGAGGGCTTCGAGGTCGTGACGATGGAGGAAGCGGTGACCCGCGCCGACATTTTCTGCACCGCGACGGGCAATGCCGACGTCATCACCGCCGATCATATGCGCGCGATGAAGCCGATGTCGATTGTCTGCAACATCGGTCATTTCGACAGCGAGATCCAGATTTCCGCGCTGTCCAACTACAAGTGGACCGAAGTGAAGCAGGGCACCGACCTCGTCGAGTTCCCCGACGGCAAGCAGATCATCGTGCTGGCGAAGGGCCGCCTCGTGAACCTCGGTTGCGCGACCGGCCACCCGTCGTTCGTGATGAGCTCCTCCTTCACCAACCAGGTGCTGGCGCAGATCGAACTGTGGGCCCACGGCGACAAATATAAGAATGAGGTTTACGTGCTGCCGAAGCATCTCGACGAGAAGGTCGCGGCGCTGCACCTCGAAAAGCTCGGCGTGAAGCTGACGACACTGACCCCGAAGCAGGCGGCCTATATCGGCGTGAGCCAGGCGGGCCCGTTTAAGCCGGATCACTACCGTTACTAAGCGAGCGGCATCGAACAGACGGGGCGGCGGGTCATTCCGCCGCCCTTTTTGCGTCCGGACGGCGCGTTCCGTTTGCCGCCACCATGCCTCGCCCGCTATCAGCGTCGGGTGAACCCGGTTCCGCTGTTCGTCCTGCTGTCGCTCGCCCCGGGACCCGCCCGGGCGTGGGGTGTTACGTCATGGACCGACGATGCGCGGACCGGGGGGACGGCGGTTGCGATCATCGCCGCCGCCTGGCTGGCCTTTGCGGTCTGGGCGATCATTCGCGGGGCGCGGTCGGGGATTCAGGCGCGGATCGCGCAGGCGTGGGGGATGCGGCTGCGCGGGCTGCTGGCGACGGCGCCGGGGGCTTATCTGATCGTCGGCGAGGACGGGTCGGTGTCGGCATCGGACACGCTGCGCGGCTGGCTCGGCATCGACAAACGGCTGACGACGCTCGCCGATCTTGCGCCCGTGGAGAGCGCGGGATTGGAGGCCAGCGATTTCGAGGGGCTGCGCCGCGACATTGCGGCGGCGGCGCTGTCGGGGGAGGCATTCAGCCGGCTGGTGCGGCCGATCGGGTCCAATCTTGTACTGCTCGCGCAGGGGCGTGCGGCACCTGTGGAGGTCGCGGGCGAGCGCGGCGTCGCGGTGTGGTTTCGCGATACCACCGATGCGCAGGCAGCGATTGCGGGGCTGAGCGCCGACAAGGCCGTGCTGAAGGGCGAACTCGATGCAGCGATCGCGCTTATCGAAGCTGCGCCGATGCCGATCTGGCGGCGCGGGCCGGACCTGAAGCTGCGCTATGCGAATGCCGCCTATGTGCGCGCCGTTGATAGTGCGTCGATTGCTGAGGTCATCGCCAACCGCGCCGAGCTGATCCAGAACCCGCTGTCACCGGTGCCGCGTGCGGCGGCGCACCGGGCGCGCGAGCTGGAACTGACGCAGGTCCGCGACGAGCCGGTCATCATCGGCGATGCGCGGCGGATGCTGGAAATCCATGACGTGCCGCTTGGCGAGGGCGGGGTCGCGGGTTTTGCCTTCGACGTGACCGCGCGCGATGAGGCGCGGGCCGAGCGCGACCGCTTCGAGGCGGCGCAGACCGAGACGCTCAACCGGCTGTCGTCGGGCGTCGCGCTGTTCGGTGCGGATTATGCGCTGGCCTTCTACAACCGGGCGTTCGGCGACCTGTTCCGGATCGAGGAGGCGTTCCTCGCCGATCGGCCCGACTTCGATCGCGTTATCGAACGCATGCGTGAGTCGCGGCGGCTGCCGGAGAGTCGCGACTTCCCGTCGTGGCGGCGCGAGCGGCGCGCCTGGTTCACCGATGCGGCGCTGGCGCATGAAGAAGTCTGGGCGTTGCCCGACAGCTCGGTGCTGCGCGTGATCGGCCAGCCGCATCCCGATGGCGGGCTGCTCATGGTGTTCGAGGACCGCACCGAGCAGCTGCGTCTCGCGAGCGCGCGCGACACGCTGGTGCGTGTCCAGCAGGCGACGCTCAACAATCTCCATGAGGCTGTCGCGGTGTTCGCAGCGGACGGGCGGCTGCAGCTGTCGAACCGGCGGTTCGCGGAACTGTGGGCGCTCGACGAGGCGCTGCTGGCGTCGCGGCCGAGCGTCGATGATTTGCTGGTGCGGACCGGGCCGATGGTCGAGATGGGATCGCGCGACCGGGCGGAGGAAGTGCGCGAGGTGATCCGCGTTACCACGGCGACGGGTCACCGCGAGAGCCGGGCGATGCGCGTCGATCTCGTCGATGGGCGGCAGCTGGACTTTGCGGCGGTGCCGCTGCCGGACGGCAATGTGCTGTTCACCTATCTCGACGTGACCGACCGGCAGCGCATTGAGGGCGCGCTGCGCGACCGCAATGAGGCGCTGGAGGCGGCCGACCGGCTGAAGTCGGCGTTCGTCGCCAATATGTCCTATGAGTTGCGCACGCCGCTGACCGCGATTTCGGGGTTCGGGGAGATGCTGGCGGGCGGCTATGCCGGCGATCTCAATGCGCGGCAGGGCGAATATGTCGGGTCGATCCTGACCTCGGCCGAGCGGTTGCAGCTGCTCATCAACGACATTCTCGACCTGGCGATCACCGAGGCGGGCGAGCTGGCGCTCGACATCAGCGAAGTCGCGGTACGGCCGCTGGCGTCGGCGGTTGCGGCGATGGCGGAAGATGCCGGGCGCGCGCGCGACGTCGCGGTCGATGTGGCGATCGACGACAGCGCCGGGTCGCTCGAAGCGGACGAGCAGCGGCTGAAGCAGATCCTGTACAATCTCCTCGCCAATGCGATCCGCTTCTCGGCCCCGGGCGCGCGGGTTGCACTCGCCGCTGACGGCGATGCCGCGGCGGTGCGGTTCACGGTGACCGACAATGGCGTCGGCATTCCGCAGGATGAGCAGGCCGTGGTGTTCGACCGCTTCCGCAAGGGCTCGAACGCCGGCAGCCAAGGGGTGGGCTTGGGCCTCGCGCTGGTCCGCCAGTTCGTGAGTCTGCACGGCGGAACCGTCGAACTCGCGTCCAAGGTCGGAGAAGGCACCGTCGTCACCGTCCGCCTGCCGCGCCGCCAGCCGGAGAATAGCGCGTGAGGCTGCCGTCTGCCGAAGCGCTTGAAGCCTGGGGCGCTGCGCTCGCCTCGGCGTGCCGGGCTGGCGATGTGGTTGCGCTGTACGGGGAACTTGGCGCGGGGAAGACGACGCTGGCGCGGGGGATGTTGCGTGGGCTTGGGCTGGCGGGGGAGGCGCCGTCGCCGACGTTTACGATCGTGCAGACCTATGACCCGCCCGAGATCCGCCTGCCGGTCTGGCATGTCGACCTGTACCGCCTGGAGACGCCTGAGGATGCGGTCGAGCTTGGGCTGGAGGAGGCCTTCGACGAAGCGCTGGTCATTGTCGAATGGCCCGAGCGGCTGGGCGGGTTGCTGCCGGCGCGGGCGCTGCAAATCCGGCTGGATGGGGCCGGTGAGACGGAACGCCGCTTGACAGTCACTGCGCCGCCCGATTGGGAGGGCCGATGTCCGCCGCTATGATTCCGCCCCCGTCCGCGCCCGATTTCCTCGCCGCGAACGGCTGGGGCGGCGCACAGATACTGCCGCTGGCGGGCGACGCCTCGTTTCGCCGCTATTTCCGGATTGTCGACGGCATCCGCTGCGCTGTGCTGATGGACGCGCCGCCGCCGCATGAGGACCCGCGGCCGTTCATCCATGTCGCCGAATATCTGACCGGGATCGGGCTTGCCGCACCGGGCATCCTCGCGCGCGACCTTGAGGCGGGGCTGCTGCTCATCGAGGATTTTGGCTCCGACCGGATGCGCGAAGCTGTCGATGCCGCACCGTCGCGCGAGCATGAGATATATGCCGGTATCGTCGATGTCCTCGTCGAACTGCACCGCCATGCGCCGCCGCCGGGGCTGAAGCCGCACGGGCTCGCGGCGTGGACCGAAGAGGTGCGGCTGTTCACCGACTGGTATTGCCCGGCGGTCGGGCTCGAGGTGGATGTGTCCGGCTTCGAGGCGGCGTGGGCGGCGGCACTGACGCCGATCGATTCGCAGGGGCAGACGGTGACCGAACTGCGCGATTTCCATGCCGAAAATGTCATGTTGATCGGCGAGCGGAGCGGCGTCACGGCGTTTGGCCTACTCGACTTCCAAGACGCGCTGATCGGGCATCCGGCCTATGATCTTGTGTCGATGCTCGAGGATGCGCGGCGCGATGTGTCGCCCGATGTCGAGGCAGCGATGCTGGCGCGTTACATGGCGGCGACCGGTCAGCCGGCAACGTTCGAAGATGCCTATTGGGCGCTCGGCGCGCAGCGCAACACGCGGATCCTCGGCGTGTTCACCCGGCTGTGGAAACGCGACGGCAAGCCCGGCTACCGCAAGTTCCAGCCGCGGATGTGGGGATTGCTGGAGCGCGACCTGCGGCATCCGGCGTTGGCACCGGTTCGGGACTGGTTTGACGACAATGTGCCGGTTGAGAAGCGGGCGGCGGCGTGGGTTGAAGATCCTCCCCTGCAAGGGGAGGTGGCAGGCCGCAGGCCTGACGGAGGGGCCACCGCGCGTTCCGGCCCCTCCACCACCGGCTTTGCCGGCGGTCCCCCTCCCCCTGCGGGGGAGGATTTGCGATGATCGACACCGCGATGGTCATGGCGGCGGGGCTCGGCAAGCGGATGCGGCCGCTGACGGCGACGCGGCCCAAACCGCTGGTGACGGTGGCGGGGCGGACGCTGCTCGACCGGACGCTCGATCATCTGCGCGCCGCAAAAATTCCGCGCGCCGTCATCAATGTCCATTATCTGCCCGATGCGATCGAAGCGCATCTGAAGCATCGCAGCGCCGGGCTGGACATCACGATTTCCGACGAACGCGACCTGCTGCTGGAAACCGGCGGCGGCGTGGTGCGCGCACTGCCGCTGATCGACCGCGACACCTTCTATGTCGTCAATTCGGACAATCTGTGGATCGACGGTCCGGCCAATTCGCTGCGCCTGCTCGCCGAGCGCTGGGACGAAGCGGCGATGGATGCGCTGCTGCTGCTCGTTCCCTATGCGCGCGCCAATTGCCACAAGGGGCAGGGCGACTTCCATATGGATGCGGCGGGCAAGCTCAGCCGCCGTCGTCCGACGCGCGTCGCGCCATTCGTCTACACGGGTATCCAGCTCGTTTCGCGGCGGCTGTTCGACGATCCCCCGACAGGGGCCTTTTCGACGAACATCCTGTGGGACCGCGCGATCGCGGCGGACCGGCTCTACGGCATGACCCATCCCGGGCTGTGGTTCGACGTCGGTACCCCCGAGGCGGTCAAGCAGACCGAGGCGATGCTGTCGCGTGAATAGCGCGACCCCCAAGGTCTTCACAATCCCGCCGCATGTGGCGTTCGTCGACGCGCTCGCGAAGGGGCTGCTCGACCAGACGCGCGGCGACCCTATGCGGCTGGCACGCGCGACAGTGCTGCTGCCCAACCGCCGTGCGGTGCGCAGCCTGACCGAGGCCTTCGTGCGGCTGAGCGACGAGAAGGGCCTGCTGCTGCCGCGCATGACGCCGGTCGGCGATGTCGACGAGGATGAAGCGCTGGGCGCGTTCGCCGATGATATGGCGGTCGAGGCGGAGCTGCCGCCCGCCGTTGACGACTGCAAGCAGCGGCTGATCCTCACGGGCCTCGTCAAACGCTATCTCGACACGCCCGGCGACAAGGCGACGGCCGTCGAAGCGCTGCGGCTGGCGGACGATCTGCGGCGGACGTTGAGCCAGCTGCTCGCCGAGGATGTCGCGCCGGAGAAGTTGCGCGCACTCGATGTCGGCGACCTTGCCGCGCATTGGGACAAGACGCTTAAATTTCTGTCGATCGTCGTCGATGTCTGGCCGGGTATTCTTGCCGAGGCGGGCGAGATCGACCGGGTTGAGCGCGACAACCGGCTGCTGCGCGCCTGGACCGAACAAATCACACACACACCGCCCGACCACATGATTGTTGCGGCAGGCATGGTTGCACCTCGGTCGGTCATCGGCCGCATGCTCGGGCGGATCGCAAGGCTGCCGAACGGGATGGTCGTGCTGCCGGGGCTCGATACCGCGATGGCGGACGGCGAATGGGACGCGATCCACTGCCGTCTGGCGACTCCCGACGCGCCGCCACGCCGTGAAAGCGATGCGCATCCGCAATTCGGGTTTCGCTGCCTGCTCGAGCGCATGGGCGTCGCGCGCGGCGAGGTGCGGACCTGGGATTGGACGAGCGGCTTCGATGGCCCGGCGGCGCGCACGGCGGCCGTGGCGCGTGCGATGGCCCCGGCTGCCTTTACCGGCGACTGGCGCGCGGTGGATCTCGGCGACGATGCGATCCGCGACGTCCGCCTCATCGAAGCGGCCAACCCCGGCGAGGAAGCGCAGGTTATCGCGCTGGCGATGCGGCGGCAGCTGACCGAGCCGGGACGCACGGCGGCGCTGGTGACGCCCGACCGGGGCTTGGCGCGCCGGGTGGCGGCGCAGCTGTCACGCTGGGGGATCGCGCTCGACGATTCGGCGGGAACGCCGCTGGCGCGCACGCCGCCGGGGACCTTCCTACAGGCGCTGGTCGAGGCGGCGACGCAGGCCTTCGCGCCGGTGCCGCTGCTGGCGCTGCTGAAACATCCGCTGGTGCGCGGCGAGGCGCGGCTTGCTTGGCTGGACCGGGTGCGGCAGCTCGATCTGGCGCTCAGGGGCGTGCGGCCGCCGCCGGGGCTCGATGCGATCGGCGCGCATGTGCATGAGCGACGGCTCGATGCCACAGCGCGGCGCGATGCGGCGGGGGAGGCGGCGCTCGCCGCGCTCGAAGGCTGGTGGCCGGAGGTTCAGGCCATACTTGAGCTGCTGGAGCGGCTGTTCGCGGCGAAGACAGTGTCGCTGCCCGACCTCATCGACCGGGTTCGCGCCGCTGCCCAACAGCTGGCGGGTGATAACCTGTGGCGTGGACCAGCAGGGCGGTCGCTCGGCGAGATTGTCGCGCAGTTGGAACTGCACGGCGCGCAGCTCGATCCGTTCGATCCGCCCGATGCGCCGGGCCTCATCGCCGCTTTCTTGTCGGAGGCTGCCGTGCGACCGCCGTTCGGCAAGCATCCGCGGCTGGCGGTCTACGGCTTGCTCGAAGCGCGATTGCAGCGCGCCGACCTGATGATCCTTGGCGGATTGAACGAGGGCGTCTGGCCGGCGCTCGCCAAGCCCGACCCGTGGCTGGCGCCTGCGGCGCGGTCGCAGCTAGGCATGCCGGGGCTCGATGCGCGGATTGGGCTGGCCGCGCACGACTTTGTGCAGGCGATGGGCGCGAAACGCGTCATCGTCACGCGGGCCCGGCGCGATTCGAGCGCACCGACGGTCGCGTCGCGCTTCTGGTTGCGGCTCGAGGCGCTGGGTGGCGAGCGGTTGCAGCGCGACGGCGAATTGCTGGCGATTGCGCGGGGACTCGACAGTCCGGCCGAGATGCGCGCGGCGACACGGCCCGCGCCGGCCCCGCCGGCTGCGCTGCGCCCGCGCCAGATATCGGTCACGGGTGCGGAGAAGCTGAAGGCCGATCCCTACAGCTTCTATGCCGAACAGATGCTGGGCTTGCGGAAGTTGCAGGCGCTCGACGAAGACCCGAGTGCTGCCGAGCGCGGCACTTTTCTGCATGCGGTGCTCGAACGGTGGATCAAGGAAAAGCCCGACGATCCCGAGCATCTGAAGGCGCTCGCCGACGTGATGCTCGATGCCGATTTCGGGCACCATCCGACGATGATGGCGCTGTGGGCACCGCGGGTGCGGCGCGCGATCGACTGGGTTGCGCAGGAAATGGCCGACTGGGAGGCGAAGGGCTGGCGGCCGGTCGTCGCGGAAGGGCGCGGGCATGTCGCGCTCGGCAACGGCATCACGCTGACCGGCAAGGCTGACCGCATCGACCGTCACGCCGACGGCAGCTATGCGGTCATCGACTACAAGACCGGCAATCCGCCGAGCCATGACCAGCTGACCGGGGGCTATGCGTTGCAGCTGGGGTTGCTCGGCTGGCTGGCGTCCGATGGCAATGTGCGGGATTTGCCACCCGGCGTGGTGAGTGCGCTGCGCTACTGGAAGCTGTCGGGCGGCAGTACGCCGGGGCGGGCGAGCGATCCGCTGGTGTTCAACCGGCAGCCGTGGGCCGATGTTGGGGGTTTCATCGATCAGTCGATGGCGCATTTTTTCGCGCTCTGCGAGACGCTGCTGCTCGGCGACGCGCCGTTCACCGCCAAGCTGCATCCGGACTATTCGACGCGTTATACCGACCATGACCATCTGGCCCGGGTGGCGGAATGGCTGGGGCGGGATGCTGCCCCTCTCCCTTCAGGGGAGAGGGCGACTCACGCGGAGCGTGAGCGGGGTGAGGGTGGAAGCGATGCCCCCTCAGTATGGTCCGGGAGTCCACCCTCACCCGCTCGCGGCCTGACGCCGCGAGTCGCCTCTCCCCTCAAGGGAGAGGGGGAAGGATGACCGCGAAACCGCTTCTCCCCCTGCGCCCGGCGCAGAACCGCGCGGCCAACCCTTGGGACAATGCCTGGGTGTCGGCGTCGGCGGGGACGGGGAAGACGCAGGTGCTGACGGCGCGGGTGTTGCGGCTGTTGCTGACCGGAGCACCGCCCGAGCGTATCCTGTGCCTGACCTTTACCAAGGCCGCCGCAGCCGAGATGCAGGGGCGGATTTTCGAGCGGCTGACGCGCTGGGTGCGCTGCGACGATGCCGGGCTCGACACGGATTTGCGGGCGCTCGGCGAGGAGCCCGATGACGAGGTGCGAGCCCGGGCGCGGCAGCTGTTTGCGCGCGTCGTCGATGCAAGGGGCGGGCTGGCGGTGCAGACCTTCCATAGCTTCGCGCAGTCGCTGCTCGCGGGATTTCCGGTCGAGGCGGGGATCGCGCCGGGGTTCAGCGTGCTCGATGACCGTACCGGGGTCGAGTTGCGCGGGCGAGTGCTCGCCGATGCGCTGGCGGATTCGGGCTTTGCCGAGGATGTGGCCGCGCTGGCGGTCAAGCTCGGCGAGCAGAAGCTGCACGGGGTGATCCAGACGCTGCTCGGCAAGCGCGAGGGGCTGCGCGCGATCGGCCATCCGATGGGCCATCCGGCGTTGCTGCGGCGGGGCCTCGGGTTGCCGACCGATGGCGAGCGCGACGCCGTCATCGGCGACGAGCTCGCGCGGTTCGACGTGGTGGCGTTGCAGGGGTTTAGCCGTGCTTGCGTCAGTTGGGGGACGGCGACCGGGCTTGGCCATGCCGATGTCATCGCGGCGTGGATCGCTGCCGACACGCCGCGAAGGATGGCGGAGTTCGAGACGCTGCGTGGGGTGTTCTTCACCAAGGCCGGGGAGCCGCGCAAACTCAGCGACAAGCTGCTGCAACAGGCGGTCGGGCTCGACAGTATCGCCGAGCGAATCCGCGCGGCGATCTCGCAGATCGCGGAGATCAATGCGCTGTTCGACCTTGTCGAGGTCGCAGCCCGGCACCTGCGGGTCGGCCACGCCGTTGAGGCCGGCTACCGCGTGCAGAAGTCGCGCGCGGGGCTGCTGGATTTCGACGACATGATTGCGGGCGCGGCGCGCATGCTCGGGGTTGAGGGGATGGGCGACTGGGTGCGCTTCAAGCTCGACGAGCGGATTGACCATATCCTCGTCGATGAGGGGCAGGACACCAACGAGTCGCAGTGGCGGATCACCCAGGCCATCGCCGACGAGTTTTTCGCCGGGCTCGGCGCGCGCGAGGATGTCAGCCACCGGACGTTGTTCGCGGTTGGCGATTACAAACAGTCGATCTTCAGCTTTCAGGGCTCCGACCCGCGCGTGTTCAACACCTACCGCGAGCATTTCGCGGGGATGGCGGAGGACGCGGCGCAGCCGTTCCACGATGTGCCGCTCGCGGAGTCTTTCCGGTCAGGTGGCGCGATCCTCGAAGCGGTGGATCGGGTCATCGACGATCTCGGCTATGAGGCCCTCGGCCTCGATGCGAAGCCGGAATTGCATCTGGTCGGGCGTCCGAACGATCCTGCGGCAAGCGTGACGCTGTGGCCGCCGATCCTCGCCGGGGCGGCCGACGAGACCGATGCCGAGGGCGAGGCCGATTGGCTGCCGGGGCAGGTGCAGCTGCTCGCGCAGCGGCTCGCCAAACAGATCCGCCAGTGGATCGACGATCCAGCGATGCGGCTGGCCGACGGGCGGCGGGTGCGGCCGGAGGATATCCTCGTACTGGTGCGCACGCGCGGCGAGTTCGTCGGCGCACTGGTCGCGAGCCTGCATGCGCAGGGCGTGCCGGTGGCGGGTGTCGACCGGCTGCGGCTGACCGCTCCGATCGCTGTGCAGGACTGCCTGGCACTGATCCGCTTCGCGCTGCAGCCGGACGACGATCTGACGCTTGCGAGCCTGCTGACCTCGCCGTTCATCGGCTGGGATCAGGAGTCGCTGTTCCTTGCAGCTTATGGCCGGCTGCGGGGGACGAGTCTGTGGCGGCAATTGCGGTCGCTCGATGGTGAGACGTCCAAGGCGACCGTGGACTGGCTCGGCGAAGTGCTGCGCATCGCCGACCTGCTGCCGCCGCACGAGTTTCTCGAGACGATCCTGTCGGGGCCGCTCGGGGGACGGGTGAAGCTGCTCGCGCGCTTGGGCGAGGAGGCGCGCGACCAGGTGGAAGCGCTGCTCGCGCAGGCACTGGCGTTCGAACAGGGGCATGCGCCGTCGCTGCAGGACTTCCTCGCCTGGATCGAGAATGACGAGTTCGACCTGAAGCGCGACCCCGAGGCACCGAATGATTCGGTGCGCGTGATGACGGTGCACGGCGCGAAGGGATTGCAGGCACCCGTTGTTGTGCTTGCGGATGCGGCGCGCGGGCCGGGCGGGATGGCTGCGGATCACGCCGTGATGCCCTGGGGCCCGAACGGCGAAGCGGTGCCGCTTTTCTTCGGCGGCAAGGCGGGGCGGATCGGCCCGGTCGCCGAACAGCTTGCCGCCGACGAAGCCGCGGCGATGGAGGAGCATTGGCGGCTGCTCTATGTCGCGATGACGCGGGCCGAGGATATGTTGTTCGTCGGCGGAGCGCTCGGTGCACGCGAGACGAAAAGCGGCATGTCTCCCGATGCCTGGCACGCGCGGGTGCGGGCGGCGCTCGAAGGGCTGGGGGCTGAGGCCCAAGAGGATGCGCTGTGGGACGGCGAGGTGCTGACCTACCGGCGCGGCACCCCGGCAGAAGCGTCCGAGCGGGGGGAGGGGGTCGCTCCGCCACCCGTGACCATTCCCGATTGGGCGCGGGCTGCGCCCGCTGCCGAGCCGTCACCGCCGCGCCCGCTGTCGCCGTCGCAGATCGCATCGGACGATGTCGCAGCACCGCCGCCAACGCAGGCGATGATCGAGGCAGCGCGGCGCGGCTCTCTGCTGCATAAATTGTTCGAGCGACTGCCCGCGGTTGCTACAGACCGCCGTCGCACAGCGGCCGACGCGTGGCTGGCGCGGCAGGCGGGCGACCTTGGCGATGACGTGCGCACGGGCCTCGCCGCCAAGGCGCTGGCGATCATCGAGGACCCGGCCTTCGCCGACGTGTTCGGCCCCGATGCGCTCGCCGAAGCGCCGGTCGCGGCAGTTGTCGAAGGCGTCGTGATTGCCGGCAAGGTCGACCGGCTGCTGATCCGGCCCGACCGGGTGCAGGTCGTCGACTTCAAGACGGGCCGCAACGTGCCCGCCTCGGCTGCCGAGGTGCCCGTCTATTATCTGAAGCAGATGTCCGCCTATGCCGCCGCGCTGGCGCGCATCTTCCCCGGCCGCACCATCGAGGCGGCGCTGCTCTACACCGAGGCGGCGGCGATGATCGAACTGCCCGAGGCGGTGCTCGCGGCGAATTGGACGGGTGTCAGCGCCTGATCAGCGCGAGACGAAGACGAGGAACGCCAGCAGCATCACGCCGCACATCGCGAGCATGCCGATGAGCTTCTTGTCGTGCAGCGGCGTGATCGCCTGCTTTTTCTTCCGGCGGGACATGGCGCGAAGCTAGTCCTCCGCAGGCGCGCCTGTCGAGGGGCGTTCACCGAGCCAGCTTGGCCATTCGACGGTGACGGGCGCGCCGCCGACCGTCAGCTCGTCGAGTTGTTCGAGGCGCAGCAGCGCGATGCCGTGGCCCTCGCGGTGGGTGCGCAGCGTGCCTGCCTCGCGACCGCCGGACAGGATCACGGTGTCGGCACCTGGATCGTCGGAGAGAAGCACCGGCAGCAGCCGCTTCCGCAGCTTGTCGCGGTGGTGCATGCGCGCGGTGTTTTCCTGGCCGACATAGCAGCCCTTGGCGAAGTTCACGCCGTTGAGCTCGACGGCATTGGTCTCCAGCCACATCGTCTTGTCGATCTCGAAATCGCCGCTGCCGGGGACGCCGAGCGCCAGCCGGTGCGCGTCATAATCGGCGAGCGTGGCTGTCGTTGCTGCGTCAGCCGCTACCCAGCGACGGCCAAGGCCGGGCAGGCGCGGATCATAGGCCGCGTCGCTCTCGCCATCCCATGCCGCGAACACGCGTAAATCTGTCGCCTCGATCGTCACCGCCCGCCGCAATTTGTACATCGTCAGCCGCTTGGCAAGGTCAGCCGCGCGGTCCGCCGCGACGTCGAGCAGCAGCGCGTCGCCGCCGTCGTGCAGAATCATGTCGAACAGATATTTGCCCTGCGCGCTCAGCAGCCCCGCCCACAGCGGTTGCGGCTGCGTGACATCATTGGTCAGCAGTCCCTGCAGGAAGTCCCGCGCATCCGCCCCGGAAAGGCGGAGCACGGCACGGTCGGTCAGTTCGGCGATGTTGGTCATGCCACCCATCTAGGGTCGCGCGAGCAGCTTCGCCACCGCCGGCATTGCCTCGACCGAGGGGGCGAAGGCCGGCGTGATCTTCGCGTGGCTCGCCTGCTCATAGGCATAGCCGAGCGCCAGAAGCCGCGCCTCGCTCCACGCCGGGCCCATGAAGGACAGGCCGACCGGCAGGCCCTTCACCGCACCCATCGGCACGGTCAGATGCGGCGTGCCGGCCACCGCAGCGAACCCACCCGCGCCGGTGCTGCCGCCGCCGCTTGCGAAGGCGGCGTCGATGAAGCCGGCAGGTCCCGTCGTCGGGGCGACGAGCGCGACGGCGTTGGCGGCCGCGAGCATCGCGTCGATGCCCTCCTTGCCGGCGAGCCGCAGCGATGTTTCGCGCGCTGCCTTGTAGGCCGGGTCGTCGAGGCCCTTGGTTGCCTCGGCCGTCTCGAACGTCTCCTGCCCGAACAGCCCGAGTT